>CACWXL010000001.1 GCA_902764825.1 Oscillospiraceae bacterium
GCCCAAATTGTATTCCGTGATGCCGCTGTTTATCGCTCTGATAAGTTCATCTTCCCATTCTTCTAGAGTCTTACCGTTCTTTATCTTCGTGTGAATGCGGTAGCACTGCTTTATCAGGTAGTTGACGCTGTTCGAAAGATTTTTTACCTTATAGCAGTAATTATCAATCTCTCGGAGAAGTTCTGCATTGTTATGTTTCTTTATCCTGTGTTCTTCCGAGAGTATCATGTTATATGCCCTTTATCTCTACGTGATGAATGCAAGAGGTGGTCTTGCAGATATATCGCTGTTGTGTACTGTCAGCCTTCTGCTCAGTATTTGTCCGAACATCAGGCTTATGTTTTCTTTTTGGTTTCTTCTATTGTTAGATATCAGGTTGTTCCAGATGATGTAATGCTCCAGATGTTTAGTCGACACTCCGTGAAACCTGTTTATAAAGCCTTTCAATATACTGTGGTATGCATTGATACGCTGAATATCGTATGTAATGTCATTCTGTTGGATTATGCGTTTATAGGAATATGTTTGTATCAGTCTGATATCGTTATTTCTCGCTAATGTGCGATAAGCCTTCTCGTTATCAGTACACAGTATCGCTGAAGGTGAGATGATCCTGCCGAATGCTTCGATCAAACACTCCGAACTCACCTTACCGAGCTTAACCGGTCTTGCAAATGAGATCCCCTTATCGTCGACAGCACAGGGCACACACACCTTTTCTGATGACAATCCCTTACGGTGTATAGCGTTTCCTCTCTTATGTGCTTTTCTCGGCATTTTAAACTGTCTGCTTTTCTTGTGGTTACCTTTGTATGAGACATTAAAGAATGTCTCATCAGCCTCAACTATGCCGTCAAGACATACTCTGTCAGTCACTTCCTTCAAAGCATCGAGTATCTTATGACGCCAGCAAAAAGCAGAGGTCACTGAGATAGAACATTCTTCCGCTGTTTCTTTAAGTGTCTTTTTATCTGACATGCATTTTAAATATTGAGCCCAAACACTAAGGTCCTTTCTTGTACCTGAAGTAATGGAACATGATCTTGGAATGAATGATCTCTTACAATCACGGCATATGAACCGCTGAGTACCGTCTTTGCGTTTTCCGTTCTTAACTACATGAGAGCTTTCACAATAGATACATGTATTACCGTCATTTATCCGCGTCTCAATAAGGAAATCCTGAAGATTGTCCTCGTGGACATTCACATTATTTGAAAGTGTTGTATAGAACACAATACGGTCAGTAAAGGATAGAGCTTTATATGCAGCAAAGACTTCCATCAACTTCGACATTGTACAAACTCCCTAAAGCAAACAAACGTTCTATTTACATTGTAATAACAGAACATACGTTTGTCAACTATGAAGTTGAAAAGAGCCTCAACCGTTATATTTTTTGACATTCTTCATCGCGCGGTCGATATCCCTGTTTGCCTGCTTTTTGGCAAGGACTTCACGCTTGTCGTAATCCTTCTTACCTCTTGCAAGACCTATCTCAAACTTGACTTTGCTGTCCTTGAAATAGCATTTTGTGGGCACCAGAGTAAGACCGTCCTGCTTTACCGTTGAATACAGGCGGATTATCTCTTTCTTATGCATGAGAAGCTTTCTGTTGCGCTCAGGATCAAGATTAAATCTGTTTCCGTTCTCATAAGGACTTATATGGACACCTATAAGCCACATCTCCCCGTCTTTTACCTGAACATAAGAGTCCTTAAGGTTGACCTTGCCGGCGCGAAGGCTCTTAACCTCAGTGCCGGACAGGGCCACGCCTGCTTCATACCTCTCATCGATATAGTAATCGTGATAGGCTTTTCTGTTCTCTGCTATTATCTTTATACCTTTTTTGATAGCCATAATCGTATATTTTATATTTTAATGCCGATTTTTCAACTGATGGGCTCGAAAAGCCTGATTTTACTGCATTTGCAGAGACGGATATGCGTTAAGATCCAACCCGTCGCGCCTGCCGTTCATGTATTCGTAGTAACCGCACGAAGCGATCATGGCAGCATTGTCCGTACAATATTTCAATTCAGGATAGTAGAGCTTTATGCCCTTTTTCTTAGCGGCTTTATCGAAAGTATTCCTTAAGAATGAGTTTGCCGAGACGCCTCCGGCAAGACACAGCTTCTTTATTCCGGTCTGCTCTGCTGCAATCAAGGTATTCTTTAAGAGCGCATCGGCGATGGCCTGCTGGTAAGATGCCGTGAAGTCCTTAAGATCGATCTCTTCACCCTTCTGTCTTAATCCGTTGATGAGATTAAGAGCTGATGTCTTAAGGCCCGAAAACGAGAAATCCAATGTTTCTCCCATATGTGTCTTGGAGAAGACGTACCTTGTGAAATCGCCCCCCTGCCCTGCTTTATCCATCTTAGGACCGCCGGGATAGCCCAGTCCAACAACACGCGCGATCTTGTCTATCGCTTCACCTGCAGCGTCATCACGGGTCCTTCCGAGCACCTTCATGTCCGTATAATCGTCAACACGAACGATCATGGAATTGCCGCCGCTTACGCAAAGGCAGAGGAACGGAGGTTCAAGCTCTTCAAAACATATATAATTCGCTGCTATATGTCCTTTTAAGTGGTTAACGCCTACCAGGGGCTTTCCTGATACTTCGCATAATCCTTTGGCGCATGACAGACCGACGAGCAATGCACCGACAAGGCCCGGGCCGTAAGTAACTGCCACTGCATCGATATCATCAAGCGTTACTCCGGCATCAGACAAAGCCTTCTGTACTGTAGGATATACGGCATCCACATGCATCCTGGAAGCAAGTTCAGGTACGACTCCGCCGTATTCCTCGTGGAAATCTGCCTGTGATGCAATGCAGTTGCTTAAGATAACACGTCCGTTCTTTACAACGGATGCGGCCGTCTCGTCGCAGGAGCTTTCAATTCCTAAGATCAATACATCTTTTTCGCTCATGTCTCATCTACCAGATAGTATTCGTTCAGAAAGTCGTTAATCGTCTTGATATAAAGGTTCTTGTTGATTCCGTATTCCTCCAGATAACCGGCACCGGAGACCATTACGCTCCTCGTGATACTGGAGTTAAGTCTGCTTCGCTCTGTTATTATCTGGTCGATCTTATCGGCACCTATAAATGTGTCATGACCGCCGTAGATGATAAGCAAAGGGATCGGAAGTCTTGCGATCTCTGCTGCAAGGCTTATATTGGTACCGCCTGAAGATACTCTTATCGCATAAGGGATCGAAAACTGTGTAAGGAATCCCAAAGGCTCACTCCTTCTTACGACAGGTTTGATATAGTCGTCGGTCTCCTTTGCGGGGGAATCAAGGATCATGCCTGCAATATATGTCTTATCGAAATCCAGGTTCCTAATGTTCTTGTCATAAGCCGCAAGATCCTGTTCGCTTGCGCCTGCCGGCGGAAGATTTGCATATGCCAAAAGCGATGAAGTACATCCTGTTCCTATACCGAATAAGATAACGTCCGTAGTAACGGAGATCTGCTTTACGATACCTATAGCACCTAAAACATCCTGCCATTCAAGATAACCGTATGTGCAGCAGTCACCGCCTGATGTACCGCAGTTCCTCTGATCGAAAAGGAATACGTTGTACCCGTTTTCGAGCCAGCTCTCAAGCATATCGATCATTTCTACGCCGAACGGAAGTCTGTTGGAACCCGAATCGTGCACGACGATTATCGTTGAAGTAGGATTCTTGGTCTTGAAAAACCACCCCTGCAGTGATGTCTGGCCGTCAGCTGACTGAAAGCTCGTAGTACTGTAAGAAGGCAGGATATTTGAAGGAACGTTGGTAACGATATTACCTTTAACGTTCATCAGTCTGTTGGATGAGAAAACCGTAAGCGCCAGGAATAAGATAAGTATTACCGCAAAAAAGCTGAGAACCAGCGCAAGCCTTGTAATAAAGGGGCTTCTGCGCCTGGTACCGCCTGAAGAGAAGCTTACGAATCCGCTTGAAACTCTGCTCATCAGTTAACTCCCGAAGAGCCGAATCCGCCGCCGCGGTCTTCGCCTATGGCCTTAACATTATCAGTCTCTTTAAAGCTTGCATATTCAACCTTGGCAACGACCATCTGAGCGATCCTGTCGCCCTTTCTGATCTTATAGGTGCCGTGAATGCAGCCCTTCATGTCTATTGTCAGGGGCTCGTTGATCCCTTCATCCTGGAAGAATGAATCGTTATAGATGATAACGTTTACTTCATCCCTGTATCCGCAGTCTATTGTACCGGGAGCATTGGGGATCCTTAATGGAGTTTTAAGGGATACTCCGCTCCTGGGTCTGATCTGAACTTCATAGCCGTAAGGAATAGCCATCTTGATACCGATCGGAACAAGAGCTGACTTTCCGGGTTCGATGATAACGTCTTCTGCAGCATAAAGGTCCATGCCGGCATCGCCGTCATGGGCATATGAGGGAAGCTTGGCGTCTTTTCTGCACTTTTCAATATAGATCTCAGTCATTAAAGCGAACCTCCGGGTAATATCGTGTAGTTGCAGATAACATCGAACCCGAGACCTGCAATTGCATCAGCATAATCCTGATCCACCGGGTTCTTTGCCCTGCCGTATATAGTGCATGAACAGTCCAAAGGATGAGGTATTACCTTAAGAGCTGTTCCGTCATTATCTCTTTTCGCTCTCATGTCATAGAAAGCATTGCCTCTGCAGAATGAACAGGGACGCTGGTTCCTGCCTGCAGCACAGAAATCCGACTGCATCCATGGGATAAGTCCTTCAGAATGAATGATTATCTTAGGCTTCTTCTCCCCTATCTCATAAGATTCCGTAAGATGTCTTAAGTTAAGGATAAGATCGTCTGCAGTAGTCTCATAAGAAGGCATTACGGCATCAGCAAGGCCGAGTGCATAGGTTAATGACTTGGCACTGTAGATGTTAGCTCCTGCAGAAGCATAGAACTCCAGACCGTCTTTTAAGAACTTACGGTCAGTAAATATCTTAGAAGACATTACAGCTATAAAGCCTTCTTCCAGATCGACCTTAAGGAGCGAGATAACGTAATCGATTATCTTATTGAGCTTATCGTGATGGAAGTCAGGGATCATCAATACAAGTGACGCGCCCTGATCCCTAACGAAGTCTATAGCAGTGCCGTAAATGTCGGGATCAGCAAGATCGTAGATGCTGAATGCATAGATATCTGCGCCTTCTTCGAGAATATCTTCATTGAGTCTTAAGACAGGATATGTGTACATGTTCTTTACCGTGCCGGTCAAAGGTTCCTGTTCACCGAAATATTCAGAATCCTCTACATAATCTGTGCCATAGTTTTTCTTGAATGCATTGACTACATTTACTTCCAAGACAGTCAGAAGATCACGTCTCAAGTAATTGATAACGCTTACGGGACAATAGAACTTGTCGATCCCGTCGAAATCAACCGAAGTAACCGTAAACGGAGTATCGAGAGTCTTGGATAACTGCTCGGTGACCCTTTCTTTATCAAGAGGCTTTCCTTCAAAGTCATCAGGAATGACAACCTTGGATTCGGCCATAACCATTTTTGCAAGACCATCCTCTACAGTTGCAACTGCAGTTATCTCCGTATCTGAACCTGTGATGGAAATGGATACAGGCGTTCTTCTTAAGTCCTGCTTGGCAATGAATATCTCATGATTCATGAGGAATACTTCCATGCCGGGCTTAAGCTTCTTGATCATGTCAGGATGTAATCCTTTTATGGCCAGGCCGTTAAGATCGGTATTGGTCTTGCCTACCGGGAAAGAACAGATCTCTCTGGCATTCTCCCTGATGGATATGAAATCGCCCTTCTGAGGCTCTAAAGCGCCGTTCTTTATACCGACGGTTACTGTTCCTGCTCCGGCTTCCAGACGGCTTATACGGCCTATCCTGACGCCGTATTTGCCGGGATATTCACCGGAAAGAAGGTGGTCATCCTTGCTGCCGCTCAGATACTGGGAAGTAAAGGCTCCTCCCCTGTTGAAATTGATGAGAAGGTCATATCTGATCTCCTTGATGAGATCTTTATTAAGCTGACCTTCGTAATATGCATCGATCATCCGTCTGTAACAGTAAACTGCAGATCTTACATAGTTGGCATCTCTCATGCGGCCTTCGATCTTAAGGCTCTTAACACCGCTCTTTATGAGTCGCTCCAAGTATTCGGAAACATCCCTGTCCTTAGGTGATAAGAGATGTCCGTCCTTAAGCTTCAAGCCGTTGTTAAACAGGCCATACTCTTCCCTGCAGGGCTGTGCGCAGGATCCTCTGTTGCCGGATCTCGTGCCGCCCCGGTTCATTGCAGAGAAAAGACAAAGACCTGAAGCGCATACGCATACTGCACCATGAGCAAAGACTTCAGTCTCAAGGTTATAGCCTTTCGCGATCTTCGTACGGGTCTCAATCTCATCACAGGATAATTCTCTTGGGAGCACTACCCTGTTAACGCCGATCTCCGAGAGCTTTTTGAACTCATCGGCAGAATAGATATTCATCTGGGTGCTGGCATTGATAATGACATCCGGGAAATCCTGTGCCAGCTTATGAAGTACGGCAAGGTCCTGAACGATAAGTCCGTCAACGCCGATATTAACCGCTTCTGCTATTGTCGGATAAAAGAGTTCAAACTCGGAATCCGACATCAAAGTGTTAACGGCAAGGAAAACCTTGGACGACCTTAAATGAGCATAGTCTACGCCCTGCTCCAAGTCATCAAGGGTAAAGTTATCTGCTCCCGCTCTTGCGGAATATTCTTTGAGTCCGAGATAAACGGAATCTGCCCCGCTGTCTATTGCAACTTTAAGTATCTCAAGGTTGCCTGCCGGAGCTAAAAGTTCAATTCGATTATTTGTCATCAGTCTTCTTTAAATGCTCGAATAATCCTTCGCTGACTTTATCAGCCAGTTCCTCCATCGGAGTAGGCTTAATGTCGGGTCTTCTCTCTTTGGCATATTCATTGGCTTTGACTTTGTAATATGTAAGCTCAGTCTTAAGGGTGCTGTTCTCTGCCCTTAAAGCGATCAACTGGTCGCAGGCTTCAAAAAGAGACATTATTGCGGTCTTATTCGTAGCGATATACGGGTTATTCTTCTTTGTTTCTGTGTAGATCTCGTCAGCAAGGGCGCCAACCTTCATCATGTGATCGTAGCCGGCATCTCCGCTCCTTACGAGATACTGGACGCCGCCGATCGTGATCTGTGCGCTCTCTTCCTTCTTATCTTCCTGTTCCTTGGGCTTAGAGCGTAATTTGATCTTCTCATCAAGCGTAATATACTTCTTCTCTGTAACGGTCTTGGCCTTTATCTCACCTTTGTAGAGCTGCTTATACTCCACGATAGCGGGCTGATCCTTCTTACCCTTACGCTTGTAAGAGCCGTCAGAATATTTGCCAAGCAAACCGGCATTGGATTTTTTCATAAAAGACCTCCGCTAATTAAGAAGATATATAATTATAACACTTTGCTTTATTTATAACTAAATGCCGCTTTTTGTGTGTTTCTCAGCACAAGACTTTGAAAAGTCTTACGAATTCACCGGGCTGAAGCTCCTCTGCCCTGCAGTTGTCGTTAATCCCTATCTGATTCAGAGCGTTACAGATTGTATCTGTCGCTGCAAGTCCTGAGAGATTCTTCTTCAGCATCTTCCTCCTCATCGAGAAGCATGTGTTAAGGAATCTTACAAATTTCGTTGTAAGGTAATCAGCAGTAGCAGACCTTGTAAAGCTGATTACCGCCGATGTGGTATTCGGCTGAGGAATAAACGCAGTCGAAGGAACCTTGAATTCATATCTGTATCCGCCGTAAAGACTTGCAAGGATCGCCAAAGGACCATATTGCTTGCTTCCGGGCCTGCAGTCGATCCTTGCTATCGCTTCGTCTTCTACCATGAATACCATCTTCCTGACATCAGAAAATTCGGCGAACAGCTTCTTCATAATGTCAGTCATGATGTAATACGGAATATTGCTTACGACTACATCGATAGCAACGTTCTCGGGACGCTCAAATTTGAGGAAATCCTGATGGAAGATCGTTGCATTCGTGATGGTATCTCTCAGATGATCAGCAAGTCCCTTATCTATTTCGACACAACCTAAATGATCAGTCTTCAAAGACAAAGGAAAAGTCAGACTTCCAAGACCCGGTCCTATCTCAAGAACCATGTCTTCCCTGTTGATCTCACAGAGGTCAACGATGCTTTGGATGATCTTCTCATCACAAAGGAAGTTCTGCCCGTATTTGCTTAAGGGCAGGATTCCTTCTGACTGCAAAATGTCTTTTATATTATCTCTGTTCATTTTCGCTTACAGGAAATATGCGACTCCTGATTCAAAGATCTTCTGATACTTGTTGCCCGGAATGTTCTTTGTAAGATCAGATTCATATCTTTCAGTATGACCCATCTTACCGAGTACACGTCCGTCAGGTGATGTGATGCCTTCGATGGCGCAGATGGAACCGTTGGGGTTGAACTGCGTATCTGAAGCATAGTTTCCGTCAAGATCAACGTAGCATGTAGCGATCTGGCCGTTTGCTGCGAGCTTTCTTACTACTTCCTCAGATGCAGCGAACTTGCCTTCACCGTGAGAGATCGGGATCTCATAGATCTCACCGGGATTGCAGAGTGAGAGCCAGGGGCTCTTGTTCGTCATGATCTTGGTCCTTGCATACTTGTTCTGGTGTCTGCCGATATTATTGAACGTAAGCGTAGGGCTGTCAGGTGTCATGTCACAGATCTTGCCGAAAGGAACGAGACCAAGCTTGATCAAAGCCTGGAAGCCGTTGCAGATACCTAATACGAGACCGTCTCTGTTATCAAGGAGATCAGAGATCGCATCTGCGATTCCGCTGTTTCTTAAAGATGCTGTGATGAACTTACCGGAGCCTTCAGGTTCGTCACCTGCAGAGAAGCCGCCAGGGATCATCATGATGTTGGATTCACGGATCTTGGCTGCAAGTTCAGCAAATGATTCATTGATATCGTTCTGGTTTCTGTTCCTGATAACGAATACTTCGGCATCAGCGCCTGCTCTCTCGAATGCTCTTGCGGAGTCGATCTCGCAGTTGTTGCCCGGGAATACGGGGATGATGACCTTCGGCTTAGCACCCTTAAGTACGCCCGGAGCAGCCTTTGCAGGCTTACCGTCTGTGTATACGTCGATCGCGAAAGGCATATCAGCTGATTTAGCAACTGTCGGGAAGATCCTTTCGAGCTTGCCCTCATATGCTTCAAGAGCATCTTTGCCGGATAATTCAGTGCCTGCATATGTGAAGGCACCTGTATCGTTTGTGGTACCTAAGAACTTGCCGCCTGCCATCTCAACCTTATCAACGGCATTGCCGTCGTTAGGAATTGCTACGATGACAGCACCCAATGTCTTAGAGAAGAGATCAGCTTCAGAGAGCTTATCTGAGAAATCAAATCCCAATTGGTTACCGAAGCACATCTGAGCGACTCTTGCTGCAACGCCTGCACTCTTTACTACAGCCGCATTCTTGATCTCGCCTCTGTCGATCAGTTCCTTAACAGCCTTGATAACTCTTAAGACGTGGTCCTTCTTGTAAGAACCCTTGCCGTCTCTTGCGCACTTAATGAGATAGAGCTTCTGGCCCTTGCCTGTAAGTGTTGCAGTAATGATCTTATCTGTTGTGGACATTCCTACGGCAAAGCTTACGAGCGTCGGAGGTACGTGGATATCGTTAAATGTACCGGACATTGAGTCCTTACCGCCGATAGCGGCAGTACCGAAGTCGAGCTGGGCCTTGTATGCACCAAGGAGTGCAGCAAGAGGCTTGCCCCATGATTCGTTGCTGCCCATTCTCTCGAAATATTCCTGGAATGTAAGTCTTGCCTTCAAAGGATCAACACCCATAGCAAGGAGCTTAAGGAGTGACTCAACTACTGAGTTATAAGCACCTGCATAAGGGCTCCACTCTGTGTAATAAGGATCGAAGCCGTATGTCATTACAGAGCAGTCATGTGTTGTGCCGTGATCGAGCGGGATCTTTGCAGCCATACCTTCCTCAGGTGAATTCTGCATCTTACCGCCGTAAGGCCAAACAACAGTTGCAGCACCGATCGAAGAGTCGAATCTCTCGATAAGGCCCTTTCTTGATGCGCCTTCAAGAGAATTAAGTGTTCCCTTAAGGCTCTCTGCAAAGTTGCCTTCAACATAACCGTTTGCAGGAGTATCAAGGAACTCACCCTTGCCCTGAGGAACGACATCTGCCTGGGCATACTGTGTTGCACCGTTTGTATCGATGAAGCTTCTGGGAAGGTCAACGATCGTAGCGCCGTTCCATACCATCTTCATTACGGGCTCTTCTGTAACTTCAGCAACGACCGTAGCCTCAAGATTTTCCTTGGCAGCTGCTGCCATGAACTTATCAAGATCTGCAGGATGTACTACGACAGCCATTCTCTCCTGTGATTCGGAGATAGCGATCTCAGTGCCGTCAAGACCATCGTACTTCTTCGGAACTGCATCAAGGTTGATCTTAAGACCTGCTGCAAGCTCACCGATTGCAACGGATACACCGCCTGCACCGAAGTCATTACATCTGATGATGAGTCTTGTAACTTCAGGATCCCTGAAAAGTCTCTGGAGCTTTCTTTCCGTAGGAGGATTACCCTTCTGGACTTCTGATCCGCAAGTAACTACGGACTGTGTATCATGTGCCTTGGAAGAACCTGTAGCGCCGCCGATTCCGTCACGTCCTGTTCTTCCGCCAAGGAGAACGACGATGTCACCTGCCTGAGGTCTTTCTCTTACGATATTTGAAGCAGGAGCAGCACCTACAACGGCACCGATCTCCATTCGCTTTGCGATATAACCGGGATGGTAAACTTCGTCAACAAGACCTGTTGCAAGACCGATCTGGTTACCATAGGAAGAATAACCTGCAGCTGCTGTGCGGCAGAGTTTCTTCTGTGAGAGCTTACCCTTAAGTGTGAGTTCAACGGGTACTGTCGGATCGCCTGCACCTGTAACACGCATAGCCTGATATACATAAGATCTTCCTGAGAGAGGATCTCTGATAGCGCCGCCTAAGCATGTAGCAGCACCACCGAAAGGTTCGATCTCGGTAGGATGGTTGTGTGTCTCATTCTTGAACATGAAGATATAATCTTCAGGCTTGCCGTCTACTTCGATCCTTACCTTGATCGAGCATGCATTGATCTCTTCAGACTCATCGAGATCAGCGAGCTTGCCGTCTTTCTTGAGTTTCTTGCCTGCGATAGTACCGATGTCCATGAGGCAAATAGGCTTCTGGCTGATCCTCTCGCCGTAAACATCTTCTCTTGTAGCAAGGTAATCCTTGTATGTTTCCTTGATCTCTGCAGTTAACTCGTCATCACCTTCGAACTTAATGTCTGTAAGGTTTGTAAGGAATGTTGTATGACGGCAGTGGTCAGACCAGTATGTATCAAGAACACGGATCTCTGTAACTGTGGGAACTCTTCCCTGCTCTTTAAAGAAATCCTGAACGAACTTGATATCTGCAAAGCTCATAGCAAGACCCATGGACTTTCTTAAAGCTTCAAGGTCCTCATCGGACATTTCAAGGAAGCCGTCAATATTAGCTACTGTTGTAGGAATGTCATACTTATCGACTAATGTCTCAGGCTTAGCAGCAGATGCTTCTCTTGCCTCAACGGGGTTTATGAGATATCCCTTGATCTTCTCTTTTTCGCTGTCGGAAACAGAGCCGTAGAAAGCTACGATCTTGGCGCACTTTACGATAGGTCTCTCCTTGGCGGTCATGAACTGGATACACTGAGCTGCTGAATCTGCTCTCTGATCGTACTGGCCGGGCAATGACTCGATAATGAGGACATATGCTGCATCAGCAAGATCTACAGTCTCATCGTAAAGGATATCGACCGGAGGTTCGCTGAATACAACGGGCTTGGCATTTTCGAACTCTTCGTCCGTAACGCCCGAAACGTCGTAACGGTTGATAACACGTACCTTTGTGATGCCAGCGACATTCAAGTCGTATTTTACATCGTGAAGGATTCCGCCTGCTTCAACGTTAAAGCCTTCTTTTTTCTCTGACAGTACTCGTCTTACATCATTCTCGTTCATAAGGTTCTCCTTGTGAAATTAATTACAGATTATCAGCGCTCTTGGAGAGCAGTTCGGTGTTGTACTTCAAGAATCTCTCAAGTCCTGCGGAATCAAGCGATCCGTGTGCAAGCTTAGCCTGGTCGTAGATGTGCTGTGCCAGACGGTCAGCCTCTTCCTTCTTGGTGCCCAAGGATTCAAGGGCTTCAAGCTTTGTAATGAGCGGGCTGTCGGTATTAACGACAAGCTCTTCAGTCTCAGGGAACATGTCGGCGAGTTCTTCTTCGGACATGTTGCCCATCGCTGACATCATTCTCTCATACTGTGCGCGCATTTCCTTCATTCTTCTGTTATGTTCAGCTTCACGGATCAAAGCAGGAAGATTGTCTTTGCCCATTTCCTGCGCGAAAACGATAAGCTTCTCATCACCTACGGCGCTCCTGAAGAAATCCTTGAGCTTGTTCTTGGTCTCCTCATCGGATTCCTTTCCGGAAAGCTCAGAGTCAACACGCTTGAACTTGTAATCCGGCTTCTTCATCTCCATATAGGACATAAAGTTATTGTCGATCTCCTGATCCATTACAACGACTTCATAGCCGTCATTCCTGCTCATCTCGACATAAGCTGCCTGAGCTTTGGGATCAGTTGTATATCTGATCGTCTTCTTATCTTCGGATGTGAGTTCTTCGATCGTCTTGAAAGTGCCGTCTACTGTCTCAAAGAGGCAGATGGATTCGACCTTCTCGTAGAACTTCTCTTCCTTCATCATGCCGTACTTAACGAATACGGAGATGTCAGACCAGTACTTCTCAAAGTCTTCTCTCTGCTTCTTGAAAAGATCATTGAGTTTATCGGATACCTTCTTGATGATGTGTCCGGAAAGCTTCTTTACATATTCATCCTGCTGCAAAGCAGAACGTGATACGTTTAGCGGGAGATCAGAGCAGTCAAGGCATCCCTGCAAAAGGAACAGGAAGTCAGGAATGATCTCTTCAATGTTGTCAGCTACGAAGATCTGGTGATTATAGATCTTGATGCGGCCATCCAAAGACTGATAGATATTGTCTGTCTTCGGGAAATAAAGGATACCCTGCAATGTAAAAGGATAATCCATATTTAGGTGGATCCAGAACAACGGATCACGGCCGTCGTTGAATACTGAATGATAGAACTGCTTATATTCAGATTCAGTGCACTCAGAGGGCTTCTTTGTCCAGAGAGGCGACTTGTTGTTTACGGGTACGTAGGAAACAGGTGAAGGTGTAAATGTCTCGCCCTTCTCTTCTGCTTCCTTCTTACGCTTCTGTTCAGCTTCCTCGTGGAGTCTGTCTGACTTGGTATCAACGAAGAAAATGTCGGCAGGTGCGAAATAGCAGTACTTGCGGATCGTCATTCTCAATGTAGCAGAATCGAAGATCTTAACAGCATCTTCAGAAAGCTTTAAGGTAATTACAGTACCTCTTTCCTTCTTCTCTGAAGGAAGGATCTCATAATCCATACCGTCCTTTGACTTCCAGATAACAGGCTCAGAATCTTCCATGAAGCTCTTCGTATCGATAGTAACTTCATCAGCTACCATGAATGCGGAATAGAAACCTAAGCCGAAGTGACCGATGATGCCGGTCTTATCAGTGGATTCCTGCTGGTATTTGGTTACGAAATCAAGAGCACCGGAGAATGCGATCTGGTTGATGTACTTCTCGACCTCATTCTCGGTCATGCCGATACCGTTATCTTCGAATGAGATAGTCTTGTTATCGTCATCGTAAGTAACTGTGATCTTATAATCTGACTTGTCGGGTTCTTTCTCGGCCTTGCCGAGCTCAACGAGCCTTCTGTGCTTAGCTATAGCATCCGCACAGTTCGATACTAATTCTCTTACAAAGATATCCTTATCTTCATAGAGCCATTGTCTGATAACCGGAAAAATATTCTCGGTCGTAACCGATATCTTTCCTGATTTAGCCTCCATTTATACCACCTCCAAAAAATTATCCGTTCAAAGCGCGCTTTGCAGCGTCTATATATTCAGATGTATATTCCTGATACATCTTAGAGATCATCTTAAGGATCCCGTTGTTTGCAGAATCGAACTCATAATCATCCATGAACCTTACGGGCAGGATGTCAAAAGGAGTGCTGCTGACAAATACGGCATCTTTAGCAGGATCTAACTCTTCCGGAGCAAATGTGCCGGTCTCAAGCTTTAAGCCCGCACGTTCCAAAGCAGTCATGACCCTCTTTCTGGTAATACCAATAAGTATCTTATTGTCAGGAGCTGAATAGACCTTGCCGTCCCTTATGACGAAGAGATTGGACATTGATCCTTCGTAGAGCTTGCCTTCGTTATCTGTAAGTACGAGCTCGAAAGGAAGTCCGTGACTGTTCTCTTGCTTGAACTTCTCGTTAACTGTAGTCTTATAATCTCCCCTGAAGATCTTAAGATTAGGTGTCTTGCGCTCCCAGTTAAGGATGCTCGTATTAATGCCGTTTTCGAATTGCGAAGCGGAAGGCAGATTAATATCTGCCTGATGTATAAGTAATGCTTCTTTTGTAAGAACTATTCTTACAGAGCCGTCCCTGATACCGTCAAGATCGATGAAGCTGTATGTCTCAGCCAAGATCTTTGACGTATCTACAGGAAAGTTCTCCAAACCCTTAACCGAATTGACGAGTCTTTGCAGATGATCTTCAACGAATAAAAGAACACCATCCTTTACCCTGACGGTCTCATAATAGATCCTTATATCTACGGGTTTCTGGAGAGATTCGGTCAATTCCGAACTGACTCTGTAGTATTTGCCACAATAAAGAAAGCCTTTGCCGATAAGATGTTCCATCAACGGATAAGCCATTAGAGTCACTGATCCCCTTGAGAAAAGTATAATTGCATATTATGCCACATAAGATTGTATACATAATCGGACTTTTTTACAAAACGGTAATAATGAAAACATGCACAAAAAATAATTCTTTATTCTTATTTGCTTTTATAAAAGCCCAAGATTAAAATTTGTGTGTTGACTTGTTAAGAGAGCAAGTGTATGATATGCGAAGTTTATACAAAGTTATGCATAAATATTCATAAATCGGAGGTGCCTTATGGCAAAAGAAAAATTCTTACTGGCTTATTCAGGCGGACTTGATACTTCTATCATCATCCCGTGGCTTCTTGAGCACTATGACTGTGAAGTCGTAGCTTACTGCGGTGAAGTCGGCGTTGGTGTAGATCACGACTATCTTGAGAAGAAGGCACTTAAGTGCGGCGCTGTTAAGTGCATTATCGAAGACATTTCAGAGGAGTTCGTTTCCGACTTCGTCTTCCCTACTCTCAAGGCTAATGCAGTTTACGAGGGCAAATATCTCCTCGGTACATCCATGGCTCGTCCTGTTATCGCTAAGCACTTCGTTGAGGCTGCTCATGCTAACGGATGCACAACGATCGTTCACGGCTGCACAGGTAAGGGCAACGATCAGGTAAGATTCGAGCTTTCCATCAAGGCTCTCGATCCTGACATGAAGATCCTTGCACCCTGGAGAATCTGGGATATCAAGTCCCGTGACGAAGAGATCGATTACGCTCAGGCCCGTGGAATCGATGTTCCTGTTACAAAGGAGAACAACTATTCCAAGGACGAGAACCTCTGGCACCTTTCTCACGAGGGTATGGATCTTGAGGATCCTGCAAATGAGCCTAACCTTGATAAGATCCTTGAGCTCATGGTATCTCCTGAGAAGGCACCTGATACTCCTACATATGTAACGATCAAGTTCGAGAAGGGTATCCCTGTAGAAGTTGACGGACAGAAGCTCTCTCCTGCTGACCTCTTAAGATACTGCAACAAGGTTGCTGCAGCTAACGGCGTAGGTATCGCAGACATCGTTGAGAACCGTCTTGTCGGCATGAAGAGCCGCGGTGTTTATGAGACTCCCGGCGGAACACTCCTTTTCGCTGCTCACAGAGAGCTTGAGCTCCTCACAGTTGAGCGTGACACGATCCACTATAAGGATCTCGTAGCACAGAAGTTCTCCGAACTCGTATACTACGGACAGTGGTTCCACCCCTTGAGAGAGGCTCTCTCAGCTTTCGTTGATAAGACACAGGAAGTTGTTACAGGTGAAGTCAAGATGAAGCTCTATAAGGGCAACTGCACTCCTGCAGGCACAACATCACCCTTCTCCCTCTACGATCCTGAGATCGCTACTTTCGAGGCTGATGACGTTTACAACCAGGCTGATGCAGGCGGATTCATCAACTGCTTCGGTCTCCCTATGAAAGTTAATGCTAAGATGAAGCAGAAGAACGGTTTACTCTGATTTATTGATTGAATATCCTGAGGGCTGTCTCTTATGTGGAGGCAGCCCTTATTATTTTTGGAGGTGACGCATATGAATGAAGTATTTACTGATCTGATAACCGAAGAAGAATACATGCAGTTCCGTAAGGAAGTCGGCTGGGCTGAATTCCCTCTGGAACAGGCCCGTGAAGGTCTTAAGAATTCATTTATACGCTGCCTCAGAATTGACGGCAAACCTATTGCTCTGGGCAGAGTCTTATGGGATCACGGCTATGTCGTCTATATTGCGGATATTATCGTAAAGCCTGAATATCAGGGCAAAGGCTACGGCAGGATGGTCATGGAAGATATAATGAAGATGATCAAGAACTGGCTTAAGCCCGGATACAAGGTAATGGTGAGTTTGTGTTCCGCTAAAGGAAAAGAGGCATTCTACGAGAAGTTCGGCTTTTTCAAGCGTCCGAATGAAGATACGGGATGCGGAATGTCCCAGTGGATATCTTCTGAGATCAAAGAAAGCGAGGCATGCTGATGAATATCACATACAGGCTAATGACAATAGAAGATTACAGCCAGGCTTACGATCTCTGGATCCTTTGCGGCAACGGACTTAACGATAAGGATGATTCCAAGGAAGGGATCGAGAAGTATCTCAAGCGTAATCCCACTACTTCTTTTGTCGCTGTTGACGGTGAAAAGATAGTTGGTGTGATATTATGTGGTCATGACGGAAGGCGCGGTATAATACAGCATGCGTGCGTATCTCCTGACTACAGGCGTTTTGGCATCGGCAAAAAGCTCGTTGATCTTGCGCTTGAAGCTCTTAAGGATGAAGGCATCAACAAAGTCCTTCTTGTCGCTTTCAAGAAAAATGCAGGCGGAAACGCTTTCTGGGAAGCACAGGGATTTACCTTGCGTGAAGACCTGAATTACAGGAATAAAGCATTGGCAGAAATGGTCAGGATCGATCCTGATTACATAAAGGAGTAACTTATGGCAAAGAAAATGTGGGCCGGACGCTTTGAGAAGGCTACCGACAAAGAAGTAAACGATTACAACTCTTCCCTTCCCTTTGACTGCAAGATGTACAGTCAGGACATAGAAGGATCCATCGCTCATTCACAGATGCTTGCCAAGCAGGGCGTCATATCTGATAAGGATGCGGAAGACATCAAGAGCGGTCTCCTTTCAATAAAGGAAGATATCGAATCGGGTAAGCTGACATTCGATTCCGATGCTGAAGACATCCATATGTTCATCGAAGAAGAGCTTACTAACCGTATCGGTGATGCCGGCAAGCGCCTTCACACCGGACGTTCAAGAAATGACCAGGTAGCTTTGGACCAGCGTCTTTACATGGTAGATGAAGCCGGTGAGATCATTGAACTATTAGATGACCTTATCGACTGCCTCGTTGATATCGCAAAAGCAAATACCGAGACATATATGCCAGGCTATACTCACCTTCAGAGAGCCCAGCCCATCACATATGCTCACTATCTTTCTGCTTATATCGAGATGTTCAAGCGTGATATAGACAGGCTCAACGCAGCAAAAGACCGTGCTAATATCTCACCTTTAGGTTCCGGTGCACTTGCCGGTACAACATATCCTTTGGACAGAGAGTTTGTTGCTGAGCAGCTTGGTATGAACGGCGTTACGCTCTGCTCTCTTGACGGTGTTGCCGACAGAGACTTTGCGATCGAGTTTGCATCAGCATGCTCCATCCTCATGATGCATTTATCCAGAATGAGTGAAGAGATAATCCTCTATGCTTCTCAGGAATTCAAATTTTATGAGCTTGATGATGCATATTCCACAGGTTCTTCAATGATGCCTCAGAAGAAGAATCCTGACGTTGCCGAGCTTACAAGAGGTAAGACAGGACGCGTTTACGGCGATCTTATCTCCCTTCTTGTTATCATGAAGGGGCTGCCTCTTACATATAACAAGGACATGCAGGAAGTTCAGGAAGCAATGTTCGACTGCATTGATACGATCAAGGCTGTCCTCCCTCCTTTCACAGGCATGATAAAGACCATGACTATCCGCAAGGATAATATGGAAGCAGCAGCTCTTGGCGGTTTTACTAATGCTACTGACCTCGCTGACTATCTCGTTAAGAAGGGACTTCCCTTCCGTGAGACTCACGCTATCTCCGGCAAGCTCGTTCATTACTGCATCGAGAACGGCATCTCGCTCCTTGATGTATCTCTCGATAAGCTCAAGGAATTCTCTCCCGCTTTTGAAGAAGACGTATATGATGCGATCTCATTGAAGACATGCGTCGAAGGAAGAAGCCTTATCGGCGGACCTGCTCCTGATACTGTAAAGAAGTATCTGGATAATCTCTGATAATTTATTCAACATTCATAAAAGGACCGGATATCAAATCCGGTCCTTGTTATGTAAATACCCGCCATGTTCTCAATACAACACAGCGGGTATAGATACTTAGTGCAACAATTCAGGTTTATCTGTTAATCATCAATCCCGTCAATAATGTAAGGCAGTTTGAAGTATTCTAAAAAATCATCAACGAAATAAATCTCATTTGCAGCACACATTACAATCAGCACAGTGTTCTTCTCAAGATAAACATTCCGGATTACATGTCTCTTATTTGTTGTTTTACAACTGCAGAAATATGTAATTCCCTTTTCAACTCCATTATCGGTATCACCGTTATCTTCGAAAGCCGTTTTGACATCCTTAAAGAATTTCTCTGCTTCTTTTTCGTCATTCAGAGTAAATAAGAACAATGCATTTGCACCGAAGGAATTTCCTCCGTATGAACATGTAGCTTCTACGATATTAAAATCCGAATAAGAAAAAAGATTGTTAAAAACCCTGTCATAAAGCTCCTGGGCTTTTTCATCCTTGAACGAAATAAAGCCTTCATTCCCTTTAACAGGAGTACCGAATATTTTTGCGAATTCATCAATATCGTTATACTGATAATATCTTGCTTCCTTATCCAGATACTCAGCGATCTTAACATGTGACAGCTTATTCATGCTGCATCCTGTAAGGCAAAATAGAATTGTAATGATGAGGACAATTGATACTATCTCATTTATTCTTTTCATTTTTCACCTCTAATGAGATCTTTTAAAAATCTGAAGGAAGTTTTAGTTCATCCGTGAAATCTTCCAGAATATCCGTGTCTTTCACGCTGCCATAGACGATCATGAGTTGTGTCTTCTCAAGATAAGCATTTGTAACAATATGTTTGGTACCTTTTTTAGAATCGCTTACTGTGTAGATCAAGCTCTTCTCTTCACCGTCATCAGCATCATTAAGTGACTTAACGAATTTCTTATAGACTTTCTCGGCTTTGTTTTCATCCTCGAATTTGAAGAAGAACACATAACCGAATCCGTTTTTCCCGGAAAAGAATGCGCAGGTTGCATCAGTAACATCTGCAGAAGGATATTTGTTCAAACGGTTGAATAACTTATCGTAGGCTTTCTGCGCCTTCTTATCGGTAAGTTTAACGTATGCAGCATTCTCTTTATTCATTCTTCCGTATATTTCAGAGAACTCGTTGTAATCATCGCACTCTTCGAAATCCTGATTCTCAAGAGCCTTAACGACGCTGTCCTGCTTAAGGCGGGTTGCCGAGCATGCAGAAAGACTTAAAACGACTGATAACAGCAAAAGTACGCTTAATGCTTTTTTAATAACCTTCATAAATATCCTCCGTTAACTTATCTCATTCTTCTTAATATTTCCTGTTGAGCTTCATTGATGAAAGCCTGAGGATTGCAATCATTGTATTCGGATACATAATCATTCCATGTATTGTCAAAGTCATTTGCCTTGACGAGTTCAGGAAGCCACTTATGCTTGCATTTACCCATTTCACTCCAGGCTTTGCCATAAGCAGTATCACTTGTCACCATATTTGACCAGCTCCAGAGCGGGAACCACGGACCTCTGTCCGACATGTCAGAACCTATCATCTCGACATAGTTGCTTACACCATATGCCTTGAAGCAATTGGCAACAGGCTCAGGCAATGTAGCCATGAATTCGGAACCCTGATCTGCAGGCTTCATACAGTTCTTTCCGTCTCTGCTTATTCCTCTCCACTGAGGCATATAAGAGTATTCACAGACATTTGCAGCTCTGTAGCTTTCGTCTCTCCAGTTATATCTCATCTCCGGAGTCCTGTAGAACATTCCGTTCTGATCTACAAGATAGTCTTCTCCTTCTATTCCCCAGAAACGGAGGTCATGGATCTCCTGAGAAAGCATGTCATTCAGAAATTTGAATGCACGGTCAGGATCTGCGCAGCTTACTGTAACGGCAATGCCGGCTGAAGTATTAATGGAATTTTCCGTCGAATACCACTGCTGCTTTGTTCCGGCCTTCATAACTAATCCCAGGGGAACATAATCGCATCCGATATCACTCGGTGTGAATGAACCTTTTGGTCCCTCCTGAGGAATGCTGAAAGGACCGATTAAGGAATAACCGAAATCCCAGTACTGGTCACAAATGCCGAGAACAGCGCCGGTTGAGAGTTTATCTATGTATTTATCATAGTTTTCCTCAAAATTGACATCGATAATGCCCTTCTTGTATTCTTCGTTAAGCTTCTTGTAATAAGCTTTGGCAGTGTCTGTCATGTTGTAATCGATAACCTTAGGTTCATTCATCCCTCCGGAAACATCAACAATGACACAGCCGTTGTTCGGGTATCCGTCAAGATACATCGGGGGAGCTTCAAGACAGAAGTATTTCCAGTCATCACAAAGACATGTATAAGGGATTACCTTGGTGCCGTTGGGAAGTTCAGGATGCTCTTTGGCGTATTTTTCGATGATATCGAAATACTGATCCAGTGTCTCGATCTTAGGATAACCGTATGCTTCAAGAACTCTTGCCTGGATCCAGAAAGACTGTCCGGTCGAGAGCGTAGTAGTGTCTTTCTGATTGAACTTGTCTAAGAAGTTTGCCCAATAAATGTGGCCGTCTTTCTGTCTGAATCTATCCCATTCTTTTTCCGAGTAATATTCCTTGATATTCGGATACTTATCGATATAGTCATCCCAGGCAATAAGAGCACCGTTCTTATAAAGATTTTCCATTTCACCCGAATATATGAAATCAGGGTATTTGCCGGAAGCTATAATTGAATTGATGACCTCCGGTTCATACTGTTTATTCAGCCATGTTTCGGTAACACGGACACCGGTCTTTTCTGCAATTAGCTTTTGGATCTTGTTATCTTTATTGATCTCATTTCCGTAAGCGCCGGAAAACATCGTAAACTCTACTATCTGCCCCGGAGCCGCATTTGTAGGAGCAGGCGTATCGGTTAATGCAGTCTCGTCAGTAGGTGCAAACGGCTCCGTCTCTTGATATTCCTTTTTGGAAGCGTCGGGACTTTGGATCTTCTCAGCGCCCTTTCTTCTGTCAGAAGTACAGGAAACGAGCGATAAAAGCATTGTAAAAACCATTAAAACTGAAATGGTCCGTTTATATCTCTTCATATAACACCCCCTATTTCGTAATACCTCAATTATATATGACATTCTTGCTGCTTGAACGGGATAAAATCATACAAATAGCCTGAAGATTTTTAGTTATATGAGATAATCAGATTCCGTTAACTTTCGTATAGTCGATTTCATAACTGAGAAGTTCATTTCCGTTGCCGTCAACAAGGACAAAATGTTCCCTGTCATTTCCGTAGAATCTGCCGCCTGCAGGATTAAGACTGTAGCAGGATGCCTTAAGGCTGAAAAGCTTATTCATTGATGGCAAAGAGTAAACCGTAAAAACTCTCTCATCAAGGATAACCAGATAAAGATCACCGGTAAATACGTCGGATACTATGTCTGCTGTTCCTTCACCGGACAGGATCTCTTTGAAATCCTTGCTGTAGACTCTGAACTTTTTTATGGGATCGTTTCCGTTGCTCTCGTTGTCTGCAAGGATATATCCAAGCTTGAATTCATAGAAGAAATCATCTTCTTTTTCGAGCTTGGCACCTGTATTGAGATTAATGATCTCTTCAGTTCCTGATATTGAATCGTAGAACATGTCGCCTTCTCCGAAGTCATACCAGTTCCTGAAATAAGTTCCGCCTGACAGCGGATAATCCAATGTATTTATAAGGTTCAGATCCTTGTCGTATACCTTGGTGTCATTTATTCCGACAACAGCGATCCTGCCAAAAGACGTCATTACGGTTGAATCTGCCGGAATGCTCATTGTATTTATCTTTTTCCAGTCGCCGTCGAAAATGTTGAGCACGCCGTCATTTGCGGTCATATAATGGTCATTTGTGACTTTTCCGGAATAGGCTTTCGGATCTTCAAAGAGAACGCTGCCTTCCAGGCTGTAGACGGTCAATCCCTGTCCGTGAATGTCCTGCAAGGTAATGACATTTCCGAAGATCTTAACGGGCGGCTGTGAACCTCTGATATCGTATTTCTGAAGCATATCGCCGCTCTTGCTGTCGACCAGGAAGGTCGTGTAATAGAATTCGCTGCGGTTTATCAATACCGCGTTATCCTGATTCATGTAAAGAACCGAGAGCTGGGAATTTTTAGCAGTCAGATTAAGCTCCTGTTCTTTAATGGTAACCGGTGTTGATTCAAGGACTTCAAGATCGATATCAACCGGATAGACATACAGTTTTCCGTCATCATAGATCGTTCCGTAGAAACATATTTCTTCATCGTCATTACTCTGCGCTGAAGCTGCCCCGTCGAACATCAGTCCTGTAAAAACAGCACCGTTTGAAGAAAGAAAGCCGTATTTGCTGACACCGTTTTCAGTGCGTCTTACGATATATGCACCGGCGTTATTATCATATGAAACATAATCAAACAAAGGCCCGCAGACGATCTCACCGTCAAGCGTTATAAATGAATATACGGCCGAATCCTTCTCTTTCTCCCACATATCCTCGTTAAACTCAACGATATTGGGAATGATGCGTCCGTAGTCTTTTGGATTAAAATCGACCGGCATTGAATTCATTTCAGGACCCGACTGTAAAACATTGTCGATCTCTGAAGAAAGAATGCTGCTGAATGTATCATCGCTTGAAGCGGTAGTATTTCCGGGAATGGTATCACATCCCGAGAACATAACACCGGCAAGTAATACTCCTGACAGTAACAAAGCAATCTTCTTCATTATTTAACCTCCGCGAAAAGACATAATTATACTTGTTTATGCCTTAAATACAGATAAAACAATAAAAATGTTGCAGCGGATATTATCTTTCCATCAGCCAGATCTCAGAAGATCTGGCCTGCAATGTTGAGCCGCCTCCAAAATCATGAACGTTACCTGAAATAAGCTCTTTTGCCTGTCCGCAGCCGGCATCAAAATGCGCTGTATACGGATTATCATCCATATTGATCGCAACCATGATCCTCTGATCGCCGGAATTGCGCTCAAAGATCACCTGCTTATTCGTAAGTACAACGATCCTTAAGCCGCCGTAATTAAGGGCATTGCTGGACTTCTTGATATCTGCAAGCCTTGAGATATGTTCTGTTAAGCCGTTCCATTCAGGTTTATCGAAGGAAACTCTTAAAGCAGGATCGCCTTCTTCCTTCCTCGCTTTTGCTCCCCACTCTGAACCATAATAAACACAAGGGATTCCGGGCATCGTAAATACAAGAGTATATACCAGCGGGAGATTACGTTCATCGTTTAAGATCGATGCGATACGCGTAACATCATGATTATCTGCAAAAGACAGAAGATGCGCTCCCCTGCAGACTGTCCAGTCTTCAGGTCCGAAGAGTCTCATGAGCGAATGCATGATCTCAAACATGTTGGCCGAATTAAAGGATGAATATATCCCCTTATAGCACTGATAGTTTGTAAGTGAATGAAGGTGCATGTCATTAAGCATCCTGCCGTATTCACCGTGAAGGACCTCTCCCAGAAGGAAGAAATCATTCTTCTTTGAATCAGTGAATTCACGCAGCCTTCTTAAGAATTCGTGATCAAGACAGTAAGCAACATCAAGTCTTAATCCGTCGATATCAAAGAAATCGATCCAGTAATTGACCTTATCAAGTATGTGATCAATGACGGCAGGGTTTCTAAGATTGAGCTTTACAAGGTCATAGTTGCCTTCCCATCCTTCATACCAGAAGCCGTCATTATAGTTAGAGTTGCCGTCAAATGACAGATAGAACCAGTCTTTGAATGCTGAATCCCAGCGCTTTTCCTGAACATCCTTAAATGCCCAAAAGCCTCTTCCGACATGATTAAAGACTCCGTCAAGAACAACTTGTATATTCTCCTTGTGAAGCGCTTTGACGACCTTTTTGAAGTCATCATTGGTACCGAGTCTTGTATCGATCAGACCGTAATCCCTGGTGTTATAACCGTGTGTATCGGATTCGAATACTGGCGAGAAATAAATTGCATTAATGCCGAGTTTCTTCATATGAGGGATCCAGTCAAGAACTTTAAGGATCCTGTGCTCTAATTTGCCGTCATTTTCGAATGGTGCTCCGCAGAAACCCAAAGGATAGATCTGATAGAACACTGATTCTTCGTACCACATTTATGTATTTCCTTCTTTCTTTTCCTTCGCTTTTAATCTTGCGCAGGTAATAAGTCCTGATATTCCCATCAGGAATATGATCGCAACTGCTACGATTCCGATATACTTTTCGATCTGAACCGCAAAAACAGAAATATCACCAAGCTCTCTGTGTGATAATGCCCATTCAAGCGCAAGGCTTGAGATCATGGCATCGATGATGCCGATCTTCCTTAATGCCAATACAGTAAGTGACTTGGATCTGTGAGCTCTGAATATGTTTATTACTGCAAGTGCAACCTTATAGATAACATAGACTCCGAATACATAGATCAGAAAACCTGCATAGTTATGAAGCACATTGAACTTAACTATCAGGAACATGTTAAATGCGATCAGGATATCGAAAAATATGATCTTCCAGGAAAAATTCCTGTAATTCCGCCTCTCGCTGAACCGCTCGCTCTTAAATACGGCTCCCCTCCCCGCCCTGTACAGGACATTAGTCCTGATACAGAAAAGGAGAAAAGTATAGATTGACATTACAAAAAGCCAAAACGACAGAAAAATAACTGCCATCGAAAAGAGAAAGCTCGAATAGACAATATCAAAAACAGCCGACGGCAAAGTCAGGGCAACCGTCGAACGCTTATAATCAGTCACATATTCCCAAAAGCGTTTTGCCTTGGACTTTTTAACCGGTTCATCTGCGTTGACTTGTAAATCCTTGTCTTCCGGAATTGCCGTTTTAGCTTTGCTCATATCGTCAGTTGCGCATTGAATGGATAGGCGCAGGGATCCTTCCGCCTCTGTTGATAAAGTCAGCGCAGGAAGCTCTGTTTACATCCATGATGGGTGCCGTGCCCAGAAGTCCGCCGAACTCAACACTGTCACCTACAGTCTTGCCCGGTACCGGAATGAGTCTTACGGCAGTTGTCTTGTTATTGAATGTACCTAATGCCATCTCATCTGCGATGATGCCTGAGATGGTCTCAGCTGTCGTATCTCCGGGAATTGCTATCATATCAAGGCCTACAGAACATACGCAGGTCATGGCTTCGAGCTTTTCGAGCTTGAGGGAACCTGATCTTGCTGCAGCGATCATGCCTTCGTCTTCAGATACAGGAATGAATGCGCCGGATAAACCACCGACATAAGAAGAAGCCATGATACCGCCCTTCTTTACTGCATCGTTGAGCATAGCGAGCGCTGCAGTAGTACCCCAAGTACCGCATGTCTCAAGACCGAACTCCTCAAGAAGCCTTGCAACAGAGTCACCTACTGCAGGTGTCGGAGCAAGCGAGAGGTCAATTATTCCGAACGGGACCTTAAGTCTCTCGGAAGCTTCCCTTGCAACGAGCTCACCGACTCTGGTGATCTTAAATGCAGCTTTCTTGATGGTCTCGGCTACTACTCCCAAGTCCTTGCCCTTTACGCCTTCCAATGCGTGCTTTACTACACCGGGGCCTGAAATACCGACATTGATAACGCACTCAGGCTCGCCCGGGCCCAAGAAAGCACCGGCCATGAACGGATTATCTTCAGGTGCATTGGCGAAAACCACGAGCTTGGCGCATCCCAAAGCCCCTTTATCCTTGGTAGCTTCAGCAGTCTTTTTGATGATGACGCCCATGTCCCTTACGGCATCCATGTTGATGCCGGTCCTTGTGGAAGCCAAGTTGATGCTAGAACAAACATATTCAGTGGAAGCCAAAGCATCAGGAATGGAATTGATAAGGACCTTGTCTGAATTTGTATAACCCTTCTGTACAAGCGCAGAGAAACCGCCGATGAAGTTAACACCGCATGTCCTTGCCGCCTTGTCTAAGACTTTTGCAAAAGGAGTGTAATCCGAAGCGCCGCAAGCTGCAGCAACGATAGATATAGGAGTTACGGATATTCTCTTGTGAATGATCGGAATACCGTATTTCTTGCTGATAAGTTCGCCTGTCTCAACGAGTTTTCCTGCATATCTGCAGATCTTGTCATAGATCCTGTTGCAGGATTCTTCAACTGTGGGAGCAGCGCAGTCCATAAGAGAGATACCCATAGTAATTGTACGGATATCCAGATGCTGACTGTTGAACATCTGCATCGTCTCGATTATTTCATGTTCGTTAATCATAAAAGCCTCACTAATTATTCTAGATCAGATGGTGTGCATGGCATTGAAAAGACCGGTGTGCTGGATCGTGATCTGTACACCGAGCTTCTGACCTAATTCTGAGAGTTTATCTGAAATGTCTGATTCTTCGATAACCAGGTCCTTAAGATCAACCATCATGACCATAGTGAATATATCGTCAAGGATCGTCTGAGAGATATCCTTGATATTGATACCGTAATCAGCAAGGAGCCTTGAAACATCGGCAATTATACCGACTCTGTCCTTACCCAATACTGTTACTACGGCTGTGTTCTTCTCACTGTTCATAATAAATCCTCCCAAAGCTTTCTTTATCTATCGATATAATAACTCGAAAATGCCTAAATTAAAGCGCCTATCATTTATCGAGCAAAGAAACGGCAAGTTTATTGGCGCATTTTATACCGTCGATCGCAGAAGACATGATGCCTCCGGCATAACCGGCGCCTTCCCCGCAAGGGAAAATACCCTTGACCGTTGTGCTCTGAAGCGTCTCGGGATCTCTTACGATCCTGACGGGAGACGAGCTCCTGGCTTCAACCGCAGTAAGTACGCTGTCAGGATCATCAAAGCCTTTTATCCTCCGGCCCATTATCCCTACACCGTCCTTTATCGTCTCAAGGATAGCTTCAGGAAATACTTCTGACAGATCAGAACATGTAACTCCGGGCATGAATGAGGGCTTTACCTTGCCGAATACTTCGGTCTTCCTGTCATTTATAAGATCACCGTATCTTACGGACGGTGCTCTTCCGCAGCTTCCTCCTGCAATATATGCCTTGTGCTCAAGCTCTTCCTGGAACTTTATTCCGTCAAGGACACCGTCACCGTAATCCTTTGAATCAACGGGCACCAGGATAGCACTGTTGGAATTGGTATTGTTCCTGGCACGAAGACTCATTCCGTTCGTGCATACGCTCTTATCATCTGACTGTGCAGCAACGACCTCTCCTCCCGGACACATACAAAAAGTATAGAGCTTTCTACCGGTCTTCGTATCACATGACAGCTTATAAATTGCCGGCGTAATATCAGTTGAATAATCGGAATCAAATCCGTATTGGGCAATATCGATATCCTTCTTCAGATGCTCTATCCTTACGCCGACCGAGAAAGGCTTGGACTGCATATCCAGACCTAATCTGTTCAATGCCCTGAATGTATCCCTGCTTGAATGACCGATGGCAAGGATAAGACGGTCTGAAGCTATCTCGTATATGCCGTTTGCATCAGAAACGGTTATCGTCTTAAGCGAGCCATTCTCGGCTTTGTAACCAAGAAACGTAGTATTGAATCTGACTTCGCCGCCAAGAGATATGATCTCATTCCTGACGCCTGTAACGACTTTCCTCAATCTGTCTGTACCTATGTGCGGATGAGCATCATATAAGATATCTGAAGGCGCGCCGTGAGCGATCATAGATCTTAAGACATAATCCTTAAGACCTGAACTTATACCGGAATAGAGTTTGCCGTCAGAAAACGTTCCTGCGCCGCCTTCTCCGAACTGTATGTTTGAATTGGGTTTTATTGGAGCTTTCCCCTGCTTGAAATCCTCTGTATCGGCAATCCGCTGTTCCATCTCGGGTCCTCTTTCGAGAACTATGGGTCTTAAGCCATATTTTGCAAGTATAAGTGCTGAATAAAGACCCGCAGGACCGGTGCCAACTACGACAGGTCTTTTATATTCCCTGCTCCCGTCAAAATCTTCCAGATAAGGCATGGCGTTAGCTGAAGCTTCTTTGGCGGCAGTATCTCTTTCTTCGGGAGATATAAAGTCAAAACGGTAGTTGATAACAACTTTCCCGTGTCTTGCATCGATGAATTTCTTTGTAATATCAAGAACGCAATTGCCTTCCTCTAATTCCTCAAGGCCTTTGCGCATGGCTTTATTGCCTGATCTTTTAATTTGTCCGATGATGAGAACCGAATCAGGTATCTTATTGACAGCTTTTTCTCTATTTACTTCAGGAGTTACTCTGATCTCAAACATTCTGAGATATTCCTTCCGCTGCAAGAGCTGCAGAAGTCCAAGCCCACTGCAGATTATAGCCGCCGCAGATACCGTTAACGTTGACTGCTTCGCCGATTATATAAAGACCGCTGCAATACTTGACCTGCATGCTGTCGTCAAGCTTTGAGAGCTTAAATCCGCCTGAAGATACCTGAGCCTTATCTTCTCCGCCGTAGCCTGTGATGGGCACAGGGAAAGCACAAAGAAGGTTCGTTAACTCAACAAGCTTGGAATCATCCAGATCTCTTAAAGTCATCTTATCAGCCTTAAGGCCCATCTTCTTCATGACAAAGTCTGTTACGTTCCTTAATAGCATGCCTGAAAGCGCGTCAGCGCAGTTCCTGTGAGGATACATCTGGCGTCTGATATAGATCATCTGTAAGATCTCACCGCCTGTCTTGCCTGTGAGATTCAAAACCGCCTTTATGTCTTCGTCGCCTTCCTCGAAAAGTCTGACGACCGCATCAGATACATCCATTACACAGATTCCGGATATGCCGCCTTCTTTGGTAAATAAGATCTCGCCTTCGGATCTTGCCTTGATATTGCCGTCTCCGCCAATGATCTTAACGTCACCTCTGCACTTAATGCCGGCCATGCCCTTGATGCCGGGCATAGTTGCCGTAAGAGAAGTGAGCGCAGGTCTGAAAGGAACAAAGCATGTCTTATCAGTAAGGCCTTCTACGAGCTTTAAGACATCGCCGGTAGAACCGGTCGAAGGATAAGTTATGCCGCCTGTAGCGATAACCAGATTTTTTGTAATATATGTCTTGTCACTGTCAGATTTGAGTTCAAATATATTGTCGATCTTCTTAATTGCTTCGACGCGCTCCTTTAATACTGTCTCAACAAAATTATCTGCAAGATAGAATCTCAAAGCGTCAACGACCGTGGAACTCTTATATGTCGCAGGATATACAAGCGAACCCTTCTTCTCCAGGACAACGCCTAATACATTCTCATAGAAATAACTGGTATCAGGCTCGCCGTATCTGTTAAAGCATGAGGCAAGTCTTGTGGAGTCATCCGTGTTGTATTTAGCCAGATCGATCTCGGTGTTGGTAAGATTGCATCTGCCGCTTCCTGTAAGGGCAAGCTTATTTCCTACCCTGCTTCCGCCTTCTATTATCAGGATCTTCTTTCCTGAATAAAAGGCTGTCTTTGCGAGCTGGGCAGCACAATAAAGACCTGCCGCGCCGCCTCCTACGATGATGCAATCGTAAACTGTACTCTTCATAAGCTATTATCCCCTTTTCGCCAATTCGAGAGTTCTTTGGAATTTACTTTTATCGAGCGGAAGGCAGTCAAAGCTGCCCTTTACACGTTCTGCAAGAAACATAAGATCATCTTCGCTGCCGCTAATGAGTTCTAACTCAAGTTCGCAGATATCTTCGGATGCACTCTTATCGGAATTATAGATAACACCGCTGTCAAAGCATGCTTCTATATGGCTTCCGTTATATTCAAGCGTATATATTGTCCTCTGAAATGAGTTAAAGCAAAGAGGCTTTAGATCTGAAGATTCGATGTTTTCGAAAACTTCATCAAGAAGCTCCAAAGGATCACCGTCTGAAGGCGCGCCTTTCTTGAACTCTTCTATAGAGAAATCACCGTTAAGCCTGACATTCCATTCAAAACGCCTGTGAAGGCCGGAAGATGAACCGCCGCCGTATTTGACGGTGCCTTCGATATAAGACTCTTCGCCTTTAACGATCCTCTTCCTGACAGAACCATGTCTGTGCAGGATCTTCATATCAGCAGTATCGAGATAATAATTCTCGAGCATCATGGTCTTAGGACCGGAGATAACGCTGATCTCAGAGAAAAGATCTGATGATGCAAAATCCATGAGGCTTTCTGTGTTCTTAAAACTCAGTTTTAATTCAGTTTCCATAAGAACACCTTAATTGATCGTGTGAACTCCGCTTGTAGATACGACGCAGAGCTTATTGCCTGATATAAAGTTCATTCTGATGATATCCTCATCGACGGAATAATCATTCGTAATGACACCCGAAGATGTGAAGATAAATACTCTTCTGTCAACGCTTATCGCATAGGTGTTCTTGTTCTGCGCAACGCAGATGATATTTGTTCCGATATTGGAGTTATAAAGAATGGCATCCCTTGAATCTATTACCGCAAGCTTGCTTAACTGGCTGATACCGTCAGAATAAGTGACGAAGATATTGCCGTTGATGTTCTTTACATAGCTAATGGCAGAGAAATCATAGTTCATTCTCGCCAGGTTGTTATCCTTAACCTCATAAAGAGAATTGGATGTAAAGCAGCAGAGCTTGTTTCCGACATAGCAGAGAGATGCAAAGATAACACTGTCATCTGTCGTATAAACAGCATTATCGAAGACTTCATAGCCCTTATCACCTCTTACGATCGAGAAGACCCTGATATAAGGAACGATAACGGCACCGCTGGTGTTGATCGTAGATACTGCAAGAAGCGAAGAATCTCCGTTAAATGCGCAGCAGATCGGGAAACCGGAGTTATAAGATGTCCATACAGCAAGCTGGTTGCCGCTTCTGTCAAAGAGCGTAACGTCGCCAAAAGAATCCTCTCCTCCGGTGATTACTGCAATAAATCCGGCTTCGGACATCTGTACGGACTTGATCGGATTGGACATAGGCTTGGTGTACCAGACGCCATCCTTATCAAGAACGGTAAAGCCGTAACCGTCACGGTCAAATACAGCTACGTTATCACCGAAGATAACGCACTGAGGGTTCTTATAAGATACCATCTGAGAGAATATCTCATTGCCTGTAAGGTTAAGATAAGCGATACGCTCAGATGTAACCTTGATACATCCGTCGCCGTACGGATAGAGCTTCTGAGCTTCGGAATATTCGCAGGAGAAACCTCCCTGAGCCGAGAGCTTGATCTGCGCATCTGCACCTGCCAGCGATTCGATCTTCTTAGATACTACAAAGATCAAGGCAATGCTGATTATAAGCACGAGAGAAAAGATCATTACGGCGATCGTAAGAGCCTTTCTTATCGCAGCCTGAGATACGCTTCCGTTATTCTTCTTGACGGAAGGCTTGTTTGTTGGTTTTTTCGCTTTTACCTTTTTTTTATCCATTTCCATTTTCATCACTTTACAGATCGTAAATTCCGTTCCTGTTATCGGTAATAGCCTGATTCAGGAGTTCATATGCTCTCCAGTAACCATAGCTGTATGTATCAGTACCGCCGTCATTGAATATCTCTGTAGCATACACATAGAAGTTCATGTATTCACCGTCTTTAAAAACATAGTATGTGTCAAGATCTCTTCTGTAGAACTCGTATACTGAAGTTGCATAGTTTTTTTCAATAAATGTAAGCGAAAGCTCAGCTGCAGAAGAAGGCTTTGCCTTATCTGCAATCTCAATACCGCCGATCTTAATGCAGGCTATGCTTTCAAAAAGAAGCGAACAATAAGATCTGCCGGAAGAGTCCGATATCTTGGCGTTTCTTCCGTCAAGAGTAACAACTGAATTATCTGATACTATACTGTCACTATCAGAAACCTGTAAAGCGAACTTAAAAGACTTGCTGCCATAGACTCCTGTTATTGAAGAGATATTCTTTGCATAGCAATAACAGATATAAGGATCGATCAAAATAGTATCCTGAAGATCAACGCCATCGATCTGATTCTCATACACTAAAAAGATCCTGTTTACGTTCTTAATGTAGCCGTAACAATAATCATCAACGACTTTGCTGAAATAAACCTCGTCTTTTGATCCGTTCAAATGTGTAAAAGAAAAACTGTAAACGGGTCTATCAAGACCGTATTTTGACCGATCAGCAAGATTATTTGAGACGAACTCGGAAGCAGTGAGAGAAGCGACTGAATCGATCATATTGCCAAAGTAACCGCTTGCACCGTGTTTAACCGGAGAATATATCTCAAAATCCGCTATACCGGATCCGGGATTCTTTACATTAGCATCAAGCGCAAGGCCGTCAGTCGTCCTTTCAAAATGAACTGATCTCACATCATTCAAATCAATGTCAAGAGCTATTTCTTCAAAGAAATCAATAAATGTTTTCTCTGCAAGCGAAAGCTTCATTGAATTAACGCAATAGACCTCAGAAGCGCCCTGAATGCACATATAGCAATACATATCATCAGGTGATTTATTGCCTAAACAAACAATTGTGGAATTACCTTCTCTGGTTGTGATAGTAATCTTAAAGTGGGGATCATCAAGTCCGTATTCAGAATAATCTGCTGTCGTTGAAGCCGTTACATTGCTGATGTAATAGATCAGGCCGCTGACATAATCAGCAAGTTTGGACTGAGAATACGTCTCACCCTCATCTACATCATCGCCCTTTAATTCATAAACGATCTCCCCTGTACTTCCGGAAGCGCAGGATACAACAATTTCAGTGTTTTTCGCTTTGTTATATACGGAAACCGAAGAGATATCACCGGCAGTAAGATTCAGGATCTCAACTTCATTATCAACTGATGAACTATTTGCTTTTTTATTGTGGAAGCTTTCAACAGAAAAATAAACGACTGCAAAAACAATCATTGCGAAGAGTACTATTGCCGGAACAATAAGATTCTTTACGGTTTTCATATCAAAGGTTTTTCCTCTTTGAATAAACAATGACAGCCAAAGCTACAAAAGCGACAGGAATAACGATCATGAAAGCGACAAGAACAGCAGTTGACGAAGAACTTGTTGCATGAGAAGTTCTTATCGAGAAATCGTCAACGTTCTTAGTGGCAATGTTCAAAGCATTTAACTGCTTTGAACTTGTGAGATCCCTTACACAGGACTTAAGGAAATCAACATTGGAATCATTAAGACCGTATGAGGAAATATATTCATCAGAAGTAAAATTCAACGTACCGAAAATGTATGCGGCAGAACCCGTTTCTTCATTTTCAGTAAGAACAGCCACATTAAACTGTTTATTATCAACCAGGCTGTTTTCAATGGCATTTCCGGTCTTATCAATGTTATATGTTGAAGCATTTGGGCTCGTTACAAGAACCGGATAAATCTTATAAGCAGATTCGGGATTGCTTATGGCTCTGATGGATCTGGCATTTGTGCTGTGTAGGAGTGAGATATTCGAATAATCCTTAAATGAATCAGTAACAATGACTGCAGAATCTTGGGAATAACCATTTAACTGATATCCGGGATTATTCTCGGATATCAAAGCGGAATCGATGTTTACATTCATCTGGTTAAGGAGTTTATTAAGTCTTTCAAAACCGTCAGCAACATTCTTCATGCTGAAATTGATGGAAACCAAAAGCTTTCCGCCTTTTTTGATATAGTCGCTCAAAGCAACATAGACCTTCTCGGGAATATCATTGTTGGGGCCGTTCAGAACAATCACATCGCAGTCTTCAGGAACAGCGAAGTTATCGGATACAGGGATCTCGCCGCAGTCGAAGGACATTGATTCAAGGATCTGTTTGAGATAAACGCTGCCGTCCTCTTTAAGTCCTGTTACAATGTATGCTTTGCAGGAATATCCTTGAGTAAGAGTGTTCATCGTATTCGTGAAGACATACTCGGTATTATTTCCTGTTACAAGATAATCACCGGTCTGATAATAATAATCGACATTGAACGAGTAGCAGTCGATTGGCGAAATTACCTTGATCTTTCCATTATACTCAACTACCAGTGAATCAGTGTGAGAAGAAAGATCATGTGCGTTTGCAGGATCAAGTTCAGAAATGATCGTAGGATGTGTCAATGGATTAATATATTCAACAGACACTTTGCCGTCCGACTTACGTACATAATCATCAAGCAACGGCAGAATATACTGATACGGAGTGCCGGATACATTATCGGGACGGTCAAAAAAAGCAATTATTCTGATCCTTGTATCAGCAGGAAGCGAATCCAGATAATCCTCTGTTTCTTTGGAGATCGAGTTCTGATTATAATCCGAGAAATCGAAAGTCAGAGCTTTGCCAAAGATCCTGTCCAAAAGGAAATTTACAACTATAACAATGCACACGAGCAGGATAACAGAACCTATGGAATACTGCTTCAGTTTATGGGATCGGATATCCTGGTGCTTTATATTTTCACTATTTATCGTTTTATCCATATTTTAAACACCCCTTCGTCAAGCCTGGCTCCAACGCTTCTTTTCGAGGATCCTGAACGTAAAGTAAAGGAACAATAAGCCGATCGAAAAGAGGAAAAATAAAGCCGAAACCGAGAATAAACCAAGACGGAAATCCTTTGTCTTTTCAAAAGGATCCAACCAGCTGATCGTAGTATTGAAAGCTCTTCCGATAGGTTCGGCGTTCTTGATCTTCATGATCCCGAGGATCGAAACAACCGCAGTACCGGCGTATTGTGCAATCGTACTTAATAACTGCGAGATCAGGATGAAGATAAACGCAACTATTGCGGAAATGATCTGGTTATCGGTGATCGCAGAAGCAAACAAACCTATTGAGATAAACATGAATGCCATAAAGAAAAAGACTATAACGGCACCGACTGATCCGACACCGAACTTGCCGCCGCAGATCAAAGTAACGATTATGTGTATGATAACGTTGACAAACATTACAGCATATAAAGCGAAAGCTGCCAACGCCTTGCCGATTACAACATTAAAGAGATTAACAGGCGTTGTGTAATACAAAATGTCCGTGCCTCTTTTCTTATCCTCAGAAAGAAGTCCCATCGTGATGATAGGAACAATGATAACGAAGAATGATCTGAGTGATATAACCTCACTTGCGATGTCCACTGAACCGGAAGCAAACTGGGAATAAAAGATAAAGCCTGAAAGGAATGAGAACAAAGCAATTGCAACATAACCTACAGGTGAACGGAAATATGATAAAAATTCCCTCTTGAAAAAAGCCGTCATGATTTAACGCCTCCTTTTCCGGAAGTAATGTTCAGGAATATCTCTTCAAGTGACGGATCGAGTGACCTGAGCTCTAAGATAGGCCAGCCTTCCCTTACCATCAGGTTGAATATTGCGATCCTTGTCTCAGAAGTATCATTAGCGGAAATCGTGATCTCAATCTGCGAAAACTTGTTAGCGACACGTGAGACTGCAGAACTGACGCCCTTTACCGTGCGTATCTTTGTAACGGCATCAGTGACAGGACCTCTGAAAGTCAGAAGAATCTTCGACTGACCTGAAAGCCTCTTGGAAAGGTCACTTATCGTATCTACAGCGGCGATCTTTCCGCGGTTAATTATAACAACCCTGTCTGCGATCTCCTGGATCTCAGAAAGGATATGTGAGCTGATCACAATAGAATGATTCTTGGAAAGAGCTTTGATAAGCCTTCTGATCTCAATGATCTGATTAGGATCAAGACCGACAGTAGGCTCGTCAAGGATAAGTATCGAAGGATTACCTACAAGAGCCTGGGCAATACCGACTCTCTGCTTATAACCTTTTGAGAGGTTTCCTATAAGTCTGTCGTAGACATCGGATATCTTTACCATGGATACGATGTTATCGAGCATGTTCTTGCGTCTTGCCTTCTCAACGCCCTTAAGATCGCAAATAAAATTCAGATACTCCTTTACCGTCATGTCGTTATAAAGCGGCGGATTCTCAGGGAGATAGCCGATCTCTTTCTTTGCCAGTTCAGGTTCTTCAAGGATATCGTGTCCGTTGACCTTAACTGTTCCGGATGTAGAAGAAAGATATCCGGTAATGATGTTCATCGTTGTGGTCTTGCCGGCACCATTAGGTCCCAGGAAGCCGAGGACTTCACCGTCATTTACTGTGAATGAGATACCTTTAACGGCCTTTTTATCGCCATATCTCTTCACAAGATTGTTAATCTCGATCATTGCTACCTCCAGAAATGCTGATACAACTCTCTATTATAACAAAGTAAGAAAAACAAAAAAGCGTAAAAAGGCGCGAAAAAGCAAAATATATTGAGGAATCAGGCGTTCCTCATTGTCATTTCAACGGCAAAGACCTTAGTATCGATGTTTTTGTAACCGAAAACAGTGACCTTATCATCAGTTTTGGATATGAAAAGCTCGACCTTCTCCCCTGCCTTGACTTCGCTGTTATAGTTGATCACAAGGTCTTCGATCCTGGTTACGTCATATCCGCACTTGAACAGAGCGTCATAAGCCCATGCGGTATAACGGGAATTATTGACATGCCTGTTACGGTCAAGCTCATTAAAATCAGCATATTTAATTATCACGGGCTTTTCTGTCTGCCCTGCCACATCATTTCTGTCCGGAAAGATTATCTTCTGACACTTCTCACCGAATACGAGCTTCGGATCCTGAACAACCGGAGGCGGAAGTTCGGGACGCTTATTAGCAATTACAGGCCTGTGAGTCTCCCAGTCTGCAAGGATCCAGACAGATGAAGCGTAACCGATCAGCCTGTCATCAGAGCTATAGATCTCGAATTCACGGCCAAAATAGAACTTATCGAGATAACTTGCCCATGTCCTGATCTTAAAGGTCTCGTGCCAGCCGGGAAGCTCAGTGATATGGAGCCTCATCTTAAGGATGATCCAGCACATCTTGTTCTCTTTTAAGAAATCCGTGCCGTAACCTAATGCATAAGAGCTCCTCTCGGCAGCCTCCTGAAGGTCACCGATCAATGTTGAGCAATACAGTTTGTCGCCTATGCCGCATTCAGTCGCTTTGCAGTAGACTTCCATCTCCGTATAATTACTCGGCACCTTCATCGCCCTCTTTCTTTGCAGCCGGCTTGGGGAGCTTGTTCATGGGAATTGTATTCCTTGGGTTATATCTTCTGAATACCTGATACATCTCGTCCTTATAATGGAAAACGACCATTATCTTCGCACCTTCCTGGACAACAAGGAAATACCAGTAAGTATCTTCGATATCAAAATTCTTGAAATCGGTCATCTTAACGACATAGTGCGAGTCCGCCTTGTCAGATTCATACCTGTCGGAAGTAACCGGACCGATATATTCGCAGTCCTTTATAGAGAAGCTTACAAGATCATCACGCTTGTTATCGCCGTTGATAACAGCACAGTCGACGAGATCATTGGACATCTCTATCTCATAGATCTTCTTCTCGCGCTTGATAAGGATAACTACGCCTGCAACGATACCAAATGAAATGATACCGGTGATAAACCAGGCGTTATAACCTAAAGAGAGCGGAATGAAATTAACAAAGAAAACCGTAATTATGCAGGCCGTAACAAGAAAGGTATTGAAAATAACCTCTGTAAAGCCCGTTTTACGCGTAACACTTGTCTCAATAAAACTGTCCTGTAGCATGATTCACCTCAAAACTCTCCTATTCTAACATAAAACTGCATTCGAATGACTTATTAATCAAGTTTTCGAGTACTCGAAATAACGTCAACACAAAAAGAACCGCCCCACAAAGGAACGGTTCTTGAAGTTTATTCTTCTGTAAGCGAGCAATACTATTTCCGAGAGCCTCTGCACAAGCGAGCTTTGCTCGCGCGGAAGCCTTGCTCGAGGAAATATGTATTGCGAACGAAATTAATACATCGGCTGCTGAGGCATTGCAGGAGCTTCCTTCTCAGGAATATCCGTAACTACAGCTTCTGTTGTAAGTACTGTAGAAGATACGGATGCAGCATTCTGGAGAGCAGAACGTGTTACCTTTGCAGGATCAACGATACCTGCTTCGAACATATCAACATACTTGTCGTTCAGAGCATCGAAACCTGTGCCGGGTGTGGAGTTCTTGATCTTCTCGCAGATAACACTTCCGTCAAGACCTGCATTTGCAGCAATCTGGCGAACAGGTTCCTCAAGAGCACGAAGAACGATCTTAACACCTGTCTTTACATCGCCCTCTGTCTCGTCTAAGAGCTTAGCGATTGCAGGAAGAGCGTTAACATAAGCTGTTCCGCCGCCGGGAACGATACCTTCTTCGACTGCAGCTTTTGTAGCGTTCAAAGCATCTTCGATTCTGAGCTTTCTTTCCTTCATCTCTGTCTCAGTAGCAGCACCGACCTTGATTACTGCAACACCGCCGGAAAGCTTAGCAAGACGCTCCTGGAGCTTCTCACGGTCGTAATCGGACTTTGTCTCTTCGATCTGAGCCTTGATCTGAGCAACACGGGACTTAACAGCACCCTCTTCACCTTCACCGTCAACGATAATGGTGTTGTCCTTGTTAACCTTAACCTGGTGAGCTCTACCGAGCTGATCAAGTGTTGTATCCTTGAGCTCCAAGCCGAGGTCAGATGTGATTACCTGACCGCCTGTGAGGATAGCGATATCTTCGAGCATAGCCTTTCTTCTGTCGCCGAAGCCCGGTGCCTTAACACCAACGCATGTGAATACGCCTCTGAGCTTGTTGACGATGAGTGTTGCAAGAGCATCACCCTCGATGTCTTCAGCGATGATAACGAGCTGCTTGCCTGACTGAGCGAGAGGCTCGATTACAGGAAGGATATCCTGGATGTTGGAGATCTTCTTATCTGTGATAAGGATGTAAGGCTCATCGAAAACAGTCTCCATCTTATCTGTATCAGTTGCCATGTAAGGAGAGATATAACCTCTGTCGAACTGCATACCTTCAACAACGGAGAGCTCTGTGAGCATTGACTTGCTCTCTTCGACAGTGATAACACCGTCAGCCGTAACCTTCTCCATTGCTTCAGCGATCATCTTGCCGACTTCTTCGTCACCTGCGGAGATTGCAGCAACACGTGCGATATCCTTGGAACCGTCAACCTGCTTAGCCTTGCCGAGGATCTCGGATACAGCTGTATCAACAGCCTTGGAGATACCCTTTCTGAGAATGATCGGGTTAGCGCCTGCAGCAACGTTCTTCATACCCTCACGTATGATTGCCTGAGCCAGGAGTGTAGCTGTTGTCGTACCGTCACCTGCAACGTCGTTTGTCTTGGATGCAACTTCCTTAACGAGCTGAGCACCGGCATTCTCATAGCGGTCTTCAAGCTCGATCTCTTTTGCGATCGTAACACCGTCATTTGTGATAAGCGGTGCACCGTACTTCTTGTCGAGTACTACGTTTCTGCCCTTAGGGCCCAAAGTAACCTTAACTGTATCGGCTACCTTATTTACGCCTGCTTCCAGGGACTTTCTTGCGTCCTCAGCGTACTTAATGTCTTTTGCCATATATATTCGCCTCCAATTTTATTAACTGATCAATCTTCAACGATAGCAGCGATATCGTCCTGACGAACGATGATGTATTCCTCGCCTTCAAGCTTTACGTTGGTGCCGGCATAATCACGGATGATGACCTTCTGGCCAACCTGAACTTCCATCTTTATCTCATTGCCGTCAACGACTCCGCCGGGACCGACAGCGATGATCTCTGCGATCTGAGGCTTCTGCTGAGCACCGGAGGACAGGATAATGCCGCTCTTTGTTGTCTCTTCAGCCTGAAGTTTCTTAACTACTACCTTATCTGCTAAGGGCTTAATTGTCATAAAAAAGACCTCCAATACAATGAAATCGTGGTTAGCACTCTATTACCTTAAGTGCTAACCACAACAAAATATAATTCTTAAAATCAATACTGTCAATACGAAAATCAAAAAAAGTCAAAAACTCTAGTGAATGAGTTTTTCAAGAGGGATATCCGTCTTGCAGTCGCTTAATTCAGGCGCTTTCGGAGGAAGTTTGACAGGGTCGAAATCATACTTCTCGCCATAGAAAAACTCCTGGACGTAAGGGATCATGGCATTCCAGTTAACTCGCATGCTCCATTCGCCGCCATATGTACCCTGGTTGAGGCATCCGTCGATCGGAAGCTGGATATACTGCATCTCGGCTTTCTTCAATGAAGGAAGGAAATCCAGTGCATATTTCTCAACGTCCTTTTTATCGATATTGGTTACGATGGCGCCCAGGACATCATCCATGCACGCAAGCTTCTTTGTCGCAGAGAGCTTCATGTACTGGGACATAAGGCTCCTTAAGACCTCGATCTGTCTTTCCATTCGCTCGTAATCACCGTTGCCTACATATCTTACTCTGGCATATGCAACTGCCTGGGTACCGTTGAGCCATGTGTCATTACCGGTATCCTGGATAAGAGCTGCACTCTTGGAGAGCTCGCGGATATACTGGTTTGCAACCTTCTTCTCACCTGATGTCATGTTTACATATACGCCGCCTACAGCATCGATTATCTGAGCCATGTGGCTGAAATTAACATAGGCATAGCCGTCGATCTTGATCCTCAAGCTGTTCTCGACCGTTGCCTGAAGAAGTGCCGGACCGCCGTATGACATTGCGGCATTGATCTTATGAGGCTTCGAATAACCCGGGAAATAAGCATATGAGTCTCTTGCTATGGACAGGAGCTTAATCGTTCCTTTCTTGGAATCGACAGACATTACGACGATAACATCTGACCTGTCGCCCTTACCGTCCTTGCTGTAATTCTTGCTTCTGCTGTCGATACCTATAAGAAGGAAATTCTTGACGGGTTCATCCTGATAGATGCTGAACTTTGTATTTTCAGTAAGATCACCTAAAACAACCGTATCGCCAAACTCGTCAACGATAGTCGCAACTTCATTGGGCGAAGTAGTCTCATAAGTGATCTGGTTTAAAAGATATTCCTTATACCAGACGCCGAAGATCGCAAGACCGATGATAACGCCTAAGATAGCAGCCACGGTACCGAAGATCAGACGGAGCTTTAAATGGTTAAGCTTCTTCATCTTTCGCTTGGCCTTGGAAGATCTCTTGGTGACATTCTTTGAGAAGCCGTAATATGAGGCCTCCTCTTCAGAATGTCTCTGTACGTTCCTGTTTCTGTTTCTATTATCCATAAAACTCCTAAATATGAACCCTTAGTCCTTAAGGCCTTCCGGATTCATAGTCTGCCATTTCCAGCAGGATGAGCACATCTCATCGATTCCGTATCTGGCCTTAAAGCCCAATACTTGCTCTGCTTTCTTTGTGGATGCATAGCAGACAGCAATATCGCCGGGTCTTCTGGGACCAAACTTGTGATTGATCTCGTGACCGCATGCTTTTTCGAATGCGCTGACAGCTTCGATGACTGAAGTACCCTTGCCGGTACCTATATTAAAGATACAGACGGACTCATCAGTCTTATCAAGATACTGGATCGCCTTAACGTGTCCGTCCGCAAGGTCAACAACGTGGATATAGTCACGAAGGCATGTGCCGTCAGGTGTGTCGTAATCATTTCCGAAGATGGTAAGGCACTCTAATGTACCGCCTGCAACCTTGGAAATATAAGGGAAAAGATTGTTGGGGATTCCTCTTGGATCCTCACCGATGAGACCGCTCTCGTGAGCGCCGACAGGATTGAAATATCTTAAGAGGCAGACCCTCTTTGAAGGCTCGGATTTAGCATAATCCTTTAAGATCTGCTCAAGCATCCACTTGGTCCAGCCGTAAGGATTCGTACATGTTCCGAGAGGGCTCTCCTCTGTGAAAGGAACATCTTCACTCTCACCGTAAACAGTTGCAGATGAGCTGAAAACGAGCTTATCAACGCCGAACTCTGTCATGAGACGGCATACATTGATCATGCTGCCGATATTATTTGAATAGTAATCCAAAGGGATCTTTACAGATTCGCCTACTGCTTTAAGGCCTGCGAAATGAATGATCGCATCGATCTTGTTCTCTTCAAAGACCTTTCTCAAAGAATCAATATCGCAGCAATCTACTTTATAAAACTTGAATCTCTTACCGGTAATCTTTTCGAGACGGTTCTGAACTTCCATCTTGCTGTTGGAAAGATTGTCAGCGATCACAACATCGTAACCATTCTCGAATAAAGAAATGACAGTATGCGAACCAATATAACCATTACCGCCGGTAACAAGAACTGTAGACATAATATCTCCTCAACTTTCATATTTTAAGCAAACACATTTAACCATAAACAACATCAAAACTGAAGTTATTTGCTCTATTTCCGCACATTTGCACCATTTTCCAAGGTAATAGATATTCTTTTTCATATAAAATATATTGGTAAAATTCATTACGAGAAGATGGAGATAATAATGAACAAACTTATTTATATCGCCGACGATGACGATAACATCAGAAATCTGCTTAAGACATTCCTTGAAAGAGAAGGATTTCACGTAACAGGATTCCCTACGGGTGACAAGCTTTTCGAAGTATTCTCAAACTCACCTGCAGACCTCATCATATTAGACGTTATGATGCCCGGACATGACGGATTCTTTATCCTTAAGGAGATCCGCAAGACATCCAATGTTCCGATCATCATGCTCACTGCAAAAGACAGCGACACAGACTATATCCAGGGACTTGATATGGGCAGCGATGACTATTTTACAAAGCCTTTCTCCCCTATCAAGCTCGTATCAAAAGTTAAATCTATCCTTAAGAGACAGGAAGAGATCACGGGCAAAGCCGGTGATAAGCCTGATAATGATGCAGTTTATGAATTTGCTGACATCATCATCAACAGAAAGACAAAGGAAACAACAATGCAGGGTAAGCCCCTCCCGCTTACACCTAATGAATATCAGCTCTTAACATATCTCATCTCAAACAGGGACAGAGCAGTATCAAGAGCGGAATTGCTGGACAAGATCTGGGGTTATGAGACTCAGGTCGAGACCAGAGTTGCCGATGACACCGTCAAAAGATTAAGGAAGAAAATATCTAAATCTGATGCTAAAATATCTACTATCTGGGGTTACGGCTTCAGACTCGTGGACAGAACAACCGAAGAAGCAGAAGATGAAGATGACGGAGACAATCAGGACTAATGACTGAAAAGCCTGATAAGGCACGGTTAAAACCTAAAAAGCCATCCAGAAATAAAGCGGCTATAAGAATACCGATCTCGCTGCACTTTTATGCAGTCGAGATCGTTATTATCATTCTGGCCGTTTTTATCATCAACATCTATATCCAGTCCATCTTCAAGGATTATATTGCCGACCAGTGCAACAGCCGTCTCGATAAAGCGGTTGAATCAACCATCGGCCTGACCCAGGCATTCACACTTCAGTTGGACAGTTCTGAGGAGAATACCGACGATACCATCAGAGCTTATCTTCTGAATTCTATTGCCACATCCGATAACCTCTCCAACCAGGCAAATATCGCTCTTTACACTTTCGATAAGAAGACCGGAAAGTTCACGGTATTATGGCCGAATGCATACTACTCGGTCTCTTATACCAACACTTCGATCAGAGTCATAAGCAAGGTCATTGAAGAAGGCGGTTACGAGAGCCTTAACAAGACTCAGACATTGGATCTTGACGGAAACATAGTCTATTACAGGACCGTAGGCTTCAATTTCAAATATGCACCCAAAGAAACAGATCCGAATGATCCGAATGCATCTGACGTTCAGGCTTATGATCCCGAAACAGAAACCAACATCGATGAATTGTTCTCAAATTACTATCTCTGTTTCTACGTAAACTCCGCATCCTATTCATCGTTCATGGCTACCAACTCGCTGGCACTTGTCCAGGCTGCTTTGCTCGCTATCATCATTGCCGGTGTATTCAGTATCGTCATGACCTATCCGCTTATCTTCTCTACCCAGAGGCTCTCGAGGTTCGCGAAAAGGATCGCCAAGAGTGACTTTAAGCCGCTCAAAGGTCATATCGTCAGTAAAGAACTTTCTGAATTGGGTGACGTCATGAATCAGATGGCTTATAAACTTGAAGAAGCTGATATCGAGCAGAAAACCTTCTTCCAGAATGCTTCACATGAATTGAGAACGCCGCTGATGTCCATCCAGGGATATGCGGAAGGCCTTAAATACGGTGTTTTCGAGAGCGATGAGGACAGAAACAACGCTATTGACGTCATTATCGATGAGACAGGACGATTATCAGGCCTTGTCGAGAATCTCCTCTCGATCTCAAAGATGGATATGAGCAAATCCGGCAACTACGAAGTCAAGAAGCAGACGATCAATGCCAGAAAGATATGTGACACCATAATCGACCGTGTAAGAGGCAACTTCATACATGAAGACAAGGCTATCATCAACGATATCAAGATAAAGAATGCTTATATCTACGGCAATGAGAATGATCTTATCAGATGCCTTGAGAACATCTTCTCCAACTGCTTAAGATACTGTAAGACAGCGGTTACTTTAAGATGCTACAAAGACAAGAATGAAGATTCTGTAGTTTTCGAGATTTCAGATGACGGTCCTGGTATTGCGCCTGAAGTAGCTGATCATCTTTTCGAGCGATTCTCCAAAGGATCAGACGGTAAGCACGGAATCGGTCTTGCCCTGGCATTAGCTATTGCCGAAGAACACGGCGGTACCGTTAAGGCGCACAACAAAGAAACAGGCGGTGCCTGCTTTGAGATCATTATCCCTTGTGTTAAGAGGCGTGACCAGCTCTCAAAGATGAATAATGACAGTGCTACCTGAAGCGGAAGTATTTATAAGCATTAAAGAAAGCAGCCGTTCCGTTAAGCATCTCTGAAGATTCGGTCTCAAACTTCTGCTTTGCATTTATTACTCTCTGATATACACCGGGCACGGCAAGAAGCGTATTAAGCGCGCTTCCGATAGAGAATACCCTTCCGTGATAGATCATCGACTGGAACTGGTATAAAAGCCTGGGATCAGTATATTCAGAAGGCAGGACACAGCTGCTGTATCCGTTATAGATTATCTTAAGCTGGCTTGAAAGCTCGCCGAACCTGGCCAGGAGCTCTTCAAGCTTCTTCTCATGTCTCTTTTTCTTAATGAAATACAGCGCTAAAGAACCGGCTCCCAAGAGCAAAAATCCGGCTGCAACGCAGGAATAGATTAGGATATTGTTCTTGGCTTTGGAAGTAGCAGCAATAAATGCACTGACAAAACAGTGAAGGATCAGTAATATGCCCCATACAAAAGGAGCAACGCTTGTCCTGGCATATTTATCGATATCCTTCTGGCACTTCTCATATTCCTGATATAAATCGGCCTTAGGAGAAAAATGATTGATCATCTTCCCTATTTCCAAAAGGTTCGCTTCCCTTTCTTCCGTATGATCGACAATGGGCGCCTGAGCGACAAAACCGTTCGCATTGCGGTACACAGGACCGTTTACGTTATATCCGATAAACTGCGGCTGGGCTACAGGCTGCTGCTGGACCGGCGCCGGTACAAAGCCCGGCACAGTCTGAGAAGCCTGCTGAACAGGAGCCTGATAGCTCTGCTGCGGCTGAGGCTGAGCCAGAACCTGATGAGGCTGCGGATCCGGTGTAGCAGGATCCGGTGAGCCCGTAATCTTCCAATCTGTATCGAAATCAGCCATGAATGTTCTCCCTTAATCCATAAAGCTAAGACCAATTTTATTACTTTTAAGCCATATTTTTCAACATTATTCGAAAAACAAACAGGACCGCCATCAAAAGCGGTCCTGTGTAAGATCAGTTAAATATATTTATCAGCCGAGCTTAGGGCACTGAGCAAGAGATGCAGCGATATCTTCGTCAGTAGGAATGTAGTCATCCATGACTCCATCGTTGTACTTCTGGTAAGCAACGAGATCGAAATAACCGGTACCTGTAAGACCGAATACGATATTCTTGGACTCACCTGTCTCTTTGCACTTGAGAGCTTCGTCGATAGCGACCTTGATAGCATGTGAGCTCTCAGGAGCAGGAAGGATACCCTCTACCCTTGCAAACTTCTCTGCAGCAGCAAATACATCTGTCTGCTTAACAGATGTGGCTCTGATGAGCTTGTCGTCATAGAGCTGGGATACGATGGAGCTCATGCCGTGATATCTTAAGCCGCCGGCATGGTTAGGAGCAGGCATGAAGTTGCTGCCCAATGTGTACATCTTAGCAAGAGGGCATACTCTGCCGGTATCGCAGAAGTCATAAACATAAGAACCTCTTGTAAGAGAAGGACATGAAGCAGGCTCAACTGCAATGATGTCATAGTTTGCTTCGCCTCTGAGCATCTCGCCTACGAAAGGTGAGATCAAGCCGCCGAGGTTCGAACCGCCGCCTGCGCATCCGATGATCGTATCAGCCTTGATGCCGTACTTATCAAGTGCAGCCTTTGTTTCAAGACCGATTACTGACTGGTGGAGCAATACCTGGCTCAAAACGGAGCCTAATACATATCTGTAGCCTTCCTGGGATGTAGCTGCCTCAACAGCCTCAGAAATAGCGCATCCCAATGAACCGTCAGTTCCGGGGAACTGTTCATTGATCTTGCGGCCGACATTTGTTGTCATTGAAGGAGAAGGTGTAACCTTTGCGCCGTAAGTTCTCATGACCTCACGTCTGAAAGGCTTCTGCTCGTAAGATACCTTAACCATGTAGACCTGGCAGTCAAGTCCGAAATAAGCTGTAGCCATTGAAAGAGCTGTTCCCCACTGGCCTGCACCGGTCTCAGTAGTAACACCCTTAAGGCCCTGCTTCTTGGCATAATATGCCTGAGCGATAGCTGAATTGAGCTTATGGGAACCTGATGTGTTGTTTCCTTCAAACTTATAGTAGATATGAGCAGGTGTATCGAGTTCCTTCTCGAGGCAGTATGCTCTTACCAAAGGTGAAGGTCTGTACATCTTATAGAAATCAACGATCTCACCCGGGATATCAATCCACTGGTCAGTCTCGTTCATCTCCTGCTTTGAGAGCTCTTCACAGAAGATCGGATAAAGGTCTTCTGCCTTCAAAGCTTCGCCTGTGCCGGGATTAAGAAGCGGCGCGGGCTTATTCTTCATATCAGCACGAACGTTATACCATGCTGTAGGAATCTCTTTCTCGGATAAATAAATCTTATAAGGAATCTCGGACATAATTTGTCTCCCTTCGAAAAATCTAACTCATTTTACAACAAAAAGCAGAAATTTGCACAAAATCCTATCAAATTGATAGTTAAAGATCGTCAGAATTAAAATGTAGCCTTTGCATTTTCGAGTGTCTCGATAACCTTATCGCACCATTTATCGAACTCAGGATCCTCTTTCCTGCACTCTTCATGGTCCAGGATATAGTTCAGAGCGATCCTGACGCCTTTATGCAGAGGCACGTTTGTCTTAAGATCCGGTGCAAGTCTCTTTATTTTCGAGTTATCGAAAGAAACCGACACGGCCTTGTCACCTGTAAGACTTCCTTCAAAATCGTATTCAGGTCCGAATGCGGTAAGAAGCTCTGAAGATACGTGATATGCCTTAAGCTCAACTCCCAAAGCATCAGCAATAGTCTGATAGATCTGATTCCAGGTAAGCACTTCATCGCCTGTAATCTGGAAAGCTTCGCCTATCGCATGACGGTTGCCCATGAGAGCTGTGTAGCCTACTGCAAAATCTTCGTTAAAGGTAAGATGCCACAAAGATTCGCCGTCGCCGTGGATGATAACCGGCCTGCCGTCCATCATGCGCTTAATGACCTGCCAGGAACCGTTCTTGCCGTGAACGCCCAAAGGGATAGATCTCTCATCATACGTGTGGCTGGGTCTGACGATAGTAACAGGGAAATTATCCTCCCTGTATCTTTCCATAAGATACTGCTCGCATGCGATCTTGTTTCTGGAATATTCCCAATAAGGGTTCGCAAGTGCCGTTCCCTCAGTGATTATATGGCTTGCAGCAGGCTTGTTGTATGCTGATGCTGAACTGATATAGATATACTGCCTTGTGATGTCCTTGAAAAGCCTGTAGTCGCGCTCTACCTGGTCAACCGTAAAACCGATGAATTCTCCTATACAGTCAAAAGTCATGCCTTCCAGAGCCTTTTTTACGGTCTCTTCATCATTAATGTCACATACGATCTGATGAACATTCTCAGGAACTGTATCAGCCCTGTTTCCGCGGTTTATAAGCCATAATTCCCATGAAGGATCTTTTGCAAGTCTTCTGGTGATCGCGCTGCTGATGGTGCCTGTTCCGCCGATGAATAATGCTCTCATATGGATTCTCCTTTTATCAGGTCAGACTTAAGTCAAATTGATTTTAGCAAACTAAAGATATACGCGATATCAAATACCTGTATCTCAATCCGCATTTTCTTGTATTTTGTGATAAACTTCTGTCGTTATATTTTATTAATAAGGCATGGAATATGAAGACTTCTGATTTTTACTATGATCTGCCCGAAAGACTCATTGCCCAGGTACCTACAAAGGACCGTCTGGCATCACGTCTTCTGGTACTCGACAAAAAGACCGGCAAAGTAATTGACGGTCACTTTCCCGATATCAAGAAATACCTAAGGAAAGGTGATGTTCTTGTCATCAATAACACAAGAGTCATTCCTGCCAGATTATTGGGCGTCCGTTCTGATACAAACAGCCCCGTAGAACTCCTTCTTTTAAAGAGGATCGACGATGATCACTGGGAGACTTTAGCACGTCCCGGCAAGAAGGTCAGAGAAGGCAAAAGAATGACCTTCATTCCCGGCGAGCTTGAAGCAGAGTGCGAACAGGTGCTTGAGAGCGGAAACAGGATAATCAGATTCGAATTCAAAGGTGTTTGGGAAGAAGTGCTTGATAAAGCCGGTACTATTCCCCTCCCGCCCTATATCCACGAGAAGCTGGACGACCCTGAACGTTATCAGACAGTATATTCCAAGGATTCCGGCTCTGCGGCTGCTCCTACGGCAGGTCTTCACTTCACAAAAGAGCTTTTGGCAGAATTAAAGGATATGGGCGTGGAGATCGCAGAACTCACGCTTCATGTAGGACTTGGCACCTTCAGACCGGTAAAAGCTGAGACTATCGAAGAGCATGAGATGCATTCCGAATGGTATGACTTCCCCAAGGAAGCTTCAGATATTATCCGCAAAGCAAGAAGCGAAGGCAGAAGGATAATCTCCGTCGGCACCACATCTACAAGAACGCTTGAGACTGTGGCTTCTAACGATCCTGAAATGATGCCTGCATCAGGATATACCCAGATATTTATCTATCCGGGTTATGAGTTCAAGTGCGTGGATTCCCTTATCACAAACTTCCATCTGCCTGAATCAACTTTGATAATGCTGGTATCAGCTCTGGCAGGCAGAGAAAACGTATTAAACGCATATAAACATGCCGTCGAGGAAGAATACAGATTCTTCTCTTTCGGTGACGCTATGTTCATTACAGATTTGGAGAACTGATATGTCAAACTTCCCGGTATGGTACGAACACATCCACACTTGCGCTCAGACAGGCGCCAGATTAGGTAAGGTACACACACCTCACGGAACATTCATGACGCCGGCTTTCATGCCTGTCGGAACTCAGGCTTCCGTTAAGGGAATGAGCCCTGAGGAAGTATCCGGAATGGGCGCAGGCATCATGCTCTCAAATACTTATCACCTCTGGCTCAGACCGGGAAGTGACATCGTTGCAAAGGCCGGCGGTCTTCATAAATTCATGAACTGGCCCGGTGCCATCCTTACTGACTCAGGCGGATTCCAGGTGTTCTCACTTTCGAAGCCCAAGGATATAAAAGAAGAAGGCGTTAAATTCAGTTCACACATCGACGGAAGAAAGCTGTTCTTAACGCCTGAGATCTCCATGCAGGTTCAGAACGACCTGGGCGCTGATATCATCATGGCATTCGATGAATGCTGTCCCTACCCTTCCGAACACGCTTATGCTGACAGATCCCAGGCAAGGACCACAAGATGGCTTGAGCGCTGCATCGAAGCTCATAAGAGACCTGACGAACAGGCTCTTTTCGGAATCATCCAGGGATCGATGTATCCTGATCTCCGTAAAAAGAGCGCAGAAGCAATTACATCTTTCGATCTTCCCGGATTTGCGATCGGAGGCATCTCTGTCGGCGAACCGAAGAATCTCTTTATAGACATGATCGACTGCACTGTACCGCTCATGCCTGAGGATAAACCTCGTTATCTCATGGGTGTCGGTACCCCCGATTATCTCATCGAAGGTTCCTGCAGAGGCGTTGATATGTTCGACTGTGTCCTTCCCACAAGAATGGGCAGGCACGGAACCATCCTTACTGATTACGGCAAGAAGATCATCCGAGACAAGAAATTTGCTGAAGACTTCGGTCCCATGGATCCTGACTGCAACTGCTATGCATGCACGAATTTCTCTGCAGCTTATGTAAGACATCTCATTAAGGCTAACGAGATGTTCGGCTTAAGACTCTGCACATATCACAACATCTACTTCCTGCTCGTGCTCATGGAACGAATCCGCCAGGCAATTGCAGAAGACAGATTAGGAGATTTCAGAAAAGAATTCTACGAAAGATTAGGTTGATATGAAGCCTGAGATCTATGCACAGAATAATCCTTCTCTGACAGAACGTGAGATCAAACACCGTGATCTCGCCAGAGAGATCTGTGCTGAAGGAATCGTTCTTCTCGAAAACAACGGAGTCCTCCCTCTTACTGCAAAGAAGGCAGCTCTATATGGCGCAGGCGCAAGGCATACGGTTTTCGGAGGCACGGGATCAGGCGAAAATAACCCCAGATACAACGTCAATATCGAAGAAGGCCTGAAGAACGCAAATATCGAAATCACCAGCGAAGCATGGCTCGATGAATACGATGATCTCTATGAAAGAGAACTTGCGCTTTATAAGAAGAACTTAAAGAAAGCCATGCGCAGGGTTCCTCTTATGCAGCACATGGATTATGCGGCTGATAATCCGTTCTATCTTCCAGCCGGAAGACCGGTTACCAAAGATGACAGCACCGGCGCAGATGTTGCAGTTTATGTTCTTGCAAGACAGGCCGGTGAAGGCGCTGACAGAAAAGATATTCCCGGTGATTACTATGCTACCGAAGATGAGATCAGTCTCATGCGTTCCATCACGCAGAACTATAAGGATACGATCCTCGTTCTTAACGTCGGAGCTGTAATTGACCTCTCATTTCTTGATGATATCAGTTTCTCGGCTGTCATCCTTCTTATGCAGGGCGGCATGGAATCGGGAAATGCTCTTGCAGATATCCTGACAGGAAAAGTCAATCCGTCAGGAAGACTTGCAGACACATGGGGCTATAAATACGAAGACTATCCTTCCTCTGATACCTTCTCGGAAAGAAACCCAGAAATGCACCAGGAAGACTACCGTGAGGGCATCTTTGTCGGTTACAGATGGTTCGATAAGAAAGGCATTAAGCCGAGATATAAGTTCGGTTACGGATTAAGCTATACCTCTTTTGAGACTGAAGCAGATTATTGTGCCAACCGCGGTACGAAGATCTCCGTTAACGTACGTGTTACCAATACAGGTAATATGGCAGGCAAAGAAGTCTCTATGCTCTATTTATCCTGCCCTGAAAACAGGATCATTAGAGAGAAACGCAGTCTTGTCGCGTTTTCCAAGACAATGCTTTTGGAACCCGGAAAAAAGGATTATCTTACACTCAGTTTTGATCTTAAATACTTTGCAGCTTTTGACAACGACAACCACCGGTTCATTCTGGAGAAGGGTGAATATCTCGTCTATCTGAACGACACACCGTTACTTGTGCTTGAACTTGATGAGTACGCCGTTACCGAGAAGACCGATCCGATATCTCTTTCTGACCGTAAGATCGATTACATCATTCACGATAAAAGCGAAAGAGATATTCCCTCAGATATCAGGCACTGCAAGATCAAGGCTTCTGAGATCAGCTGCATTACACATAAATATGCAGTTCCTGAATTTGAGAAGACCGCGGAAATAGACCTGGTCGTATCAGGCCTCACACATAAAGATATGAGCAAACTCCTGGTCGGCAGAACTTATCTCGGGCCCTTCAGGCACAGGGTTTTCGGAGCCGTCGGATATACAACATCCAAGCTGTTCCATAAAGGGATCGACGCAATGCCTATGGCTGACGGGCCTCAGGGACTTAACCTGACTCAGATATCGGCTAAGCCCAGGCACAATTTATTTGCTGTTCCGACTCTGCCTGAAGCTTTAAGACATGTACATAAGATCTCAAAGCTTGGCGCTGCTTCAGATAAAACCAAGGAACAGGAATTGTTCTATCAATACTGCACATCCTGGCCCTCTGAGACCGTAGTTGCACAGACATGGAGTGTTTACCACGCCAGATTATTGGGAAATGCCGTTGCTAAGGAAATGCTTGAATACGGTGTAGTCTTCTGGCTTGCTCCGGCATTAAATATCCACAGAAATCCTTTGTGCGGAAGGAACTACGAATACTATTCAGAAGACCCTGTACTTACCGGTATTATCGCTAGCCGCGTTATCAGGGGCGTTCACGAAGAATACGGCTGTTACCCGACAATTAAACATTTCGCGGCCAACAATCTTGAGACCAAAAGAAATGTATCATCTTCCAATCTTGACGAGAGAACGCTTCGTGAGATCTATCTTCGAGCTTTCAGGATCGCCATAGAGACAGCTCATCCTGAGGCAGTAATGTGCAGTTACAATAAGATAAACGGCATCTACACTGCCCTTAACTACGATCTTCAGACAAAGATACTTCGTAATGAATGGGGATTTGACGGTATCGTCATGACCGACTGGTTCGCTACAGGACATCATGAGAGTCTGGATGAACTTTGCTGCAAAGCAGGAACTGATCTAATAATGCCCGGGCTCCCTCATATTCCTTGGAAGATTATGAAGGCCTGCAAAAAGGGCTTGATCTCAAAAGAAGACATCGAGAGATCTGCAAGAAGGATAGTCAAACTCTCGTTAATGAGTCACCTTAACCGCTCTAATCGTTGAGCTTAAGCGTTACGGCGGACAGATTTCCGCACTTCAGCTGGCACTGATCCGATATCCTTCTGATAAGCATATTCATCCACTCATTGCAGGATGAAGATACAAGGGCATCGGCAAGGATCCCTTCATCTGTCAGGTGCTTATAGAAATTGGAAGTTGCACAGACAATGCTGTCGCCTACATTAAGGCCGAAGAAGCCGTTTGGCAGAACATGTATCTGACCGTCCTTTATTATCTTCGCGAAAACGCCGCCCCTTCTGTAACACTCAACGCCGTTCTTAAGCACGCGGAGGATAAGATATTCGGACTCTTCATCAAGACACTCATCAAATACAGAAGATAAGTATTCTATGCTCTTGCCGCCCTCTTCACTGTTCAATATCTCAGAGAATAAGAGAGCCTGGCTCTTAGGCGCGATCTTAAGATTGCTTCCGAAGAAAAGTGCGACAGTAAGATTAGGGACAAGTCTTAAGAAGACTTCATCCGAAAAATCAAGGGCATCTCCCCTGTGCTTAAATGTGTAATACTCTATCACACTATGCTCCTGCGCAGCTTTATTACTATTGCCGAGTAATTATCCTGTCTGGGATTCTTACTGGACTTAACGCCGTATTTGATCATCCTGGCGATCCCCGTGGCGTTCTGATCCGAATGTATATGGTTAAGGATACGGTTCAAAGGCATAGAATCAGTAACACCGTCGGAACCTACGATAATAATATCATTATCACGAAGCTTCATAGGCCTTGACGTCATCTGGACATTGCATTTGAAGTTGCCGACAAAATCAGTAAGGCCCCTGGCTCTCGGATCCTTATAAGCATCAACCGTGTCGATGCCGCCTTCGGAGAACTTCTTGATCATTACAGAGGCATAATTCTGCTTGTTGTTAAGAAGCGTTGCGCGGTTATTGCGGATAAGGATGATGTTGCTGTCGCCCAAACTGTAGAAATTCAGAAGATCATCAAATATATGAACCATGACCAGTGTCGCACCGGCACTTAAGTGGAAGTCCTCATATACACGGTCGGAAATACCGGAGATTATCTTCGCGTTCTCAGCCTGGGCATCAAACTTCAAAGGAAAACTCTCTGCAAGAGAATCAGTAACATATTTAGATACGACTTCACCGTTTAAAAGTCCGCCCATTCCGTCGGAGCACGCTGCTACAAGTCCGGATTCTTCTATCTTATCCAGAGGTGAGATGTAGACAGAGTCTTCCTGGTTGCCTCTCTTTCCGCGTTCATGGAAATAAGCAACATCTGGCGTAAGCTTAAGCTTGTCCTCATGCTTCTTGTTATAGATCGAGGTCTTGATAAGCGTATAAAGCGTTATAGCTGCAAATGAAACAAATGCAATGGCAAACAACACCAGTGCAACATAAAGAGCAAACAATGTATCTTCTGGCAGCAGATCAAAATCGTACATCGCCGGTTCTTAAACCTATCCTCTTAAACAGCTTATTTCCGAACTACTATTCTATTCTAACTCAATTTAATCAAGTTTCTTCACTGTTTTCTTCGGAAGGCTCTTCGTCTTCAGCCACATATCTTTCGATAAGACGTCCGGTATAGTAAGAAAGGCCGTACTGAACCCAGGCAATTACAAGAAACGAATAAAGGAAGATGAAGATCCCCAAAGTCGTATAAGATGCCGACATCAAAAGTACAAACGGGATCAGGATATAGAAAAGAATGACAACTATACCAAGAGCCAGGCAATGACCAAATCTGATAAGAAGGAACAAAAGAGAGTTCTTATATATCTGCCCGAGTTTCAGATCGGTCGTTACCATCAGGTTATATGCAAAATTCTGGACAAGGATAAAAGCAACATAAAGCACACAGAAAACAGTACCAATTACGATGCCGAGATCCGTCTTCATATTGAGATAGAAGCTTACTGCAAGGATAAAGACCGCTGATAAGAATATACCGATGAACATCGATACCAAAGCCTTTTTCCAGTTTTCCTTAAGGCCAACCTTGAAACTGCCGAACAAAGATACGGAAGTTCCGTTCCTGATGTCCTTATAGACCTGTGCAAAACCGGTCTGGAAAGGTCCTATGCAGATAAGAAGACTTGCTGTGACCGAGATAACGAAAAACACCATAAGCAGTGATAACAGCTGATATGACACCACTTCTGTCCCGGCATCGGCCGTAATCGAGATGAACTTATTCAAGTTAAATGCGGATACAATACCCGGCATAAAGACTATTGAAAATCCGAATGCTATTGCGAGTGAAGGAATATTGAACAGAAGGAACAGAACATTTACTCCCATGAGCCTTACTAAATGATTCCATCCTGAAATAAAGAAATGAGCAAAAGGTCCTTTTGCTCTTTCTTCCGATATATTGTTGTTCTCTTTAAAATCCTGAGCCATTATTCGGTTAATTTCCCAACACTATCCTCAAAAGCCTTAAGGTGTTCTAAAGCTCTGTCGGCAAGTGCATTATTCTTGTCTTTTTTCGCTGTCTTGCCCTTAAATCTGCCTTCGATGGGGCTTACGATACCGAAGTTAGCATTCATTGGCTGGAACTTCTTTATATGAGGATCTGAGACATAAAGAGCCATAGAACCTATTACCGTGCAGGCATCCGGTTCGTATGAAGGCTCGATACCAAGTACTCTCTGAGCAGCATAGAAACCTGCCATGAAGCCGGATGCAGTGGATTCGATATAACCTTCAACACCCGTTATCTGTCCTGCAAAGAATATGTCAGGCTTAGCTCTCAGGCTGTAATGCGAAGAAAGATACAAAGGCGAATTAAGGAACGTATTGCGGTGCATAACACCGTATCTTGTGTATTCAGCATTCTCAAGACCGGGTATCATTCCAAATACACGCTTTTGTTCAGGCCACTTAAGTCTTGTCTGGAACCCGACAAGGTTATACATCGTCTTAGCCCTGTCATCCTGTCTTAACTGGAGATTTGCATATGGTTCCTTGCCGGTGGCTGGATCTATTAGTCCTACACCCTTCAAAGGTCCGAATCTCATGGTATCAACGCCTCTTTGCGCCATAACCTCTATAGGCATACATCCTTCGAAAACGATCTCTCTGTCAAAGTTCTTGACCTCTGCCCTCTCGGCATTTACGAGTTCTTCCCTGAATGCAAGGTACTGCTCTTTGGTCATAGGACAGTTGATGTAATCGTCTCCGCCCTTGCCGTATCTTGAAGCCCTGAAAGCTTTGGTCATATCGATCGAATCTCCGGTTACGATAGGCGCTGCACTGTCAAAGAAATGAAGGCCTGACGTATCTCCCGTTACACGTAATATGTCTTCGAAAAGTTCACCTTCGGTAAGAGGACCTGTAGCAACTATAACGATCCCTTCTTCAGGTATCTTCGTTACTTCTCCGGGAATGACTTCGATAAGCGGATTATTCCTTATTGATTCAGTTATATATCCGGAGAATTCATCTCTGTCCACAGCAAGAGCACCGCCTGCAGGGATAGCGCTCTTATCAGCTGCTTCCATGATAAGAGAGCCTAAATGCCTCAGCTCTTCTTTAAGAAGTCCTATCGCATTCTCTCTTGCAGCAGCCCTTAATGAATTACTGCATACAAGCTCAGCGAAATTCTCCGAATGATGGGCAGGGCTGTATTTAACAGGCTTCATCTCATAAAGCTTTACATGTACGCCTGCACGCGCGCAGATATTGGCGGCCTCAGAACCTGCCAAACCTGCACCGATTATAGTAACAACAGCATCATTCTTCATCTTCATTCTTCTTATCTGAAGATTTTCTGCTCTTTCTGGCATTGGTAGGACAATCCTTGTTAGAGCATCTGGGATAAGCCTTCTTGCCGAAATGCTTGAGGATCATGTAACTTCCGCATTCAGGACAGAACTTGCCTTCGATAGGAAGATCCCAGGAGATAAAATCACAATTCGGATCAGAACCCTGCTTATCACATGTATAGAATGACTTATTTCTGTACTTCTTAGATTTATGAACAAGAAGTCCGGAACCGCACTTGGGGCATACGCCCTTTGCGTAGACTACGATGTTCTTTGTGTAATTACACTCAGGGAAGTTGGAGCAGGCAATGAACTTACCGTATCTGCCTTCCTTATAAACGAGTTCGGCACCGCACTGCGGGCAGACCTCACCGGTCTTCTCGGGCTCAAATGTGATCTTGTCGATAGATTCCTGAGCCGCTTTGATCTGTGAATTAAACTCAGGATAGAAGCTGTTAAGCACTTCTTCCCACTCTTCCTTGCCTTCTTCAACCTCATCGAGCTTTGTCTCCATGTCGGCCGTAAATGAAAGGTCGACGATCTCGCTGAAGTTCTCAGAGAGCATATTTGTTACGATCTTTCCGAGATCCGTGATCTGGAGAAGTCTTCCGTTCTTCTCAATGTACTTACGGTCAAGGATCGTAGAGATCGTAGGCGCATATGTGGAAGGTCTTCCGATTCCGTATTCTTCCAAAGCCTTGATAAGCGTAGCTTCAGTGTAATGCGGCGGAGGTGTTGTGAACTTCTGCAAAGACTTAAGATCTAAGAGTTCAAGCTTCATGCCGTCTTCAAGAGGCGGGATTATAGCCTTGCCGTCAGAATCGTCACTCTTGTTCTGATCTTCGGCGATGTCATCATAAAGAACGAGGAAGCCCTTGAAAGTAACAGTCTCACCTGTTGCTCTGAATACTCTGTTGTTGCATGTAGCCTGGCAAGTAACAGTATCAAGCTTGCAGGAAGCCATCTGTGTTGCAAGGAATCTGTCCCAGATGAGCTGATAAAGCTTATACTGGTCGTTTGTAAGCGAAGACCTGATGTCTTTGGGATCAAGGTCGAAATGTGTAGGCCTTATAGCTTCGTGAGCATCCTGTGCAGAATTCTTGTTCTTGTACTGTCTCTTATAAGGAGCACAGTATTCCTTACCGAATCTCTGCTTGATAAGCTCTGCAGCAGCTGCAACAGCTTCTTCGGAGATACGTACAGAGTCAGTTCTGATATAGGATACGAGAGCTGTCTGGCCCTGTCCTGCGATCTCAACACCTTCATAGAGCTGCTGGGCAATGGACATTGTCTTCTTGGATGAGAAGCCGAGCCTCTTCGAAGCTTCCTGCTGCAAAGTAGATGTGGTAAACGGAGGATAAGGATTTCTCTCCTTCTTGCCCTTCTTTACTGAATCTACGACCAGCGGACCGCTGCCAACGGCATCTGATACTTCCTTTGCATCCTCAAGACACTTGAGGTCATCCTTCTTAACCTTATCGCCGTCAGCAATGCCATAGTAACTCAATAAGAACTTATCAGAATTCTTTCCGGGTGTTACAAGAGCCTTGATGAGCCAATATTCTTCAGGCTTAAATGCATCGATCTCGGCATCACGGTCCATAACGATCTTGGTTGCAACGGACTGAACACGTCCTGCTGATAAGCCCTTTCTTATCTTCTTCCAGAGAAGCGGGCTTAATTCATATCCGACCAATCTGTCAAGGATCCTTCTTGCCTGCTGCGCATTGGCAAGATTCATATTGATGGTCCTGGGATTCTTAATGGCTTCCTGAACAGCGGTCTTGGTGATCTCATTAAACGTGATCCTGCACTTTGAATCAGGATCGATCTTAAGGACCTTTGCCAGATGCCAGGCAATAGCTTCACCCTCGCGGTCAGGGTCCGTTGCGAGGAGTATCTCATCGCAATCGGCAGCTAAGAGCTTTAAGTCTCTTACCACTTTCTCCTTTCCCTTCATGGTTATGTATAAAGGTCTGAAGTTATTCTTAACATCAACACCGAGATTCCCGGAAGGAAGATCTCTTATATGGCCTAAAGATGCGGAAATGATATAATCGCTTCCAAGGTATCTGCCAATGGTCTTTGACTTGGCAGGAGACTCAACAATGACTAATTTCTTGCTCATAAGTACCCCTCTATATTTTTAATTAAAAATATATCATCATTATACAAATGTCAACGAGTACTTACCCTTCTCCCGGCAAACTGTCCCATTAAGCTCAAGCTCGGTCAAAAGTATCGAGATCTTATAAAACGGAAGCATTGTAACGGTACAGAGTTCATCCGCACAAAGAGGCTTTAAAGTAAGCGCGTCTGTAATTATAGTCTTCCAATTATCGTCTGTCAGCGTCTCGGGTCTTGTCCTTGACAGTTCTCTTAACGCTTCGATATCAATACTGTCCGCGAAATCATCCTTTTCATCAGAAAACTTGAGTTCTGCAGGACACCCCATCCCCACTCTTTTAAACATCAAAGCCCTGGTTACGCTGTCAATAACGCACTCCGGACCAAGAAGGACGTTTCCTCCGTCTTCAAGGAGCTTTAATCCGCCCTTGGCGTTCTCGTAGTAGATATTATTCGGAAGCACAAAGACCTCTTTGCCCTGATTGGCGGCAAAAGAAGCCGTATGAAGAGTCCCTGAACAAATCCCGGCTTCCATTATCAGAGTCGAATCCGATAATCCTGCGATCAGTCTGTTGCGGGAAGGAAAATACTGCCTGAGAGGCATCTGCCCCGGCGGCATCTCCGAGATCAAAAGACCGCTAGTTCTGATAAGATCGTATATATCCTTATTTGCAGGCGGATAAATGTTATCAACACCGCCTGCAAGCACCGCGATCGTACCGCCCATGGTATTGACTGATGAGATATGCGCCTGCCTGTCAACTCCGGAGGCCATTCCGGAAACTATCGTTATCCCCTTATTTCCTAACTCCCTGCATATCTGTTCGGTCGCATAAAGAGCATATTTACTCGGATTCCTGGAACCTACAACGGCAACTGCGCCCTGATAAGTCATCTGTTCGATCAGTCTCAGGTTTCCGATGGTATAAAACACCTGCGGCATTCCGCTTTGAACTTTCCAGTTATACGGATAATCGTCATCCAGAGATGAATGGACGCCAATATCATATTCTGAAGCGATCTTATTGTATTTTCCTACGATCTTTTCGATATCACCGTATGAATCAAGGAGCTTCTTTATCTTATGAACCGTATCATTCCTTAGTTTGATCTCGCCTTTAGCGATCAGATTTAAGATATCCCTGTCAGAAATTTCCCTGTATGTCCGGATTGCTTTATTGTCTATAAGGTCTCGAAAAGTCCTGTAATTGATATCCGTATTGAGCATTACCGCTGAATAGAAAAGATCCTGTCGAGTGTTAAGACAGTCTATATAACCCATATCAGAAACCTCTCTTTCTGTATTGAACCGCTTCTGCAATATCATCTTCCGAGATATCTTCCGCACCTTTTATATCGGCAATCGTTCTTGCCACTCTTAAGATCCTGGTAAATCCCCTGGCAGAGAAAAATCCTTTGTCACAAGTGTCTCCCGCGTACTTAAGCACTTTCTCGGGCACCCTCAAAATATCCTTGATATCGGCATCAGGGAAAGTACCGTTAAGGCAATCTGCTCTGTAACGCCGGTGCGCAATATCCCAGCATCTTTGAACTGTCTCTTTGTAATAAGGGCTCTCACATTCCTTATCGTTTACGCAGATATAGGTCATATCCTTGCCTGATACGGATCTCATCTCACTGATAAGGTCGATCCTCTCAAGAAACGGTCCTGTGATCCTGGACATATATCGGCTTATCTCATTTGCCGTACATCTGCATCTGTCTCCTTTCTCATAAAGGAGTCCGCATTTACAAGGATTACCGGTGCCCAGGAATATGAAGTTGGCATCAAAAGAATATAACTGCCCGCGTCTAATCAGATTGACCTTGCGCTCTTCCAACGGCTTTCTTAGGAAATCCAGCACTTCTGAACTGTATAATGGCAATTCATCAGCAAACAGTATGCCGTGATTTGCAAGGGCCAGTTCACCTGGTGTAAGACTTGCCGAATTGCCTACGAGCTTTCCGACCGTGATATTCGGACCGATGAGTCTTACCGGTCTATCGCAGCAAAGCTCAGCTTTCTCGCCTTCCAGGAGCTCTGTTATCGCATAGACATCAGACATCTCTTCAGGTGACAGTTCCGGAAGGATTCCGGCAAGCATCTTTCCTGCAAGTGTCTTGCCGCAGCCGGGACTTCCCATGAGCAAAAGGTTATGAAAGCCGGCAGCACTAATAAGCAAAGCCCTTTTTGCCTTCTCCTGGCCTTTGAGATTTGAGATATCGATATAATCGTTATCGCTATTCTGTCTTATAAATTCGAAAACATTTTCTTTATAAGATCCGCCTTCAAATAATCCAGCAAGATCTGAAAGGCTGCTTACAGTCTGACCCGTAAAGCGCGATATTCCGGCACTTGCAGCTTCACCTGAAGGAATGATCTTATAATCAAAATCCATGTCGCGGACAGTCTTAAGCCTCAAACAGGAGCCGGGAGTCCCGATCACATCGCCGCCGAGAGAGAGTTCGCCTTCTGCGTATATCTTGCTGTTCGGAGGAAGATATAACTGTCCTGAACAAAAAAGGATCCCCATCGCCATCGGAAGATCAAACCCGGAACCGGCTTTCCTCATATACGCAGGACTGATGCCAATGGTAATGTGACCTTTAGGCATATTAAAACCTGCTGATTTAAATGCTGACCTGATCCTTCCCTGTGCTTCCCTGATCGACGAATCACAAAGTCCGATCACCGAGAATGTCGGAATGCCCGGTGATATGGAAACTTCTATAAGTGATAAAGTTGATTCCGAGCCGGTAGTAAAACAGGAATATATGTGTACGACATTAGTTTTCGAAGGCATAAAGGTACCCTCCTTTATTTGCAGAATACCTTTTTCGAGAACGCATTATCAGTACAAAAACATCGCAAGAAAGAGGCTTAAAACCTGCAAGGTTTGCGACAAAAACAAGCAAAAGTGAACCTTTTCTTACAAAAACCTACAAAAGAGCCGACAACTGCAATACAAATACCGACAAACAACCTACAAAGTATTATGATGTGAATGTGCTACAATTATGAGGCAAAATAAGATTTTAAGAGGTATATATATGAAGCTTGGTATCGTAGGACTTCCTAATGTCGGTAAGAGCACGCTTTTCAACGCTATTACAAGAGCCGGAGCAGAATCAGCAAATTACCCTTTCTGCACTATCGAACCTAATGTCGGCGTTGTCTCTGTACCTGATAAGAGATTAGATAAGCTCGCTGAGATCTACAATCCTGAGAAATACACACCTGCTGTTGTCGAATTCGTTGACATTGCAGGACTTGTTGCAGGCGCATCCAAAGGCGAAGGCCTGGGCAACAAGTTCTTATCCAATATCAGAGAGTGCGATGCCATCGTACATGTTGTAAGATGCTTCGACGATCCTGACGTTATCCACGTAAACGGCCATGCTGATCCCGCAGGCGACATCGCTACTATAGATGTTGAGCTCATACTTTCTGACCTTGAGATCATGGAGAAGCGCATCGACCGAACCAAGAAGATGATGAAAGGCGGCGACAAGGCTTTTGCTAAAGAACTTGCAGTATATGAGAGGATCTATGACTGCCTTGCTGAAGGAAAGTCTGCAAGAACACTTACTTTCGAAGAAGACGAACAGGAATACACAAAGGATCTTCAGCTTATCTCGATGAAGCCTGTACTCTACTGCGCAAACATCTCCGAAGATGATATCAAGAAGGACGATATTCCTTATGTAAATGTTGTAAAGGAGATCGCTGCAAAAGAAGGTTCCGGCGTTGTCGTAATCTCTGCAAAGATCGAAGAGGAATTAGGCGAGCTCTCTCCTGAGGACCGCGAGATGTTCCTGGAAGATCTCGGTATTGAGAGCGCAGGTCTTGATAAGATGATCAACGCCTCCTATTCCCTTCTGGGCCTTATCTCTTTCCTTACTGCAGGTCCGAAGGAAGTCCGCGCTTGGACGATCAAGCAAGGAACAAAGGCACCTCAGGCTGCCGGCAAGATACATTCAGACTTCGAAAGAGGATTCATCAGAGCAGAAGTCGTAGCTTACGATGATCTCATCGCTAACGGAACTTATAATGCTGCCAAGGAAAAGGGTCTTGTAAGATCTGAAGGCAAGGAATACGTAATGAAGGACGGCGACGTAGTAGTATTCAGATTCAACGTCTGATAAAACGTCATTAACAGATTGCAATAATAAAACCCGCGTAAGATTTAATCTTTGCGGGTTTTTGTTTTGATGTCTTTCCTTTTCGCGGCATCGAAAATACAAGTCTCCAGGCCGCTTACGATAAATGCACATCCGGAGAAGACGATAATGTTCCTCGTTCCGTATAATGCATTAGCCAGAAGGATGATACCGCCGGCGATCAATGACAAAGCCATTATGAGCAATACCCAGCTGTAGATATCCTTCTTAGTAAACAAAAAGATCTCCTGCCTGAGCTTAACTACGCCGTCTATCAGGAAGAATATGCCGACGATCGTCGACAGAAGCTGAAGAACGATCTCGTGCCTTATGATAAAGAAAAGTCCCAGCGCTATGAGAATAACAGAATATACGAGAACGATCTCAGCTCCGGCGGCTTTGCCGTAGTTCTCTTCCCTGAACTGTTTGATGGAGATAATGTAACCTATAACTTCGGATAATCCTGCAACAAAAAGGACAACGCCAAAAAGAATACCGATTACGCCAGAGGAGATCTCAGGCATGGTAATAAAGAAGAATCCGGCGATTATGGCAAATATTCCGCCGATATAAGATGGAAGTCTCTTTGTATTGTTAGCAGTCATAGAACCGAACCTATAAAATCGCTTTCGGGTTTAATTATAGTAAATACCAGATCCTTGCCGCGCGCAACAAATTCCCTGAAATAATTATATGGCTTTATTACATATCCTGAATTGATCGCTTCAACGCCGACAGCTTTGATGCCGAATGAATGAGCATCGTAAACTGACCTGGGAACATGGAATCCGGTAGTCACGACGACAGCCGAATCGATGTGATATACATTTAACGCCCTGTTCATGGATTCATATGTAGAAAGCCCCAGAGTATCACAGAAGATCTTTTCCTTAGGCACACCTTCATTTACAAGGAATTCGGCCATGACTCCGGTCTCATCGTACCTTTCAGGCTCGGCGCTGTCTCCCGTGACAAGGACATAATCACAGCAACCGGTTTTGTACACTCTTGCGGCAGTACGGAGTCTGTCAGCGAGCATCGGGCTGGGTGCATTGCCCCAAATGGCACAGCCTAATACGATAACGGCCTGATAATGCGATGCTGAAGATGCTTCACCTGATTCAAAGGCATCCAGAGTATAGACGTCAGACTTGGTATCAGTCAGCATGAAGATATTGATACCGCCTAAGACAGCAACACCTGCAAGTCCCAGTATAACGAGAAAAAGGAAGATCTTAAGGATTACCTTCCTTATGCCTTTTTTCTCACTCTTTATCTTCTTTCCCATCTTTATTCTCAGCCTTTGAAGCTGTTTCAACTATAGATCTTGTCATGAAATAGATAAGACCTACGGTCAAACAGAAGACGACAGTTACGGTAATATCCGATATGAGAACATATGCTACCGGAAGACCTTTCATAATCAGCGTGAATACGAACACGAGCGCAACGCCGCTTATATAAACGCCGCAGCACGCCCTGTAAAAGTTCCTGTATTTTCCCCTGCAGAAAGGCAGATTGCCGACAAACAAAAACACCAGTGCAGCTACGGATACGACCAAAAATATAACAGCCGTAATTACTGCTGAAATGTTCATATCCTGATACCTCTCTCATAGAGCTGCTCACGGATCAAGACTTCGACCTTGTCCTTAAGATCATCAAGATCCCAGGAGTTATCTATAGAGTGATCGCCAAGTTCACAGTACTCATCATCAGTCATCTGAACAGCGATCCTTCTTTCTGCTTCTTCCTTATCCATTCCGCGCTTTGAAAGTCTTGCAAGCCTGACATCCTTATCGCATGTTACGACCCAGATCTGATTGCAGAGTTCGCGGAACTTATTTACCGGGATCGGAACATCAAGGACTACACACTTGGTGCCCTTCTCCTTCTCTTTATTTAATGTCTCTTCGATCTGCTCGAAAACATGACGGTGAATGATAGTGCTCAAGTCATCGAGTTTCTTCTTGTCACCGAATGCGATATCGGACATGACACGGCGGTTCAATGCACCGTTGGCCGCAACTACTTTCTTTCCGAAAGTCTCAGCGATCTCAGGCATAGCACGGCCCATGGGACCTGTTACGCTCCTGGAGATCTCATCGGCATCAAGGACCAAAAGGCCTCTTTCCGCAAGCAATGAACTTACAGTGCTCTTCCCGCTTCCAATACCGCCTGTAATACCTAATACAAACATTATTTAGCTTCCAGCCAATCCTTTCCGAAGCCGACCTCTGCAAGAAGCGGAACGCTCAAAGATGCCGCTTTCTCCATTTCTTCCTTAAGAATGGATGCGCAAATGTCCTTATCTTCAATATCGCATTCGCAAATGAGTTCGTCGTGCACCTGCATTACGAGCTTTGCTGAAGGCAGACGCTCAGCTAATGCCTTTGATACACGGTTCATAGCGATCTTGATTATGTCTGCGGCAGTGCCCTGAATAGGAGTATTCATAGCTGCCCTGTATCCGAAGTTCTTAATGTTCCTGTTCTGGCTCTTTAATTCGTTAAGGATCCTCTTACGGCCATACATCGTTACCGCATATCCCTTTTCTTCGCCTGAATGGCGCAAAGATTCGAGATAGGACGTAACGCCCGGGAACTGGTTGTTGTATTCCTTAATGAGATCTGATGCTTCCTTGTAACTGATACCGAGATCTGTGGCAAGGCCGTAATCGGAGATACCGTAGATGATGCTGAAGTTAACGGTCTTGGCCGTAGCTCTCATCTTATGGGTAACCATATCTTCAGTTACGCCATATACCTTTGCAGCAGTTCTCTTATGGATGTCTTCACCGTCAAGGAACGCAGAACACATGACCTCATCGCCGCTCAACGCAGCAAGGAGCCTTAATTCGATCTGTGAATAGTCTGCATCGACCAGGATCTTACCTTCTTCCGCCGTAAAAGCTTCGCGGAGTCTGGAGCCTTCTTCGGTCCTGACAGGAATATTCTGGAGATTAGGTTCTGTCGAAGATAATCTGCCGGTATTTGTCATTGCCTGAGTAAATGTCGTATGGATCCTGGAGTCGCTCTTTATTGCGCGTGCAAGGCCTACGGCATATGTGGAATCGAGCTTTGAGAGCTCTCTGTATTCGATGATGTAATCGATCTCAGGGAAATATGGTCTTAATCTCTTAAGCTCATCTATACCTGTCGAGAAATCGCCGCTCTTGCCTTTCTTTCCGGAAGGCAGATTAAGATGCTTCTCGCCGAACAGTATCTCTGCAAGCTGCTTGGGAGAACCGATATTAAATTCCGTTCCGCATGCATCGAAAACCCTGGCGCTGATATCTTCCAGGCGCTTTGTATATTCACTGTGAAGTTCTGAAAGCCTCTCACCTGATACGTGCATTCCGTTTCTCTCGATCTTATCAAGAGTTATTACAAGCGGGAATTCGATATCGTAAAGAAGGCTCTTCAGCTCCTTATCCTTTTCGATGTCACGGGATAATACTTTCGCGATCGCTGTAACGGTCAAAAGCTTTGATGCAGTCTCTTCGATCTTTGATGAGCCGTCATCTTCGGTTATCTCATCAAATAATGAAAGCTGCTTAACAGGACCCTTCTTGTCTTCAACGGGATAAGCGGCCTTAAGGACGCTCTCATATAATCTCTGAAGATCAGGCTTTCCGGAAAGGATATTAAGGACATATCCGGCTATCTCGCAATCGAAAACCGAATCAACAAAAGGCAACGGTTCCTTTATGATCTTTGACCTGTCTTTGTACTCATAAGATACCGGCATGATATTTTTGCCTGTAGATATCTTTGAGAAATCCTCAGGATCTGTCACATAGAAAGTCTTTGAGCTCCAGTCAAGAAGGATGACCTTATTGCCTGACGGGATATCAACGAAATCGATACCGAGATTGAGATTGGAAGTATCAATCGAAGAAGGAACTTCATATCTGATGTTAAGTCCGGACTTCAAAGTCTTTTCGACTTCTCCAGATATGCCTGAAGTAAAATCATCAACTTCTTCAGTTGTCTCAAAACTTGCAGGCTTAACATCTTCAAGATCGAGCTTCTTGATCAAAGACCTTAAAGCAAGTCGGTTAAGAACGCCGGAAAGCGCCGGGAAATCCCTGGTATTTGAAGGATAAACGCAGTCCTTTGCACCTTCTTCAACGGGCGATCCGCGGTCGATCGTGCAGAGCTTGATATTGAGATCCAAAAGTTCTTTGGAATTCTTTATCCTCTCGCCTAATGAAGGAGATAATTTATCTGCGTTATTGAATACTTCCTCACAGGAACCGTAGTCTGCAATAAGCTTAAACGCAGTCTTCTCTCCTACTTTCTCAACGCCCTTGATGTTATCGGAATTGTCGCCCATGAGAGCCTTAACCTGAACGAACACTTCAGGCTTTACGCCATATGTCTCTTCGAACATCTTGCGGTCAAATAAGACTCTGGGCTCTTTTCCCTTGCCCGACTGAGGCATGATAACGGAAACCTTATCGGAGATGAGTTGGAAATCATCGTGGTCACCTGAGAATATGTAGACATCCATTCCCTGCTCTTCGCCCTGTTTAGACAGAGTACCTATAAGGTCGTCAGCTTCATATCCTGCAAGCTCCATACGCTTGATTCCGTAAAGGTCGAGCATATTCTTAACAACAGGCATCTGGGCAGCCAGATCATCAGGCATGCCTTTGCGGTTAGCCTTATATTCAGTGCTCATCTTATGCCTGAATGTCGGTTCTCTCCTGTCGAAAAGAACACACATATAATCAGGGTTATATTCCTTCATGACGCCCAGAACGGAATTAAAGAAACCGTTTACGGCACCTGTCGGAGTTCCGTCAGGCGCTGTCATCGGCGCTCTGCCTATTACGGCATAGTAAGCTCTGTTGATTATGGAGTTGCCGTCAACAAGAAGGAGTGTACTCATCTTTAACCCTCTTTAGCTTTCATCTCTTCTTCGATTTCCTGCTCTCTTACTGCACGTGCAGTGCTGATCATGAGCTTGATACGGTTAAGCTGGTTAGCTTCTGATGCGCCCGGATCGTAGTCGATCGGAACGATATTTGACTTGGGATACTGTCTTCTCAATTCCTTTATCATGCCCTTGCCCGTTACATGGTTAGGAAGGCATGCGAAAGGCTGGGCGCAGATAATGTTCGGAACGCCGTCCTGGATAAGCTCGATCATCTCTGCAGTAAGAAACCAGCCTTCACCGCAGGAGTTGCCGCAGCTTAATACAGTGGAAGACTTTTCTGCGAGTTCCTGGATCCTCTCGGTAAGCATGAACTTGCCATTGGTCTTCGCAAATTCCTTATTGATAGGCTTTCTTAAAGACTCAAGGAATTTGATCGCTGTCTTCATGATATAGCCGGTCTTCTTGCTCTTGCCGAGATTCTGTGCCTGCCATACGGGGTTATAAGCGCAGTAAAGGAAGAAATCCAAAACACCGGGCAATACTGCCTCACAGCCTTCTGCTTCGATAACATCTATCGCGTTATTATTTGCATCAGGCTGGAACTTGACCAAGATCTCACCTACAAGTCCGACACGGGGCTTTCTGGGGATATCTGCCAAAGGAAGAGCATCAAACTTCGATACTGCGAACTTGACGAATTCCTTATACTTCGTGATGACCGGAGGATTATCAAAATCAACGCCGATCTGAGATAAGCACTCCAATATCTCCTTCTTCTCCTCGATGGACCTGGAGAAGTAGCTGTTAGGCATCATGACATCATATCTCTCGGTAAGATCGTCACTGAGATTCTTAGGATTAAAGAGCTTTCTGCCGATCCTGTTTATGTAGGAATAAAGAGCATTGGCAGAACCCGGGACCTTCTCGTAAGGTCTTACTCTCAAGAGCAATGTGGAGAGCATATCGCCTGCACATAGTGCCTTGATAGCATCGAGCGCGAAAGAAACAGTATATTCAAAGCCCTCATTCTTTTCGAATCTCTGTGCAGAGATCGTTATAACGGGGATCTGCGGATATCCTGCTTCCTTCAATGCTTTACGAAGGAATGCAACGTAGTTCGTAGCACGGCATCCGCCGCCTGTCTGCGTAATTGCAAGAGTCGTATTATCAGGATCGATCTCGCCCTTTAAGATCGCGTTGATCATCTGACCGATAACGATTATCGTCGGGAAGCATGCGTCATTATTTACGAACTTAAGACCGCATTCGATGTCTTCTCTTGTTGCCTGCTTTAAGAGCTTTAACTTATAGCCGTGCTTATGGAATACGGACTCAACGAGCTCGAACTGGATAGGCGCCATCTGAGGTGCCAGGATAGTATGATTCTTCTTGTGTTCCTTAGTGAATTCAACACGCTGCAAAGTATAAGGCGCACTGTCATTTTCTTCAGGAACGAACACTCTTGCCTCGCCCTTATCGATAAGCTCCTGACGCTCGTTCATTGCAACAACAAGAGATCTCATTCTGATCCTTGCTGCGCCGAGATTGCTTACTTCGTCTATCTTAAGGAGCGTATAGAGCTTACCTGAAGTCTCAAGGATCTCCTGAACCTGATCAGATGTTACGGCATCAAGACCGCATCCGAAGCTCGTAAGCTGAACGAGCTCCAGGTCAGGTCTGGTAATGACAAATGCAGCTGCTTCATAAAGTCTCGTATGATACATCCACTGGTCGATGACTCTGATAGGACGCTTCAATACGCCGGGCTTAGCAACTGAGTCCTCCGTAAGTACTGCAAGACCAAGTGAATTGATCATCTGAGGGATACCGTGGTTGATCTCAGGATCGCAATGGTAAGGTCTTCCGGCAAGAACGATTCCCTTAAGACCCTTTTCCTCCATCTCCTTAAGGATCTCCTGACCCTTATTTCTGATGTCTTCCTTGTACTTGTAGTATTCCTCTGCACCTGCCTGTACAGCCTGCTTTGCTTCCTCAGCGGAAACACCGAGATAATCGAAGCATTCGGTAAGATGGAGCGCAACGTTATCCAGGTTGTCGAGCGGCATGAAAGGATTTAAATATCTGATGTTCTTTTCGAGAAGGTTCTCAACATTATTCCTGATAACTTCAGGATAAGAACATACGATAGGACAATTGTAGTGATTATTTGAATTCTGGTTCTCGATATTCTCGTAAGGAACATCGGGATAGAAGATCGTCGTAATGCCGCGGTCAATGAGATTCTCGATATGACCGTGCGCAAGCTTTGCGGGATAGCATACAGACTCTGAAGGGATAGTCTCCATGCCGCCTTCATAGATCTTATGTGAAGATCTTGCGGAAATGAGGACTCTGAAGCCGAGCTTTGTAAGTACCGTGAACCAGAAAGGATAATTCTCATACTGGTTAAGTACACGGGGGATTCCGATCTCGCCTCTCGGAGCATCCTCAAGCTTTAACGGCTTATAGTAGCTGAATGTTCTTGAATACTTATAATCGAAAAGATTAGGGAGTTTCTTCTTATCGCTTGCAGGCTCCCTGTCGAGCGCCAGATCCTCGCCTCTCTCGCAGCGGTTGCCTGATACGAACTTCGTACCGTTAGAGAAAGTCGCGATCGTAAGGCGGCAATGATTCGTACAGCCCTGGCACTGAGTATTCTCAGTCTCCATCTTGAAAGAATCAAGTTCATCCTTGCCGAGGACATGGGATCTTCCGTCTTCGTGACCTCTTTTCCTTGCTATGAGAGCAGCACCGAAAGCACCCATCAGGCCTGCAACATTAGGTCTGATAACGTCTCTTCCGGATACGAGTTCAAAGCAACGGAGAATAGCATCGTTAAGGAATGTACCGCCCTGAACGACGATGTTCTTGCCGAGCTGCTCTGTATCACGGATCTTGATTACTTTATAGAGTGCATTTCTGACAACGGAATATGAAAGGCCTGCAGAGATATCTCCGACGGAAGCGCCTTCCTTCTGAGCCTGCTTAACCTTTGAGTTCATGAATACGGTACAGCGGGTACCGAGATCGACAGGCTTTGTGGAAGACAGAGCTGCTTCAGCAAATTCGGGTGTCGTAAGGCCCAAAGTCTGCGCAAAAGTCTGGATAAACGAACCGCAGCCTGATGAACATGCCTCGTTGAGCATGATGGAATCGATAACGCCGTTCCTTATCTTCATGCACTTCATGTCCTGACCGCCGATATCGATGATGAAATCAACGTCCGGGCAGAAGAACTTGGCAGACTGGAAGTGAGCCATCGTCTCGATCTCGCCTTCGTCGATGTTCAGCGCGGCCTTGATGATGTTCTCGCCGTAACCTGTAACGCAGGAATGAGCGATATAACAGTCGTCCGGCATCTTAGAGTAGATATCCTTCATGATAGCAACGGCGCTCATTACAGGATTGCCCTTGTTGCTTGCATAATATGTGTAAACAAGGTCGCCCTTTCTGTTAATGACAACAGCCTTTGTCGTTGTGGATCCGGCGTCAACACCAAGGAACAAAGCACCGGTCTGGTCCTTGATGTTCAGTACAGGAATCTGGTCCTTCATATGACGGTCATCGAAGGCTTTCTTATCTTCCTTGCTCTTGAAGATAGGATCGATCCTGATGATGTCCGGAACGAAGCCTTCCCTGTTCTTGAGCTTTACGAGCAGGTCGGAAAGGTTGACGGGATTCTTGCCGTCAGCAGAAAGTGCTGCGCCTAAAGCAACGTAGATCTGCGCCTCTTCAGGCATCCAGAATGAATCTACCTTGCCTTCCAATGTGCGTTCGAAAGCATTCCTGAGCTCAGAATTGAAGAATAAAGGACCGCCTAAGAAAGTGACATTGCCCTTGATAGGTCTGCCGCAAGCAAGACCGGAGATAGTCTGGTTAACAACAGACTGGTAGATAGATGCGGCAAGGTCTTCTTTTGCAGCGCCTTCATTGATAAGGGGCTGTAAGTCGGATTTAGCGAAAACGCCGCAGCGTGAAGCGATCGTATAAAGCGATCTGTAATCTTTCGCAAAGTTATTGAGGCCGTCAGCATCGGTCTGAAGGAGCGATGCCATCTGGTCAATGAATGAGCCTGTACCGCCTGCGCATGTACCATTCATACGCTGTTCAAGGACAGGATGCATATATGTTATCTTGGCGTCCTCACCGCCGAGCTCGATGATTACGTCAGTCTCAGGATGATATGTCTTGATAGCCTGTGTCTCAGCCATGACTTCCTGCGTGAACTTAAAGCCGAGCCAGTTAGCTACCGAAAGTCCGCCTGAACCCGTGATTACGACATCAACGTCGATTCCGGGGAACTTCTTGTTCAGATCTTCAAAAAGCTCATTTAAAAGGCCTGAAACATCCGAATGGTGTCTCTGATAATCGCTGTGGATTATCTTCTCGCCGTCCAGAAGAACGACTTTGATCGTTGTAGATCCGATATCAAGACCAAGCTTGTATACCTTGTCCATCACTTAACCTCCAAGTGGTTATCTGTTAGTCTTGGGCGTGCCCTTAGGCTGCGCCTGATTGTGAACTACGTTATTACCCGAATTTCTGTAGTTCTTATTGGAAGAGCCGGAAGTGCGGCTCCTTGTTGTTTTCTTACGCGGCTGAATGGAACCGAAGAGTTTAAAGGATTTATCCTTAAGATCCATAAGCCAGTTCATCTGCTCGGATCTTAAAGCATCCTTGAAATTTCTGGAATCAAGTCCCTGCTTAAACTCAGCGCTCAATGAGACTCTTAAGAGCTCATCCGGAATGCCGAGCGATAAGTCAAAGGGCTTTCCGAAGGAATCAAAGACTTCAAGCTGCAGAGAGTCACATACAGTCTTGCAGTTGGCCTCATAAAGAGCCACGTCGCACTTAATGCCGAGCTGAGTCATAAGACCTGTAAAGTTCAGAGTGATATACGGCAGATTGCTCGAAAAGATCAAATGAAGGCATATAAGCTTCATATAGGACTCAAGGCAGATACACTCCTGATCACATATCAGTGACAGATCACCTTCAGAGGTCATCTTGGAAATATCAGCCTTCTCATTCTCAAAGCCGTTAGCCCACAGAAAGTAGAGTTCTCTGTAGACTTCCTTCTTAAAAGTCTCAAAATCACGCGTAAGGGGCTCAGCCAGGACCTTACTGCCGAGATTGAAGATATACTGCATATATGATACTTCAAGATAGCTCGGAACCGAGAAATACTTGAAATAAGCCGCTACATCACGGCTGTTGTAGATATATTTGCGCAAAAAGACATCTCCTGTCCGCATAATAATTCATTGTGAATTATAGCATAAACAAGCTAATATACTTATTAAAAATAAAAGAGATATTGGGCAATCGGATTTTAAGCCGGAGTACCGCCGCCGATAACGCCTGCTGCTCCAAGTATCAGAACAAGGATTCCGAGGCCGATACGGTACCAGCCAAAGCATGAGAACGTATGCTTTCTGATGAATGCCATGAGCTGCTTGATGATAAGAAGGCTGACGCCGAATGCCGTAACCATTCCAACCAGAAGAAGTCCGACCTCATGACCGGTTACTCCGCCGTCATACTTAAGGATCTTAAGAAGGCTTGCGCCGAACATTACGGGTATTGCAAGGAAGAATGTAAACTTGGCAGCAGCTTCCCTCTTGATTCCGATCGCGATAGATCCTACGATCGTGGAACCGGATCTTGAAGCTCCCGGGAAAATAGCAGCCAGGAGCTGGAAAAGTCCGATTGCAAGAGCATGTCCCCAGTTGAGCTGGTTAACGGTCTTAACAACGGGATTTCTGTTCTTCATAAGATATTCGACAACGATAAAAGCAACGCCGAATACGATAAGCGCTATAGCTACCACGAAATAGTTATAGAGATGCTCATCGAGCCAGTCATCGAAAAGAACACCTATAATTGCAGCAGGAACGCATGCTAAAGCTATCTTGAGCCATAAGATGATCTTGTCCTTCATGACATATCTGCCGATGCCGCTCCTTGAGAACGGATGATCGTTATTCTTTATGCCAAAAGGCCATATCTCTTTCCAGAAGATAACAACAACTGCCATAATGGCACCTAACTGGATGACTACCAGATAAAGGTCATAGAATTCGGGCGAGACATTGAGCTTCATGAACTCATTTAAGATGATCATGTGTCCCGTAGAACTTACGGGAAGCCACTCGGTAATGCCTTCAACAACGCCGAAGATAAAAGCAACAAAATAATCCCAGATCATATTCTAAACTCCTCTTTTCCTTAAAACCCCAAAATCATAACACATTAATCATTCTGTTATATGCGCAAACTACGGCACGAACGGAAGATTTTGTGACAGAGCTTGATACTCCGGCACCGATATAGGTCTGTTTATTGGCTTTATTGGCAATCTCGATATATGTGATAGCCGCAGAGTCAGAACCTGATTTCATGGCATGCTCTGAATAGTTGGAGATCGAGAACTCGACACCTGTATAGTCGCAGAAGCCTCTGACAAAAGCATCCAAAAGACCGTTACCCTTACCTTTGATGGTAACTTCCTTGCCGTGATCAGTAATAAGTGCCTCTACAGTGGATACCTGGTCGCTGTCCTGAGACTCCGAGAAGTTCTTCAGGCCGTAAGGCTCAAGGACATTGATATATTTATCGTCGAACAGATCGAAGATCTGCTGCGGCGTAAGCTCATTCTCCGTGCCGTTTTCCTCCGTCGCAGCCTTAACGACGGGCAGAAAATCACGCTGGAACGCCTTCGGGAGCTGGACTCCGAAATAAGTCTCCATGACATATGCGATGCCGCCCCTGCCGGACTGGGAATTGATTCGGATGATAGGCTCATATTCTCTTCCGACATCCTTCGGATCGATCGGAAGATAAGGAACTGCCCAAATGGTCTCTCCCCTTTCCTCCATCTTCTTTCTGCCCTTATTGATCGCATCCTGGTGTGATCCTGAAAATGCCGTAAATACGAGCTTTCCTGCCCAAGGGTGCCTGGGTTCGACCTTCATGCCGGTAAGTTCTTCATAGATATCGATCGTCTTATTGATGTTTGAGAAATCAAGTCCCGGGTTGATCCCGAGCATCATCATATTGATCGCAAGCGTAATGATATCAACGTTTCCGGTCCTCTCACCGTTGCCGAACAATGTGCCTTCGACTCTGTCAGCACCGGCCATGAGTCCGAATTCGGATGTGGCTACGGCCGTACCCCTGTCATTATGGGTATGGAGCGATACGATAATAGAATCCCTCCACCTGGTCTTAGAGCAGAAATACTCGATCTGATCCGCATAGACATTGGCAGTCTGATACTCAACTGTCTCAGGCAGGTTAATGATCGCCTTCTTCTCAGGTGTGGGCTGCCATACCTCAAGAACGCTGTCGCAGATCTTTACGGCAAAATCGAGCTCCGTATCGGAGAAAGCCTCCGGTGAATACTCAAGGATAAAGTTCGTACCGCTCTTGTCCTCATTTATCCTGCCGATTATCATTTTCGCGCCATCTACGGCAAGCTTGATGCATTCATCGCATGAGAAGTCGAAAACAACGTCTCTGTGGAGCGTGCTGGTCGCATTATAAAGGTGGATAATGACATTCGGAGCGCCCTTTACGGCTTCCATCGTCTTATCGATTATGTGTTCTCTGGACTGCGTTAAGACCTGGATGGCAACATCTGAAGGTATCAGCTTGTTGTCGATCAGGTATCTGCAGAAGTTATAGTCAGTATCGGAGGCTGCCGGGAACCCGATCTCGATCTCTTTGAATCCGATGGAGCATAAATATTCAAAGAATTCGACCTTTTCCTCCAAAGTCATGGGGACTTCAAGGGCCTGATTACCATCTCTTAAGTCAACAGAACACCATATGGGTGCCTTGGTTATCTTGTTCGAAGGCCACTTTCTGTCCGGCAGGTCGACTGTCGGATGCGCCTTATATCTACGGTAATTCATGTCAGCCATAAACTCTCCTCCACCTTAGAAGCTTAAAGCCTGTTAAAGTTCATTCACGAGGTCTCTGAACATATCGCCTCTGTGCTCGAAATGTCTGAAATGGTCGTAGGACGTACCTATAGAAGACATAATAACAATCTCTCCGGGTTTTGCCCACTCTCTTGCCTTTGCGATGGCTTCCTTATAAGCATTTACGACATTGTCGCGGGTCTTCGGGAACTCGTAGACATCGCCTTCCTTGTCAGGGATCCTGTATATCTCATAAGGTCTTCCGTGAGCTTCCTTTGCGATGATATCAGTTACAAGGTCAGCATTAGACCCGTAGATTATGATCCTGTCACAGACTTTAAGGATGGCGTCTCCGAGTTTGCTGTAGAGGCACTTCTTGTCAGCGCCGCCGCAGATAAGAACGCCTTTCTCGTTTCTTGCTGCCAGAGCGTTCATCGTATTGAGCGAACGGTTCGGTGAAGTATCGATTGATGAGTTATACCACCTTACGCCGTCAAGCTCTCTTATGAACTCGATCCTGTGCGGAACGCCTTTGAAGTTCCTTGCCACATAGGCAATGTCTTCAGGTTTTACATAATCGATTACCGCGCATGTTGCAGCAAGGAAATTCTCAACATTGTGAACGCCGGGGATAAATATCTCATCCATGCCGCAGATATCGTATTTATCGCCATTCTCATCGTAGATGAGCCTGCCGTCTTCGGTATATGCCCTTGGATACAACGGGGAATCAGATCTCATGACCTTTCCCTTGTTGGCAGAGAAAAGCTTGACCCTTCCTCTTGCTATATCCTTCATCTCATATGTCAGGTCACAGCCCGCATTAAGAACGACCTTACCGACAGGTCCCTGATTCCTGAATGCATTTACTTTAGCCTGGATATATTCATCGTAATCCTTATGGAAATCCAGGTGGTTAGGCGTGATATTGGTTACGATGGCTACATCAGCCGGAGTGTTCATGCCAAGGAGCTGGAATGATGAAAGTTCCAAAACGACCTTATCTTCAGGCTCGATCTCGGCAACACGGTCAAGGAGCGGAGTTCCGATGTTGCCGCCGATCCATACCTTATATCCCGCATGCTTTAATATCTCTGCCGTAAGCGTCGTAGTTGTTGTCTTGCCGTCAGATCCGGTAATCGCAAAGATCTCTGCAGGACAAAGATTCATGAAGAGCTCCATCTCCGTCGTAAGGATAGAACCCATATCTTTCAATGCCTGAAGCTCCGGTGTCTCAAATCGCATCTTCGGAGTCTTAAAGACGATGTCATAATGCTCATCTCTTAAATGAGTAAGATAAGATTCGCCCAAAGACCACTTGATATCCTGTGATATCTCCTTCAGAGCAGCGATATTCCTGCTCAATACCGGATCTTCTTCCGTCATCTTGTCGCATGCCGTAACATCAGCGCCCAATGAAATGAGCCACTTGATAAGAGGTGTATTGGAAATGCCGATGCCTATAACTGCAGCCTTCCTGCCCTTTATGTAGTTCTTAAACTCGTCAAACTTATAGTTAGCCATGTTTTCTCCTTATCCGGATATATACGAAGCATAGAGCTTACTGTAGAATCCGCCGTTTGCGATAAGCTCATCGTGAGATCCGATCTCAGATACCCTGCCGCCGTCTATTACGACGATCTTATCGCAGGATGTGATCTGCGAGAGCCTGTGCGCGATTATAATGCTTGTTCTGCCGTTCAGAAGCTTCTTTACGGCTTTCTGGATACGGTCTTCAGTGACAACGTCAACGGACGACGTAGCTTCGTCCAATATAAGGATCGAAGGATCGGAAGCCATTGCTCTTGCTATTGTAAGGAGCTGTTTCTGGCCTTCGGATATATCATCCCTGTCGTTATCCAACATCTCATTATAACGCTTTGGCAGTTTTCTGATAAAAGAATCACAGCCGGCCTTTTTGCTGGCTTCAACAGCCTCTTCTTCAGTAATGTGACTGCCTGAGAACCTGATATTCTCCATTACGGTATCATCAGAAAGCCATGTATCCTGTGAAACAAATCCTATATAATGCCTGAGTTCTGACCGCGGAATTTCAGTTATGGACTTGCCGTTTATCAGGATATCACCCGCATCCGGCTCATAGTAACGCATGAGAAGGTTAATGAGCGTGGTCTTTCCGCATCCCGTAGGTCCGGCAATCGCAAAAGATTCGCCCTTCCCTACCTTAAATGAGATATCCTGCAGAACAGGTCTGCCCTCAACGTATGAGAAAGAGACATTCTTAAACTCAATATCGAACTGTACATCCTTTGAAGGAAGGTCGTCTCTTAACGGTTCTTCCGGTATCTCAGGGCTGTCTAAGTATTCAAAGATCCTGGCAAGACATGCAAAACTGTCGGAAAGCTCAGTATAAACCGCCGACAAATCGTTAAACGGCTTCATGAACTGGTTTGCATAAGCTAAAAGCGAAGTCAGAGCACCAACCGTGATCGAACCGCCGATACCTGCAAGACAACCTGTAAGAACGACGCCTGCATAGATCAGAGCATTTACGAATCTTGATGACGGGTTGCTGATTGATGACAGGAATGTAGCCTTCGTAGAAGTCTTACGGTATTCTCCGTTTATCTCATCGAAGCCTGATATCCTTGCATCTGTTACGTTATAGAGCTTGCATTCCCTGAAGTTGTTAACAGATTCTGCAACAAAGGATGTCTGCTTGGATCTGATCTCTGCCTGCTTTGCAAATGACTTATAGGCACCTTTTGCGATAGCGGTCGACACTGCGATCGACACAGGTGTAAATATAACGACGATAAGCGATATCTTCCAGTTGATAAGGAACATGACGATCAGAGTGATGATGATAGTGGCAATTCCTGAAGCAAACTGGTTCAGGAATAATAGCATGCCGTCTGATACGGTCTCCACATCACTTATAATGAAGCTCTGGAGTTTTCCTGCCGAAGTCTTGTCGATATAAGACATCTTTACCCTGTGCATCTTTGAATAAGTAGCATTCCTCAGGTTCTGTCCTATGGCATATGCAATACGGTTATTCATCTTGATAAGCGCAAACTGCAGTAATGCGGCAACGACGATGAGACCGGCAATGATAAAGATGCACTTGATAAGTTCTTCCGTGTTACCGAGATCATCTATTGCCCTTCCGGCAAAATAAGGAATCGCAACTGTAGCTCCACCAAACAGCAGACCGATTATCACAGAAAGCACGACAAGACCTGAAGCACCCTTCAAATAAGAGAACAGACGCTTTAATGACTTTGCATTCATGATACGGCGCCTCCCTTCATCTGAAGAGAATTCATGTATCTGTAGTTCTCGGAGATCTTAAGCAATTCATCATGAGGAGCTATAGCTTCGATCTTACCGTCATCCATGAGCACTATCCTGTCACAGTTCATACAGGTCCTGACCTTTTGTGATACAAGGATAGTAGTTGGCTTTAAGGGGAGTTTGGAGAGATTATTAAGAAGTCTCTTCTCTGTTCCCCAGTCCAATGCTGAAGTTGAGTCATCAAGGATAACAAGACCCGGCTTGCCAGCAAGAGCTCTGGCTATTCCAATCCTTTGCCTTTGACCGCCGGACAGTCCTGCGCCGCCGTCTGATATGACGAAGTCAAGGCCTTCCTTCTTGGCTGCGATCACATCGTCACTGCAGGAAGCCCTGCATGCCGATTCGATATCTTCAGATGTTAATGAAGTCCTGCCAAGAGTAATGTTGTCTTTAAGAGAACCCTTGAACAATCTTGTCTTCTGAAGGCTCATGGCAACTGTTTTCGAGAGGCTCGAAACGGAAATATCCTTGATATTCGTGCCGTTTATATCGACTTCACCTTCACTTGCGTTATAGATTCCGGCGATAAGCGCTGCAGCAGTGGATTTGCCGCAGCCGGTACTTCCGATAATGCCTATTGTCTCACCGGGCTTGATATCTATCGAAAAGTCTTTAACGGATTCTTCCACATTGCCCTGATATGTGAATGAGACATTCTTCATTGATACAGCAAGCGGTGTACCTGAAGGAAGCTCTTCTGAGCCGTTATTAGCCGTGCTTGTTATCTCCATCAGGCCTTCTGCTCTCTTAAGGCATGCATATGCTCTGGATACAGACACGATAAGATTAGCAAGCTTAACGAGCTCTATGAGGATCTGTGACATGTAGTTATAGAGAGCAACGACCTGTCCGTCGGTTAATGTTCCTGCGTTGAAATGAATGGATCCCCTGTAGATTAAAAGACAGATACCGAGATTGACAACCGCATAAGTCAAAGGATTAAGCCAGGCAGCAAAATCCGCTGCCTTTACTTGAGAAATCTTAAGATTACGGCTCTTTTGCTCGAACTTCTCATAATCATTTTGAGTCTTGTTAAATCCTCTGATAACTCGTTCTCCGGCAATACCGTTCGCAGTCTTCTTAACAAGGCTGTCAAGGCCCGTCCTGGACTCCTTATGCCTCAGAATGGAGAACTTCATGTTAAGTGCGATCACGACAGCAAGAAGCGCCGTGCAGGCTACAAGGATCAATGCAATGGACGGCTTAACCGTCGCAGCCATTATGCAGGCGCCGACAACGATAAAAGGAGATCTTAAAAGAAGCCTTAAGAACAGATTAATGCCTGTCTGGATCTGGTTAACATCTGATGTAAGTAGCGTTACCATTCCGGATGAACCGATCTTCTCATAGTCACTGACAGACAATGTCTGGAGCTTGTCATGAAGGCTCTTTCTGATCGCGGATGAGATGCCGGTCGCAGAATAAGCAGCAAAATACTGTGCCGTTATGGCGCTCGCAAAACCAACGACAGCAAACAGCACCAGTATCGGAACATGAGACCATACATAGGCCGCATCGCCCTTCCTGATGCCGTTATCGATTACGCCCGCTACGATAAGCGGGACCGTAAGTTCAAAGCATGCTTCCAAAAGCTTAAATACTGGACTTAAGATCGAAGCGGCTTTATATTTACCGATATGGTCGATTAGAAGCTTCATGATCAGATATCAGACAACCCCTGCATGAATTTATTGGATTCTCGGATAACCTCATCCAAGTCGATGGTTGTGTATTTGCCGTCCTCATAAAGGATCTTACCGTCGATCATGGTCATCTTAACGACAGAATTATCAGCGCTATAGATGATATTCTTTACGATGTTGTTCTCAGGCTGCATCGAAGGCTTATTCATGTCGATCATGATGATGTCAGCCTTCTTGCCTTCAGCAAGGACATCAGAATCCTTAAGGCCCATACACTGAGCGCCGCCAGTAGTTCCTGCCTTAAGGATTACAAACGGATCAACGGCAGCCGCATTATGTGTCTCTACGTTCGAAAGTACCGTATCAAGGTACATCTCACGGAACATGGAAAGTGCATTGTTAGAGCCGGCTCCGTCAGTACCTATGGCGATCTTCATATCATTTTCGATGAACTTATAGACAGGCGTGATACCGCTTGCAAGCTTAAGATTGGAGCATGCATTGAATACTGACCAAAGTCCGCGCTTCTTGAAGATATCCCGGTCTTCATCGGTGAACCATACACAGTGGAATCCGCCGCCGCCGAAATCGAAGATACCGAGCTTATCAAAGAGAACAGCCGGCGTAACGCCGTATCTTTCCTTACATCCTTCAACTTCATCAGACGTCTCGGAAATATGGGTAAACACAGGTGTCTCATACTTGTGGGCAAGCTCTGACATATACTTAAGATTATCTTCGCATGTCGTATATTCGGCATGGAAGCCTAAGATGAAAGATACGAGCGGGTCGTATGAATTAAGTTCGTTATAGTATTTTTCGAGGCTTTCAAAGCCGCCGAAATCATTAGCCGCTCCGCAGAAAACATGTCTGAATCCGGTCTCTACAGCAGCTCTGGCATTCTCTTCCCTGTGGAAATACATGTCAAAGCATGCAGTAACACCGCCTGCCAGATATTCGGCATATGCAAGCTTTGAGAACCAGTAGACTGCCTCAGGCGTAAGCTTGGCTTCTCTTGGGAAAATAGCCTTGTGAAGCCAGTCGTTAAGACAGTACTCGTCAGCCAGGGATCTTGAGAAAGTCATGGCTGAATGCGTATGAGCATTCTTAAGACCGGGCATCAGAAGATTCCCTTTGCAGTCTATCTCACGGTCGAATTTCTTATCAGATGCATCCTTAGAAGGTCCGATATAGCTTATCCTATCATTATCAGTCCATAACTCACCTTCGGTTATGCTGTTATCTTTCATCGTAAGGATTCTGCAATTATAAAAACGTACAAACATAAGTTTTCCTTTCTTCCCCGTTATAACAACGGTGCGATCAATCGCAATATTGATTTGAAGAACCATACAAATACGTTGGGTTTCTTTCTGTATTTCTCGGTAACGTCACGGCATTCGCCGAAGGTGTCGATAAAGTCCTGCTTTATATCATTGAGACAATCAGTCCTGTACATATAGACGGCATTCTCAAAGTGATGGTAAAGACTCCTGAAATCAAGGTTAATGGTTCCAACAACGGCGCACTTATCATCACAAAGGAATGTCTTTGAATGATTGAATCCGGGCGTGTATTCATAGATCCTGACACCGCTTGTAATGAGCATGTTGTAATAAGACCTCGTTACGCTGTATGTCAGCTTCTTATCAGGAATGCCCGGAGTCATGAGCCTTACGTCAACGCCGCGTTTAGCAGCTATCTGTAATGCCCTTGCCATCTCATCCGACAAAACGAGATAAGGTGACATTATCCAGCAGTATTCCTGGGAATTATTGATCATGTTAAGGTATACATTCTCGCCGACAGGCTCATTATCAAGAGGACTGTCACAATAAGGGACGCAATAACCGGAAGCACCCTCAACAGGGACAAGAGGAATAGCCTCAAAAGTCATCATATCGTCGTCCTTTTTCTTCATATCCGCAAAGTTCCACATCTCGATAAACATTGCAGTAAGGCTCTGGACAGCCGGGCCTTCAAGCCTGATGCCGTTGTCCTTCCATCTTCCGTAAGGATTTACGATATTGAAATACTCGTCCGCGATATTATAACCGCCCGTATATCCAACCTTGCCGTCAACGACGGTTATCTTTCTGTGGTCACGGTTGTTCATGAACAGTGAGACAACAGGATATGCAGGATTGAATGCGTTGCACTTGATGCCTTCAGATTCAAGAACCTTTACAAAGTTCCTGTTGATGAAAAGGAATGAGCCCACATCATCATATAAGACTCTGCAGTCAACGCCTGCGGCCGCTCTCTCTTTCAATGCCTCATGCAAAGGCTCGAACGCTTCCTTTGTCTCAATCGCATGATACTCGAGATATACGTATTCCTTAGCCTTCCTGATATCTTCGATCTGCGCCTTGTAAGCATCATAAGCGACAGGATAATACTTGATATCCGTGCCTTCGTAGATCGGGAATTCAAAGCCTCTCAAATACCTTGCATTTGAAGCCCTTGCAGGGTCTTCCTTCTTGAACCCTTCGAAAATATCATCGTTATAGTTCAGATGGGAGAATACCATCATGTCAACCTTCTCGAGACGTCTCTTGATCTTATGCTTGGAGCTTGAGAAGTTGTTGAGGACGTAGAAAAGCAATCCCGGCACCGGAAAGAGCAGGATAACGATTACCCATATAAGCTTAAATACGCCGTTGTGATCTCTGGAATTGATGCCCAATGCGACGATCAAAGACAGAGCTCTTACAGCGATATCAAGCGGCGGGAAATAACTTCCGAGATAATATAAAAGAACGATAAAACCTACTAACTGCGCAATTACGAGCAGTCCGAAGACAATAATCCTTCCGATACTGTTCTTGATAGCAGTTTTGCGTTCTACCGTTCTTTTCTTAGCCATTATCCGATGTTCTCGATAAATGCTTTATATCCGAGATAGAGATAGTAAAGGTCGATCTTGGAAATAACCTCAACAGGTGCGTGCATTGACCATACGGGTACACCCATATCGACAACGTCCATACCGAGTTCAGCCATTATTGCAGCGATAGTTCCGCCGCCGCCTGCATCGATTCGGCCGAGTTCACCGGTCTGCCACGGGATCGAATTCTTTTCGAAGATGTCTGTGATCTCGGCAATGAAATCACCTGTAGCTTCTGAGCAGCCGGACTTGCCTCTGGCACCCGTATACTTCTCGATCTTAAGACCGTGAGACATGAATGCGGTGTTGTTCTTCTCAAATACGGAAGAATACTTGGGATCGTAAGCTGTCGTTACGTCTGTAGAGAGCATCTTGGTTGCTGCAAGAGCCTTACGGAACTTCAGCGTATTAAACTTGTCGATACCGCCTTCGGCTTTTGCAAAGACTTCCATGAGGAAGTTCTCATAAAGATTGGATGTAGCACCGGAATTGGAGTAAGATCCGATCTCTTCCTTATCTGTAAGGAGGCAAACGCATGTCTTCTTGGGCTTCTCCTGGGCAAGAAGCGCTCTCAATGCAGGATAAGCACAGACTTTGTCGTCGTGGCCGTATGCAGCAATATAAGCACGGTCAAAACCGACATCTCTGGCGTGTGTTGCAGGAACGATCTCGATCTCGGCAGAAACAAAATCCTTTTCCTTTATGCCGTACTGCTCGAAAAGGATCTTCAGAACGCCTGCTTTGAAGATATCAGATGACTTCTTATCATCTTTGCAGGGAATTCCGCCGATTACTACGTTAAGGTCTTCAGCAGGGATGAAATCAGATGCTTTCTTCGTCATCTGCTCATTTCCAAGGTGCGGAAGAAGGTCAGTGATATAGAATACCGGATCCGTATCCTTCTCACCTACTACGATCTGATGAGCCTTGCCGTCATTTGTAAATACAACGCCGTGTACAGCCAAGGGGATCGTTGTCCACTGATACTTCTTGATACCGCCATAGTAATGGGTCTTGAAATAAACAGTATCGTTATCCTCATAGATCGGATTGGGCTTTAAGTCCAGTCTGGGAGAATCAATGTGGGCACCAAGGATGTTAAATCCTTCAGCAGGGCTCTTCTTACCGATAACTGCAGCTGCAAAGCCCTTGCCCTTAATGCTCTGGTAGACCTTGTCACCGGGCTTTAATGTGTCCTTCGTAGCGATATCGACATATCCAAGGTCCTCTGCTGCGGCAATGGCATTTGCGGCAAATTCGCGTTCTGTCTTGGAATTATCCAAAAATGCCTTATATTCCTCGGCAAAATTAAAAGTAGCTGTCATATCATCTTCTGAAGCTACCTCATAAAGGTTGGGAAATTCAGCGAAAAGCTCGCTTGTCTTGATCTTTTTGGTTTCTTTTTTCTTAGGCATAAGTATCACCTCTTTCTAATGAACTTATGATACCATAAAGTAAAATAAAATCTTTTAAATTAAGGGGACAAAATGATAACTGACGGACATAATCATACAAAACACTTCTCAGTTGATGCAGGACAGACCATAGAGGAACTGATAAATGAGGCAAAATCAAAGGGGTTTAACAGGATCGGAATCACTGAACACTACGAAATAGACTATGTCGACGACGGCCTTAACTGGATGTTCGACCTTAAAGAATACAACAGGACATTTGAAGAATGGCGCAAAAAAGCGGGTGATTTCGAGCTCCTAAAAGGCATCGAATTCGGATATCAGACCCATGTTGCCGAAGAGATCGACAAAGTGGCAGTTTCTATCCCTCTGGATGTCGTTCTGATGAGCGTTCACCTCTTCCGGGGCAAGGATTTCTATGTTGACCGCGAATGTTACCAGCTGCCTGCAAAAGAGCTTCACAGCGAGTATATAAACATCATGGCCGAGATGTGCGAGAAATGTAATAATTTCGACGTTGTAGCCCACTATGACTACATCAACAGATATGCCGAAAACAAGAACGATTACATGACATACGAAGAATGCCCGAAAGAATTTGACAGACTTTTCGAGGTCATGATTGCCAAAGAAAAAGCTCTTGAGATCAACACCAAATCGATCCAGAAACACAGAGCCGGCGGCTTTACAAGGTGTCTGCCTGACGCTCAGATACTTAACAGATATAAGGAAATGGGCGGAAAACTGATCACTTTCGGATCTGATTCCCACTTCCCCGGTACCTTTGCAGTTTGCTTTAACGAAGCCGTGGAATATGTGAAATCATTAGGTTTTACAGAATCTGTCTACTATAAAGAACACAAACCTCATTTCGAAGCTATGTAACAAATACTCAGGGCTGCCTCAATTAAGAGACAGCCCTTTGCATTTCCTATTCCCATATCCGCAATATTACTTATCAGAATTCAAGTTTTACATCCTTATCGAAATCTGTTTCATCGCTGTTCATTTCGTGTACGATTCCATTCTTCAATCCTACTCTGATAGATGCCGGAGTATCTTTGCCTTTTATCAATTCGCATTTGAAATATACATTCTCTGATTCATCGTTCTCAGAAGAGCCAACCATGCAGCAGCCCATTAAATTATTGTCCTTTTCACATAAAAGATAAACACTTACAGGTTCATGCGGGTCTTTTTCGATCTCGCCCAGGATAATGAACTGGTTATACTCATCGTCGCCGGTTTTCCTGTAAACATAGAGCGTAATACCGTCTTGGGATAGCAATGAAACGCATTCATATCTCTTATCATCGATCTGATACATTACCGAATCACTGATATCGAAAAGGATCGGATTTTCTTCTGATAATTCAAGATTCGTTTCACTTGCTTCACGCTTGAACATAAACATCGATAACGGAAACATTATTCCCGCCAAGATCACGAGCTGCAATCCAAAAATGATCAGGGCAACTCCCCAGGGAGCGATCCATTTTCGCTTTTTAGTCTCGCCTGATTCCAGGACTTTGTTGGTGTGCTTGTCGTATATGGCTTTATAAATAAAGAAAGCCGCTACAGTAATGATCACTATCATTGGGAATAAAATAGTATAAACACCGATTGAAACTACTGTCATAATTTTTTCCCCTTTAAATTCCTATTCTTTCTCTGAAAATGTAGTAATAACTTCTGGTTACATCGACTTTGGATCCGTTAGTCATATGCAGGATGAATTTCTGGAGCAAAGATGATTCGATACGTTTTATCTTCTTAAGGTTTACGATCGAGGAATTGCTTACTCTCAAGAAACGTTCTGCCGGCAGAACCTGCTCAAGCGCTTTAAGCCTTTCCCCTGAATTGTAAGTACCATCCGATGCATGGATAATTATGTCGTGTCCCATGCTCTCGATAAAACATATGTCATTGACGTCAATAAAGAACTGCTGGTCTTCCCTTTTTCCGGCTATGTAATTAACTTCACCGCCGCGGCGGATAAGTGCATACTTCGAGTCAGGATCGTCAATTATCCCCATAGATTCCAGGCTCTTTCTTATCGGATCTTCAGGATCCAGCATTAATTTGATGTTCACCCGTTGCTCTCCTTTCATCTGAATAGAAGATACAACAAAACATTTTCAAAATCTCGATTTTCGAATGATTTGCAAGGTTTGGAACACAAATTGCAAAAAATAAAGCCCGGCATGAACCGGGCCTTAAAAACTGAATTGTGATAACTGATTATTTCTCGTTCTTCATACCGGACAGGAATGCATTGATGAAGCCGTCCAGGTTGCCGTCCATAACGGAATCAACATCTACTTCCTCATAGCCTGTTCTGTTGTCTTTAACGAGAGTGTAAGGACAGAATACATAGGATCTTATCTGTGAACCCCATGCGATCTCCATCTGGTTGCCCTTCAGGTCTTCGATCTTCTCCATCTCAGATGCTCTGGCAAGCGCGAAAAGCTTGGCCTTAAGCATTCTCAAGCATGTTTCCTTGTTCTGTAGCTGTGATCTTTCTGCCTGGCAGGAAACAACGATTCCCGTAGGGTTATGAGTCATACGTACAGCCGTATCGGTCTTATTGATGTGCTGGCCGCCCTTACCTGTCGCACGGTAAGTATCAACACGGACATCAGCCATATCTATCTTGATATCGTCTTCTGTCTTCTGGTCCAATTCAGGGATGACTTCGCATGAAGCAAAGGATGTATGTCTTCTGCCTGCGGCATCGAAAGGAGATATTCTTACAAGACGGTGAACACCAAGCTCCGATCTTAAGAAACCGTAAGCATATTCACCCTTGATCATGAAGGATACAGACTGGATACCTGCCGTATCACCTTCAACATAATCAAGTTCTTCAACGCCAAAACCGTGGCTTTCTGCCCATCTGGTATACATTCTGTAGAGCATTGAGCACCAGTCCATGGCCTCTGTTCCGCCGGCGCCTGCGTGAAGCGTGATAGTTGCATTATTTGCGTCATAAGGACCCGTAAGAAGTGTCTCAAGACGCATCTTCTCGAAGTCTTCCTTGAATTTAGCTGAAGAAGTCTTGAGTTCTTCAAGAGAGTCAAGATCTTCTTCCTCATTAGCGAGCTCACAGAGAGCCAGAAGGTCCTCACGCTCGGCAACAAGAGCGTTATAGCTTTCAACCTTCTTCTTAAGTCTGCCTAATGTCTGCTGGATCTCCTGCGCCTTATCGACGTTATTCCAGAAGTCCGGCTCCTGCATGCGGTTCTCGTATTCGCTTATCTGGTCAGATACGCGGTCAATGTGAAGAGCATCCTTAAGCTCTGCTACAGGCACTTCGTAAGATTCAAGATCGAGTCTTATGTTGTCAAATTCAAGCATTGATTACCCCTTTTTATGTTCTTCAACAAATTCTTTAACAAGTCTCATGGCTTCCTTGATGTCTTCAAGAGAAGCAGCATAACTGATACGTACAAAGCCTTCACCGCACTTGCCGAAAGCGTTGCCGGGAACTATGGCGACGTGCTTTTCGAGCAACAGCTTCTCACAGAATTCCTCAGAAGTCAGTCCGGTAGACTTGATGCAAGGGAAAGCATAGAAAGCTCCATAAGGTGTGAAGCACTCAAGGCCTGCGTCCCTTAAGCCCTGTACGATAACTCTTCTTCTGTGGTTATATTCATCACGCATTTTCTTAACCTCATCATCAGAGTTCATTGCTGCTTCGATAACAGCAAGCTGTGATGTAGAAGGCGCACACATAATGCAGTATTGGTGTATCTTTATCATGGGAGCTATAAGCTCATGAGGTCCTGCTAAGTAACCTACTCTGAAACCGGTCATGGCATATGACTTCGAAAAGCCGTTTACCATAACTACTCTGTCTCTTAATTCGGCAAACTGTGTAAGAGAAGCAGGCTTACCGTCAAGATAGTTCAGCTCGCAGTAAAGCTCATCGGAAAGAACTATAATCTCAGGGTGTCTCATAAGGACATCCTTGATCTTAGCCCAATCCTCAAGTGTCATGACGGCACCTGTAGGATTGTTAGGATAACCTACGATCACATACTTCGTCTTATCAGTAATCGCTGCTTCGAGTTCTTCAGGCATGAGTTTATAGTGGTTCTCAGGCTTAGTCTCGACAATTACAGGAACACCGTGAGCAAACTCTACTGTTGCCTTATATGCAACGAAGCAGGGTTCGACAACGATTACCTCATCACCCGGATTGATAAGAGCCCTGGCAGCAAGGTCAAGGCCTTCAGAACCGCCAACGGTGATAAAGATCTCAGTCTTGGCGTCGTAATTTACACCATATCTTCTCTTAAGATAATCGGCGATAGCAATTCTGGAATCGATATATCCGGAATTGGGTGAATAATGGGTATATCCGTCGATAATGGAATTAATAGCAGCTTCTCTGATCGTCCAGGGAGTAACAAAGTCAGGCTCACCTATGGAAAGTGAGATTACATGCCCCTTCATCTCATTGGCAAGATCAAAGAACTTCCTTATTGCAGACGGCGGAACCTGCTGTACTGCTTTGGAGATCTTGGAATCGTAATCAAAACTCATAAAATGATAGCCTGCCTGTCGTCAGTATTCGGATTATCGTAGATTATACCATTCGCCTTATACTTCTTAAGGATGAAGTGTGTTGTCGTCGAAAGAACGCCTTCCATAGTAGCGATCTTCTCAGTAACGAACGTAGCGATATCTCTAAGGGTCCTGTCCTCGTAGATGATCATGAGGTCAAAGCCGCCGCTCATGAGGTAGCATGCTGTTACCTTGTCATACTTGCTCAGGATCTGGGCAATATGGTCATAACCCTTGTTCTTTACGGGTGTGATCCTTACTTCGATCATGCCGATGCAGTTATCGGGTGCCTGCTTTTCCCAGTTGATTATCGTGTTATAGCCAAGGATGATGTTCTCATCCTTAAGACGCTTGATTTCGGCTTCCACATCCGCGGCGGTTGTACCGAGCATAACGGCAATCTCTTCAGAAGAGAGTCTTGCGTTGTTCTCAATAAGTCTTAAAAGCTCTAAATCGTCTATCATGTGGAAACTCCTTTACTATAAATTGCAAAATCTCCCGCAACAAATTTGCGGGAGATTGTTGCTTTAATTCAGTTTATTCAGATTCTTGCTACGCCTGTATCACGTGCGGCCTGTGCAACAGCAGCTGCAACAGCCTTACCTACTCTTGCGTCGAACGCATCAGGAAGGATGTAATCAGGATTGAGCTCAGCATCAGATACGATGCCTGCGATAGCGTTAGCTGCAGCGATCTTCATCTCGTCGTTGATATCAGAAGCTCTTACATCGAGAGCACCACGGAAGATGCCCGGGAATGCGAGAACGTTGTTAACCTGGTTCGGGAAGTCGGAACGGCCTGTAGCCATAACTGCAACGCCTGCCTTCTTAGCTTCATCAGGAAGGATCTCAGGTACAGGGTTAGCGCAAGCGAAAACAACAGGATCCTTAGCCATTGTAGCTACCATGTCTGCTGTGAGAACGCCCGGAGCGGAAACACCGATGAATACGTCAGCGCCAACAATTACGTCAGCAAGAGAACCAGCCTTCTTCTCGGGATTTGTGATCTTAGCCATCTCTTCCTTAGCGGAGTTGAGGCCTTCTCTTCCCTCATAGATAGCACCCTTTCTGTCGCAGAGGATAACATTCTTGAGACCTCTGGAGATGAGGAGCTTTGTGATAGCCGTAGCAGCAGCGCCTGCGCCGTTAACTACAACGTGGATATCTTCCATCTTCTTGCCGACGATCTTAAGAGCATTTGTAAGACCTGCAAGTGTGATAACTGCTGTACCGTGCTGGTCATCGTGGAAGATCGGGATGTCACATCTTTCCTTGAGCTTCTTTTCGATCTCAAAGCATCTCGGAGCTGAGATATCCTCGAGGTTTACACCGCCGAAAGAACCTGCGAGAAGAGCAACTGAATTAACGATCTCATCAACGTCCTTGGAACGGATGCAGAGAGGGAATGCGTCTACATCACCGAAAGCCTTGAAGAGAGCGCACTTACCTTCCATAACAGGCATACCTGCCTCAGGTCCGATATCACCAAGACCTAAAACTGCTGTACCGTCTGTAACAACAGCAACGAGGTTATGTCTTCTTGTGTATTTGTAAGAGAGGTCAACATCCTTCTGGATCTCAAGACAAGGAGCTGCAACACCGGGTGTGTAAGCGATTGCGAGTTCTTCCTTTGAACTTACGGGAGCCTTGGCAATAACTTCGATCTTACCAGCCCACTCTTCATGCATCTTAATTGCTTTTTCATTAACGTCCATACTTATGAACCTCCGTTTTTAATCTTAACGCACTAATAATAAATATAAATAATTGCAAAAACAATCTCGGGATTATAAGATTTTTTACTCAAATCAGCCTATTTATTGTCGTTTTGAACAGTAAACAGGAATCAAGGATTATGCATCAGATCGCGAAAGGCCTCTTATTGCCCTTAATGGGGAAATCCTTCATTGTGCAGTATGCAAGTCCCGCAAGCCTCGCAAATGACAGCCAGATCCAGGTGGTAACTGCCGCATCAACGATATAAAAGGCCGTCATTGAGACATTGGCAAGCAGCGGAACGGTAAAATCAACAAGAAGGATCGCCAGAAGGATTATGCCTATGCTCCTCATATTAACAAAATAGTACTTGGCCGAGAGCTTTACAGAATAAGGAAGCGCACTGAATAAGCCCTTATCGCCTGACAGGAAAGCCACCGGCGCCGTAAAGACGAATGGAAGGCCGATTACCGCAATAAACATAAATGAATATGTGATAAGGACAAAAGGTATGGAGAGAGCTGCCGATACCAGCATTATCAGAAGGACTCTGGCGAAAAGCCCTGACAGCTTTAAAGGCTTGTCCGGAAGGTGTTCTATCGCATAATTGATGACTTCCTGGTCGTCATCCTTGATCGAAGCTATCTTCTCCAGCCTGAATGCCCTTACAAAGAGCCCGGCATAGATATAAGCGCTGGCCAGAAGGATAAGAAAACCGATGCAGAGCGAGATGATATAGATGACATTTCCCCTGCTTATCGGTATCGCGGTCATCAGAGCATTATACTGATCCGCATCATACTCGGTCATGTTATAAACATCGAGAGCCCAGCTCTGAAGCGGAGTAAAATCAGTGTCGGCATAGGGGTTGAAATGTATGGCAGCATTAAGCACAACGGTAATAAGATAAAGGATCCTTACTCCCCATCTCTTACCGACATTATCAATGTCAAATATGCTCTTTAATGCGGCAATAAACATCATTACACCTCAGAATTCAACTATCGATATATTACGGGAATTATGCTGATTTTAAAAGACAGAAGATAAAATTGGACCAATTTTTACTCAAAAAGTAATACTTGTGTTACAATACCCTATTATATTTTTGGAAGGTCGTATAAATAATGATTGATTTCCATGTTATACCGGATTTACTTTATGTAATTCCCGCAGAGAAGCACTCAGCTCAGGATATCAGGAATATCCTAAGCGCTCATCCCGAAGTCAAGTTCGTATCTCTTGCTGCCGTTGACCTCATGGGCAACGACACTGATGAGAAGATCCCTTTGTCAGACTTTATTGACAACATCGAAAACTATCTTGACGGCAAGGCTGTCCAAACAGACGGTTCTTCAGTTGTACTTCCGGGAATTGCCACATTAAATGACGGTAAAGTCGACCTTATCCCTGACAGCAAGGTCATCTGGTACATCGATTACAACTACGAGCACCTGGATTTTGAGACCGGAAAGCCTATCGGAACATTAAGGATCCCCTCTTTCCTCAGACACAATAACGATCTTGTATGCTCCAGATCGATCTTGAGAAAGAGCACCGAGTATTTCGAGAAGACTGTAAAGGAAAGATTCTTAAACGATCCTGCGCTTTGCGCCGATTACGGATTTACACCTGACGAGCTCGACCACATCACTACGATCACGGCCACAGAGCTCGAATTCTGGGTAAATTCACCTGATGAGATCATCAGCACAGAGCAGCTCTCCATCTCACAGGAACTTAAGGAATCTTACTGGAAGCGTACTAAGGGCGTTGTCAGAACTGCTTTGGAGCAGGTCATTCTTTTACTCGACAACTATGGATTTAACCCTGAAATGGGTCATAAGGAAGTCGGCGGCGTTAAGGCATCACTTAATTCTTCCGGCCAGTTCCACTTTATCATGGAGCAGCTCGAAGTAGACTGGAAATATTCAGACGCACTTCAGGGCGCTGACTACGAGCTTATTGCGAGGATCCTTATCAAGGAGATCTTCAGACTCCATGGTCTTGACGTAAGTTTCAACGCAAAGCCCCTTCCCGGCGTTGCAGGTTCCGGTGAACATACACATGTAAATGCCGTTGCTTTCCTCAAATCCGGCAAGAAGATCAACCTCTTTGCTCCTGAAGATACTACCGTTGATTTCTTAAGCAGATTCGGCTGGGGCTGCCTTATGGGCATCATGAAGCACTACAGCAACGTAATCAATCCCTTCGTTTCTGCTACGACAGATGCTTTCGAGCGTCTCACACCCGGATTTGAAGCTCCTACACATTCCGTAGCTTCAATCGGTATGGATGTAAATACGCCTTCACGCAACAGATCCGTTCTCTTAGGACTTGTAAGAAGCGAAGATACCAAGTATGCGACGAGATTTGAGCTCCGTGCTCCCAACCCGCACACCAATACATATCTCTGCCTTGCATCTGTATATCAGGCAATGCTCGACGGTATCGCATATGCGATCGATTCAGGCAAGGATTCTAAGGCTCTTGAGGCTGAATTCATCAAGCCTTACGGTCAGCCGAGCGATTATCTTGAGAAAGACAGGCTCTACCGCTGCGAAGACGATATTTTCGAGGACATGGACTCCAACGAGAGAGACAGACTCTTCGGAACACCTGCTGCAACAGTTTACGAGTCCCTCTCCACTCTTAAGGATCCTTCTGTTGCCGAGATCCTCTGCAGAGGCAATGTTTTTGACGGACAGCTCATCAACTCCTACTATCAGGCTATGCTCGTACGTTGGGAGATGGAGCTTATGGAGAAGATCATCCCTGCCAACCTCTCACTCATCAGGAGCATAACAAGAACAGATAACGGTTCCAACAGCTATGATGAAAAACTCTGGAACGATATCGAGTACTTAAGACTTCTTCTCGCAAAAGATACCACAGATCAGGATTCTATCTTTACAAGAGTCAAGGAAGCCGTTAAGTCCGGCGACTGGGAAAAGACTTCTGAGTATCAGCGTGCAATGAAGAACGCAATGAACGAACTTAAAAATAAGTACAAGACATATTGCGATAACCAGATCTGACAGATTCAAAGAGAATAAACAACAAGGGGATGTCTGATAATGACATCCCCTTTTATTATGCGGTTGCTGCAATTATGTCAGTTAATCAGCCTTTCAAACAACAACTGAAGCATATAAGTAAAGTACGGACCATCGCCCCATTTCAGCCAGTAAATGACACCAAGTACGGCAATAACCGTATGTAATATCACAGCTATTGCCATCATTACCCTGCTGCCCTTTAAAAGTCTTACCTGGCAAATAATGAAAACGATCAGCCTGACCAATATGACCATAAACCCCCAAAAGCCTGTGCCAAGCCTTAATACTAACGGGTTCTCGAGCTCTCCGTTCCAGTTCTCATATTCAATTACATCAAATCCTGCAACACTTCTCAAAATGCCTCTGAAAACGAAAACAAACAATACCAGAAGTATCAAGTCCGCCAAGATCAACACAATGCTTACAGCTTTCTTTCTCATAAGAACAGTTCCCTTCAAGTGCAATTAATTACTATACATACAGTACAAACGTTTAATATGTTGCAAAAAGTTGAAGGGCTGCCTCATACGAGACAGCCCTTCGTACCCGGTCGGGTTAATAATGAATCAGTAAGGTACTACTAATTAATCTTTCTTTGCAAAGAGCTTATAGATCAAAGCTGCTAAAGCTGCGCCAACGAAAGGTCCGACGATGAATACCCAGAGTGAGCTTAAAGCTGCACCGCCTGCGAAAAGAGCAGGTCCGATGGAACGAGCAGGGTTAACAGATGTGCCTGTAAGACCGATGCCTAAAATGTGAACCATAACGAGTGAGAAACCGATTACGACACCGCCGAATGAACCGTGGTTGTACTTGGAATCTGTAACGCCAAGGATAACGAGTACGAAAATGAATGTTAAGAGGCACTCAACGATAAGACCTGCAACAGCACTGTCGCCAACACCTGCCAAACCGTTTGAACCAAGACCGCCTGTCTTGTCAGTAACGTTTCCGAGGCTGAAGATGATCTTAAGGCAAGCAGCACCGGAGATGGCACCCAATACCTGAGAGATTACATAGAAGATAAAATCCGAAATTCCCATTCTGCCGGAGATCAGGCAAGCCAATGAGACAGCCGGATTAATGTGACAACCTGAAACATTGCCTACGCAATATGCCATTCCGACAATTACGAGACCAAAAGCAAAAGCTGTGAGGATATAACCGCATCCGTTAACTGCATCACAGCCAACGAGCATAGCAGTTCCGCATCCTACCAGTACGAGCGTGAATGTACCGATAAACTCGGCAATACATTTTTTGAACGAGTCCATATCAACACCTGCCTTTTTTTATTTGAGCAGGTATTTTTGACCTGCCCTTAATTAATTATATACAAACTCTTCGTTATTGCATTTAATTATTACTTCATTTGTGTTACCGTTTGAAGACTTTTCGACATGGCCGATAACCCTGGTAGAGTTCCTTCATAGGGATCTCACCTGATTCATAGATAGCCTGGAAAAGCGGAGGAAGTTCGAACATATTGTCCTTGACATATCTGACACCGGTACCGAAGTCGCGGCACTTTGCCTGACCGCCGCCTGTGCAGTGGATGATTCCGTAGATGTTCTCTCTGTAAGAAGCAAGAACCTTGGAAATGACAGGAAGGAATGTTCTTGTAGGAGCGAGGATAGCCTCACCTACTGTTACATCAGCTCCCGGGAGATTGTCGGAAAGTCTGTACTTTCCGCAGTAAGCCTTGTCCTCACCCAATGTATCGGAGAAAGATTCCTTGTAGTTCTCGAAATAATGCTTGTTAAGGAGCATATGACGTGCAGCAGTAAGTCCGTTTGAAGACATGCCTGAATTGTACTTGTCCTCATAAGTAGCCTGACCGAATGAAGCAAGACCGACGATAACGTTGCCGGGCTTGATATTTGCTGCATTGATGACTTCAGATCTCTTAGCTCTTGCAACGAGTGTGGAGTCTACGATGAGTGTCTTTACCAGGTCACCTACGTCAGCAGTCTCACCGCCGCACATGGTGATGTTGATTCCCTGGGAAGCAAGCTTTGCGATGATCTCATCATAACCTTCGATAACCTTCGCGATTGCCTTGCCGTCTACTCTGTGAGCATTACGGCCGATCGTGTTGGAGAGCATAAGATTCTCCGTAACGCCGCAGCAAGCGAGGTCATCAGTGTTCATGACAAGTGAATCCTGAGCCAGGCCCTTGAACCAGTCATAATTGCCTGTCTCCTTATACATAAGGTAAGCAACGGAGGATTTTGTGCCTGCACCGTCAGCGTGAATAGCCGTGCAGTATTCGGGATCGCCTGCCAGGTCTTCTATAAGCTTGCAGAAAGCACCCGGGAAAACACCCTTGGACTGATTCTTAACAGCTGCCTTTACATCATCTTTCGTGGGTGAAACGCCTCTGGATAAATAAGACTCTGCTGACATTTGTTATATCCTCCGTTAATAAAATGCTTTGTTTACGTTTTCCGTGCAGACCGGTAAGCCGGGTTCTGTATGTGACGATCATCTATCTAGACGTAATATCTCTAATACGTTCAAGCCGTCTCCTGAGGCCCGCGGACCACGGTAACTCCTCTCCACGACGTTGCTCCGGGTGGGGTTTACAAGGCCGATATGTCTCCACATCGCCGGTGAGCTCTTACCTCGCCTTTTCATCCTTACCCTTGTGGGGCGGTTTTCTTTTCTGTTGCACTTTCCTTAAAGTTGCCTTCACCGGGAACTGCCCGGCACCCTGTCCTGTGGAGCCCGGACTTTCCTCATGCGCCGTCCGCGATCGTCTCGGCCTGCCCGAAAAACATTATGTATTTTAATAATAAATCGCCTTAAAGTATAGATGATACTTCGTTGTTATAATTCACAGTAATGTCAATTCCGGGGAACTTCTCCGAAAGCAGTTTGGCCATCTTGGGAAGATAAGCCTGTTCTGTCGCGGAATGGCCTGCAATTATCGTGTTAACACCCATCTGTCCCAAGCCGACACAGATGTGATGCTTGATCTCGCCGGAAACGACAGTGTCGATACCTTCCTTCAAGACCGCATCAACCGAGTCCTCATCAAATGCACCGCCCTGTATAAAGACCTTATGGACTTTATTCTGCGGGTCATTGATCGTGATTATGCCGCTGCACTTAAGATCATTTGCAACTTTCCTGCAGTAATCCTTAAGAGTAACCGGTTCTTCAGAATCGATCTCATATACGACTCCGCATACAGAGCCTTCCAGATGTCTGGCATCCTTGGCGCCGAGGAGCTCAGCTATCGCAAGATTGCCGAATTCATCAGTAAGATCCAGGTTCGTATGGCAGCTGATAACGGAAATTCCTGAATTTACAAGCTCGACAAGAGTCCTTCCGACGTAATCATCCATCGTCAAGGCCTTGATGCCGCCGAATATAATCGGGTGATGGGTTACGATAAGGTTTGCCCCACAGGCTTTAGCCGCCTGTATGGCTTTGCTTGTAAGATCCAAAGAAACAAGGATCGCTGATACAACCTTGTCCCTGTTGCCTGCGATGAGCCCTACATTATCGTAATCAAGGGCATTCTCGGGCGGAAACACTTCGCTCAGATACTTATCGATATCATTTACCTGCATTTTTCTTCCTCTCTTCTAAAGCTGCCTTAACGGTGGGATTGCTCCTCTGCCTGATCTCAAAGATCTCATCCAAGTGCTCGAAATAAGCGATGACCTGAGGATCGCCGTTCTTGAACTTTGAAAGGAGCTTGGGGCCGTAGCAGGCTTCTTCATCCGTGATAGTTGTGCTTATCCCCTTAAACACCACACGCATACAATTATAGAATATATCCCTGTCATAACAAACACTCTCATCCTCAAATACGAAGCCGGCTTTTGATAGATATTTCCTGACAATATCATTGGACTTCTGGGGCTGAAGGACGAATGTTACATTTTCGAGCACATGATAGCCGTTATCCTTAAGAGCTCTGGAAATAATATCAACGATATTAAGACCGCCCATTCCGGCGATAACGACTGTATCTCCGGCCATCAGCGGCACGCCCTTCAATCCGTCGGTTATATATACTTCAGAGCAGTCACCAAAGCCTGCTTCGATCAGGGCATCTTCAGATCTTTGGGCCGGAGCGCGGTGGATCTCAGTACAGACGGCCTCATCTGCAAGGCCTTCTTCAAGACACCTTATCGCAAGATATCCGTGGTCGGATCCGACGTCGATTATCCTTCCTCCGGCAGACTCCTGCCTTGCATATCTTACCTGGCCTAGGACCATCGTCAGTCTTTCCGTCATTTCCTGCATCAGAGTTCTCCGATCCTGTTTCTTAATGACAACTTATAATCTGACAGGCGGCTTAAGATCTCATCGATCTTTTTCTTCTCTTCGGGCGTAGAACTTCCCCTGATATTCATGAGGCGCTCTTCTTCCCTTTTGATTATGGATTCCCTTACCTTTAAGAGCAATGCAAGATACATGTCACTCTTAACATGCACATCTGAAGACTTGTCGGCCGATTCAACAGCATTAAGGATAACGTCTTCAGCGGGCATTCCGTTGATAGTAAGCCTTGAGAAATAATCGCTCATCTTCGCAAAGAGAGTCTCGTTATTACCATCGTAGATATTGAGGAAGATCTTAACGAGCTCCCTTAATGTATCGCCTGAAAAATCATCAGGCCTTATAATGTCTGTCTTTTGGATGCGTTCATTTTTTGAAAGCGCACTTCCAAGTGACAGAGCATAAGCGAAAAGGTCGATCTCTTCTTTTGTTGCCGAATCATTTACCTTCCTGAATACATGCTTTTCCGTTACGACTTCGGACGGCATGGAATTGTCCGGTTCATCGAATTCGTCAGCACCATTGCGGCGACCGATGTCTTCCCTTCTCTCACGCTCCAAGGCCCTTGATTCCTGCTGTTCCAGCTTCTTATCTTCAATCTGCTGATATTTCTTCATCTGGCTTAAGACAGCCTGCTGCGTAGCGCCAAGCACAGGACCGGCAACGCCTGCCATCTTGCTCATCTTGATCTCGTCGTTCATCCAGGAACCATAGACAAGGATATCCTGCTGATACTTACCGCTGTCGAGGCTGCCTGTCTCAGGATCGGTGTTATCATTTTTCGCTCTCTCAAGAAGATAATCTTCAACATAAAGAGCATTCCTGACAACTTCCTTGAACTTATCGGCACCATTTACCTTGATAAATTCATCTGGATCCTTACCGTCAGGAACTTTGGCTATCTTTATTCGGATATTGATTCCAGTAAGCTTCTTTAAGTATTCCATCATCATCTTTATGGCTCTTAAAGCGGCATTCTGTCCTGCGTTGTCGGCATCGAAAAAGAATACGACTTCTTCAGCGTATCTTGAGCAGAGCTTAAGCTGGTTATCAGTAAAAGAAGTTCCCAATGCCGCTACGGTATTTTTAAATCCGGCTACATGCATGGCAATAGCATCCATATAGCCTTCAACAACGATGAGCTGCTTGGACTGTTCTTTCCTCGCAAAGTTCATCGCATAAAGATGGTTCCTCTTGTCGTAAACGAGTGAATCAGGTGAATTGATATATTTGGGCTTCTCATCGCCCAAAGCTCTTCCGCCGAAAGCAATGATCTTTCCGAACGAATCAAATATCGGGAACATCAGTCTTCCGCGGAAAAGGTCAAAAGGCTTATCGGTCTTTTCAGACTTCTTGAAAATGCCTGAATTCAACAGTTCCGCATCCTTATATCCCTTGCCCTTTAAGTAATCATATAAGGCATTCCATGCAATCGGAGAATAACCGATTCCGAAATTATCCAGCGTCTGCTTGGATAATCCTCTCTTCGCTGCATATTCCCTTGCAGGCTTGCCGATATCAGGATCGTTAAAAGATTTATAGTAGAACTTGGCTGCTTCTTTGAGGATATCGTAAACGCGGTTTTTCTCATCTTTACTGATATCATTTCCCGAAGATGTAGTCTCAGGTATTTCCACGCCGTATAAAGCACCAAGATGTCTTATTGCTTCAGGATAGTTAAGATGTTCGATCTCCATTATGAAACTAATGGCATTGCCGCCCTTACCGCAGCCGAAGCACTTATAGATTCCCTTTGCGGGATTTACCGAGAAAGAAGCTGTCTTCTCTGAATGAAACGGGCACAATCCCCAGAGATTGCCGCCCGATCGCTTCAAGAGCACATAGCGGCCTACAACGGATTCTATGTCCGCCCTGGTAAGTACTTCATCGATTACGTTATCAGGTATAAGTCCCATATATGCCTCTGATTTAATTAAAAGGCCCGGTTATGTTCCGGGCCTGATTGAATAGCCGAGTATTAAAGAGATTACTCTTCGTCCTCTTTCTTTGCCTTCTTCTTTCCAAAAAGACCTGTCTTAGCGGGTTCCTCGCTCTTCTTAACAGTTCCGTCAGGATTGAGCTGATCACGCTTAACAACCGTTTGGATTGCACTCTTAGTAAAAGTAACGAGAGTATTAGCTGCTGAAGTTGAGATCGTTACCTGATCATCCTTGATGTTTGCAACGAATCCTACAAGACCGCCGATAGTAGTAACTCTGTCACCGACAGAGAGCTTGCTCATCTGCTCTTTGAGTTCCTTTTCCTTCTTACGCTGAGGTCTGATAAGGATGAAGTAGAATACGATAAACATTAAGATGAGCACACCAAACGAGGTGAGAGAGCCCATCACATCCATACTGCCTGTTTCTGCCATTTATGTTTCCTCCAAAAAATTAATCACCAATATACTGGGCTATAACATCAGACATTGTGAAATAGCCTTTCTCTTTGCCTGCCATGAACTTGGCTGCAGTAAGAGCACCCTTTGCGAAGACATCCCTTGTCTGAGCGCTGTGGCTGATAGTAAGGATCTCTTCATCACTGATGAACATTGCAGAATGCTCACCGACGATATTGCCGCCCCTGATAGAAGATATGCCGATCTCATTCTTTGATCTGGCCTTGTTAACGCTGTGTCTGTCATAAACATACTCAACGTTGTCAGAAATCTCCTGATCGATAGCCGAAGCGATCATCATTGCCGTACCGGAAGGTGCGTCAAGCTTTCTGTTGTGATGAGCTTCAACGATCTCGATATCGAATTCCGGGTAAAGAATTCTCGTAGCCTGCTTGCAGAGCTCTACCATCATGTTGATGCCGAGGCTCATGTTAGCTGACTTAAATACTGCGATCTTCTCTGAAGCTGAAAGAATAGCTGAAACTGTGTCATCAGAAAGAGCTGTCGTGCAGCAGATGAAAGGCTTCTTGCGGCTCAGAGCGAACTCAAGGATCGTAGGAACAGCCTTTGCATTGGAGAAATCGATGATGACATCAAAATCTTCAGTACACTCGCTAAGGCTTGTATATACCGGGAAATCATAATTCTTATTCTCGATGATATCGCCGCCTGCAACGATCTTATAGTCAGGATTATTGTAGCAAAGGTTGGCAATCGCCTTTCCCATTCTGCCGCAACAACCGTTAAGGAAAATCTTTACCATCTTTATCTCCTCAGATTACTTTGCAATATAGCTGTTCATAGCAGAAGTGTCGTACTGCTTGAGTACTTCAACAACCTTGTCATGGTTTGCAGCGCTCATCTCGCAAAGAGGAAGTCTGCAGGGACCGACGTTCCAGCCAAGGATATTCATAGCTTCCTTAACAGGGATCGGGTTAACTTCACAGAACATAGCCTTAACGAGCGGGATGAAACCGATCTGAGCGTTTCTTGCTGCCTCGGTATCTCCGTCGATATAGCTGTGGATCATCTTTGAAGTTTCCTTAGGCAGGATATTTGCGATTACGGAAATAACACCCTTTGCACCCAATGAAACCATAGGAACAGCAAGTCCGTCCTCACCTGAATAAAGAGCATATCTGTCACCGCAAAGGCTGTAGATCTCAGGAACCTGACCGAAGTTGCATTCCTTAACGCCGATGATGTTCTCATAAACAGAAAGTCTCTTCAAGAGCTCAGGACTGATGTTTACGTTAGTTCTTGAAGGAACGTTATAAAGGATGATGGGAAGCTCCGGAACTGCCTCTGCGATCTTTGCGTAGTGGCGGAAAAGACCTTCCTGTGTGCACTTGTTGTAGTAAGGTGTTACGAGCAATGCAGCATCTGCACCGAGCTCATATGCCTTCTTGGTAAGCTCAACACCGAAAGCCGTATCGTTTGAGCCTGTTCCGGCAATAACGGGAACACGGCCTGCAACAGTATCTACGGCAAACTTGATCGCAGCTATATGCTCTTCTTCAGTCATGGTAGCAGCTTCACCGGTAGAACCGCAGATAACGATTGAATCGATGCCTTCTGCTATCTGGAACTCGATAAGCTTCTTGAGTTCGTCGAAATTGATTCCTCCGTTTTCATAGAACGGAGTGACGATAGCTACAGCAGCACCAACAAAAACAGGCTTGGACATATAAATGCCTCCCAAATAATTATTCAAAAACAGTGGTTAAAATGCCTGAAAGCGCATTCTGACTAGTGGATTTTATCACCATATATTATAAATAGTCAATTTATACTTCTGGGGTGCACATATGTACATCAGGAGCGTACATTCAGGGCAATTTCAACCATCCTGAGGATCGTTGTCAAACGACATCGGATACTTCATATGGTCAAAATCGGCGATCAGCCTTTTGAACACTCCGTTGATCGCAGATTTGTTTACTGCCTTAATTACAAATGACATTCTGTAACGTCCTCTGAGTTCATAGATCACGCATGGCATCGGGCCATATATTTCGAATTGGTATTTCGGATCCTGGAAACCCAGAAAAGCATTAAGATAGCTTGCTACTTCATTTGCTCTTTTTATCAGAAGCTCTTCATCAGCCAAAGAAAGAACGATCTCGCCTAAAGCCTTATACGGCGGGAGCTTGAGTTTTTGTCTGTACTCTATCTCCTGCTCATAAAAAGCCCTGTAATTCTGTGTGCAGGCAAACTGCAGGAGCGGCTGTTCCGGCCTGAAGCTCTGAATAAATACTTTGCCGGGATGCTCTCCCCTTCCGGCTCTTCCCGCTGCCTGTGTTATCAGCTGGAAAGCCCTTTCAGAAGCCTTAAACGATGAGGATGCCAGCATAAGGTCAGCACCCAATACTCCGACGACAGTTACATCAGGAAAATCAAGTCCCTTTGCGATCATCTGCGTGCCGATAAGGATCGATGCTTCCTTTGCCGCGAACTTCTCGATTATCTCTTTGTGGGCACCCGGAGTCATAGTGGAATCCTGGTCCATCCTCAATACTTTCTCGTGCGGGAAAACACTGTGAAGGAATTCTTCGAGCTGCTGGGTGCCGAATCCGGCCTTCTTAAAACGATTGCCGCTGCAAAATGAACATCTGGCTTCATAAGAAGGAACCGTATATCCGCAGTAATGGCAGATAAGGCTCTGTGTACCGTTGCGCCTGTTGTTATGAAGAGTCATTGCGACAGAACAGTTCTTGCAGGTTACAGGTTCTCCGCAGTCTTCACACACTAAGGTCCTCGAAAAACCTCTTCTGTTCAAGAGCAGTATCACCTGCTTATTCTCGGAGAATGCAACTGACATGGCCTGTCTTAAAGGAAGCGAGAGCATATCTCCGCTTCCGAGCTTGATCTGCTCTTTCATGTCGACAGGTATAATCTCAGGCAGCGTTGCTTCGGATCTGGCCCTGTTCTTTAACTCAAGGAGTTTATAAGCGCCTGCCTGAGCCGCATAAAAACTCTCGACAGAAGGTGTTGCAGAGCCCAGAACGACGCTGCAGCCCGTAATCTTTGCTCTCATCCTCGCTATGTCTCTTGCAGAATATCTCGGATGGGATTCTGCCTTATAGGAACCGTCATGCTCCTCATCAAGGATAATGAGTCTTAAGTCTTTTGCAGGCGCGAAAACACCGCTTCTCGGGCCTACTACGACTCTCGCTTTGCCGGTCCTTATATTGTTCCACTGTTCATATCTCTGCTTATCGGTAAGCCTGCTGTGAAGAACGGCAACACTATCACCTAATCTGCCCTTTATCCAGTTGATCGTCTGCGGTGTAAGCGAGATCTCGGGAACCATGTAGATCACGCTTCCTCCCTCACTTATGACCTTTTTGGCGATATTAAGATAAACTTCAGTCTTGCCGCTTCCGGTGATACCGAAAAGAAGATATGTATTATCCTTCCTCGAATCGATTCCCTTAAGGATCTCATTAACTGCGTCTTGCTGCTCATCACTTAAGTCGTATTCCTCTGTGAACTTTCCTTCAGGAATATCACTTGATATCGCAAGCTGAGGGACTTCGTTGTCGGAAACCTCCTTAACAAGCCTTATGAGCCCCTTTCTCTCAAGAGAATTGATCTGAGCAGAAGAACATGAGACAGATGACATGAGTTCTTTTCTGGTGCACTTGCCGCGTTCCAGAAGATATTCGAGGATGTTGATGTGAGCCGCAGATCTTAATTTCTCGCTTTGCAGGACTTCTTCCGCATTCTCTCTTGAAACAAGCTCGGCAAACTGCTCGATCGGATTCCTGTGATTTACGACACAGGAAGGAACCATAAGCTCGACGACATCGCCTCTTGTGCAGTTGAATCTCTCACTTACCTTTTCAATTAGTTCAAGCTGGTCTGGATTTAATACAGGAGTTTGTGATAACAGTGAATCGATATCCTTAATGTACCGTGCATCACCGTTAAACTCTTCAATAACATTGACTACAACAGCTGTTTTCTTGGAGTCGCCCTTGCCGAAAGGCACAGAAACCAGAGAGCCGGCATGTGTATCGGCTCTCAGTTCTTCAGGCACCCGGTAAGTATAAAGATTATCGGTCTGCCTTATGGCTCCTCTTAAGATAACGCTGCAGTACAAGTTATAAACCTCACATCAGATCGAAAAGATTAATCTGGGCACTCTCGGGAAGATCATCGAGAATACCGCCGTAATCAAGCAGTTTCTGAGTAACGGACTGTCCGACTCCGGTCCTTTTCATGAAGTCATCACGGTTCTTAAAAGGACCTTCAGCTCTTGCTTTTTCGATAGCTTCACCGTTTGCGGGTGAAACTGCAGTAATGGCACAGAAAGGCGGTCTGATCTTCTTGGGACCGGATTTCTTAAACTTGGTTCCAAGCGAATCTTCAAGCGTTATAGGATCGAAGGTAATGCCTCTTGCATACATCTCCTCAACAAGCTCATAGAAATAATACTTGAGCTTTGTATTCGGATCGCCCTTGGCATGCATCTCATCAGCAAGTTCTATCCTTCTCTTCTTTACCTTCTCAGGTCCGTTGCACATGTCATCGGCATTGAACAGACCTTCACCTCTGTGTGTAAAGAAAGAGCAATAGTATTCCTCAGGATAGTAGACCTTAAACCATGCCACACGCAAAGTCGAAATAGCATAAGCTGCCGCATGCGCCTTAGGGAACATGTACTTGATCTTCTGGCACGATTCGATATACCAGTCAGGCACGCCGCATTCCTTCATCTCTTTAACATAGTCAGGCCATTTCTCTACTTTGCCGGCTGCTACCTTACCCTTACGGACACCCTCCATGATGTCAAAGGCATCCTTGTTGGGAAGTCCCCAGTAGATAAGGCTCGTCATGATGGAGTCACGGCATCCGATAACGGAATTAAGGTCGCATGTTCCGCTCCTGATAAGATCCTGAGCGTTTCCGGTCCATACGTCGGTACCGTGTGAAAGGCCCATGAGCTGTACAAGATCGTAGAACCTGGTAGGCTTTGTCTCCTTGATCATGCCGCGCGCCATATTTGTGCCTAGCTCTGAAAGTCCAAGCGTAGCTGAACCTGCATCAGTTGCATCTATCGGGAATCCCAAAGCATCAGTACCTACAAGAAGGCTCATGACCTTCTCATCAGGGATCGGGATATCCGTTATCGTAACGCCTGTAATATCACTTAACATTCGCAATACCGTAGGATCTGCGTGGCCCAAGATGTCGAGCTTTAAGATCGTGTCATGCATCGCACGGAAGTCGAAGTGCGTTGTAATGATTCCGCAGTCGGTCTTATTTGCAGGGAACTGGATAGGCGTAAATTCATAGATATCCATTTCCTTGGCAATAACAACGATACCGCCCGGATGCTGTGATGTTGTTCTCTTAACGCCGATAATATCTCTTGCCATGAATGCCAGATGCGCCTGTGTGAAAGGTTCTCCCTTCTCTTCACAGATCTTTCTGCAAACACCATATGCGTTCTTATCCTGGTAAGCACCGATAGTGCCTGCCTTGAATGTATGTGTACCGCCGAAGAGCACGCCTACGTAGGCATGAGCTCTCGGCTGATATTCGCCGGAGAAGTTAAGGTCGATATCAGGCTGCTTATCACCGTGGAATCCGAGGAATGTCTCGAAAGGAATATCCTGACCGTCAGGTATCAGCTTTTCGCCGCATTCGGGACAGATCTTAGGCGGCAGGTCATAACCGGAACCGTACTTACCTGTATTATCAAATTCGGCATAGTTACACTTGGGGCATCTGTAATGCGGAGGCAGCGGGTTAACTTCTGAAATACCGCACATCGTGGCAGCAAATGAAGAACCTACGGAACCTCTTGAACCTACAACATAACCGTCATTATTGGATTTCTTAACGAGTCTGTATGCGATATAGTACATGATCGCATATCCGTTACCGATAATGGATTTAAGCTCTCTGTCGAGTCTTGCCTTGACAACTTCGTTGAGTACGCCGTTATGACGGTACATACGGTTTGCCTTTGTATATGCGATATCTCTTACATCGGCAGCGGCTCTAGCGATCTGAGGCGGATAAGATCCGTCCGGGAACGGCTTGATACCGAACTCAATAAGGTCTGCGATCTTATTAGTGTTGTCGACAACGACCTCCATGGCCTTTTCTTCACCAAGATACTTGAACTCATCGAGCATCTCATCAGTCGTTCTGAAGTAGAGGTCACTTTGCATCTCTGCATCACTGAAGCCCATGCTCATAAGCATGTACTTTCTGTAACGTCCGTCTTCCTTGTTGAGGAAGTGCGAGTCAGTCGTGGCGCAGCACATCATGCCGTGATCGTCAGCTGTCTCAACAAGGAGTTCATTTACGACCTGAACATCATGTTCATCTATTGCTACAGGACCGGTATCGGATTTTGCCAGTTCCTGCCTTGTAAGGAATACATTGTTGCAAAGAGGCTGGATCTCGACATAATCGTAGAGATTCAGGATCTTCTGGAATTCCGGATCAGTCTTAAGGAACTCTCTTGTGACATTTCTGTCCTTGCCGAGCTTCTTATAACTTGAGATCACATATCTGTAGATCTCTCCGCGCTCACAGGCACCGCCGACGATAATGCCGGACTTGAAATACTTCAAAAGACTCTTGGGGGTTCTGGGTCTTCTTGAGTAATAATGTATCTGTGATTCGGAAACTATGTGGTAAAGGTTATAAAGACCCATATTCGAACGCACGAGATAGATTATGTGATACAAAGGCGATTCGGCAAAAGCGCCGTTCTTCTTTGTGGATTTAACCCTCTCCGGCGTATAGTGTCCGACGGAATAGTTGATCGCTAAAGCATCTGCAGTACCGGCATCCTTAAGGCATGAAGCGAGAAGAGATGCTGACTTATAGCACTTTTCGAACATAACATCGAAAATGCTTCCGTCAGGCTTATATTCAAACATCGTGCCCTTGCTGCCCAATGCTTCATCAATATTCTTAAACTCATCCTTATAGAATGTCTCAAGAATATCTTCATCTGAAGTTGCAGGCATAAGGAACTTATGTCTGTAATAAACATGATCTTCAATATTTATTCCGTAACCTGCACGGCGGAGGAATGCCAGAGTAGTGAATATATCAGGACCGGTAACATAAGAATCACCGATGAATTCCAATAATTCACCCATGGCAAAATATGAATCACAAGGCTCACCAGTGCCGGGATAAATAACATCTCCGAATTCAGCGTGGAAATCAGCAACGTGTTCGAAAATCAGTTCTTCCGGAATGACTTCCTCACTTCCGTCAGCATAATCCCCGTTAATGTCGAGGTCGACATTACATGCAGCACCTAAAGGAGCATGAGGTTCCAACGGCTTTACACTGATGTTCTCATCAGTAAGCTCTGCAGGGATCTCATCAGGATTCCAGAGTGATTTATCAATATCATGAGATGCAAATTCCATTGCATCCTGATCGGATTCGCCCTCTTCTTCAGGCTTAACGGCCTTATATCCCTTAAGTCTGAACTTGGATGCGCAGACAGACGTAAATGTATCGCGCAGAGCATCATCACCGTTCCTGTTGATCACGATGGAGACAAAAGAACCGACAGCCTTTGGCTTTTGGATGAAGTTCAAAGATGCGTCGTCATCAACATCAGAAGGCTTGATCTTATCGTTCTTTACATCATAAGGAAGGTTGTAGAAGACCGTCGGGCCGTCATCAACCAGATACCCTTCACAACCGAGAATGCATTTGATCGGCGCTTCGCCTGTATCCTTACGCTTCTTGTTTATTCCTTTGGCAGCCTCGAAAACATGAGGGAATGCCTGAACAACGCCGTGGTCAGTGACCGCAACGGCACTGTGGCCGAAAGAAGCAGCAAGCTTAACAAGATCAGCAGGCTCGGATGTCGCATCACTCTCGCTCATCTTGGTATGGACATGAAGCTCTACTCTTTTCCGCTCAGCATTGTCCTTTCTCTTGGGAGGCTTCTCGGCACTGAAGAATCCTGATACCCTTAATGTCTTGTCACCGGTGAAGGAATCATTCTCGACATTGCCCTGAATGCCGACAAATCCGCCCTTTCCGAATTCCTTCTGGAAGCCGTCAGCTTCCTCAGGCTTTAAGAAAGCGATACATGAGATACCGTCCGTATCGTCAAGACAAATGAACTTAACGATAACGCTCTTGCCTGTCTTGGCAAGCTTGAAAGAGTCATCGTTAAAAGAAATATCACCGGCGATATTTACATCAAAACAGCCGACCGTAAGATTAGCTATCTTCATGAACGTAGCCTGCTTCTTTACGCGGCCGTAAAGCTGGTTCTCGGCATTCTCCTTGGCCTTATAGAAAGACTGTTTGTCCTCCTGTTTGGCTTCTTTGCGTACCTGCTCGGCCTTGGCTGCCCAGGAATCCTTGCCCGCAGGCTTGGCATCTGCAGGCTTATCCTTATCGGTCTTCTTTTTCTTTGCTGATTTATTAGACTGATCTTCGGCAGGTTCTTCTTCAGGGAACTCTAATCTTCCCTCTTCGATCGCCTTTATTATATCGTCTTCAGCGCCCGGATCGCGTCCTGCCACATCCGGATCACGGCTTACGATCTCATAGTCAAATCCGATATGTTCGGTACAACAGATATTGATGGCATCGCCTACGGATTCTTTAAGATTCTTCCTGTCAGAGTCGCTTAACATCGCTGACCACCCTGACGGGATATCGATATTTACCGTCTCACAACCGCCGTCAAAACTCAGATTGATAAAATCGACCATATCTCCTACACCGCCCGAACAGTCACGTGCGATGTAGTGCTTGATGAGGCCTCTGAGCTGTTCATACATAAAGGGGAAATTATCCCGGTTAACGCCTTTGAACGTGAAATTTACCTTTGTTCCGAAATCACGCTCAAGCTCCTCAACAAAGGCTACGATTGACCTGTTATCCTTAAGGTTCTCGATGCCTTCAAGAATGAGATTGATGGATGCTTTGGCCTTGTAAATGTCGACCTTAACTACATTAAGGTCTACCAATCCGTTATATTTGTCGTCTTCTACATTGAATAACTCAAGTAGCTTTACACTTTTCTTCTCCAAGTCTGATCACTTCCCTTACAAATTCATCAACCGCCGCGGAAGCAGGAATCTTCCTGACCGGCACACCTTTTTCAAATAAAACAAATTCGTCGATGCCGCCGGCTAATCCGATATCGCATTCACGAGCCTCTCCGGGTCCGTTTACAACACAACCCATAACAGCGACCTTAAGGTTATAGGGAAGCTTGGAAACCTTCTCTTCTATCTGTCCTGCAAGCTCAATGAGCGGAACCTGTGTTCTGCCGCATGTCGGACAGGATATAAAAGTAATGCCTCCGTCTCTTAAGTCAAGAGCTTTGAGGATCTGCTTAGCTGTAATAACTTCATCAACAGGGTTACCTGTCAAAGATACTCTGATGGTATCTCCTATCCCTTCAGCCAGAAGCGCGCCGATGCCTACTGCAGATTTGATCGCGCCTTCACGAACGGTACCGGCCTCTGTAACGCCGACATGAAGAGGATAATCACAAGATCTGGCCAGGATCCTGTAAGTATCGATGGTAAGCCTTGGTGATGAAGATTTGATCGATATAACGATATCGTCGAAATCCTGATCTTCCAAGAGCTTAACTGCGCCCAAAGCGCTTTCTGTCATGGCATCAGCATTGACCTCGCCGTATTTGGCAAGTATCTCCCTGGATATCGAACCGGAATTGACACCGACTCTGATCGGTATATGCCGCTCTTTACATTTATCAGCGACAAGTTTAACTTTGTCAGGTCCGCCGATATTGCCGGGATTGATCCTTATCTTTGACGCGCCGTTGTCAGCGGCCGCCAGAGCAAGTCTGTAATCAAAATGGATATCTGCTACAACAGGGATCGGAGATTTGGAAGTGATCTCCTTAAGGCTCATTGCGGCTTCCATGTCGGGAATGGCTACTCTGGTGATATCACAGCCGTTGTCAGCCAATTCCTGAATCTGATAAAGAGTTGCTTTTGCATCTCTCGTATCAGTATTATTCATCGACTGGATCTTTACTGAAGATCCGCCGCCGACCTCAACATTACCGATTAAGACTTTCTTCGTCATAAAAGCACACTCCAATCAGACAGATCAGTAACCGAATATGATCCTAAGAATATCAGATACAAAAGCGAGGATAAGGAGCAATACTATGATCACAAAACCGACCACAGTAAGCCTTGCCTCAGCCTTCTCAGACAACTTGCGTCCGATGACCATCTCGACGGCGATGAATATGATCTGAATACCGTCAAGACCGGGTATCGGAAGAAGGTTCGAGAATGCGAGTGCAATGGAGATCACGGCACTCAGCATTACGAGAATATATGCCTTATCAGCAAAGGTATCCTGCTCATCCGCTACCACGTCATTGACCATAGTTGTGATTCCTATGGGACCTGATACCAAATTATAAGCTTTTACCTTTCCTGCGATAATATCTTTTATGCCTCTTATGCTGATATTGAAGATCGAAGCCGGCATTTTGGCCGCATAACCTAACGCGGAGAAAAATCTGCTGACGGAATTGATCCTGTACTGGAGCAGAGTGACACCTCTGGAATTGACAGTGTCGACATATTTAGGCACAAGATCATCGACACGGGTCTCCCCGTCTCTTACGTAGGTTACGGTTACGATATCGTCAGTAATGTTATATAAGAAGTCTTCGAAATCCTCATCATCAACTGACTTTCCGTTTATATGAGTAATATAATCTCCCGGCTTGATGACCGGCTTGCCGTTATTCTGTTCCTCGCTGACGGAATATACTTTCCAGCCTTTATAATCGTTATTGGCAAGCTTATTCTCTACTGTGATAAGGAGCATCGGCCTTGCCCTTACGACAGGAGTAAGAGTAACAGTGTAATTCTTGCCGGTTTCCTTGGACTTGATCTTAAGATCCATCTCTTTGGAAGGATCAGCTGAATCCATCTCAAAAACGAGGTCAAAGGAAGAATAAACATTTACGCCGTTAACGGCTTTGATCGTATCTCCGTCATTTACCATTTCGGAATATGCCGCAAGCTGGGAACCCTTCTCAGGCTTTGTGATATGAGTGGTGGTAAATCCGGTTACCCAGAACATGACAAGGAAGATGAGGATACCAAGGCAAAGGTTCATAGCAGGACCCGCAAGTGCTACTAAGAGCCTTTTTATCCTGGGCTGGTTAAGAAGAAGGTCCGGATCCTTGCTGTCTACGGCTTTGCCCTCTTCATCGATCTCGGAGAATCTTACATAAGCTCCTATTGGGATCATCCTTAACGAGAAATCAACTTCCTTATGCTTCCACTTAAGGAGCTTTGGTCCGACAAAGATCGATACTTCAAAGACCTTTATCTTAAGAAGTCTCGCCATCCAGTAATGTCCTAACTCATGAAGTGTCGCAAGGACACCGAGCATTATCAAAACGACTACTATACTTGCAGCTATATTCATACTCAGATCTTTCCGTCAATTATCTCATCAGCATATATCCTGGCATCCCTGTCAGCCTGCTCGATGGTTTCTATGGTAAGGTTAGAATCCTTTATCTCAGGATCCATTTTTTCGACAGTCTCGAAAACAGTTCTCTCGATATCGAGGAACCTGATCTTTCCCTTGAGGTAGCTCATTACGGCTGACTCATTTGCCGCATTCATGACCGTAGGATAAAGGCCGCCCTTGTCTCCTGTCTCATATGCGAGCTTAACAAGTCTGAAAACTTCCGTATCACAGGGCTCAAAAGTAAGATTAGACATGCCCTGTGCAAAAGGATCGAACTCAGTAACGATAGAAGGTCCCCTGTCGGGATAATATAATGCGACTTCGATAGGAAGAACCATGGAAGGCTTGCCCATCTGCGCCAGAACGGAACCGTCCTTCAGCCTTATCATCGAATGAATGATGCTCTGCGGATGAACAACGACATCGATCTTTGAGCAAGCGATGCCGTAAAGATGATGAGCCTCAATGATCTCAAGGCCCTTATTCATCATTGTCGCAGAATCTATGGTAATCTTGCCGCCCATATTCCAAGTGGGGTGATGAAGGGCATCTTCGAGAGTAACGTTCTCTAAGTCTTCCCTCTTCATGCCTCTGAACGGACCGCCTGATGCAGTGATCAGTATCCTGTCCAGATCTTCTCTCTTTTCGCCTTTAAGGCACTGCCAGATGGCGGAATGCTCACTGTCGATCGGGAGCATCGCAACGCCCTTCTCCCTTATCAACGGCATGATGATGTCGCCGCCTGCAACAAGAGTCTCTTTATTGGCCAAAGCAATATCCTTGCCTGCGAGAATGCCGTGATAAACGGGCTCCAAGCCTGCAAAACCAACGATCGCTCCGACGACCGTATCGCAGGAATCCAATGTGGCAACGGAAATATTTCCTTCATTACCTGAAAGCACCTCAGTATCAATGCCGGAAGACTTGAGTCTGTCAGACAGTTCCTTGGCTTTTTCTTTATCAACAACGGAGCAGACCTTAGGTCTGAATTCTTCGATCTGTCCGAACAGCGTATCAATATCACTGCCGCAGGTAAGCGCTTCGACCGTAAAGTCAGAAGGAGCTTTTCTAGCTACTTCAAGGGTCTGTTTGCCAATAGAACCCGTTGAACCCAAAATCGATAATCTTCGCATGTTAAATCATCCTTATTCCCTAATATCTAATGTTCAATGTGTCAGAATAGATTGCTCGCAAATAGAGCAAGCAGAAGCGCTACAGGAAGCGTAAAGAACGTGCTGTCAAACCTGTCGAGCATACCACCGTGCCCCGGGAAGAGATTGCTGAAATCCTTTATTCCCGTTCTTCTCTTTATGACCGAGCAGAACCAGTCTCCGAGCTGTGACATGACTGATATCAAAAGTCCGAGACAGAAAGTAAGCACGCCGTAAGGAACGATCCCTATACCGATCTCGTCATATCTGTATATAACAAGACAGCAATATACCGTTACGCAGACAGCGCAGAATAATGAACCGCCGATGCATCCTTCCCATGTCTTCTTGGGAGAGATATGCGGAACGATCTTATGCTTTCCTAAAGCAACACCTGTAAAGTAAGCAAAAGTATCTGTTCCCCAGGGCGCGAAAAGACCGATAACCATGTAATACCAGCCGTTAGGTACAAAAAGCAGCGCACTGACAAAACAGAACAGCGGGAATGAAATATAAAAGATCATTCCGCCCGTAAACATACCGTTTAAGAATGCCTTGTCATCTTCGGGTCTTACCAGCGGCAGATTGATGCCGCATGATACGCAGTACATGCAGACCACGATAAGATAAAGAGCCATGATGCTCTCGACATTAAGCTTGAAGATAAGTCCGCAGATAACGATAAGGGTTGCAAGGCACATGCCGATGATAAGGAGAAGCCTTGACGGATGATAGCCGCCGTTCCTTATAGCCTTATACATCTCAACGCATGCAACGACGCCGATTATGACCGCCATTGCAACGCCTGTAACAGGCCACCACAAAGCCGGTACGAAGAATGAGAGTACCAGAACCGTAAAAATGAAACCTGTTATAACTCTTTGTCTCAACTTTAAGTCTTGCTTTCTTTCTTAGATAAACCGCCGAAGCGTCTGTCGCGTCCGGCAAAATCCCTGAATGCCTGGGTCAGGTCTTCATAACCGAAGTCCGGCCACAATGTATCGGATACCCAGAACTCCGAATATGCGCTTTCCCACAAAAGGAAATTGGATAATCTCATCTCGCCGCTCGGTCTGATGATAAGTTCCGGATCAGGAACATCCGGAAGATACATATTGTCAGAGATCATCTGCTCAGTAATGTCTGAAGGCTCCAATGATCCGTTCTTAACCTGTTCTGCAAGCTGGCGGAAACTGTTTACGATCTCTCTTCTGCCGCCGTAATTAAGTGCAACGATAAGCTGCATGTTGGGTCGGTCCTTGGACCTCTCTTCTGCAGTCTTGCACACTTCTCTTACCTTAGGGGGAAGCTCTGAATCATCACCGGTAAATCTTACCCTGATGCCTTCTTCAGCAAGCTCTGCATCATACTTATCGAAAAGTTCGACAAAGAGCTTCATTAGAAAATCAACTTCCGGCTGGGGTCTTGACCAGTTCTCGGTGGAGAACGCATAGACCGTAAGATACTTAACGCCATATCTTACGCAGTTCCTGCAGAGCTCTTTAAGATTCTCTGCACCAACCTTGTGTCCGGCAGATCTCGGAAGATGCCTTTGTGTAGCCCATCTTCCGTTGCCGTCCATTATTACACCCAAAGATACGGGGACCTTAAGGTCTCCCGTATCATAAGTCTTTTCCTGTTTATTACCGAATAAGGCCCCATCAATTCCTTATTCTTTGTCTCGCAGACCTTGTCTACTTCAGATGTAAACTTATCTGTGATCTTCTGGATCTTTTCTTCGAATTCCTTAAGAAGATCGTCTGTAAGTTCCTTCTTCTTGTTAGCTGCACGCATCTTATCGATAGCGTCACGGCGGTTGTTACGGATAACTACCTTTGTCTCGTCACCGTATACCTTAACCTGCTTAACAAGATCCTTACGTCTTTCCTCTGTGAGCATAGGGAAAACGAGTCTGATCATCTTACCGTCGTTTGTAGGATTGATGCCGAGGTCAGATGCCTGGATAGCATGCTCGATCTCTTTGAGCATCTTGGGATCCCAAGGTGATAATGTGATCATTCTTGCTTCAGGAACCTGAATATTGGCTACGGCATTAAGCGGAGACATAGCTCCGTAATACTCAACCTGGATCTTATCCAAAACGTGCGGATTGGCACGTCCGGCACGGATTGTGTTGAGGTTCTCCTGAAGGTTATCGATGCACTTCTGCATTTTTGCTTCGATATCATCGTAATCTTTCTTTGTGATCTCGATCATTGCCATAATTCAAGCCTCCTATTATTTAAATTTATTCTTTTACAACGAGTGTTCCGAGGTTTTCGCCCTTTACGATCCTTACGATGTTCTCGGGATCTTCCATAGAGAAAACAAGCATCTTGGTACGGTTATCACGGCAGTGAGCTGCAGCTGTAGCATCCATTACCTTGAGGTCATTCTTAAGGACTTCATCGTAAGTAACCTTCTCATACTTAACAGCGTCAGGGAACTTCTTGGGATCCTTGTCATATACACCGTCAACCATTGTAGCCTTAAGCAATACGTCAGCACCGATCTCAGTAGCTCTTAAAGCAGCACCTGAATCAGTTGAGAAATAAGGGTTGCCGGTTCCGCATGCGAAGATTACGATACGGCCCTTTTCGAGGTGTCTTATAGCTCTCTTTCTGATATAGGGCTCAGCCATCTGTCTTACTTCGATTGCAGACAAGACTCTCGTAACTGCACCAAGCTGCTCCAAAGCGTCAGAAAGAGCGAGGGAGTTCATAAGTGTAGCAAGCATTCCCATGTGGTCTGCAGTAACTCTGTCCATCTGCTCAGAAGATCTTCCTCTCCAGAAGTTACCGCCGCCAACGACTACGGCAACCTGTACGCCGAGATCGGAAACTGCTTTGATGCTTGTTGAGATTTCTTTAAGAACTTCGTCATTGATACCGATCTTGGCATCGCCTGCCAAAGCCTCACCGGATATCTTCAGAAGAATACGCTTATACTTTGTATCACCCATATAGGTTATTACCTCCGCGAAAATATCTTTCAATAGATTTTATCAATAATTTGTCCCAAGGTGAACCTTATATTTATTAAATATAAGAGCAACCGCAAATTCGCCTCACAGGATCAAGTATAGTTTTCGAAAACAAGGTAAAAGAAAACCCCGCACAAAACGTGCGGGGCAATTGACTGATTTGATATCAGACGGTCTATCAGAGACCAGCCTGCTTTCTTACTTCCTCAGCGAAATCGTCAACCTTCTTCTCGATGCCTTCGCCAAGACCGAAACGTGTGAAACGTACAACGGAAACGTTAGCGCCGATAGCCTTGATGGACTGGTCGATGTACTGGGAAATCGTGAGATCGTCATCTCTGAAGAACTCCTGGTCAACGAGGCAGTTGAGCTTGTAGAAGTTCTTGATCTGGCCGGGAACGATTCTCTCCATAACGATCTTCTCAGGCTTACCCTCTTCGAGAGCCTTGTTCTTGATGATCTCTGTTTCCTTATCGAGCTCTGCCTGAGGTACTTCATCCTCTGTAACCCAGTTAGGTCTCATGGAAGCAACCTGCATGCCGATGTTCTTAGCGAAATCAGCGAACTCAGGCTTGTTGATAACGGAATCGTCATCTGTTGCAACCTCAACGAAAACGCCTACCTTACCACCCATGTGGATGTAAGAAGCAACAGCACCGTTGCCCTCTACCTCATAGATAACGAATCTTCTGATCGATGTATTCTCACCGATATCAGCGATAGCTTCCTTCTGGAAGATCTCAACTGTCTTGGACTCGTCATTGTAAAGAGGCTGAGCCATGAGCTCTTCGATGTTAGCAGGCTTCTTTGTAAGGATGTGTGTAGCAACAGCGTCAGTGAAAGCCTTGAACTTATCAGTGTTTGCAGCGAAGTCTGTCTCGATGTTGATCTCTACGAGAACACCGGACTTCTTGTCGTCTGCGATCTTGGAAACAACTGCACCCTCTGCAGCGATTCTTGCAGACTTCTTCTCAGCCTTAGCCATACCCTTCTCACGAAGCCAAGCCTTAGCCTTCTCGATATCACCGTCGCACTCGATAAGTGCCTTCTTGCAGTCCATGATGCCGCAATCTGTGAGCTCACGGAGTTCTTTTACCTGTTGTGCTGTAACTGCCATATATTTTCTCCTTTGCGATTTTAGTTAAGATTGAAATTAAGACTCGGAAGCGATCTCTTCGATGGACTTCTCGCCTGCTTCCTCAACTGCCTGCTCCTCAGCAACTTCTGCTGTAGCAGCCTTAGCGTCAGCGGAATCAAGATCCATACCCTCAGATGTAGCATCCTCACCCTGATGTGCTTCGATAACAGCATCAGCCATCTTAGCTGTGATGAGCTTAACTGCACGGATAGCATCGTCGTTACCGGGGATTACATAGTCTACTTCATCAGGATCGCAGTTTGTATCAACGATAGCAACGATCGGGATACCAAGTCTCTTAGCCTCTGCAACTGCATTGTGCTCCTTCTTTGTGTCAACGATGAAAAGAGCTGCAGGAAGCTTAACCATACCAACGATACCGCCGAGGTTCTGATCGAGCTTTGTCATCTCGAGCTTAAGCTTAGCAACTTCCTTCTTTGTTCTGAGTTCGAAAGAACCGTCAGCTTCCATTCTGCGGAGCTCTTCGAGTCTTGCAACTCTCTTCTTGATTGTTACGAAGTTTGTGAGAGTACCACCAAGCCAACGATAGTTAACATAGAACTGTCCGCAACGCTGAGCTTCTTCCTTGATGGAATCCTGAGCCTGCTTCTTTGTACCAACGAAAAGGATATCACCCTTCTCAGCGAGCTCGCGCATAGCGTCATAGGCCTCGTCGACCTTCTTGACTGTCTTCTGCAAATCGATGATGTGGATTGAGTTACGCTCCGTGAAGATGTACTCGTTCATCTTAGGGTTCCAACGACGAGTCTGGTGACCGAAGTGTACACCTGCTTCAAGAAGCTGCTTCATTAAAATAACCGGCATAAAATAAATCCTCCTGTTTTCTTCCGTATACACCAGGTAATATTCAGCTCAAATTGGCCACAGTCGGAGTGTATACGTGATTTTTATGCTCGAGTATTCTAACAAAACGCCCCTGCAAGTGCAAGGGCTATTTTATATATTTATATATAAGACCGCAAAATTACTTTCTCTTATAGTGTTTTACGGTGAATTCAACGCCTTTCGCGCTCATTACCGGAGGCTCTTCCTCAACAAGTTCCCATGCAGGATCTTCATCAAGATTCGGGAACCAGCAATCAGCCTCAAATTCAGCCTTTATGCTCGTAATGATCGCCTGATCGCAAAGCTCGATAAGCGAGTTATAAAGCGAAGCGCCGCCGATAAGATAGACTTCATCAGCCGTAAGTGACAGGAAATCTTCAAGTTCTGATACGGAATGAAGCACCATTGCGCCTTCCTTCTCATATTCAAAGCTTCTGGACATGATGATATTTACTCTGTCAGGAAGAAGTCTCTGTCCCGGGAACGTCTCAAGGGTCTTTCTTCCGTATACAACGGTATGACCTGCCGTATATTTCTTGAAAACGCCCTTCTGATCCTCAGGAAGCGAGATAAGAAGATGTCCCTGATTGCCGATTGCCCAGTTCTTGTCTACAGCTGAAATTGCGATCATGTCTTTACCCCTCAAATATCTTAGTAAAATAGCCTGATTGTGATATAGGTTCGCCGGCTTCAAGAAGATGTCTCGAATCAGCAAATGTCTGTACTCTGAAGCTTGCTTCGCCCGGGATCCTTTCTTCGGAACCCAGGACCGTAACAGATGTCGGAGCCATCATCATTCCCTGCCAGATTGCGGGAGCTGCAACGCCGATCATGTGTCCCATGAGAAGCGCCGTAACGCCAAAATGGCAGAAGAAAACGATATTGTCGTCATTATGCTCCAATACATCGTAGTAGCCTTTGTCATTACGCTTATAGCCATGCTTTTCGAGCAATTGGTCAAAGCTCCTGCAGACGTCATCAGCGTGTTTTGCGATATCGCCGGTCTTCATTATCTCAGTCTGTGCCCACAGGTTCCTGTCGTGGAAATCATCCCTGTAATTGAAGTCCCTGGGATAGAAATCCCAAGCAATGGTCCACTCCTGAACTGCTTCGTCCCAGACCCTGTAATAGAATTCCTGAAGCCATTCGCAGGTTATTGCTTCCCTGCCTGTCGCCTTGAGCGATAAGGAACATGTGTCCTTGGCTCTGCCCAAAGGAGAGCAATAGATCTGCTTAATGTCCCAAGTTGCAACGCGCTTTGCGAGGATCTCGGCCTCGCGCCAGCCCTTCTCTGTTAAGGAATCCTTCTCATAATCAGGATCCGCGTGCCGTATAAAGATTAATTTCATTAATTAAATTCCGTTCCGATCAGACTGCTACGGGGATTCCCTTTATCTTAGGTCCTGCCTCATAACCTTCAAGCCTGATGTTATCTGTCGTGAACTGATAGAAATCAGTGATGCCTTCATCGAGAACAAGCTTCGGAGCAGGATACTTAGGCATCTCGATAAGTTCCTTAACGATATCAACGTGTCTGTCGTAGATATGGGCATCAGCGATAACGTGAACGAATTCACCTACTTCAAGGCCGGAGCATCTGGCCATGAGATGTACCAGGACTGCATACTGGCAGACATTCCAGGCATTTGCAACGAGCATGTCATTGCTCCTCTGGTTTAAGATCGCGTTGAGCTTATTGCCCGTAACGTTGAAAGTCATCGAATAAGCGCAGGGATAAAGGTGCATCTCGTGAAGATCCTGATGCACATAGATATTTGTCATGATCCTTCTTGATGAAGGATTGTTCTTAAGGTCATAAAGGACACGGTCGACCTGGTCGAATTCGCCTTCCTTATACTTGTGCTTAACGCCCAGCTGATATCCGTATGCCTTGCCGATGGAACCTGTCTCATCAGCCCAGGAATCCCAGATATGGGAGTTAAGATCATTAACATTATTGGATTTCTTCTGCCAGATCCAAAGGAGCTCGTCTACAGCTGCCTTGAAATTGATCCAGCGCTGAGTGAACATTGGGAATTCCTCAGCAAGGTTATAGCGGTTAACGATCGCGAAAGCCTTGTATGTATAAGCCGGCGCTCCATCGTCAGCCCAGTGGGGCCTTACCTTGTCATTGATGGTTGAATAGCCTGAATTAAGGATAGTTCTAATGTTATCATCGAAAATATCATCTGCTCGACTCATGGAATCCACCGCCTTTTGAATTGATGTATCGATTATAACATTACTGATTAAAATCAATGCGTGATTATTGGGACAATCGGTAAAAATCAGAGATAAATAAAAAAGGCTGTCCTATAAAGACAGCCTCTTTATCTGGTCGGAGTGACGGGACTTGAACCCACGACCTCTTGCTCCCTAAGCAAGCACTCTAGCCACCTGAGCTACACCCCGATGAACACGCCTTGTCAAGGAAAAATATTGGTCGGAGTGGCGGGACTTGAACCCACGGCCTCCTGCTCCCGAAGCAGGCACTCTACCACCTGAGCCACACCCCGATGGAGTATTCCTCTAACAAGCCTATAAATCTTATAACAACGGATTAAATTATGCAAGACATAAATATCAAATATCGAAAAAATACTTTTACAAACCCGCAAATGCCTTATATACATACGTCTGAAATAGCAAAGATTTGTATCTTTTTGCTTTGAGGCAGACGTTATTTCGAGTCCGCCGAATTAAATAAGACGCAATCTGTTTTTGCCCAAATTGTTGCTTCTTCAGTCCGCCTGGAAGGCAACAAATGAGGCAACATTGGCAATGTTGCTCTCTATGTTGCTCTTTTTGTCCGCCTAGAAGGCAACAAATCATTAATTCCATATGTCGCCTGTCTGTTCGTATCTCAGAACATTCACTCAGAATAACCAAAACTAAAGAGCCGCCTCTAATGAGACGGCTCTTATGAAGTCAGTTTAAGACTAAATTACTCTTCTGTTGTCTCAGCGGGAGCTTCTTCAGCAGCTTCCTCAACTGCTTCTTCCTCAGGGAGCTCAGGATCGATAGGAGCAACTTCCTTGATGGAGATGGAGATCCTTCTCTCCTCAGGCTCGATCTTGATGACCTTAGCCTGAACGACCTGACCTACAGAAAGAGCATCCTCAGGCTTCTCAAGTCTTCTGGAAGAGATCTGGGATACATGGCAAAGTGCGTCGAGATCGGGCTCAAGCTGAACGAAAGCGCCGAACTTTGTAAGACGTACTACTGTACCCTGAACGATGCAGCCAACAGGCATTCTCTCTTCGATGTTGTAGTAAGGATCGTCCTCAAGCTTCTTGTAGCCCAAAGAGATCTTCTTTGTTTCCTTATCGAAAGACTTAACGTAAACGTCAACTTCCTCACCAACCTTCAAAACGTCAGCAGGCTTAGCGTTGCGGCTCCAGGAGAGCTCGGAAACGTGTACGAGTCCGTCAACACCGCCGATATCGATGAAAGCACCGAAATCAACAAGGCTTCTAACAACACCTTTGTAGTGCTTGCCTTCTTCGATGTTGTCCCAGATCTCAGCGCTCTTCTTGCGGCGCTCTTCGGAAACGATGATCCTGTGGCTTCCGGAGATTCTGAGGCGTCCCTTCTCTGTATCGAACTTGGTTACGAGGATATCGAGTGTCTGGCCGACATAAGACTCGAGGTCCTTTACTTCGCCGGTCTTGATCTGTGTTCTGTGGATATAGATATCAACGCCCTTGTAAGAACCGATAACGCCGTCCTTAACAGTGCGTGTGATCTTAACAGTAATAGGAGTCTTGTTCTTATAAGCTTCCTCGATCTCAGCTCTGCCCTTCTCTGACTCTACGTCGTTCTTAGAAAGGATGATCTCTTTGCCCTGATCGGAATTCTTGATGCTTCTGACCTTAACGGTAACTTCAACGTGGTCGGCAATAGCCTTATCAAGATCGAATTCAGGATCCGAATCAAACTCCTTACGTGAAATTCTTCCTTCGGACTTGTCGTGTACGTCTACATAAACATAGTCGTCATCTGCAGATGTGATCGTGCCCTTTACTACAGCACCTCTTCTAACCTGCGCAATTAAATCGACAGCATTGGCAAACTCTGTGTCAAAGCCCTGATTTGTGATCTTCTCTTCTTCGTTCATTTGTTGAACAACCTCCAAAATAATAGCTTCCGGTGTAGATGCACCCGCTGTGATCCCGATCTTATCAGTTGGAAGTATGTCCCCATTTTGAATAAGGCTTCTAACCTCTGTGCCGGAATTCACAAGGAATGTTCTTGCACAACGACCTTTGCAGATGTCCAAAAGCTTAGTGGTGTTCGAACTGTGAGCAGAACCGATGACTATCATCGAATCTGAAGTCTCAGAGAGCGAAGCGGCTTCCTTTTGCCTACTTTCAGTCGTAATACATATTGTATCAAAAACATTATATTTTTCAATTTTATTTTTAACAAATTGGCATATTTTTTTAAAAGTGTCGCTAGAGAACGTCGTCTGCGATATCAAAATGGCGGATTCAAGCGGAAAATCAAGGGTATCAAGATCCTCCGGAGCCTTGATAACAGCACATTTGACGCCATATCCCTCAGCTTCTCCCAGGATGCCCGTTACCTCAGGATGACCTTTGGTTCCTGCAATGATTATGTTCATTCCCTTTGCGGCATTTTCCTTTACGATCTTATGGATCTTCGAAACAAACGGACATGTCATGTCCCTGATATCGCAGTTCTTGGACTCCAATATCCTTATTTCTTCAGGTGTTACGCCGTGGGCTCTTATAATGACAACAGCATTCTCAGGACAGTCTTCTGCCTTTTCGCATATGGTAAATCCGCCCTTAACAAGTTCATCGACCACATATTTGTTGTGAACGATCTCGCCAAGCATCACAAGCGGCCTGCCGTCATTCCTTGCGGCGACTGCATCCTGTGCAGCCGTAACGGCATTTTTGACGCCGAAACAGAATCCTGATGATTTAGCGGCAGTTACTTTCATTTATCTTCTTCTTCCAAATGGCTTAAGAGGAATTCCCTTGTGCCTTCGATATCGTACTTTCCTGTGTCGATAACGACCGCTTCAGGAACCTGGATAAGAGGTGATGCGGCTCTTGTGGAGTCCTGTTCATCTCTGTATTTAATATCTCTTAATACCTCTTCATAGGTCTGGGAGTGATCTCCTGCCTCATTAAGTTCCTTAAGTCTTCTCTCGGCCCTTACCTCAGGTGCGCAGACAACGAAGAACTTGTATTTAGCATCAGGAAGCACTACGGATGCGATATCTCTTCCGTCAAGCACGAACGTCTGGTTCTTAGCGATCTCTCTTTGAAGAGCTACCATTGCAGCCCTTACAAAAGGAAGTGCGGAAATATCAGATGCGGCAATGGATGTCTGGGGAGTTCTGAGTTCGCCTGTAACATCCTCACCGTCGAGGATCATGTGCTGAACGCCGTCAATGAAAGCGACTTCGATCTTAATATCGTCCATCATCTTCTTTACGGCATCTGCATCTTTTGCATTAATGCCTCTCTTGATGGATGCGACAGCGCATGTTCTGTACATCGCACCGGTATCAAGGTACATAATGCCGAGTTCTTTTGCGATGCCTTTTGCGAGCGTGCTCTTGCCTGATCCTGAAGGTCCGTCGATAGCGATCTGATAAATGCCCATAATATTCTCCTTTATAAAATATCTCCGTCTTCTGTGGTCCTGTCTCTTCCCGTCTCATAGACACGGTACTGTGACCATAATGTCTCAAGCGATTCGAGTGATGCCTGGATATGCTCTTTTCTGTGCATTCCGAGTGATACGAGAAGTGCATTTATGAGTGACAGCGGCGCCGTAAGCGAATCAACGAATGATGCCATTGACGATTTCGCGAAAAGCTTGATGTCGGCATATTCGGTCATTGCCGTATCGTCCTTGTCGGTAATGGCGATTATCGTCGCGCCCTTCTTTTTTGCATAACCCATGGAGTTGATCGTTCTTGCAGAATATCTCGGAAATGAGATTCCGATCATAACATCGCCTTTCCCGATCGGCATGATCTGCTCGAAAAGCTCATTAGTGCAGGTACTTCTGACCAGCACAACGTCATCGAACAGAAGCGTCATATAGAAATGCATGAACTCCGACAGAGGAGCCGATGCCCTGATGCCCATGATATATATCTTTCTAGCTCCGAGAATGGAACGGACGGCGTTGTCAAACTCTTTCTCATCAATGGAATTAAGTGAATCCCTGAGATTGGCTATGTCCTGATTGACGACTGATCTTAAGGCCTCGCTGTCGCTCTCGAACTTCTCGGTAAGTCCTAATCTCTGAACTGAAGTAAGCTTTGACTTAAGGTCTTCCTGAAGTGCCTTCTGGAATTCGGGATAACCTTCGAACCCGAGTTCCGTCGTAAACCTTACGACAGTTGATTCGGATACTCCTACCTCCTCACCTAATCTGGCAGCGGTCATATAAGCTGCCTTGTCATAGGATTCCAGAATGAAGCCCGCAATGGCCTTATGGCCCTTGCTCATACCGGAAATGGCATTTTCGATAAGATCAAGCGTCCCCGTCATTCTCTTCACCTTCCTCGTTCTCAGGCTTAGGTGCCATGAGGCTCTCGATCGAGATCTGCTTATCCTCTCCGCCGGCAGCTTCCTTGAGGGAATCTTCCATATCCCTGATAGTCTGGTAGCTCATAAGTTCAAGCGGCGGGAGATCCTTTACCGATTCGATACCGAATTCGGTTAAGAACTTTCTGCTTGTCTTGAATAACGAAGGCCTTCCGGGTGCATCGAGGTTGCCTGCTTCTTCGATCCAGCCTCTGTCTAAGAGCCTTGAAATGATCGAATCCGAAGATACGCCTCTTACGAGTTCGACCTGTGCCCTTGTGCACGGCTGGTTATAGGCTATTACCGCCAATGTCTCATAAGATGCCTGGGACAGCGGCGGAACCTGCCTCGGGCCGAACATACGATCCAATATCTTCTTTTGTGAAGGTCTTGTCATGATCGCATATGAATCTTCGGTCTTCCTGATCTCAAGTCCGCTCCACGGGTTTCCCGAATATCTGTCAGTAAGCGACTTTAATGCCTCATTTACGGCATTCTTCGAACAGTTGCAGATATCAGCCAGTTTATCGACTGAAACAGGGTCGCCGGATACGAATAAAATCGATTCGATAGCTGCGGGTAATTCCTGTGATGTTATCTTAAAATCGTCTTCCATAATTCTTAAACCTTTTTCTCTTCGATCGAGATCTCGCCGAAGTTTCTGTCCTGTTCTACGGTAACCTTGTTGTCCCTGATAAGTTCCAGTATCGCAAGGAAGCTTACGACCTTATCCATCTTCTCTGCTTTCTTGCCGAAGAGACTTGAAAATAAGATCTTTCCCTTGCCCGTGATGGAACGCCAGATCGACTTTATCCTCTCCTTTACGGAGCGCTTATCCCTCTGAAGGATATGTGTTATCTTCGCTGAAATATCAGTAAAACGCTGCTCATTACGCTCATTGATGAGAGCAACGGCATCGTTGAATTCTTCTATATCAAAGTTCTGCTCAGCAGGCTTTAAGGAGATACCGAGCTGCTTTGCAGTTGATGCGTAACGGAATCTTGCGCCGTCGAACTTATCTCTTCTCTCTTTTAAGTCCTGCGCGAAAACACGGCACCTTTTATATCTCATCAACGAGATAACGAGTTCTTCTCTCGGGTCAACGACATCATCGCCCGTGCCGCCCAATGCAGCCTGCATGCCCGGAAGCATCATCCTGGACTTGATCGATACTAATGTCGCACCCATGACCAGGAAGTCTGAAGCAAGTTCCATGTCGAATTCCTGCATGGACTCGATGTACTGCATATACTGCGCAGTGATGGTGCTGATCGGGATATCGTAGATATCGACATCGTTCTTTTCGATAAGATGCAAAAGCAGGTCCAGAGGGCCTTCGAATTGTCTTAATCTGATCTCAGGCTTTACTGCTTGCTCGGGCATATTATCAGATTCCAATCAAAGAGAACAGCATTTCAAAAGGAATCAGGATGAAGCCGATGATCTTTTCGAAAGGCCACTGGATAATACTGACTACCTGACTTAAGATCGAGATCCTGGAGACATATCCGATAAAGAAAATGGCCATGAGGATCATCGGTGACCATCTTTCAAAATTCCTGTATCCGGCAGAGGATCTTACCTTATAAGGCAATAATTCCTGAAGAACGTGGAAACCGTCCAAAGGCGGGATAGGCAAAAGATTAAATGCCAAAAGCATCATCGAAAATGCATATGTATTAAAAAACAGGTCATACAGCGCCTTTAATGCGATGCCAAAAGATGCACCGCCGAACCTTAAATACAGATGATAGAAAAGGCTGCCGAAGATCATTGCGACAGTACCTAAAATGAAGTTGCCCGTAACACCTGCCAGATGAACCATGATGTTCATCCAGCGGTGGTTCTTGAATCTGTGAAGATTCGAAGGATTATACATAACAGGCTTACCCCATCCGAAACCTGCTGTAAGAAGCAGGATCGTACCTATCGGATCCATATGTGCAAGAGGATTAAGGGTAACTCTTCCCATGTTCCTGGGAGTCGGATCGCCAAGCCATACCGCAACCGACGCATGCATAAACTCATGGATCGAGAAAGACAGCGTCAGCGCAATGATAAAGATTATCAGTAAATAGATAATCGTCGGTATGTCGTATCCGCTAAAGAACAGGTTAATTATCATAAATCACCTCATGCCTTAACGACAGAGAATGTGATCTTCTCTCCGTTGACATTCCACTCCTTGGAGTTGTCTCCCGTTCCCTTGGAGATCTCTGTTGCAAGTACTTCGGAAGCAAGGTAATCCTTCTTCTTCTCGATTATTTCAGCAAGCTTGTCGTTACCATCATACTTGAGAACGATGCGGTCAGATACCGTAAGACCTTCTGTTTCCTTACGGTGATTCTGGATCTTGGAGATCATCTCTCTTACAAGACCGTCTTCGATGAGTTCTTCAGTAAGGACTGTGGAGATGGAGACAGTAAGATTGCCGGATGTCTGTGTGGAGAATCCTTCAGGCTGTGTCGTCTCGATGAGGAAATCTTCTTCCGTCATCTCATACTCTTCACCGTTTACAGTGATCTTAACAGAGCCGTTCTTGAGTGCATTATATGTCTCTTTGCCCGGGAGGTTTGCGATAACCTCCTTGGCGTCATTCAAGTTCTTGCCGAACTTTCTTCCGCATGTCCTGAGCTGCGGCTTGAAGCTGTAATCAACGAGCGTTGAAGCATCGCTCAATACTTCGATCTTACGGATATTGAGCTCATCAAGAACGATCGGCTTATATTCATCGTCAAGACCGATCTCGGATACTACGTAGATCTCGGACAGAGGCTGACGGTTCTTGATGGAAGCGGATTCACGGCAGCTGTGGCCCAATGTAACGATCTCCTGAACGAGTTCCATCTCTTCTTCAAGCTTAGCGTCGATCAGGCTCTCATCAGCAACCGGATACTTAGCGAGGTGTACTGAGATCGGAGCTTCCTTATCAACGGAGCATACGATGTTCTGATAGATCTCTTCAGTCATGAACGGAACGAAAGGTGCGCAAAGTCTTGTGAGATTGTCGAGGACAGTATAAAGAGTCATGTAAGCATTGACCTTGTCCTGTGTCTCTTCAGCGCCCCAGTATCTGTCACGGCAGCGTCTTACGTACCAGTTGGAAAGCTCTTCGGTGAAGTCCTGGATGAGTCTTGCAGACTGGGAGATGTCATAATTGTCCATCTTCTCGTTTACGACCTTGATGAGCGTGTTAAGACGTGAGAGTACCCATCTGTCCATAGCGCCCAGCGAAGCCTTGTCGAGTGTATGCTTTGTGGGATCGAAATTATCGATGTCGGCATACATTACGTAGAATGCATATGTATTCCAGAATGTTCCGATGAACTTCTTGATGCCGTCATTTACAGCTTCCTTGGAGAATCTTGAAGGAAGCCAGGGCTGGTTTGCAGTATAGAAATACCATCTTGCTGCATCAGCGCCCTGTGAATCAAGAACATCCCAGGGATCAACGACGTTGCCCAAGTGCTTGCTCATCTTGATACCGTCCTTATCCTGAACGATACCCATTACGATGCAGTTCTCAAAAGGTGCTCTTCCGAAGAGTACCGTTGAGATAGCGATAAGCGAATAGAACCAACCTCTTGTCTGGTCGATACCCTCTGAAATGAAATTGCAGGGATAGTGGGATTCGAAGAATTCCTTGTTCTCGAAAGGATAGTGATACTGGGCAAAAGGCATTGAACCAGAGTCGAACCAGCAGTCGATAACCTCAGTAACTCTCTTCATCTGTCCGCCGCACTTGGGGCACTTGATGTGTACGTTATCAACATAGGGCTTATGAAGCTCGATATCATCCGGACAGTCGTCAGACATGGACTTGAGTTCTTCGATAGAACCGATGCAGTGCCTCTCGCCGCACTCGCACTCCCATACCGGAAGAGGTGTACCCCAGTAACGCTCACGGGAGATACCCCAGTCGATTACGTTTCTTAAGAAGTCACCCATACGGCCGATGAACCATGTGGATCTTGCGAAATAGATCAGAGGTGTGTCGCATCTCCAGCAGAAAGGATACTCGTGCTCGAACTTGGGAGCAGAGAAAAGGAGTGATCTTGAATCAAGGTCCTTAAGTACTTCAGGATCTGCATCCTTAACGAACTTGCCTGCAAAAGGTGTTTCCTCAGTGAGGTTACCCCTTGTATCAACGAACTGGACCATCGGAAGGTCATTGTCTCTTCCGACTCTTGCGTCATCTTCACCGAATGCGGGAGCGATGTGAACGATACCTGTACCGTCTTCCATAGTTACGTACTCGTCGCATACTGTGTAATGAGCCTTTTTCTTCTGCTTTGCAGCTTCATCTGCCGCACCCTGGTAGAGAGCGACATAAGATCTGCCTGCAAGATCGGTACCCTTATAGGATTCAAGGATCTCATAAGCCTTCTCGCCGTCCTTTGCAAGGCTGCCCAGTACGGAATCGAGCAAAGCAGTTGCCATGTAGTATGTGTAGCCGTCACAGGCCTTTACCTTTGAATATTCGTCGTTGGGGTTAAGGCACAGAGCAACGTTTGAAGGAAGTGTCCAGGGTGTTGTCGTCCATGCGAGGAAGTATGCATCCTCATCAACACACTTGAATCTTACGACAGCAGATCTCTCCTTGACTGTCTTATATCCCTGAGCAACCTCGTGTGAAGACAATGCAGTACCGCATCTCGGGCAGTAAGGAACGATCTTGTGGCCCTTGTAGATAAGGCCCTGATCCCACATCTGCTTCAATGCCCACCACTCGGACTCGATGTAGTTGTTGTCGTATGTAACGTAAGGATTCTCCATGTCTGCCCAGAAACCTACGCGGTCACTCATGTGCTCCCACTGGTCCTTATATGTCCAGACGGATTCCTTACACTTCTTGATGAAGGGCTCTACGCCGTAGCCTTCGATCTGGGGCTTGCCGTTGATGCCCAAAGCCTTCTCGACTTCAAGCTCTACGGGAAGTCCGTGTGTATCCCAGCCTGCCTTGAAGACGATAGTCTCGCCCTTCATTGCGTGATATCTCGGGATAACGTCCTTAATGACTCTTGTCTTGATATGTCCGATATGAGGCTTTCCGTTAGCCGTCGGAGGGCCGTCATATAGAGTAAAAGTCGGAGCACCGTCAGCCTTGGGCGCAATGCTCTTCTTATAAACGTCGTTCTTCTTCCAGAATTCGAGAACCTTTTTCTCTCTGTCTACGAAATTGAGGTCTTTTGAAACTTTGTTGTACATAAACCTGCTTTTCCTTTATATATAATTTTGCAAGTTAAAATTATATATATTAAGGGGCTTTAAAGTCAAGCAAACAGGCTCCACGGGAAGATATCCGGAACAGGCGCCTCAAACGTAATAAACTCGCGCTTTACAGGGTGTTCGAACGACAATTTGTAAGCTTCAAGGGCAATATCTTTTGTCCTTTCATCCTTTTTGCCGTACTTCTGATCGCCGATAAGCGGGTGTCCGGCATGTGCCATCTGCGCCCTGATCTGATGTGACCTGCCCGTTCCGAGCTTTACTTCGGCCAGAGTCATGCCGTCTTTTGACAAGACCGCCCTGTAATCCAGGTAACAAGCCTTAAATCCGGGCTTTGCGGAGTCTGAAACAGTAACGATGTTCTTTGCTTCATCCTTCCAAATGAAGTTCTCGAGTCTTCCATCGCCTTCAAGTATGCCGCTTACGACACATCGGTAGATCTTATCCACCTTTCTCTGTCTTATCTGTTCAGAGAGCCTTGCGGCGGCTTTGCTCGTGCGCGCGAAAACCATGACTCCGGAAACGGGTCTGTCGAGCCTGTGTACAAGGCCAAGATAGACTTCTCCGGGCTTTTGGTACTTTTCCTTGATGTAGGCCTTAAGGATCGTGAGCATATCAGGGGCATTGCTGCCGTCACTTTGCGAAAGGACACCTGAAGGTTTGACAGCCACGATGATGTGGTTATCTTCGTAAAGGATCTTTACGCCGCATGCAGTATTGGTTAGCCCGCTGTCCATCTTGCTGTCTGTCCGCAGGGCAAAAGAACGCCCATCTTAGTTACCGGGAGCATTAATTCTTCGGCATCAACTTTGCCGCCCGGGATGGCGAGCTTTAATATCTGGCCTGATGCCTGGGCCGTAATGCCCGTGGCATATGAGCTTGCAATAAAGAATAACGGATCGTCCGATATGAGATTTGCACAGAGCTTAACCAGATCATAGAAAGAATCTTCGAGCTTCCATAATTCGCCTGAAGGTCCCCTGCCGTATGAAGGCGGGTCCATGATGATACCGTCGTATTTTCTTCCTCTTCTGATCTCGCGCTCGACAAACTTCATGCAGTCTTCTGCGATAAACCTGACATATCTGTCTTCGAGACCCGATTCCTTGATATTTTCCTTGGCTCTGGCGATCATGCCCTTTGATGCATCGACATGTACGACTTCATCAGCTCCGTGGGCAGCACAGGCAAGTGTCTGCGCGCCCGTATAGGCAAACATATTGAGTACTTTTATGTCCTTTTTGCCGGAAGCTTTAGCCTTCTCAATGAGATCTCCGCAGAAATCCCAGTTTGAAGCCTGCTCCGGGAACAGACCTGTGTGCTTAAAGGCAGTCGGTTCAATGATAAATGTGAGCTTTTTGCCCAGTGAATCATAGCTGACCTTCCATGTGGAAGGGAAACTCTTGAGTTTAGTCCAGGCACCGCCGCCCTTGTCACTTCTGGTGTAGAAGGAATGGGGCTTTTCGAGATCATCCATGGAGACTTCCCTGCCGTCTCTTATAACAGGCCAAACCGCCTGAGGATCAGGACGCCTTAAGATAACGCTGCCCCAGCGCTCATACTTTTCGCCGCCTCCGGCATACATCAGCTCATAATCTTTCCAATTACCTGAAATGAACATGTTATTTGACCCTCATAATATCTGTCCTGGCTACCAATTCACCGCCAAAGTATAGTTCGACCGTATAGTCACCCGGCTCAAAGGTTCCTAAGCCCTCAAGCCCGGCGCTGAAATCAGCTTCGGCAGTTACATTATCGTACATATTGACGTTTCTTGTAAGGATTACTTCATCGCCTTTCAATAATCTTGCTTCAAAGACCGTCTTTAGAGGTTCCGAGAAATAAAAAACGCCCTTAAGAGCAAATGCCTTATCCGATCCGACTGATCCGTATTCTGCAGGATTATCCGTTGTTACATCATACCAGACGGAATAGATAAAGATGCTTTTTACATAAGAATACTCAAGTTCTGATGTCTCAGCCGTGCTTGAAGTATATGTTCCCGTCGGAGGGAGCGAAATGTATGTATCTTCAGGAACATCGGTATCAACGGTGCTGTCGTCATCCTCAACAGAGTTATATATGTCGATCATCTCTTCAAGGAAAGACTGGCATGAGGCAGTTATCAAAAGAACTGACAGCGACAATAATGCCGCTATCAAGCCTCTTACTAACTTATAAGGTCTTCTGTTAACCATAACCCCTCAATTGATCAGGCTTAATTGCCCTTTATATCCGAGCTGCTCTCCTTGACCACGATACATGCTGCCGTCATGATTATATGAGTCTTTGACGCATCACTGTATACCGCGATCCCATAAAATCCGGGTTCAAACTTCTCTGAAGCATAGTCAAGATCGTAGCATGACTGGTCATCATAAACAGAAGGTTTACAAGATGACGAATAGACCGGCTGAGCCTCGCTGATCCCCTTAAAATCAGGATCCTTGCTGTAATAGTAATCATAGAACAGCTCGTCTGTCATATCCTTGTTTACGGCAAGAGAGAATCCCAATGTCTTCGTATTGGAGCCGAATGCGCTCTTTCCTACAGAAGTGCTGTCATAATCCCACCATCCGGATTTATAGATAACAGCATTCTTCTTCATATCTTCGTCCTTGAAATCAAATACAAGATTCGAGAGATAGTGGTCCTTCTTAAGATTTTGGAAAGCAAGAGTTTCCTTCTCATAGGTCTTATTCTGGACCCTGCAGTTCATCGTGACGACTTCATTGCCCCTGTCATCTGTTACTTCGAATTTATATACGCCTTCTAAAAGGAAACCGCTGTCATTATATGAGGAATCATCTGTCATCTCTTTTTTGAGATCAAGTCTCATGACTTCCCCGTCAACAGGAAGGATATCAGACGTGAATAACACAGAATCGCCTCTGGATACGCTGTAGCGAATGCCCGGGACGAACCTGTAGCCGAACAGCTCATCGCTGAAAGTGACTCTTATACCGAGTTCCTTTGCATTCGTGTAGATCCTCTCAGGTGCGAGAACGAATTCGCCTTTGACGAAGAAATCCTTAAGGCCTCCGGGCATTACGTCATTCTTTTCCGAAGTGTATGCGTACACTGTATCAATAAGAGTCTTGGGATCCAGTATCTTTTGGGTATCGCCGTTAAAATCGACACTGACATTCAAAGTCCCGGTCTTATTCGGAACAGAAGCCAAAGCAGATTCAAAAGATGTAAGATCTTTAGCCGATAAGGCCTCCGGAGCGGAATAATCAGCCTGATAGAATGTCACGAATACCGTTGCCTTCCTGGATTCCATGTCATATACGGGATCCTGGACAGCAAATGTGGTGGTCTTCTTTATGGCATCAAGATAGGCATACTGATCTTCATTGAGACCGGAAGGCCTGATGACAGCTCTTAATTCTTCTAATGTTGTATCGGATGAGTCGAAATATGACATCAGTTTAGAAGGATCTCCTTCTTTTACGTCATTGAAAAACGACTCGCAGAGCGGTCTGACATCAACGTTCTGCTGAGCATTGCATCCGGCTGCGGAAACAATGATGCAGACCAATAAAAGTACGGATATTATCCTCTTAATGTCACGCATTAAAGCACTTTACCTCACATTTAAGTGGCGCCCTCTGTTATGAAGGCGCCACCTTATTTTCGCATATTATATCAAACCGTAGTAAATACAATTAGGCAGAATCTTAAGAAACTGAAACATAGCCGACCATGATCAAGTTGTTTGTTCCGTGCTCAAATATAGCAATGATGTAAACACCGGTCTTTGCCTGATCCATCGTATAAAGGAAGTCATAGAAATAACCTTCCGGGAACTGCTTAGGCTTAACGCTTGCATGATATATGGCGTTCTTCATGGCTTCTTCGAGAGAAGCCTTATCGCCCTTCTCGGAATAGTAGTAAGCATAATCAAGCTCAGCTGTGCAGGAAGGATCAACCTTATAGGAGAAGCACATCTTCTTAACATCCTTGGAGTATGTCTTCGCATTCTTTAAGGTGTTGTCAGTATTAAGCCATCCGCACGCAAGGATGTACTGCTTGAAATCGTTGTTTTTGAAAATGAAGTAGTCACCCTCACCCTGGAATGTCTTTGCATTCGGCTTAGGAGCTGATTTCTCTACAGAGACGGCGATCTTATCAACAAGCTGTTCGCCGTTATGATCCTTCATATAGAGATCGATCTCGTAGTTGCCTGACTCTAAATAGTCGCTGTTCTTAAGGCCGAGATTCTCATTGGAGACCTTGCACTTGACGTTAGTGGCGATACCGAAAGTCTCTTCCTCACCAGTAAACACCTCTTGGCCGTCCTTAAGGAGCTTAAAGAAGAGTTTTACGCCGCGGTCCTTATAATCGAGAACATCTGAAGAGAAGTAATAATTGTACTCAATGAACATGGTATCCTTATACTTTGCATTATCAGCAAGCCAGAAACCGCTCATGTCCCTGTTGATAAATTCCTTGATCATATCAGCTGTCAGAGCAAGCTCTATAGTCTGGTTTCTGTAGTCAAAGAGCTTAACGAACTTCTTGTTGATGTTATCTACGACCCATTCCTTATCGTCATTCTTGACGAACTCAGCCGTAAACTTGATCTCCTTTGTGTCAGCCTTCTTTACGGCAGCAGTAAGGTCATCGATCTTGGTATACTCGGTATCGAGAACAGACTCATAATCCGCGATCGTGAAAACGATGTCTACGGACGCTGTTCCTTTCGAATTTGAGTATGACTCTTCGTCTATCTCGTATTCGATAGTCTTCTCTACTGCCTGATAGAAAGCTTTATCATCATCAGACTTGCCGTCATTAGATAAAAGTTCCGTCAGAACCGTAGCTTCCTTGTTCTTCTTATCAAGGCTTGAAAGCGAAATGATGTCGTCCGCCTTGGCACCGGTAACTGTCTCTGCAAAAGCCTCAGCTGCAGCTAAAACAGCCTTCTTCCCGCCTCCTAAGTCAAGGCAGCCCGTAAGACTTAATAACAAAGCACCTGCCATAATGGCAGAGGCTGTTTTCTTCAAAAATATCTTTTTCACCACATTACCCTCCCTTAAAAGGTATTAATAAATTTTATAATTAAAGTTATCAAAAGACAATAAAATAATAATTTTCTTTAATTTTTCAATTCTTCTTACACATTTTTATCCAAGAATAATATAATTATTACTATAACTAGGGGGTCTAGAATATGGCGGTTGCACCTAACATCTTAATCTGCGATGATGATCCGGTCGTTCACGAATCATTGAGCTTGTATCTCGACAACGATAATTTCACTCATTCCGACGCCTACGACGGCAAAGAATCTCTTGAAATGGCTCAGGCTACCAAGCCCGATCTTATCCTTTTGGATGTCATGATGCCTGAGATGAGCGGTCTTGATGTATGCCGTGAGATCAGAAAGACCATGGCAACGCCCATCATCATGCTTACTGCCAAGGGTGAAGAGATCGATAAGATCGTAGGTCTTGAGTTGGGTGCCGATGACTATATCGTTAAGCCCTTCTCTCCCCGTGAAGTTATTGCAAGAGTCAAGGCCGTTCTGCGCCGTTTCGGTGACAGTCCCAAGCCTTCTTCAGTCCTCTCTTTCACCGGACTTGAGATCAATCTCAATAATTATTCAGTCAAATCCAATGGCGAGAGCGTTCCCTGCACACCTAAGGAAGTTGAGATACTCTATCTCTTAGCTTCCCATCCGGGACAGGTCTTCGGCCGTGATCAGATTCTTGAAGCAGTCTGGGGCATCGATTACAACGGAGACTCCAGAACTGTCGACACCCACATCAAGAGGATCAGACAGAAGATCACCTACAACAACGCTCCCTGGTCCATTCAGACGATCTACGGTATCGGTTATAAATTCGAGGTCTCATAAATGTTCCAAAGTACGCTTCTCAGGCGAACAATGTCTCTTGTCGTATTATCACTCCTGGCATCTGCCATCATTGCGACAATTGCCTTTATCGTTGCCGGAAGGAGCTCTACTCTGCAGATGGAGGTCGAGACCTCTATTGCGCAGGACTTAAGATATAACGAGATCTTCGCAGCAAATCCCGAGTTATTTAACAGCGCAGACTTCCGCCGTTATTTCTTTGCATCAAGTTATGCGACCGGCCATGACTATTACCTCGTCAACGGAAACGGTGAGGTCGTGAACTGTACGAGCCTTGAGCACAGGAACATGAAGACAGGCACTACTTCAGAGGTCTTCTCGCAGCTGGGCATGTACAATTACGAAGATCTGAACGGCATGAGCTTTTACATACAGGAATTAAGCCTTACAGAACAGATCCTCATCTGCAGGATCCCTGTAATGATCGAAGGCAACCCGTTCTACCTGTATTCACTGTCCAGTCTCGATAAGTACGACGGTCTTATCGGCAAATATCTGAACATATTATCCCTCGCGACACTGATGGCAGCATGCGCAATGCTCGTTCCTGCTTATGCATTTGTAAGCCGCATGGTATTGCCTTTGCAGAAGATCAATGAAGTCGCCATGGAATACGGTAAAGGAAACTTCAGCATCAGAGCTGACGAATCCCATAAGGGCGAGATCGGTGAGCTCGGTCAGTCATTCAACTTCCTTGCTGACAGACTTTCAAAGTCCATCAGCGAACTTACTGCCGAGCGTAACCAGCTGCAGGATATCTTCGATGTAATCTCTGACGGTATCGTTGTGGTCAACAGCAAATCAGTTCCTGTTACGACAAACAAAGCTATACATCAGATCTTCGACCGTGCCGAGAAGAACAACATGTTCACCGAGAGACTCCAGCTCATCCCTTTCGATGACGTATGGACGGATTTCGAAGACTGTATCGCTTCAGGCGAGACGAAGACCAGACAGATCGACACGAGAGACTATGCATATCAGTGTACGATAATCCCTAAGTTCGATTCGACGGATCCGACCAAAGTCGTCGGTGCTACGGGCTTCTTCCGTGATATTTTCGAGGAACAGAAAAACGAGAGATTCCGTCAGGACTACGTTGCCAATATCTCTCACGAGCTCCGCACACCTCTTCAGACATTACGTGGTCTTATCGAGCCTTTGTCTGACGGCATGGTAAAGAAGGAAGCCGACCGTCAGCGTTACTACCAGATCATCCTGAACGAGACGATGCGTCTTTCCAGACTTATCGACGACATGTTAGAGCTCTCAAAGCTCCAGTCCAGAACGCTTGCATTTAAGATGTTCCCCTTCAACGTCAACACGCTGATCTCAAATATCGAGATCAGATTTAAGCCCATCATGAAGGAAGCCGGGATCAAGTTCTCCGTACAGAATAACTACGGTGTGCTTCCAACTGTTAACGGTAATCCTGACCGGGTTGAGCAGATCCTCGTTATCCTTTTGGACAATGCCAAAAAGTACACACCCAACGGCAAGAGCATCACTATCGTCACGGATTATATCGAAGACGAGAAGAAGGTTTACATATCTGTAGTAGATACCGGCCAAGGCATCCACGAATACGATATCGGCCATATCTTCGACAGATTCTTTAAGGCTGACCGTGCGCGCGGTAAGAAGGGTTCAGGTCTTGGTCTTTCTATTGCGAAAGAGCTTCTTACTTACATGGGTGAGACTATCACCGTTAAAAGTAAGTATGAGGAAGGTTCAACCTTCACATTCACTTTAAGCAAAGCCGAGGTTCCGGATGTCTGGGACTGATAACGAAGGCATAAGACTGAATAAATATATCGCTTCGTCCGGTCTTTGCTCCAGGCGCGAAGCTGATACACTCATAGAATCCGGTAAAGTTACCATAAACGGAGAAACTGCAGTTCAGGGCAGCAAAGTCATGGACAGCGATATCGTGCTCGTAAACGGCAGAAAGGTAACACCCGATGACGATATGATTTATATCGCCTTCAATAAGCCTCTTGGAGTCACATGCACGACAGACAAGAGAGATCCGTCCAACATCATTGATTACATCGGTTTTGACGAACGCATCTTCCCTGTCGGACGCCTGGACAAGAACTCTTCAGGTCTGATACTGCTTACCAATGACGGTTCTATCGTAAACAAGCTCTTAAGAGCAGAGAACGGTCACGAGAAAGAATATCTGGTCACAGTGAACAGACCATACGATAAGAACTTCTTAAGATCAATGGAATCAGGCGTTCCGGTGCTTGGACAGCTTACTCTCCCCTGTAAGCTTAAGCCTTCCGGAGATAAGTCATTTAAGATCATTCTTCACCAGGGACTTAACCGTCAGATAAGAAGGATGTGCGAATACCTGGGGTATAAGGTAACAAGGCTTAAGCGTATCCGCTTCATGAATATCGAATTAGGCGGTCTTGAGACCGGAAAATGGCGTTATCTTACCTCAAGCGAAAAGAAAGAATTATTAAAAGACATATAAATAGGCTGCCTCAAGCGTTGAGACAGCCTTATTTATTTTCTTATCCGATAAAATTACTCTGCGTCAGATTTCTCTTCTGTTTCTGCTTCAGGCTCTTCGGAAGCTTCCTCTGCTTCCTTAGCAGCTTCCTCAGCTTCTCTTGCTGCCTGCTCTTCTTCTCTCTTCTTAGCCTCAGCTTCTTCCTCGGCCTTCTTTTCGGCTCTGGTCTCTTCGATAACGGCGTCTATCTCTGTAGAACCTGTATCGGATGTCTCGCCCTTCTCATAGTAGAACTTGACCTTGTCCTTGCTGTTTCTTGCACCGTAAGCTTCAGCGATGGCGAAGCACTCATCACGGAGCTGCTTGAAATCATCAACGGATTCAAGGTCTGTAGAAGATGTCTGATAGCATGCATCTTCAAATACATCATCAAGAACGAGATAGTAAGTTGTATCTTTCTTGAAGTTCTTGTTGATTAACTCTTCAGCCTGATCAGGTGAACCGTCTCTTCCGTCGAAGTTCTCGAAAGGAATGGCGATCTTGCTGTAGCGGTATCTTAAGACAACGCTCTTCTCATTGTAATCGACAGCAACACGGAACTTTGCGATGAGGAAAGACTGAGCAAATACCAATATGCTGATAAGAGCACTTAATCCGCCAACCACTAAGAGTCCGATCTTAATGATGTTGTCACTGACCTTAAGCAAACCGACAAGTACAAGGAAAACACCAATTACGAAGAAGATAACAGAAACGATCCTGTTACGTGCTATCTTCGAAGCGTTGGCGGGATAGCAATGCACTCCGTCCTTGGGCAGCTTTTCGATCAGCTCTTTGTTTTCGAGTTCATTTGTCATAGAAACTCCTCCTTATTATTTGCTCAAAACCTCTATTCTATCCGAAAGATTAGCATACATTTCTTCATACTTCGCAAGCTTGGCTCTTTCCTGTTCAACAACTGCTGCAGGAGCCTTGCTTACAAACGATTCATTTGAGAGCTTTCCGTTAAGACGCTTGATCTCACAGTCGAGACGGGTCTTTTCCTTATCAAGTCTTTCGAGCTCTTTTGCAATATCAATAAGGTCTTCCAAAGGTATGTAGATCTCACCGCCGCCGAATACTGCCTGTACGGCTGTCGACGGGATTCCGTCCTTTGTGGTTCTTGTCTCAAGGCTGCTTACGGAAGCAAGTCTTTCAAGGAATCCCTCGCCCTGAGTGAACATATCAGCGATCTTATCAGATGATGTAACTACGATGATGTGAGCCTTTCTGGAAGGAGCAACATCCATGTTCTTACGGACTGCACGGATACCGCGGATAGCGTCGATCATGGTGTTCATCATCTCAGCGTCTTCACTGCTTGAGAGAACCTTATCTGCCTCAGGCCAGTCAGCGATCATAATGGATTCTGCCTTGTCAGCAACTACAAGGTTGGAATAAACCTCTTCTGTGATGAACGGCATGAACGGATGCAAGAGCTTCATAGCTTCGCTCAGAACATAGTTCAAGAGATAGATAGCGTTATTTCTTGTCTTGCATTCCTTATCGTAGAGTCTGCTCTTTGTGATCTCGATATACCAGTCACAGAAATTATCCCAGAGGAAGTCAACGATCTTGCTCAAAGCAACGCCGAACTCATAATTATCAAGGTTTACTGTTGCTTCAGCGATAAGGTCATGGAGCTCTGTTAAGATCCACTTGTCTTCTGTCGTGAAGATGGACTCATCAACCATATCAGGAGTGAAATCGTCATCCGTATTCATGACAACGAATCTCATGGCGTTCCAGATCTTATTGGAAAGATTACGTCCCATGAGGATCTTATCTTCCTGGAATCTCTGGTCATTACCCGGAGCGTTGCCCGTAACAAGAGCAAATCTCAATGCATCGCAGCCGTTCTGCTCGATGACTTCGAGAGGATCGATACCGTTGCCCAAAGACTTGCTCATCTTACGTCCCTGAGAGTCTCTTACAAGACCGTGAATGAGAACGTCTCTGAACGGAACATCATCCATATGTGCAAGACCTGCAACGATCATTCTGGAAACCCAGAATGTGATGATGTCGTAACCTGTTACGAGTGTATCCGTAGGATAGAACTTTGCAAGATCCTCAGTCTTCTCAGGCCATCCCAATGTGGAGAAAGGCCAGAGTGCTGATGAGAACCATGTATCGAGTGTATCAGGATCCTGACGCATCTCCTTGCCGCACTTAGGGCATGTGCAGGAAGATTCCTTTGTAACGACTAACTCACCGCAGTCATCACAGTAGAATGCAGGGATCCTGTGACCCCACCAAAGCTGACGGGAGATACACCAGTCTCTGATGTCTTCCATCCAGTTGAAGTAGTTCTTGGAGAATCTCTCAGGTACGAATCTGATGGAACCGTTCCTTACTGCTTCGATGGCAGGCTTTGCGAGTTCTTCCATCTTAACGAACCACTGAAGAGATACACGGGGCTCGATGGTTGTGCCGCATCTGTAGCATGTACCGACATTATGAGAATAATCTTCGATCTCTGTGAGGAATCCGCCCTCTTCAAGATCCTTTACGATAGCTTCTCTTGCTTCATATCTGTCCATGCCTGCATACTTCGGATAATCCTCTGTGATCTTGGCATCCTCAGTAAGGACCGTGATAACCTCAAGACCATGACGCTGACCTACTTCAAAGTCGTTAGGGTCATGAGCAGGAGTGATCTTAACGGCACCGGTACCGAATTCGATATCAACATAATCATCTGCGATAACAGGAATCTTACGGCCAACAAGAGGCAGAATGAGCATCTTTCCGATAACGTCCTTATAACGCTCGTCCTTAGGGTTAACTGCAACTGCAGTATCGCCTAAGAGTGTCTCAGGTCTTGTTGTTGCAAGGTCAATATATCCTGTACCGTCCTCAAAAGGATATCTTAAATGCCAGAAATGGCCTGCCTGGTCTGCATAATCGACCTCAGCATTGGAGATGGAAGTAAGGCAGTGAGGGCACCAGTTGATGATCCTCTCGCCTCTGTAGATAAGACCCTGATTATAATACTTAACGAATACTTCCTTAACTGCATCCGAGCACCCTTCATCCATTGTGAAGCGCTCTTTTGACCAGTCGCATGAAGAACCGATCTTCTTTAACTGTTCAACGATCCTTCCGCCATACTGCTCTTTCCATGCCCATGCTCTCTCAAGGAACTTATCACGTCCTAAGTCGTCCTTTGTGATGCCTTCCTTACGCATAGCCTCAACGATCTTAGCCTCTGTAGCGATAGAAGCGTGATCTGTACCGGGAAGCCAGAGTGTCTCATAGCCTGCCATTCTCTTATATCTTGTGAGGGTATCCTGCAAAGTGTTATCCAATGCGTGACCCATGTGGAGCTGGCCTGTGATATTCGGCGGAGGCATCACGATAGAGAACTTCTTCCCTGTCTTGCCTGCCTTCGGCTGGAAATAGTTGCTTGTCATCCACTTTGTATAAAGCCTTGTCTCGGCCTCATTCGGATCAAACGCTTTGCTGATTGAATCAATTCTTGCCATAACTTCTTCTAAAACCCTCTCTTACTTCTTTATCATTGAGAGCGCACCGTAGAGAATAGAATCATCTCCCAATGCAGCTTTCTTAAAATCTACTGTAGTTCTGATAGACGGCATGCAGTATCTGTCTACTTCTGCCAGGATCTTCTCGATGAAGATATCTCCGACTGCCTCAATAACACCGCCGCCGTATACCACGACATCAGGGCTGAATGTATTTACGAGGTTGCCTGATGCAATTGCCAAATAGTGGCAGGCACGGTTAACAGCTTCTCTTGCGACTGTATCGCCCTCTGCAAGAGCATTCTTAAGAGCCTTGGACTTAAATACGCCGTCAGCAACTGCTTCAGCCATGGAAGACTTTCTTCCTCTGGATACCTGCTGTCTGATATATGAGGACATACCCTGCTTGCTGGAGAAAGCCTCAAGGCATCCTCTCTGACCGCAGTTGCACAAAGGTCCCTCAGGATCGAGTATCATGTGGCCGTATTCAGCTGCCTTGAACTCATTACCTGTGAAGAGCTCACCGTTAAGGATAAGGCCGCCGCCCATGCCTGTGCCTACGAAAAGACCTACGACATTCTTGTAGCCCTTGGCAGCACCGTATTTATATTCACCCAGGACACCGACATTTACGTCATTGCCGATGTAGAAAGGACAACCGAATTCCTTCTCGATGGGTTTTCTGATGTTGTAATTCCTCCAGGGAAGATTGGGTGAGAAAAGGACAACACCTGTCTCCTGGTTGATAACGCCGGGAGCACCTGCAGCAATTGCATGGATGTCACTCTTCTTGATCCCTGAAGTATTGATAAGTTCTCTTACGACGTTGATGATAACTTCTTCAACGTTCTCGGAGGAATCACCGCCGGCCTTGGTCTTCTTCTTAAGTCTGTACACGATCTCTTTCTTGGAGTTGAACACAACGCCAAGCACCTTGGTACCACCGATATCAAGACAAAGATTATAAGATTCTGCCATAAGTATTATCCTCCTTGTAATTATTCTTAAAGATTATCGGGTCATTAGCTGACGCCGAGTGCGGTTGCATCACCGAAGCCGTGTTCCTGTGTGCCGTTCTTGTAGATAAGGATCGGAGGCTTGCGGTCAGTGATCGTCTCCTTCTTTATGATGCACTGCTTAACATCCTTCTCGGAAGGAATGTTAAACATAACGTCTCTCATTGCCGCCTCGATGATGGATCTCAATCCTCTGGCACCGATATTCTGCTCGATAGCCATGTCAGCGATCGCCTCAACAGCGTCATCCTCGAATATGAGTTCAACATCGTCGAGCTTTAACATCTTCTGATACTGCTTGATGATCGCATTCTTGGGTTCTGTGAGGACCTTGATCAAAGCAGCCTTGTCGAGCTTATCAAGAGCTACAGTAACCGGAAGACGTCCGATGAACTCAGGGATAAGACCAAACTTCATAAGGTCATCAGGCTTTACATCGTGGAAATAGAAACCGCTGTTACGGTCTTTCTTAGACTGGATATCAGCACCGAAGCCGTACTGCTTCTGCTCAACTCTCTGAGCGATGATCTCATCAAGTCCGTCAAAAGCGCCGCCGCAGATGAAGAGGATATTTGTCGTATCGATCTTGATGCACTCTTCGTTCGGATGCTTTCTTCCGCCCTTCGGGGGAACATTAGCAACAGTACTCTCAAGGATCTTGAGCAAAGCCTGCTGTACGCCTTCACCGCTTACGTCACGTGTGATCGAAACATTCTCGGACTTTTTAGCGATCTTATCGATCTCATCGATATAAATGATTCCCGTCTGGGCTCTCTCGATATCATAATCAGCTGCGATAATGAGCTTTAAGAGGATATTCTCAACGTCTTCACCGACGTAACCTGCCTGTGTAAGGCTTGTAGCATCAGCAACTGCGAAAGGCACATTAAGGATCCTTGCAAGTGTCTGGGCAAGAAGTGTCTTACCTGAACCTGTAGGACCGAGCAAAAGGATATTGCTCTCAGCCATCTCCGTATCATCTGTGGGAAGATCGGCATATACGCACTTGTAATGGTTATATACTGCAACGGAAAGAGCGATCTTAGCTTCGTCCTGGCCGATAATGTAGTCGTCAAGCTTCTCCTTTATCTCACGGGGTGTGACAAGCTTCTTAGGCTTGATGGAGCGCATCTTGCGCTTTTTATTGACCTTTTCCTCTTCTGCTACGATACCGTAAGCAGTTCTGATGCAATCGATACAGATGTAGCAATTAACACCGGAAAAGAGTCTGGGTACTTCATATTCGGACTTTCCGCAGAAAGAACAACTCAAGACTTCTCTTGAATCACCGCCGCCATAGTTGCCGTTTTTAGAATTAGCCATTCAAAATCTCCTAAAAAATAATATTTTTAGTCATAGTATTTTATCACTACCTGTCATTTTAACAAATAATATATATATTAATATTTCAAAATGGTGATAAATTGGGCTCAAACAGGTCAAAAAGACATTAAATGTCCGCAGAATCGAGAATGACGGTAAAAGGTCCGTCATTAATGAGGCTCACCTGCATGTCAGCACCGAATACGCCCAAACCGAGAGACTTAACCTGAGGCCTGATAGAATCGGCAATATAATTGTAGAGTTCCTCAGCTCTCTGAGGACCCATGCTGTTCGTAAATGAAGGTCTGTTGCCGTGTTTACAATCAGCATAAAGAGTAAACTGGGATACAAGCAGCATCTCGCCGTCAACATCGGCAAGACTTAAGTTTGTCTTCCCGTCAGCATCCGAAAATATACGCATCTTAAGGAGCTTTGCGATCATCTTATCAGCGGTCTTCTCGTCGTCTTCTTTGCCGATTCCGGCAAGAACAAGCATTCCGGGGCCGATAGAAGATACTCTCTCCCCGTCAATATCAACTGATGCCTGCTTTACGACCTGAATGCAAAATCTCATAAGATCAGAACTCCTTTAAGCTCCACAGCTCGTACATATACCAGATTCCGTCCATCTCATAGACGATAAAATAGAAGTCTGCGACTTTCTTTTCCTTGCTGTTCATAAAGAGCACCTGGACCTTTTGGATCCTTATATTCCCGATATCACTGTATTCACAGGCAGCGACCCTGCATATCCTGGATCTTAATGATGCTACGTCGTATCCGTTATTTACGGTTGCATCCCTGTATTCCGTCGAAGCAGAACCTAAAAAGTCGCCGCCTAAGACTGTTGTGTTGGCAAACTGATCGAAAACATCACCGCCGATGACCTTTTCCATATCCTCGATATAACCTTCGGGAAAGCATTTGCCGAACATTTCCCGGTTATTGAGGAACAACGCTTCAAGATAGCCTCTTGCAACATACTTGCTGTCAGTATTAAGCTGTTCCATCGTAACGAGATCTTCGCAGACAAAATCCTTGTAAGGATCAGAAGAACAGCCGAACACGGACAGACCGAAGACCAAAGCCAAAACTACTGCTAAAACCTTACGCATTCCCATTCCCCTTTTCTATTTCGATCATCTTCTTAACATAATCAAGATATTCATTGACCTTACGCTCGTAGCCGATATCCGTAGGTTTGTAGTATTGCTTGCCGAGAGTCTTATCGGTCATGTACTGCTGCTCTGTTATGTGGCCCGGGAAATCATGAGGATACTTGTATCCGACACTGTATCCCAAGTCCTCCATGCCCTTTGCAGGTGCATTTCGAAGGTGCATCGGTACAACACCCGTATCGGTATTCTGAACGTCTCTCAGAGCGTCTCCTATCGCAAGATAAGAGGCATTAGACTTAGGTGATGTGGCAACAGTTATGGCAGCTTCTGCAAGAGGTATCCTTGCTTCAGGCATGCCTACCGCCCTCGCGCATTCATAAGCTGCAACTGCAACAAGAAGTGCGTTGGGATTAGCCATTCCGACATCTTCAGATGCGCAGATCATGATCCTCCTGGCAAGGAATTCGATATCTTCGCCTGCCGCCAGAGCCCTTGCAAGATAGAGCACTGCAGCATTGGGGTCAGACCCCCTCATGGACTTGATCATGGCGCTTATATTGTCGTAGTGATATTCTCCGTCCTTATCGAAAAGAACGGTCTTCGTCTGTATGCACTCCTTCATGACCTCGTCAGTGATAACAACAGATCCGTCAGCCGAAGGAGGTGTCGTTATTACGGCAAGTTCAATGCTGTTCAAAGCCGTTCTGGCATCGCCGTTAGATGTCTCTGCAATCTTAAGGAGCGTGTCATCCGATATACGGACGTCCATGGAGCCGAAGCCCCTCTCCTTGTCATTTATGGCATTCTTAAGGATCTTAACGATGTCATCAGCTTCAAGAGGCTTTAACTGGCATACGGTAGATCTTGATACCAGAGCCTTGTTCACCTCAAAGAAAGGATTCTCCGTAGTAGCTCCGATCAGTATGACCGTTCCGTCTTCTACAAACGGCAGAAGAGCATCCTGCTGGAGCTTATTGAACCTGTGTATCTCATCGATAAAAAGGACAGTCTTGCGGCCTTCGGAAAGAAGCGGATTCGAAGCGTCGGAAACGATCTTCTTGATATCCGAGACGCCCGCCGTTACTGCATTCAGCTGTTCGAACCTCGAACTCGTGGTATTGGCGATAACACGCGCCAAAGCAGTCTTGCCGACTCCCGGAGGACCAAACAAAATGATCGAAGACAGTCTGTCTGCCTCGATCATTCGTCTGAGCATTTTGCCCTTGCCTATGATATGCTCCTGACCCGCATAGTCATCCAACGTCTGCGGAGACATTCTGTATGCTAGCGGTTTATTATTATCCATAAGTCAGGTGCAACAAGCTGTTAAGCCTGGAAATCAAACGAGATCCGGATATACGGGATACTTATCTGTGAGAGCCTTAACTCTCTTGATAGATTCTTCCTTCTTGTTATCGTAATCGAAGATGCAGTCAGCAATGATGTTTGCAACTTCGATGAAGTCCTCTTCCTTGAATCCTCTTGTTGTAGCAGCAGGTGTACCGATACGTACGCCGGATGTTACTGTCGGCTTCTCAGGATCGAAAGGAATAGTATTCTTGTTTGCTGTGATGTTTACATCATCAAGACGCTCCTGGAGCATTGCACCTGTAACGCCTGTGCCTCTCAAGTCGATGAGCATGAGGTGGTTATCTGTACCGCCTGAAACGAGGTTTACGCCTCTTGCAAGGAGAGCTTCGCTCATAGCCTTAGCATTCTTAACGATCTGCTCTGCATAGCTTCTAAACTCAGGTGAAAGAGCTTCCTTGAAAGCAACTGCCTTAGCAGCGATGATGTGCATGAGAGGGCCGCCCTGCTGTCCGGGGAATACTGCAGAATTGATCTTCTTTGCATATTCCTCCTTGCACATGATGATACCGCCACGGGGTCCTCTAAGTGTCTTATGAGTTGTTGTTGTAACGAAATCTGCATACGGAACCGGATTCGGGTGAAGTCCTGCAGCAACGAGGCCTGCGATGTGAGCCATATCTACGAAGAGGTATGCGCCGACTTCATCAGCGATCTCTCTGAACTTCTTGAAGTCGATGATCCTGGGGTAAGCGGAAGCACCTGCAACGATTACCTTAGGCTTGCACTCGAGAGCCTTGGCTCTGATCGCATCGTAATCGAGCATCTGTGTCTTCTCGTCTACCTGGTAGAACTCAGAGTGATAAGTTCTTCCGGAAACGTTGATCTTCATACCGTGTGTTAAGTGACCACCGTGTGAAAGGTCCAAGCCGAGGATAGTGTCACCGGGCTCAAGGATAGCAAAGTAAACTGCTGTGTTTGCCTGTGCACCGGAGTGGGGCTGTACGTTAACGTGCTCAGCGCCGAAGAGCTGCTTTGCTCTGTCGATAGCGAGCTGCTCTACGATATCCACATACTCACATCCGCCGTAATAACGCTTTCCCGGGTAACCCTCTGCATACTTATTCGTGAGAGGTGAACCTGCAGCTTCAAGAACTGCCTCGGAAACCATGTTCTCAGATGCGATAAGCTCGATCTTGTTCCTCTGACGTCCGATCTCCTGCATTATTGCGGAATAGACTTCAGAATCCTCAGCCTTAATGTGGTCGTACATATATAATCCTCCTCAAGGGTAATAATCAACGCGTAATATTTTATTATAAGGGTCTGTTTCAATCAAGCCGAAAAAGGATATAAAGAAGTATATTTCGTGCATAGATTTTGACTATATTGAGCAGCGTTTTTAGGTAAAAATCACTTCGTGCCGGCAAGACGCCTTAAAAGCATCTCAGATCTTGTAGATCTCGTCAGCCGAAGGAGCAGGCATGGGTCTGGTAACACCGTCAAGCCCAATAGTCTTTGCACCTTCGGAAACATCCGTGAATTCACCGATGACAGTAGCCTTGATGCCTTCTTTTGCCAATGCACCGATAACCTTGTCAGGCTCCGAGGAAGCGATCATGAGTGCACCCGAGGATATGAGCCTGAAAGGATCAAGCCCTAAAGCGTCACAGATTGCCTTCGAGCAGTCAGTAAAAGGAACAAGGCGCTGATCGAGTGTAACGCCGGTCTTTGAGAAGTCAGCCATTTCGAAGGCTGCGCCTTCAACACCGCCCTCCGTAACATCATGCATGAGATTTACGCAGGATCTCGGAAAACCGTTAAATGTCGTTGAGCTGTCAGAAGAAGCAAGGGGACCCAGAATGGTTCCTTCCTTGACTACGGAAATGAGCTCGCCGTATGTCCTTGCCTCATCAATGTATTCGGAAGGGATCTTCCCTTCAAGCTTGTCGCTGTGCTCATTAGCCGCAATAAAGCTGCCTTCAATAGCCGCAGTCTTGGTAATGATGAGCTTGTCACCGGGCTTAGCGTGGCCCAGAGGAACGGGCGTGCCCTTTTCGACGACACCGAATGCCGTGGAAATAACGACAAAGCGGTTAACACAGTCCGACACCTCAGTGTGACCGCCTACGATATCGACACCGAGCTTGCCTGCTTCCCTGCTTGCCTGGTCAACAATGGAAACAATATCCTCCTCCGTTGCCGAAGGCGGTGCGATTATTACGATAAGGATGCCCGTCGGCTGTACGCCGCAGGCCGCTATGTCATTACAGGAAACATGGATGGCAAGGGTTCCGGACTCGCTTCCTCCGGCAGTGATAGGGTCAGAGGATGTAACCAGCAGGTTCTCCCCAGTCTTAAGCCATGCGCAGTCAGCACCGATACCGGCGCCTGAGAGCGTCTTGCTGGACAGCTTCGGAAGTCTGGAAATAACCAGTGATTCAAGCTGTTCGTCTGTAAGCTTTCCTATTCTCAATGTCTGCTCCTGTTCCCCTTAAAGGATCAATCGAAAGGATTGATCACGATATCTTCCGTGCCTGCAACACCTGATTCGACAAGCATCTCGATATCAAGGTCTTTTTCTGCCTCGATTATATCCTCCGGATGGGGATGTGTCTTCGGGTGTTTTGCAACAAATACCGTGCAGCAGTCCTCATAAGGAAGGATCGATGTCTCAAATGCGCCGATATCACGCGAAATATCGCAAGTTGCCTGCTTATCAAGACCGATGAGAGGTCTTAAGATCGGCATCTTTACGACTTCGTTGGTAGCAGCGATAGCTTCCATGGTCTGGGATGCGACCTGGCCTAAGCTCTCGCCTGTTATGAGGCACTTACAGTCATTCTTCAGAGCCAGGCGCTCTGCTATCTGGAGCATGACGCGGCGCATTGTAACCGTAAGCATGTCCTGCGGAGAGTGCTTATAGAGATCCAGCTGGATCTGCGTGAAGTTTACGACATGAAGGGTCATGCGTCCGGAATAGCCGGATACGATCTTTGCTAGGTCTATTACCTTCTGCTTTGCAAGGTCGCTCGTATAAGGATACGAATGGAAATATACAGCATCAAGAGGCATGCCGCGGGAAGCCATCATGAAGCCTGCAACAGGGCTGTCGATGCCGCCTGACAGAAGGAGCATTCCCTTGGCGCAAGTTCCTACGGGGAGGCCTCTGTGGGCCATCATCTTGCCGGAATAGATATAATTGGATTCACGGATCTCAACATTCAGGATAAAATCGGGATTCTTTACCTTAACTGTGAGTTCCGGGAAATTCTGAAGGATCTGGTATCCGAGTTCTTCGCAGATCTCGGGAGATGTCATGGGGAAGGTCTTATTGCCCCTCTTGCTCTCGACCTTGAATGTCTTATAAGCGGGATTGGCCTCAAGGAGCTCTCTTACGCACGCGAATGCATTCTCCTTGACTGACTCAAAATCGCCTTCGAACTTTCTTGCGAGGCTGACGGATACGATGCCGAAGACCTGGCATACAGCCTTCATGATCTCTTCAGCGGCTGCCATGCTCTTGAAGTTCGGATTATCCTCTTCCTTGGGTTCGATCCAGATCCTGCTCTGGCTCTGGTATATCTTCAGGTCACCGAATTTCTTTAATCTGTACTTAAGATTGCTCTTGAGCTGGATCTCAAAAGCTCCTCTGTTAAGCCCTTTGAGGGTAATCTCACCCATTCTCGCCAAAAGGACGTTTCCCATATCTATATCCTCACTTCACCAAAAATTGATCGTAGATCGCATCAACGCACTTAATGAACTCTTTTGCTTCATCCATCGTATTATGTCTGGAGAAGCTTAATCTGACCGCATTAGCCGCAGTCTTTCTGTCAACGCCCATCTCAAGAAGGACGTAAGAGACTTTCTTCTGCTTTGCCGAGCATGCGGAGACCGTGGAAACATATATATCGTAGATCTCAAGACAATGGAGCATCGTCTCTGATTCGAAGCCTTCGAAAGAAACATTGAGCACATAAGGAAGTGCATCGTCAGGAGACAGTATCTTGGCTCCTCTTTCTGAGAGTTCCTTCCTGAGATAGCTGTTTATCTCATCTATCCTTGCACGTGACTCAGCTATTCCTTCTGACACTTCCTTCAAAGCCGCGAGGAACGCACCGGCAAGGACAGGACTCTGCGTGCCTGACCTCATGCCGTCCTGTTGCCCGCCTCCCAGGATCAGAGGATCGATCCTGACGCCCTTTCGGACATAAAGAACGCCGTTGCCCTTTATCGAATGTATCTTATGGCCTGAGAAAGAACACATGTCGGCGCCAAGCGATGAAAGATCGATCGGCATCTTCCCTAACGCCTGGACACAGTCCAGATATATTGCAGTTGACGGTGACTTGGCCTTTATCGTTTTCGAGATAGCCTCGAAAAGAAGTACCGCACCGGTCTCGTTATTGACTAAAGTAAAACATGCCAGAGCCACATCACCCTTGCCGAGCTCTTCTTCAAGGCTCTCGGCCGTGGGCTTGCCGTCCATTCCGACTTTAAGGTATCTGATCTCATATCCGAGTTTAGCCAGATACTCAAGACACTCCAACGTAGCCTTATGCTCTGTTCTTGTAGAGATAACGGCATTGCCTGCTCTCTTGTTGCGGCTCATGTAGCCCTTTATGGCAGTATTGGCGCTCTCTGTTGCACAGGACGTGAAGAATATCTCTTCAGGCTTTGCGCCCAGGAGTCCTGCAGTCTCCCTCCTGATGCCCTCGTATACTTCTATTGCCCTGTTTCCAAGCTTATGAAGAGCACCGGGGTTAGCTGAAACGCTGTCCTCGGTGAGTTCTTGTAACTTGGCTCTTACAGAGTCAGATACAAAGGTTGTCGCACTGTTATCAAAATAGATCATGATCCGCCTCGCATAAAATGTCTTAAGTATTATATATTAGCGGGGCTTTTAAGCAACCTAAAAAGGTAGCAATGATAAATGAACTTACTTGGTCAGATTAGACAAGAGAGATCACTTCATGGTTACAAGTTCGTATTGGCGGGTGCCAAGTCCGATCTTCTCTGCGTGTTCCAATGTCTCAGCCCAGGATACATTAGGATTGCTGTTGTGCCAGTGATCGCCATGGTCATGGAAATGCGGATCTGCCATATTGTCACCTAACTGGCTGTTCCTTATAGGTTCAGCCTTCGAGCACAGATCGACACAGGCCTGGTCCAACGCAACCGGATCAAATGAAGCGAGCATGCCGATATCAGGAAGGATCGGAGCGTCATTCTCGCCGTGGCAGTCACAGTTCGGTGATACATCAGTGATAAGGCTTATGTGGAAAGCAGGTCTTCCGCTTACAACGGCGGCAGTATACTCGGCCATTCTGCATCCTAAGAGCTGGGGAGCATCCCAGTTATCGTTTTCGATCGCATCGAATGCACAGGCACCTATGCAGCGGCCGCATCCTTTGCACTTATCAGGATCGATCCACGCCTTCTTGTTCTCATAGCTGATCGCATCCGAACCGCACTCTTTAGAGCATCTTCTGCATCCTCTGCACAGGTCTTCGATAACATGCGGATGACCGCTCTGATGCTGCTGCATCTTGCCGGCACGGCTTCCGCAGCCCATGCCGATATTCTTGATCGTTCCGCCGAAGCCGGCCTGCTCATGGCCTTTGAAGTGTGTAAGCGAAATAAAGATATCGGCATCCATAATGGCCCTGCCGATATAAGCTTCCTTGCAGTATTCACCGTTGGGAACAGGCACAAGGATATCATCAGTACCGCGAAGGCCGTCACCAATGATTATCTGGCAGCCTGTCGTGACAGTATTAAAGCCGTTCATATTTGCACAGTCCATGTGCTCCAGGGCATGTTTTCTGCTTCCGGGATAAAGCGTGTTGCAGTCTGTAAGGAAAGGCATTCCGCCGTTCTCCTTGACAACATCAGCAACGGCCTTAGCATAATTAGGCCTTAAGTACGCAAGATTTCCGAGTTCACCGAAGTGCATCTTGATGGCAACGAACTTGTTGTCAAAATCGATGGACTCAATGCCTGCAAGCCTTATGAGCTTTTGCAGTTTCTCGGTTAGCGGAACTCCCATTCTTGTCCTGAAATCCGTAAAATACACCTTAGACTTTTCCATATGCGCTTACCCCACGTTCTGTTAACATCATGTCTTATATTCTCAGTATGTCTCGAAAAGATCCCCGAGACCGCGCTCCTCTTCCTCATCGTCTCGTCGCTCATCATAGTACTCTCTGTGACGGAGGACAAAATCGACCATCTTAAGATCCGAACGTTTAGAAGTATCCAGATACACACTAAGGCCGGGATCTTTGTCAAAATCGTTTACCTCATCGGCTCTCTTATGAATTGCTTTAGATCCGAGTTTTGCAACACCGAGCGCAATAAACATCGCCGCGAGGGCTGCAACAAGCAGCAGTTCTATAACAGACAGAGTATAGAAAGTGTTCCTCATGAGAGGACTTACATCCATTGACATGGAGATATTAAAAAGCACCAATGCGATCACTACTGCCAGCCCTATCGGTATGCTTATCCACTTGCTCCTCGTAAACCTGACCAGCCCGTCAAACTTATCTACCGCGCTTGTCGTCGGTGCCATTCCGCCCGCTTCACCGGTCTGGCCGTTAACTGCAACCTGGTATTGTCTCCCGTCAAACTCAATTGTCATGAACCATACAGGCAAAAGACAATACTTTATCTTAAGGTCGCTCATCCAGGTAAAGGTCTTATCGTGATTGGGCACATAATAATCAAATTTGTTGGAAACGTTCTTTTGGAATTCTGAAGAGAACCTGTCCAAGCGCTTTATGAACCTGTCCATTATCTCCGTGGGGCGCTGGTCATACTTGTCAGCGCAGAAACCCTGAAGATATCTGTTGTCGAACTTGACCATTCCGCTGTAATCGAAAGGTTCTATAGCCTCCATCAACTTATTTGCTATCTTGACGGAAGCATCGAAAGGAACGTCTTTTACATAATATGAAGCTTTCGATGCGACATGGTATTTTTCCAGGAATTCTTTGCCCTTTCTTATTGCAGTACCGGTCATATCGGAATTAACGCCGCAGTCCAGGAGCCAGAACGGGACATACATGGCAGTCAGCTTTGTAAGACGGCTCTTGGACTTAAAACCCCACGGAGTCATCTTTCTGGACTTAAGCCAGTTCTTTACATTGTTCTGTGCCGTATCCCTGTCGATCTTGAACGGAATGATGTAATCCGGCCTGAATTCACGTGTTAAGAGTCTTGTAATGATCGCCGGAGATCCGCAGAAGGGACACATCGTAGACATCGTATGTTCATCCGCGATCATAACGGCACCGCAGCTGTCACACACAATCTCGTGACGTTTCCTGTCGTCGTCCGATATATCTTCATCACTTGAATAATCATGCTCGATCGTATAGCCCAATGAGCCCATCAGCTCAAGTGTAGCCGGATGATAGATATTTCCGCAGTTGCGGCATACCATACCCTGAACTTCAGGCATGTAGAAGATATTGGAACCGCATGACGGACACTTGGTAGATTCCGCGGAGAACGGCTTACCGTCACCTGTATTTGAATTCCTGCCGAACGGATCCGGCATATTTGCATTGAATGGTCTTGCACTCCACATATCTGATCCGCCTTATTCCCTAAAAACCAAGATCTTTCTAATCAATTATAACACGACAGCGTATCAGCCATTATCCGATAATATCAATCAGTCCGCTGATCGCAGCAATCTCATATGCTGCAAGCTTTTGCGGATCTTCCCTGCCGTCTTTATTGATCCATGCGCATTTGATACCAGCATCATGCGCACCTTTGACATCGGAATCATATGTATCTCCGACAAACAGAATATCCTCACGGCCTTCGCCGGGGTTATCCTCCAAAGCAGTCTTTACCGCAAGCTCGAAAAATTCCCGCGACGGCTTTATCTTTCCAAAATCGGCACTTGACCAGATCTTTCTGAAATATCCGCCTATGCCAAACCGCTCTAGTATCAGCGTTAGTGCATCTCCTGTAAATCCGCTGTTGGACAGAACATACATCGGTATTTTCTTCTTACTGCACATTTCGAGCAATTCCACGGTACCCTGCACCAATTCAAAGTCATTGCAGTTCATAAGGAAATCCGCTTCTTCCGTGACGCTCATCTGCACAACGTCACCGCCGAATTTCTTTGCATACATGGGCAGCTCTTCTTTTACAAAAGGAAACTCAAGCCCTTTCTTATGCCACAAGAGCATTTCATCGAACATTGCATCTCCGTACGCCTTCATTTCCTCAAACGGACATCTGTTCCGGTAATACTTTTCCCAGAACACTCTAAGGCCGCGGTTGAAGTCCATGCTCCTGCTGTTAAGCAATGTCTCAAAATAATCAAAGATAATGATCAAGATCTAATGTCCCCTGTCAGATTTATTGTGATCAGGATTACATTATACCCAAAGGTCTTATACTCATGATACCAAGGCCGACTAATCAGCTTCCGAGCCTTCCTTTGAAATCCCCGTAACCAAAATCCGTCAGCTTCTCAAATGAACCGTCTTTTCCTAACCTGAAGATATCAGGAAGCGGCATTCCGTTGAATGTATTATTCTTGCAGGTCGTATAGATAGCCATATCACCAAAGATAAGCATATCTCCGATCTTAAGTTCAGAATCAAAGCTGTAATCACCGGTAACGTCACCGGAAAGGCACGTGGGTCCTGCAAGTCTGTAGCGGTATGGCTTGGAATCATCCGAAGCCGCATTCATAAGCGGAGGCGTATAAGGCATCTCAATAACGTCCGGCATGTGGCAGGCAGCGCTGCTGTCGAGTATCGCGATCTTCATTCCGTTGTTCTCGACAATATCAAGAATCCGTGTAAGAAGATAACCGGCATTTAATGCAACGGCTTCGCCGGGTTCAAGATAGACCTGGACATTCCATTTATCGCGTGCATAGATAAGAAGCTTCTCAAGTCTTGCAACATCATAGTCAGCTTTTGTAATGTGATGGCCGCCGCCCATGTTGATCCATTTCATGGAAGGAAGGATATCGCCGAACTTCTCCTCAACGGCTTTCAACGTAGCCTCCAGCGCATCCGAATTCTGTTCGCAGAGTGTGTGGAAATGAATTCCGTCGAGCATATCCAGCAGATCAGGCGTCATTTCCTTATCCCAAACGTCGCGTGTTACCCCAAGGCGGCTTCCCTTGGCACACGGGTCGTAGATCTCGTGGCCTTCCTGTGTGGAACATTCGGGATTGATCCTGAGGCCTATGCTCTTTCCCTGCTGTTTGGCAAGACTGCCGAACTTCGCGAGCTGATGAATCGAATTAAAGACAATGTGGTCAGCGTATTTAAGAAGCTCGCCGAACTCGTCATCCCTGTATGCGGCGCAGAATACGTGGACCTCGCCTTCAGGCATCTCCTCCTTACCGAGGCGCGCTTCATAAAGCCCGCTCGCCTCAGTACCGGAAAGACACCTTGAAAGCAAAGGATAGAAATCGTAATTGGAGAAGGCCTTCTGCGCAAGAAGGATCTTACATCCCGTGTGCGACATCATAGATGAGAGCACCTCAGCATTTTGCTGAAGTCTCTTCTCATCGATGACATAACAGGGTGTTTTCAAAGCCTTTATGCCGTCGCCGTCAATAACTGATGTAAGTCCTTCAAATATATGATTCATTATCAATCAACCAATACGGGATCATGTGATTCACGCTTGGGAAGTCCGTACTTGTCGAGCGCTTCGATGAACGGATCCGGATCGAACTCTTCTACAGTGTGAACGCCCTTCTCAGTCCACTTTCCTGTAAGGAGCATCATGGCACCGCACATAGCGGGAACGCCTGTCGTGTAGCTGATCGCCTGGCTCTCTACTTCCTTGTAGCACTCCTGGTGATCACAGACATTGTAGATGTAATAAGACTTCTCCTGACCATCCTTCTTGCCTGTGAAGATGCAGCCGATGTTTGTCTTTCCGTGCGTGCGGGGACCAAGGCTTGCAGGATCAGGCAAGAGAGCCTTAAGGAACTTGATCGGAACGATCTCGTGTCCTTCGAAGTTAACGGGAGTTGTTGAGAGCATGCCGACATTTTCGAGACACTTCATATGAGTAAGATAGCTCTGTCCGAATGTCATGAAGAAACGCAGTCTCTTAACTTCAGGAATGTTTACCGCAAGAGATTCCAGTTCCTCATGATGAAGGAGGTACATATCCTTCATGCCAACAGAATCGAAATCGTATTCTCTCTTGATGCTCATAGCGGGGATCTCGACCCACTTGCCGTTCTCGATGTAGCTGCCAGGTGCGGATACTTCTCTGAGGTTAACCTCAGGGTTGAAGTTGGTGGCGAAAGCATAGCCGTGATCGCCGCCGTTGCAGTCTAAGATATCGATCGTGTCGATCGTATCGAACTCATGTTTCTTTGCATATGCGCAGTATGCCTGAGTTACACCGGGATCAAAGCCGCAGCCCAAGAGCGCAGTAAGACCTGCCTGCTCGAACTTCTCCTTATATGCCCACTGCCAGCTGTAATCGAAGTATGCAGAAAAGCCCTTTTCCTTGCATCTCTTCTCATAGATCGCGCGCCACTCGGGATCGTCTGTATCCTCAGGCTCGTAGTTAGCCGTATCCATATAATTGACGCCGCAGATAAGGCACGCGTCCATTATCGTAAGATCCTGATAAGGAAGTGCGATATTCATTACGAGATCGGGCTTATAGGAATTGATGAGGTTTACGAGTTCATCTACCTTGTCAGCATCGACCTGAGCTGTTGTGACTACAGTCTTAGTCTTGCCCTTAAGTGCCTCAGCAAGCGCATCGCACTTGGACTTTGTACGGCTTGCAATGCAAAGCTCCGTGAAGACATCATCTGCCTGACAGCATTTTCTGATCGCAACATTTGCAACACCGCCACATCCGATAACCAATACTCTGCTCATTCTCTTAATCTCCTTTGTTATTTATTGATAGAAAGGATCAATTCCCTTAATACTTTGCATGCCGTTGCCGTCGATGCACCGCTCTGATCCAACATCGGCGCAAGCTCATTTATGTCTGCTCCGACAATGTTTGTCTTGCTAACCGTAAGGATCGCATTAAGCAGTTCAGTAAAGCTTACGCCGCCGGCTTCAGGCGTTCCAGTACCGCAGAAAATAGACGGATCCATGCAATCCAGATCGATCGTGAAATAGACCGGTGTATTATTCTTCCTCAATTCCTCACAGACTTCAGAAAGCCCGTCGAAATTGAACTTATGCATATCAGTGTGTTCCTTTGCAAAAAGGAATTCCTCCCTGTCACCGCTCCTGATGCAGAACTGGTAGATCTTACCGTCACCGACCAGATCATGACACCTTCTTAAAACACACGCATGACTTAATTTAGCGCCGAGATAGTCATCACGGAGATCGCAGTGCGCATCGAAATGAACGATCTGCAGATCCGGATACTTTTCGAAGACAGCTCTGACAGATCCTAATGTGACAAGGTGCTCACCGCCTATCATGAGAGGGAGCTTACCGTCATTTAAGATCTCACGTGACTTGTCTTCAATATCCTTAAGCGCTGCTTCGGGAAGTCCGAAGGAAAGCTCCAGATCACCGCAGTCAAAGACCTTGATATCCGTAAGGTCCTTATCCTGATAAGGGCTGTAAGTCTCTAATCCGAAGCTCTCGTGGCGGATCGCTGCACTTCCGAATCTCGCACCGGGACGAAAACTCGTCGTGGAATCGAAAGGCGCACCGAAGAGAACGATGCCGGACTCTTCATATCCGCTGTCGCAGCCGATAAATGTCTCTACGTTCCTGTTCACTTTTCCACCTCCATCAGCATCTTCTCAAGATATGCAGGCAAATAGAAAGAACCGATGTGGAGCTTTGTCGTATAGTACTTCGTGCTGAGATGAAGGTTCTTCCAGCGCTCCTCGTCGAAGTCATTGATCGGGTGATACTTCTTGCTTGCAAAACCGAACAGCCAGTAACCTGCGGCATATGTCGGAATATGAGCCTGATAAACGCGGCTTATCGGGAAAGTATTTACGATCCTCTTATGGCTCCTCTGCATTGCTTCAGCGTCGTGCTTATAGAAAGGGCTTCCCTGCTGGTTGACCATGATGCCGTCGCTCCTTAAAGCGTTATAGCAGATGCCGTAGAACTCTCTTGTAAAATAGCCTTCCGAAGGTCCGAACGGGTCATTGGAGTCAACGATGATGAGATCGTACTCGTCAGTGGAACGCCTTATGAATCTGAGCGCGTTGTCGAAAAAGATATGCACGCGGGTATCGTCGAGCTTGCATGCATTCTCAGGAAGATATGTACGGCAGGCTTCGATAACCTGGGGATCCATCTCTACAAGGTCGATCCTCTTTACGCTCTCATATCTTGTCAGTTCTTTAACAACACCGCCGTCTCCCGCACCGATAACGAGAATGTCCTGAACGTTGGGATGAACCGACATCGGAATGTGCGTGATCATCTCATTGTAGATGAATTCATCACGCTCGGTGAGCATTACATCTCCGTCCAGAGCCAGGACCTTGCCGAACTCAGGCGTATCGAAGATGTCGATCTGCTGGTAATCGCTCTTGCTTGAGTAAAGATGTCTCGTTACACGAAGACTGTGACGGACATCAGGTGCATGATATTCACTGAACCATAGATTCATCAGGGATATCCCTCCTTATTCCAGAACATTGATGTTGTTGATGTCAGGATCTTCTGAACCCGTCATCGAACAGCCTTTAGCCTTGGCGTACTGAATGTAATCGATAATGTCTTTCGTGATCCTCTCACCAGGTGCCAGGATCGGGATTCCCGGCGGATAGCACATAACGAACTCACTGCAGACGAATCCTGAGCTCTCGTTGATCGGAATGCTCTTCTTGTTGGAATAGAAAGCTTCCTGTGGACTGCATACTACTTCAGGATCGATGTATTCCTGGCTCAAGAGCCCGTCAGGATCTTTCTTATATCTTCTCTTTATCTCGGCAAGCGCGCTGACAAGTCTTTCGAGCTCCTGCATCCTGTCGCCGATAGATAGATAAGCAAGGATATTTCCGATATCACCGAACTCGATCTGGATATCGTATTCATCTCTTAAGATGTCATATACTTCGATCCCGGCAAGGCCGATATCTCTTGTGTGGACACTTAACTTTGTAGGGTCAAAGTCGAAGATCGAATCACCGTTAATGAGTTCACGGCCGTATGCATAATAGCCGCCTACGGCATTTATCTCTTCCCTTGCATATTCAGCCATCTCCACAACTTTACGGAAGACGTCCTTGCCTCTTAATGCAAGATTTCTTCTGCTGATATCAAGGCTCGACATCAGGAGATAACTTCCGGAAGTAGTCTGTGTAAGGTTGATGATCTGTCTTACGTGTCTCTCGCTTACATTTTCGCCGATAAGAAGAAGGCTTGACTGTGTAAGGCTTCCGCCCGACTTATGCATTGAGACGGCAGCCATATCGGCACCTGCGCGCATGGCAGATACAGGCATGTTCTCACCGAAATAGAAATGCGTACCGTGAGCTTCATCGGCAAGGCAGAGCATTCCCGCATCATGCGCCATCTTTACGATCGCGCGAAGATCGCTGCAGATACCGTAATAAGTCGGATTATTTACCAGTACGGCAACAGCATCAGGATGCTCATCTATCGCCTTCTTTACATTGTCACGGCTCATGCCGAGAGCGATACCGAGCCTGTGATCAACATCAGGATTAACATAAACAGGTATTGCACCGCAAAGGACCAGGGAATTGATAACGCTTCTGTGCACATTTCGCGGCAGTATGATCTTATCTCCCTGCTTGCAGCATGACAGGACCATGCTCTGAACCGAGCTCGTCGTTCCACCTACCATAAGGAAAGCATGCTTAGCTCCGAAAGCATCAGCTGCAAGGAGCTCTGCGTCATGAATAACTGATACCGGATGGCAGAGGTTGTCCAACGGCTTCATGCTGTTTACATCGACGCCGACGCATTTCTCTCCAAGGAATGCAGTAAGCTCAGGGTTGCCCTTTCCGTGCTTATGGCCCGGAACGTCAAAAGGAACGACTCTCATCTCACGGAATCTTTCAAGTGCCTCATAGATAGGCGCCCGTGTCTGGTCTAATCTTTCTTTGTCCACATTTCACCTCAATATAAAAAACGCAAGCTGCATATATATACAACTTGCGTCTTGTTCACTTTATGTATCTTATCTCCATATAGGTGTCCGGATAACACCCGTATGGCGGATAAACAACATATTAGAGTCTATATAGCAATACTACTTTTACTACTCTTATTGACCATTTCACAAGTCTGCGTAAGATTACGCATTTCGGTTATAAAGTAACCAACTTATAAAACTGAGCTTTTAACTCAATCAATAGATCGGAAATACCGATCATCGGCAGTGGACCCGGCTGTCCGTATGGCCTCGACTCCGAAAAGGAGTGGTCCCGTAAAATCACCAAAGACTCTGATAAAACATCGTCTATCCTGGATATGTTTGTTTCATGTAAAAACGTCGGTATTATACAAAATACAGAGGGGTTCGTCAATTAAAAAGCAATGCTAAAATTGTCTTGTGGAATCAGGTCTCAGCCGGGGGCGGATTATAGCCCTCATAGACCATCATTATCAGCTCTTTTGTGGAAGTATCCAGAGCAGTTCCGGCCTTAGGAGTTGTCACAGAGACAAGCAGGTTCTTATTCGGATCCGAGTTAGGTCCCCAGCCGAGGATTATCTTTATATCAAGGCCATTATCCTTGAAGAACTTCTCGAGAAGATCCATGGCATCGTGATAATTCATTCCTACTACATCAGGCATGACTACTGTCTGCTCCTCTGATGTTGTAGGCTCTGTCTCTTCTGACGACTCTGAAGATTCAGAAGACTCTGTGGGTTCTGATGATTCAGTAGTAGGATCCGTCTCTGTAGTAGATTCTTCCGTAGCAGAAGATTCGGTGGGCTTTACAGTGTCGTTTGTGGACTTTGGAGGCTGAGCAGCCTCTGTAGTCTCTTCAGTAATAGTCGTCTCTTCAGTTGTTGTTGTCGGCGGAGTATATCCTTCATAGACCATAAGGACGATCTCCTTAGTCGAAGAATCGATAGTCTTTCCGGCATTAGGAGTGCTTACGGCAACAAGATGGCTCTTCGAAGGATCGGAATTATATCCCCATCCGACGATTATCCTAACCTTAAGATCATTATCACTCAGGAATTTCTCAAGAAGGACCTGCGCTTCCTCATAATTCATACCTGTAACATCAGGCATAACAGGAGCATTATACTGTTCAGTCTTATCGGGTTCTTTGAGATTCTCTGCAGCCTTAACGGGTACGTTAACACCATTCTTGGAGGCAAAGTACAGAACGACAGCCAAAAACGCGCTGAGTGTCAGGACAACACCTGCAGCAACAATGAAATATCTTTTGGTCTTCGTGTCCATAATGGTTGTTTCCTAAAATATTACTCTCTTCGCCACTTACCCGAACCACGTTTGATAATTATAACATGTCTGTTCCATGTTATAATCAAATTGTCTTTTACAGTATAAAAGATTTCGGAATAATAATTAGGGAGGAATTGTAAGAAAATGTATTCAGATTATCAGAATCAAACCCCGATCGTGATCAACGACCGTTCGAGCGAAGGATTGGCAGACGCTAACATCCGCATCGGCAACATGCTCAGCGAGATGTCAGAGCTTCAGATCAAGCTTCAGGCTATGTATCTGGTAATGCTCGATCAGGGCATTGATCCGCAGGTCTTCGAAGATAAGATCGAAGAAGTTATGAAGACGCGCGGCAACAAGAAGCCTGTATCCCTGGATTCCAAGCCCTGCCCTAAGTGCGGAAGGATGGTCAAGAAATCTGCTTTAACTCCGCTTCTCGGCAAATGCCTTTATTGCGGAAGCAACGTATCCTTCTCACCTACATTCCTGAACGAGGAAAAAGAGGAAGAAGAACCTTAGGAACCAAAAGAATTCTGACTTGCCCATTTTCAAATAATTAAGGGTTATCTCAAACGAGATGTAACATGTGAAGTTCTGAATTATTCAGAAAAAGGCGTTGTCTCAAAAAGCAAACCACTAAAAAAACCGCCTCTTACAAAGGCGGTTTCTATTTTGGTGCAGATGGCGGGACTTGAACCCGCACGAGATTGCTCCCACTAGCACCTGAAGCTAGCGCGTCTGCCAATTCCACCACATCTGCGTGCGGGATAGATTTTATATCAAGAGGGATTAATTTTCAATAAGCTGAAAATATCAGTTCTTCTCCATATTGTTCCTGATGAAATCAATGGAGGCCTGTATCATGGCATTTCTTTCCGGTCCGTGAAAATAATGATCTTCTCCCTCAAAATACCTGATATCGGCGTTCCGGAAGGCCTTTTTGGCATTTTCGAGCTTGTCGGGAGAGCTTCCGCCAATGCTTCCTTCAGCTTTACCGGCAAATATCATTACCTTTCCGCCAAAATCAGGCATCTTATCATAGATATCATCAGAAAAATCGAAGGAAGGCTCTAAAAGTATCAGACCTTTTAACTTTTCAGAATAATACGAATAGTACTCGCAGCCTGCATAAGCCGTGACAAGAGCTCCGAAGCTGTGGCCCCAGAAGAACGTATCATGACAATATATGTAAGGCAGAGAAGTAACACCGTCGAACATTGCGATCAGGTCCTCAGCCTCAGTAACATAGGAATACTCGCCGTTTTCAGCTTCAAAATCAATAAGGACAGCAGCTATTCCGTTTGCTGCCATGGCTTCGGCTATGTCGATATAAGCATAATAAGGAGCGCCTAACCCCTGAGCAATGTAACAGACAGGAAAAGGTCCGGTTCCTTCAGGCAGATAGAGCACGCCGACGATCTCGCGCTCATCCACATAAACCTTTATCTGCTTGGTGTTATCTTCCATGTCGATGACATCGATGCCTGTAGTAATTACCTTATCAGGAACACTTACTGAAGGATCTGAAGTCTCAGACGTTGAGACAGTATTAATGTTTATCGAAGAAACAGGAACATCAGAAGGCTTCGCATCACAAGCTGCGACCATGGACAAAAGGATGGCTGAAACCACCAAAATCAAGCTGTTCTTTCTGATAAGTTTTTTTCCCATTTTGTCTCACATCCGCATAAACATGTCGCTTCGTTATTATACAACACCAAGGCAACGAAGATTGTCCGCAAAAGCGAAGAGAACTTCGATTTTTGATACAGGTTATGCCCTTTAGTTGGGTTATAATCATCTTATGAATAAAGTAAGTGTTTCCGTTACAGAGCTGGCTTCCTATATCTCACGCCGCGGCAATCTCGCCGGCGGTTCTTACGGCTCTGTATCCGGCATCGAAGGCACAAGACTTCATCAGAGGGTCTTTTCTGATCTTAAGAAAGCCTACGGAGACATCGTGACCACGGAAGAATCCCTGATCTACGACTTTATATCTGATTCCGGACTTATCTTATCGGTCAACGGCAGGATCGATGCCATGATGCTAAAGCCAGGCAAGGCGCCGATGATATTTGAGATCAAGTCTTTTAACTCAACAAGGGAGAGCTTCGATGCTCTGGTAAGGCCTGAGCATGTGACCCAGCTTAAGCTCTACGGAGCAATGTATCTTCTGACGAACTCAGACGTATTGGATATAGAACTTACCTTGAGATATGTCTCAATCACCACTCTGGACAGCTTCGAGAACACATATCACATGTCCTATGAAGATGCCGAGAAGTACTGGGAGGATATCTGCTCTGAATACTGCACTTTTGCAAAGACGCTGCTTGATTATCACAACAGTCTTATCGACTCGGCTTCACAGATCAGGTTCCCGTTTGACACCATAAGACCCGGACAGAAGGAATTCATGAAGAGGGCTCTTCTTGCCCTGAATTCCCAGGAGGCTTTCTTTGTCGAAGCGCCGACGGGAATCGGCAAGACTGTATCAGTTCTCTACCCTGCAATCAAAGGTCTTGTTAAGAACAGATATGACCAGATCTTTTATCTGACCGCCAAGGAAGCGACAAGAGGTGTTGCAGAGGCTACTTTGAATGCCATGAGAAGGTCAGGTCTCATTATCAGGTCCATCACTCTGCGATCCAAGGAGAAAATGTGTCCGTTCGGAACAGAGTGCGACGCCAAGTTCTGCCCTCTGGCCAAGGACTACTATGGCAAACTCAAAGCTGCTTTGGAAGAATCTCTGGTATTGGATGAGATCACGCCCGAGAAGATTACAGAGATTGCACTGAAGCACAACATCTGTCCTCATGAATTCATGATAGACACGATGGAATACTGTACTGTCGTTATCGGTGACTATAACCATGCGTTCAGCCCCAGAGTGTCACTTATCTCCAAGGAACCCGGCAATCAGAGGGTTGCCGTTCTGGTCGATGAGGCCCACAACATGATAGACAGAGGACGCGAGATGTTTTCCGCATCTTTCTCCTTAAGCCTCATAGATGAGATGATATTTGATTTCAAGGGCCGCAATACCAAAGTGGAGACAATGCTCCATCAGTTAAGAAACTACTTTGCAAATATCGGAACATGCTTTGAGTCCTCAAGTTCATGCTTCAAGATACTCGAAGAAGCCGATGAACGTAAGGTCTTAATGACTGAGAACTGGGAAGGAATGCGCCAGCCGCCGAGACAGCTTTATGCCAAGCTCTGGTTTACGATAAGGAACCTCTCACCGCTCCTGGATAACATGGAACAGGGGCAGGTAAGAAAGACTTCGATGAAGTTCTTCTTCGAAGCCAGATATTTCCTCACTGTTCTGGAACACTATTTCGATAACGCATATATCACTACAGCTTCAAGAGAGAACGGCGACATCACCATTACCCTTGACTGCTTAGACTGCGCTTCAAAGCTCGATTACATAATCAAGGACAGGCTGTCGGTCATATTCTTCTCGGCCACATTTACCCCCTATGAATACTACAGGAACTGCCTTGTGGGACCTGACTGCGACTATTCGTCTTTCTTAAGGCTTCCTTCGCCCTTCCCGCCCGAGAATCTTGAGATCATGATAGATTCTGATATTTCGACGACTTATAAGAACCGTGCCATTACTCAGGACGAACTGGTATCAAAGATCACGGACTGCTTAAACGGCAGGACGGGCAATCACATGATCTTCTTCCCTTCTTTCGAATACATGAACCAGATAATGCCGAGGATCGAAGAAGAGCTAACCAAGAAGTGCCAGACAAAGCATAAGATAATCTCCCAGATATCCGAGATGACCAATACCGACAAGGAGGAATTTCTCAAGAGCTTCAACGAGCCTTACGATGGACTTCTCATCGGCGCTGCAGTCCTGGGCGGCCATTTCGGTGAAGGAATCGACCTCACAGGAGATAAGCTCACGGGAGTCGTAATCGTCGGTGTCGGCCTTCCTAAGATCACGCCTGAACGCCAGATTTTAAGCAATTACTATTCGGAAAAATTCGGTGACGGATTCGCATTTGCCTACAGATTCCCCGGCTGGCAGAAAGTCTTGCAGGCTGTCGGAAGAGTTATACGTACAGAGACAGATACAGGCTTCGCGCTCCTCATAGATGAAAGACTCGCAAAGCCTGAATATTTAATGCTCTATCCTGATCACTGGAAGATCTGAACTTACAGGATCACTGTTGCGTTTGACGGCTCATCGCCAAGTGTGATGACGCCCTCGCAGCCGTCAATCTCATATGTGCCCTTGGTACCCTTAACGCTGACAACACCGTCGCTGTTCGTACGGATTACCTGGTCTTTTGTCCACCATTCGCCCTTAACGAGGCTCAAGAGCTTCTTATAAGCAGGCTTTTCGCGGTTATCGACAGTAACAAGGCCGCTCGGAGCATTGAGCCATGCGCCGTCAGCAAAATCCCATCCGGTGATCGCCTTGATATTGGGGTCAGCGAAAAGGATCCTGTACATCTCTTCCCATTCCTTAGCCTGTCTCTCCTCACCGGCAATCGTTGTCGGCCATTCTTTGACCTGCCAGTCGTTAAGGTCTTCGATATATTCGGGAATGAGCGTACCTGATACCAATGTGTTCTCCGTGAAGTGGATCGGAAGTCCGAATCTTGAGAATCTCTTAAGCACGTCGTAGAGCTTTTCGGTGCCCCAGTATCCCTGATGCTGGTGAGACTGGATACCGATCGCGGAGATCTCAACGCCTGCATCGAGGCACTGCTCGATCAGTTCTTCGTACTTGGGAGATGTATTGAAATCGTTGATAAGGAACGTTCCTTCAGGATTTGCGGCTTTGGCGGCAGCGAAAACCTCTTTTACGAGCCCGACCTGACCGTATCTCTTGCAGAGTCTCGTGACCGCATTATCGTACTTATCGAATACAGGCATGATAACAACTTCATTGATGACGTCCCAGATATCGATAACGCCCTTAAAAGCAGTTACTTCGCGGTTGATCCTGGCAAGCTGCTTATCCATGATGACTTCATCAGGATATTCCATAAGCCAGTCTGCACATACAGTATGCCAGCAAAGAGGATGCCCCTTTATGGTTACATTATTTGAGCGGAGGATCTTTGCAGCTTCCATGCGGCTCTCAAATTCCGGATAGCCTTCCTTGGGCTCATATCTTCCCCAATAGAAAGGCAATGTTCCGTAGTTAAGGAGTGCAAGCCACTTCTCGAGTCTTTCCGGATCGCCCTTCTTACCTTCATATTCAAGGAAATCAAATGCACCGGAACCGAAAAGGAACTGATGCGACCTCTGATTTAAAACAAGCTCCTTATCCGCCACGGGATTGCCGGCTTTATCAACTACTCTTACGATTGCCTCACCTATGCGGTGAGAAGGTGTTGTCATGATGTTCATGGAATCTGCCTTCCTTTATCCTTGTTGATGATTTGATTATAAAGAAATTGAACGATCCGGAATGTTAGATATCTATCTTTAATATTTTATTGATATCACGACAATGCGTAATCATATAACTTGCAAAAATCTTAACGGTGCTATAATTGTTGTGGATACGGGATATCCGTTGGAACAAGGGTTTTTCTTTTTTTATGAGGGATATATCATGGGCAAAAGATCTGATGATTCATCGTTGGCATCCAATATTTTAATGACTATACTGATCACGCTTGTTTTAGGCGCGATCCTGTACACCTATTTCAGCAAAGACTTCAGCGTTGCATTTATTGTTCTCGGAATATACATGTTCATCATGTTTGTTGTTTTCCTGATAGAGCGCGCGAAGAAAAAGCCCGGCAGTCCTAATCTTCTTTCAGTGATCACGGCATTATTACTCGGATGCATCCTGACTTCTCTGGGACTCCTCCTTATCTTCTCTTATGAATTCAAAGAATGGTTCAGGAGCGGATGGCTTATACTTCTGAGCATCGTAAGTCTTGCCGCCGGGATCATTATCATTTGTGCGAGCATCGCGAAATATCTTAAGCGCAAGAAACACTGCAATTGCACCGTTGATGCCGTATGTGTCGACATTAAGGGAACCTATGATATCCAGAACCAGACAAAATACTATACTCCGGTCTGGGAATTCGAATTAAACGGTGAGAAAAAACGTGCCATCAACAATTTCTACCCCGCAGGCAAAGTTACCGTCGGAACCCATGTAACACTTCATGTTGATCCCGATAACGTAAACAATCACTATCAGAACAGATTATTCGACGGAGGCTGCATCGCGCTGCTCTGCGCGGGCGGGACATTCATCGTATTAAGCTTCATCGGGATGATCGTATACTTCATCCTTAAAGCAACGGGTGTATTCTGATCATCAGAGAGTATTCAGTATATTCAAAGCGTCGTACTGTTTCTCGAAATGCATCGAAAGATAGTCAGTCGTAAAATCCTTTAACTCGAGCTCTGTCTTCTTATCCGCCGTCGCAGTAAAGAGCTTGTTCAGATCACAGGTCGCAAAATAATTCAAAGCCTTCACGGAAGGCTCTTCAAGCATCCTGTTAAAAGACCTGTTGTTTATGTCGCTGCCCTCGCCGCCTGAGATATTCAGAAGATACTTGTGAGTGGATCTGCCTAATGAATCATCAAGATCATAAAGGACCGTAAATCCCGCGATTGTTAATAACCGCCAGTTAAAAGCCGAATATATGAGCAGATACTTGCCCTTGTTGTTTGCGAGCATGTAGTAAGCATAAACTGCAAGTTCATAAGCTTCCTTCGAATTCTCACTCTGTAGCGTGCAGTCCATAAGGCATGAGGAAATATGTGCTGCAACGGTCATCTGCTCAAGGCTCTCCATTATTCCGGAATTGCTCTCGATGATCGAGACATCCTTAAGATAGTAATAGCCATGAGATACAGTAACGACAAAATCGCAGAGCATATAAGGCATCGATACCGCACCAAGAGAACTGCCGGGCTTTGCCACACCCTTTGCACAGATGGTGATAAGTCCCCTGTCAGAAGTAAGCACAGACAAAAGTCTGTCCTTGTCCTTATATTCATTGGAACGGATTATCAATCCCCTGCAGTTAAAAGGATCCATTATTCGTCGATATCTTTGCTGAGGCCGGTCGAACCGAGCATCGCATCGTTGTTCTGCCAGTCATTTCTGACCTTAACATAGAGATCAAGATATACTTTGCAGTCTAAAAGCTTCTCGATATTCCTTCTAGCAGCCGTACCGATACGCTTGATCATCTGACCGTCCTTGCCGATGATGATTGCCTTATGTGAATCGCGGTTGCAGATGATGTCTGCTTTAATGACAGCCATCGTCCTGTCATCGCCTGACGTGATCTCGCCGTCATCATTCTTTTCCTTGAATTCATTGATGATTACGGCTGTACCGTGAGGAATCTCCTGATCGGTATAGTGAAGGACCTGCTCGCGGATAAGCTCAGCAGCGATCACGCGCTCGGTCTGGTCCGTCATGTATTCACTGTCATAGAGCCTGGGGCCTTCAGGAAGCATCTTTGTGATGACAGATAAGAGGAGCTCGACATTCTTTCCCGTCTTCGCACTGATGGGAACGATGTCTTCGAAATCATAAAGTTCGGAATACTTCTGCGTAAGCGGCAGGAGCTTCTCCTGCCCAGCTTCATCATACTTGTTGATGGCAAGAATGACCTTCTTGTTCTCTTCACGGAGGAGATCCATGAGTTTCTTCTCAACGGCACCGGGCTCAGGGAATCTGCCGTCAGCAATGAGGACTACGCAGTCAGCACCCAAAGCAGCCTTATATGATCTGTCGACCATGAACTCTCCCATCTTGGATGTAGGCTTATGGATACCCGGAGTATCAGTAAATATGATCTGAGTATCCTCGGTGTTATAGATGGTCTTGATATTAGTTCTTGTAGTCTGGGGCTTGTGGGATACGATGGCGATCTTCATGCCGGTGATATAGTTCAAAAGTGTTGATTTGCCTACATTCGGACGTCCCAGCAAAGCGACGGTGCCGCAGTGTTTGCAAGGAGAACCTGCCGGTATCAGCCCTTCAGCTTTAACAAGATCTTTGTGGTTGTCCATCTCGAAAATATCGGCTATCTCATCATCAAAAGCAAGTCCGATATCGCGCATGAGCCTCTTCTGCCTGTCGATCATGATCTTCTCTTCTGTCGGTTCAATGTGATCGTAGCCTAAAAGATGCAGCAAAGAATGAGCGATGAGAAACATAGCTTCACGCTCAAAAGAGTGACCGTAGGATTCCGCCTGTGCTTCACAGGCAACGGGGTTAATGAGGATATCTCCGTAGCAGAGGACCTGATTACCATCTTCGTCAGTCTCAAAGTCACCGCTGTCAGGGATCTCGATGAACTCTCCCTCTCTTAATTCCAGCATTGGAAAAGAAAGACAGTCCGTCTCCTTGTCGATATCTCTTTGCTCTTTATTGATCTCACGGATCTCAGAAGGAGTGACGAAAGTAAGTGTCGCGTAAGCGTCTCTTAAAGTCCTTGTTACCTGAGGAGAACTGTAATCTCCGCTTAATACTGCCTCACTGAGCTTAACGATGAATTCATCAAGTCCGTTAAGCTTATCTTCGGGAAAACCTTCTGCGTTATTAACTATATCGATTCTCATTCAGGGTACTTGATCCTTTCGTGGAAGACACCGGCATATACCTGCTTGAAGGCGATGATGATCTTCTCGACATCATCAAATGACAGACCGGAGTTGATGAGCTGGTCCTGATCGATCTTATCCTTGATAAGGACTCTGATGAGCTGCTCAGCTCCTGAGACATCAGATGTCTTCATGGATCTTACCGCTGCTTCACAGGTATCAGCGAGCATAACGATAGCTGATTCTCTTGATGAAGGTATATGTCCTCTGTATCTGAAGTTGTTTACATCCGGGGGTTCCAGGCCTCTTGCCTTTGCATCCTCGACAGCCTTCTTATAGAAATAAGACGGATATGTCGTTCCGTGATGCTCATCGATGATCTTGATGATGGCATTGGGAAGTCTTTCCTTTTTCGCGAGCTTGACACCATCTTCAGGATGCTTGGTGATAATTGCGACGCTCTCCATAATGGTGAGCTTGTCGTGAGGATTCTCACCGCCGTGCTGGTTCTCTGTGAAATACTCAGGATTCTCGAGCTTGCCGATATCGTGATAGTAAGCAGCAACCTTGCAAAGGAGCGAATCGGCGCCGATAGCTTCGGCAGCGGAGTCTGCGAGGTTGGCGACCATCATCGAATGCTGGTGCGTGCCCGAAGCCTCCAGGAAAAGGCGCTTCATGAGGTGCTGGCCCGGCTGGCTTAACGCAATGAGCTTTACAGGTGAAGCGGCATTGCATACGAGCTCGAAGATCGGCGACAGACCGATAGCTGCAACGAGCGAAGCGATCGTGCTTACAAACGTGAAGATGACGGAATTTAAGTATTCGCCTCTCGTGTTACCGATAAGGAAGTTATAAGCGACACTCGTGGCAAGAGTTGCGATCGTCGGGAAGAAGATGAGCGCCGCATTGTTGATGATCTTGTCCGTTCTGCCCGCAAAGATCGAACACAGTATGATGCCGACGAGATTGATAAAGAACAATTCAGGATCAAATGAATACATCGGCCAGATGAACAGCAGGTTCATGACCGACAGTATGATGCCGTTCTGCGTACCTAAATAAGTGGCACAGACAGCTGCAAAGAATATGATGATGCAAAGGAGCGTCGAGATCGTGGAAAGGTATACTGACGTGCCTATGGTAATGAGCGCCGTGGTGATCATGAGATAGAAGACCGGAGTCTCGACCTTAAGCTTCTTTCTCTCGATATTGAGATAAACAAGTATGACGCCTGATATTATCAGTACGTATATCGCGACTCTCGCGAAAATGACGAAGTTGAACGACTGGTCTCTGATAAGCTCGAGTTCAACAAGATTGCTGTAGACATGTTCGTCGATTATCGCGCCTGCTTCAACGAGCTTGGTGCCCTTCTCGACGATGACAGGCTCATTTATGACTGCGATATAAGCATTGTTTGCAGCATCTTCCGTGGCCTTCTCATCGTATACGGTATTGGGCTCAAGGATAGTGATGAGCACTGCGAACATTGAATCAGCGAACTTGGTATACGAAGGATTGGACTCACAGAAAGTATTGATCTGTTCCGTGATCTTCGTAGGAAGCATCGCGTCATTTACATCACCGAGCATAACGAGCTCAGCTATCGCAGTAGTCTTCTCTCTGATGTATGTGAATGTCGAATTACTCATCTCGAAGAATACGACGACACTCTCAGGTTCTATCTTCTTGCCCAAAGTCTGTTCAACATTGACAGACAGCTGGTAAGCAGATGATGAGGGCGACAGCGGAGCCTGAAGATCTGCGGACTGTGAACTCTTTCTGATCTGGTTTGCGAGGTCAAAGAATTCATCAACGTCATCGACGAATTCCTTGGACTGTTTCTCAGATCTTACGAAAATATCCTCTACGGTATTTTTCGCGATAATGGCCCTTCTCTGCGTCTCAAAAGAATCGGCAAACGATCTTGTCGCATAGATATCCTGACCGGCGATAGATCCTACCTCATAATCGTAGCTCACCGGAAGCGAACCGTAGAAAACAAGGAAGATAACAGTCAGTGCTGCGAGCACCAAGGAAAGGACCTGATGGAACTTTAGTTTTGTGTGTTTATTGCTGCTCATAATTCACCTTGCTTAGCATTCTCGTAAGCTTTGACGATTCTGGCTACAAGACTGTTTCTTACAATATCCGAATCATTGAGGCTTACGATCCTAATACCTTCTACTCCGTCTAAGACCGTAATGGCGTCCTTAAGTCCGTTGGGAATACCGCGAGGCAGATCGATCTGAGTGAAGTCACCGCAGACACATGCCCTGCAGTTAACGCCTAATCTGGTAAGGAACATCTTCATCTGTTCAGGTGTCGTATTCTGCGCTTCATCAAGAAGCACGAAGCAGTCATCGAGATTTCTTCCTCGCATGAATGCGAGAGGAGATACTTCGATAACTCCCTTATCGTAATAACGCTCAAACATCTCCTGCCCCAAGAGCGCGGAAAGAGCGTCATAGATAGGTCTCATGTAGGGATTTACCTTCTCTTCGATGTCACCGGGCAAAAATCCCAAACGCTCGCCGGCTTCTATTGCAGGTCTTGTAAGGATGATCTTCGATACTTCCCTGCTCTTTAAAGCCTTAACCGCCATGGCAACTCCGAGGAACGTCTTGCCGGTTCCGGCAGGACCGCAGCAGATAACGAGCTCTGTTTTCTTTAATGAATCGACATAGAGCCTCTGGCCTAATGTTCTGGGCTTGATGGCTCTTCCGGAAGGCGTCATGTAAAAGACTTCGTCCGAAGTCTTAAGGAACTCTTCAAGCCTTCCTTCTCCTGCTATATTCAAAAGATATGAGATATCGGTCTCATCGATCTCGGAATCGGAAGACAGCTTATCCAGGGCAACAAAAACATCTCTGGCCGTTAAAACGTCTTTGGTCTCGCCTTCTATCACAAATCCTTTGCCGTCATGCTCTATCGAGACACCAAAATAATCGGCAATTCTTGACGCGTATACGCCGGCCGTCTGTAGCGAATTCTTAAGCTGTTCTACTCTTTCTTCCAAATGAGATCTCCTATAAAAGAATTATTATGCTAATTAAACTCTACGTCAACAATCTATCCCTTAAAGCTCTGCAGTACCTTTTTGTAGTAATCCGGTATGTCGACTTCGAAATGCATCGTCTCTCCGGTCCTGGGATGAACGAATGTTATCGCCTGACTGTGAAGAGCCTGTCCTTCAAGACCGTAAGTCTTCCTTCTTGAAGCATAGACAGGATCGCCAACAACGGGATGTCCGATATAAGCCATGTGGACTCTGATCTGGTGGGTCCTTCCCGTCTCTAACACGAGTTTTACGTCTGTTATATCGCCAAGCCTTTCGAGAACTTCGAAATGAGTAACCGCAGGCTTTCCGTCCTTACTTACGGCCATCTTGCGTCTGTCGTTGGATGAACGCCCTATCGGCGCATCGATCATGCCCTTGTCCTCTTTGACAAAGCCGTAGACCAATGCCCTGTATTCTCTTACTATCTCGTGCCTTGAGAGCATGTCGGCCAGCTTTAGATGAGTGAAGTTATTCTTGCAGGCAAGCATCAGTCCTGACGTATCCTTGTCGATACGGTGAACGATACCGGGCCTTACGACGCCGTTGATATCTGACAGATCGTCCTTGCAGTAAGCCAGGAGCGCATTTACGAGCGTGCCTTCGCTGTGTCCGGCAGCGGGATGGACAACCATTCCCTGGGGCTTGTTGATAACAAGAAGATCGGAATCCTCATAGACGATATCAAGCGGAATGTCCTGAGCGATAAAAGAATCGTCAGGTGCGGGTTCAGGGATATCTGCTTCGACTACGTCGCCTGCAGAAAGCTTGGTTCCTGCCTTGGTAATAACTTTGCCGTTGACAGAGACCTTGCCGTCATCTATAAGGCGCTTATAAAACGATCTGGAATATGTGGAATCAAAGGCTTCCGTGACAAAGCTGTCGAGTCTGATTCCTTCATTTTGACAAGTCTGGGATTCAATCGGCATTCTCTGTCTTCCTCTTTTTCACAAGCATATTCCAAAATTCTTCGAAGTATTTCGACTTGAAGAGAATTATAAAGATCAGGAGCGCGGTACCTATTACTGCGCAGATGTCCGCAAAATTGAAGATCGGGAACGTATAGCTTCCGAAATCGAATCTCAGGAAATCGACTACGTATCTGTATGCGAATCTGTCCACAAGATTTCCGAGGGCGCCGGAAGACAAGAGACAGAAAGCAACAGCCAGGAGCTTCATATCATTTAATGCTGCATAGAGCATAAGGAAGAAGATGCCGATACCGAGGACTACGGAGATACCCGTAAGCATATAGATCCCCCACGCCTGGTCAGCAAAGAGCGAGAAAGCGCTTCCTGTATTGCGGCAATGATAGATCGAGAAGAATCCCTTGATAACATCAACCTGCTCGTAAACACCGACTTTGGCAACTACGAGCCTCTTAAAGAACTGATCCGCTATGATAAGAACAACAGCAAGAACAGAAAAGATCACACATGCAAGAGGGGTCTTTGCCCTCTTATTTACAACAGCTTCACTCATATTCACAGAACCGCTTTATTGCGGTACACCTTCCGTTTCTGTCAGTCTCGAAAATAATGCCGCACACAAAACCCGGCCCGTCAGCAGCCTCATATTTTGCGGGGAGCTTATACGCAAGCCTCTTAATGGACGCATCAATGCTCATGCCGAGGATGGATTCCTTCGCCCCGCACATGCCGGCATCGGTTATATAACCGGTACCCTGCGGCAGGATGGTCTCATCAGCGGTCTGAACATGCGTATGAGTGCCGGCCACGGCTGACACCTTGCCGTCGAGATAGTAACCCATGGCACATTTCTCGGATGTGGCATCACAATGGAAGTCCAGGATCACGGTACTGCATCCTTCAACACGCTTAAGCCTGTCAACGATCCTGTCAGCGCAGGAGAAAGGATTATCAGGCAGCACATTTGCGTAAACCTGACCCAGGAGATTAAACACACCCAACTTCTCCCCGTTCTTCTCGAAAATACAGTAATCATTTCCGGGCCACGAAGGACTGAAGTTAGCCGGTCTGGCCACATTATTGATCTTGGATATCTGGCTCATAAACTCTCTGTTGGAGAAAGTATGGTTGCCCATCGTGAAAAGATCAGCGCCTGCAGCCTCCAGATCCCTTAACATGTTGATCGAAGCGCCAAGTCCGTTAACGCTGTTCTCGGCGTTAACAATGCAGCAGTCTATGGCATTATTCCTAAGAAATGAGGGCATGACTATTTTGAAAGCACGGCGTCCCGCGCTGCCAACGACATCACCAACAAAGCATACTCTCAAGAGATATACCCCCATTCTTTTTATTAATTAAAAATTATATCACAAGAGAGCTTTAATTCCGAAGTTTTGAAGATCAGTTATTTAAAGAAGGATTAGCTTATGTCCGTTTTCCAAAAGCAAACAAAAAGGACCCCAAGCCATATAGGCTTAAGGTCCTTGGTTTGTTTTGATAGATGATACTAACGTGTTAAATAATATATTCAAAAAATTCTTTAATTATTTAGCAACGTCAGTTGCCCTAGTTTCTCTGATCACATTTACTTTGATCTGTCCGGGATAATCGAGTTCGTCCTCAATCTTCTTGCAGATATCACGGGCCTTGAGCGTCATCTCGTCATCTGAAACCTTATCAGGTGAAACGATAACACGAATCTCTCTGCCTGCCTGGATGGCAAAGCTCTTTTCGACACCTTCGAAGCTTGTTGCTATCTCCTCAAGCTTCTCGATCCTCTTGATGTATGTCTCGAGATTCTCTCTTCTTGCTCCGGGTCTTGCTGCTGAGATCGCATCGGCTGCAGCCACCAGCACAGCTTCTGCGGAAAGAGGCTCAACATCTCCGTGATGCGCCTCGATGCAGTTAATGACCGCGGGACTTTCATGATACTTCTTCGCTATCTCGACACCGAGCTGGATATGTGTTCCTTCCTGCTCGAAGTCTACTGCCTTACCGATATCATGCAAAAGGCCGCCGCGTCTTGCAAGATTACTGTCAAGTCCGAGTTCGTCCGCCATCATTGCTGCGATCCAAGATACTTCAATTGAATGCTGCAGTACGTTCTGTCCGTACGATGTGCGGTAACGAAGACGTCCTAAAAGCTTGATAAGCTCAGGATGCAGATTCATGACTCCTGTGTCGAATGCTGCCTTCTCGCCCTCAGTCTTGATAGTCTGATTGAGTTCCTTCTTTGCCTTGCCGGCCATCTCTTCGATTCTGGCCGGATGGATCCTTCCGTCTGCTACGAGTCTTTCAATAGTCATTCTTGCGATCTCTCTTCTGATAGGATCGAAAGATGAAAGAACGATAGCTTCGGGAGTATCGTCGATAATGAGATCGACTCCTGTAATTGTCTCGATCGCTCTGATGTTACGTCCCTCACGACCGATGATTCGACCCTTCATCTCGTCGTTGGGGAGATTTACTACAGATACTGTGACTTCGGAAACATAGTCAGATGCATAACGCTGGATAGCGTTTACGATAATGTCCTTTGCGACCTTATCGGCATCCTGTTTAGTTTTCTCTTCCATCTGCTTGAGCATAAGAGCCATATCGTGTGTATATTCACGCTTTGCTTCATCAAGCACTAAGCTTCTGGCATCTGCAACCGTAAGGCCTGACACCTTCTCAAGTTCAGTCTTCTTACGCTGCTCGTAATCCTTTGCCCTGGCTTCGAGTTCAGCAATATTCTGCTGACGTCTCTCGATTTCCTCCTGCTTGCGCTCGCAATTAGCTTCAATACGGTTGATATTCTCTTCCTTCTGCTCGAGCCTATTGCGCTCTTTTGCAAGCTCCTGCTTCTTCTCTCTGGCTTCACGCTCCAGTTCGGAACGTACCAGTGAGACTTCTTCTTTTGCCTGCAAAAGCAAATCACGCTTGTTGTTTTCAGCTTCCTTCTGTGCATTTGCGAGAAGTACATTGCTTTCCTCCTTGGATTTAGCAATATCCTCCGCAAGTCTCTTTTGCTCACCGGAAATACCGGATTTAAAATAGACTGCCGCAATTAATATACCCAGAATAAGTCCAACAACGCCCGCAATTATTACAAATAATAACGATACTTGTGGCACGTTGGTACTCACCTCCAAAATTATTTAGTTGTCAAAGAACGTATAAAATGGCTCTGACAAGCCATTGAATATTGTAGAAATAAATGCCCTATCTGTCAATAATTTGTTAGAATGTAACAATGCGAATAGATTATTTTGTTCAAAGTGAATATAACGGCCTGGAAATACAGCAGATCATGAGGCGCGAGTTCAAGATGAGCTCCACCTGGGTCAAGCGCGTAAAGCTGTACGGAACGGTTGAGCTCAATGGTGTCCACGCCAGAGTCAAGGACCTCGTAAAGACCGGTGACAGGCTCTTTTTCGAGTACGAAGACAATTCCGCTGCCCTGACTCCGCCTTCCAATGTCGGCATAGTGTTCGAAAATGAGCACTACGCCGTCGTAAACAAGCCCGCAGGCATGGTCACCCACCCTTCACACGGCCATCTTGAGGATTCGCTCCTTACGTCACTTTCTTCGAACACTCTCCATCCGGTCATGCGCCTCGACAGGGAGACATCGGGCCTCCTTATAGTCGCGAAGGACGGTTATTCGCACAACATGCTCGCAACAACAGACATAAAGAAGCGCTATAAGGCGCTCTGTTACGGTAAATTTGATCCTGCTGACGGCACTATGTCCTTCCCTATCGCAAGGCGCCCCAACTCCGTCATGATCAGGGACTGCGTTCCTGACGGCAAGCCTTCGGTTACTCACTATAAGACAGCCGCGTATTATGAGAATGCTGATATATCTCTGATCGAGTTCGAACTTGAGACCGGCAGATGCCACCAGATAAGGACCCATTGCTGCCATGTTGGCCATCCGCTCTTAAGTGACGGACTCTACGGCCCTCTTTCAGACGACAATCCGAACGAAGGCTTGAAGCAGCAGGCGCTTATCTACGACGGCAAGGTCGGCCGTGTCGCGCTTCACGCATATAAGATCGAATATAAGGATCCTTTCGAGGGTAGGAAAATCAAGGTGTTCGAAGCACCTCTCCCGTCAGACATGCAGTCTCTTATTGATGAGATAAGTTAAGATCAGGAGAACTTTCCTGCGATCGAAGTATCGTTTAAGAACGTATTCGCATTATAAAGCCAAAGCATGTCAGTTACGCTCTCAGTGTCGATAATATCCTGGATATTGCCGTTATAATATCTCGGGTCGATTATGATTATCTTCTTATAATGTGGTATGAGCAGCGGGATAAGGCTGTTTGCGTATGAATCCTTAACTACCATCAGAACCTTATCATTTGCGGAACTGCTCTCGATCACGACCTCAGGATAGTTGCCTCCGAAGAAGACCTCATATTTACTCTTGGAATTGAGCTTCTGGGGATCGAAGACAGATGTCGTTACCCTCTCCTCCTCAACATATGTCACACGGTACATTACGTCTAGAGGACATGTGGGAATGCTGATTGTATCTTGTGCGCTGAATATGCCGGACGAAGACGCAAGCGTTCCGCGGAAGCTGTCGGTAACGGCAAGATTCCTGTATTGATAAGAAGCAGGATCAAGGCCCATCTTTTTCGCGATCTCGACATAAGCGATATCCACGGCAGCAGATGTCCAGTGGTGATCCGTCCTGTAATAGAGATCCTGTGGATTATTGGTGCTCTTCAAGGGCGTGCAAAGGTCGATCGGCGTAAAGCCGTTAAGGCTTCCGTAGATCTTTTTAATCTGTTCCGTCTGGCTCGGAACCGGCGCATTTGAAGGCAGATATGCACTTACTATCTCGGTGGAATTGGGCGCGATCGCTATATATGTGTTGATGCCCGGGTTCCTAGCTCTAATGTTATTCATTGCATCTGTCGTCTTCTTGAGCCTTGCCTCGTTATATTCCGACGGCTTCTCATAGAGGAAATGCTTCTTGCCGATATAAACATCATTGATCTCCCTCTTGCCGAAGAATACGTCGATGCCTGTCCTTAAGCTTACGAGCTTGTCCCTTAAGAGGAACTGGTCTGAAAGATAGGCCTCTGCGTCGTCCATAAACTTGCCGTCCATGAGAGATGACCAGCTGAACTGAGGCTTGGTCGTAAGATAACGGTTCTCGTTCTCACTGTATTCCCTGTCCTTTCCGATGAGCGACAGGAAGCTTACGGCAAAGAGAATCACGGTTACGATAAGCGCAGATAAACATTCATAAACATAGTAGTCCTTCTTTTGGGACTTCTTTCTGCTCTTGTTATTCTTACTGTTTACCTTTTTCTTTTCCATACCGTCAGAACCTGAAATATAAGAATGGATTATATGTCTCACTGATCATGAAGATGATGCAGAGAACGAATAAAAGCGGCGTTAAGGCAAGTATCACCCTGCTGCGTTTCTTCGGGCTCAGCAAGCCTATCAGGAACGAATAAACCGGCAGAGCGCATGCCAAGCCTATGAGGAGCAATGCGAAATTCGTTGTAAGAAGGAATGATCCCGTGGAATCTGCAAAAGCGGCAGATCTTCCGAACATGACACCGATATAGCTGAATGCTTCACCGATGGAAGGCGCGGAGAAAAGTACCCATCCGATCATCACGCAGATCATGGTAACGAGCCAGCGCAGTATCTTCGGTATCCTCTTAACAAGATTATCGAGGATATATTTTTCAAGTATCAGCAGGATGCCGTAATAAACGCCCCACAGCACATAATTCCATGCGGCGCCGTGCCAGAATCCTGTTAAGAGCCAGACTACCATGAGATTGAATATGACTCTCGGAACCTTGCACCTGTTGCCGCCCAAAGGAATATAGACATAATCCCTGAACCAGGAAGACAATGACATGTGCCATCTTCTCCAGAAATCAGTGATCGATACGGCAATGTAAGGATAATTGAAGTTCTCACAGAATTCGAAGCCGAATACTCCTCCGAGGCCTATTGCCATGTCAGAATACCCCGAAAAGTCGAAATAGATCTGCAGCGTATAGCATATGATACCGATCCATGCTGTCAGCACGCTCATGTTGGCAGTTCCCGATGCCTGGACAGATGCATAGATACTGCCCAGAGTGTTTGCGAGGATGAGCTTTTTGGAAAGGCCTATTATGAACCTGTTCATGCCCTTCGAATAAGAGCCCCAGTTCTCCTTGCGGTTCATGAACTGGTCTGATATGTCCTTGTATTTGACGATAGGACCTGCTATAAGCTGCGGGAATAATGATACGTAGAGCGCGAAAACGAAGAGCTTCTTCTGCGCTTTGATATTTCCGTTATATAGATCGATTATGTAAGACATGATCTGGAACGTATAAAAGGAAATACCGACAGGAAGCGGCAGATTTAGAGGTCTTAAGCCCAGACCCGTAATGCCGGCAAATGTGCTGATGAACAGATTTGCATACTTAAAGAACCCTAAGACGCCGATATTGAAGATGATGGCAAAGATAAACAGCGACCTTGCCTTTTTCTTCTTATTCATCTTCTTTGCCTGCTCCATATCCTTGCCGACGATGAAGTTGAAGAATATGCTGAGCAGCATGAGGATGATATAGACAGGTTCACCCCATGCATAGAATATAAGGCTTGCAACGAGCAGGATGAGGTTCTTTACAGCCATGCTCTTGGTCACGACAACGCCTAACAGATAGTACAGGGCCATCGTTAAGGGCAGGAAGACTATTAAAAATGTAGCTGAACTGAATACCATTTCTTATCCTTACCCTTACAGTGCCTTTTTATATGCCTCGTACAGCGCGTCGGAATTGACGGCCGTGCAGTAGAAAACAATGTTTCCGTTGATCTTTATTACCGAATCCTCCAAGAGCGCATATTGCTCGGGAGCATAGTTCTTATACAGGTTCTCACGGTCTGTCACCCTGTTCTGGATCGCCGTTTTGAGCTCATTGGCATCACCGGGATCATTGAGCTTTACTATGAGCATCTCCGTAACATCCATTACGTTATCGTTAGCGTAATAGACGATGCCCTCTGTCTTATCGATGTCTATGCCGAAGGCCTTGGCCGCATCGGCGTTGGTCTTTTTCGACATCTGGTCCTGAGTTAAGACATTTAAGACCGGCGCGGCAACTTCATCAACGCTCTTATCGGTGCCGCCGCTGTGCGTTGCGCAGATCCATATTATGAAAACGAACAGCGCGATCACGCAAAGGGCTTCATATATCAGGTAATTCTTGTGCTTCATGCCTTTTTCATGACCTCCGTATAAACATATGGGAGGTACTGGTCCGTATAGAATTTCTTCAGAGGATGGATGCCGTCAGCATCGTAATAGTTCTCCTCGAAATCATTGAAAAGGATCGTGTAGTCAAGGAAATGAATGCCTAATTCAGAGCACATGCCGGCAAGACGCTCGTTGTAATAGCCGATATTCTGGAATTTCTTCTGCTTAGCTGCAACACCGGACTTTACCGGGAAGATGCCGTCGACAAAAATGACCGTATCAGGGAGCTGTTCTTTAAGCTTTAAGATACTTGCCTTATAGTCTTCTATAAACTTGTCAGCCGCATCCTTTGAACCGATGGTATTCGAACCATAGTGAAGAACAAGATACTTCGGCTTTAATCCGACGATATAAGGAAGATTGTCATCTATGTGACTCGAATTAACACCGACATCTGCAGTAACATGCTTGTAGTCTAAGATATCGTATTCAGAGATAGCACGCATAAGGCTGTCGCCGCAGATATAGATGTCTTTGAATGCAGCCTTGTAATTATTGTCCTTGATCTCATAAAAGCCGGTCTCAACGGGTGCAGCAGCCTGAGTCGGCTCCGGTGTCGGTGATGCCTCTGTATAAATAGCTGTCTCGCGTTCATTAAGATAGGAGATGCCTGCCGAAGGATCGATCGATGTATGTTTCTGCGGAATGATGACCGTAAGCAAACGGATGAACATGATCCCGACAGTTACCGCTACAATAAGTAAAACGACCTTATTGAATACTTTTCCCACTAATATATATCCTTCAGAATTATTTGGCAGATTTGAGCAGATATCAAAAATATCTAAAACATTTATAAACTTAAGTATAAAAAAATACAAGCGCATAATAAGGCATTATTAATCCCCCTCAAAATGATCGATTTTGAGGGGGATATATTACCGTAAACGGCTTTTTTGCTGTAAGTTTACTTCCAGTTGAATCCGAAATCCTTAAGGGATGTCTTCATCCAGACCATACCGTTGTCGAGGCTCGTAAAGAAGGTCGAACGAAGATCCCAGAATCTGTCGATGATATCATCCTTCGACAAATACGCAAAGCCGTCTGCTTCCATCATAGCGCGGATGTCCTCTTCCTTCATTGTTCCCCATGCATCGTCAATATCGTTGTCGTGTTCTCTGGAAGTAATAGACATATTAATATCAACGCAATTCTTAAATGCCTCTTTCGATTCAAAAACCTTATCTAATTCACCCGGTTTAGCGCCAAAGAATAAGTAATACTCATAAGATTTGCCACCATCAGAGCGTTTCTCAAGCTCATAATGATACTGGACGGCAATATCTATTCCAGATTTGCGGTTGGACACTGAGACATAACACCAATCACTCTTTGTAATATAATTATCGTTATCGATATCAATATGGTGATAATACATGCTTGCCCGGCTGTCATTATCCGCGGAATACTGTACCTGATCACCACTGGACAGCATCGAATAAGAATCCTGGCCCGTTGTCGTATGCTGACCATTGCCGAAGTCAGTTTTCATGAACTTTCCGACAACATCATAATAATATTCTGTCCAAGCCATACCGCAGTCAGTACAGAAACCGTTTTCGAACTTATGCTCATTAGTTACTTCGACTTCCTTGCTGGTTAACTGCTTGGGATCGATATTCCTGTATTTATCACCCATATCCACGCCGAGCTCCTTAAAGCCGATTCCCAGCTCAGGAAAAGCAACATCTGAAAAAGCAACAATTCTTGCAAAGATGATCGCGAAGTCTTTCTTGATATCTTCTTTATGTGAATCAAGAGCATCATAATTATATGGCCCTACAGACTCGGGATCTTCGCAGACCTTATCAAAAGTCTTTTCAAATTCTCCAAGAGAAAAATCCAGATTTACCGCATAACCCGTATCACCATACATCGTATAGATAGAAAGACTTACTTCACCGGTATCCCTCATTACATTGATACCTATAGAATCGCTATCGTTTGACTGGTAACTGAAAAAAATAAGCCTGTCATCAATAAGTGTGGAGCCATCTCCTCTGATTCCGTCAAGATAGACAGAAATCCCTTCATGTCCCTCCGGATCAACAGAAGAGCAATACTCCTGTGCCTTCTTGATGTTGTCTTCATTTAGCTTTGCAGGTGGTGTCCATAACTCTTCTGATTCAGATTCGGAATCTTTCACATTTCCTGTTCCATCGGTTTCATCTGCCTTTTTACAAGCACAAAGGACTAACGATGTCAACATAACCCCGCTCAAAACCAAAGCAACCGCTTTCTCCATTCTTTTCATTTTCTGATCCCTTTCCAATATAGATTAGATAACCTTTTTCCCTGCAAGACTGACCCCCTTTTTTCATTCAGTCAAATATCTTGTAGAAAACAAAAGATGTCAAGATAATTTTACGCATAAATCTGACATATATGCAATATATCTAACATATACATATTTAATTAGTCAGCGGAAAACTTTTAATGGAAACTATCCAAAAAAGCTTAAAGTTCAGTAAAAGAATTGATGAGGTCTTCTGCAAGTCTCAGCGAAGACTCGGAATCGCTGCCTGAAAGGAGTCTCGATACTTCGCCTGTCTTGCCTGCACCTTCAAGAACCGTGCATACAGTCTCGGTGTTGCCGCCGGCGACTTTCTTGGTAAGTACGAATCCTCTGTCTGATGCGGCGGCGATCTGTGCTGTGTGTGTAACGCAAAGCACCTGATGGTCTGAAGCAATAGCCTTAAGCTTATTGGCGATCGCGAGCGAAGCCTTGCCTGACACGCCTGTATCGATCTCGTCGAAGATAAGTGTCGGTATGAGGTCTACCCTGCTTAAGACGTTCTTTATTGCGAGCATGATCCTTGAAGCCTCACCGCCTGAAACGATCGCGGACAAAGGCCTTACCTGCTGGCCGGGGTTTGCGCTGAAGCGGAATGATATGTCGTCAATGCCTGACATTGAGAAGAATTTTGCCTTTTCTCTTCTTACGAAGCTGACTTCAAATATAGCGTCAGGCATCTCAAGGTCGGAAAGTTCCCCGGTGATGGCCTTTTCGAGCTTCTTTGCACAGACCTTGCGCTCAGAAGAGAGTTTTTCTGCAAGATCTAAGAGTTCCTTCTCCTTAACCGTGCGCTGCTTCTTCAATTCCTGAAGGATGTCCTTATTCTTCTCGATCGCATCAAGTTCAGCCTTGGATTCTGTAGCAAACTTATTTATGTCGGCAATGGTCGCGCCGTACTTGGCCTTAAGCTCGTAAAGAAGGCCGATTCGCTGTTCGGTACGTTCCTTGAGGCCTTCATCGTAATTGCGGTCAGATAAGACCTTATCGACGTCTGAAGCCAGTGCGTCAAGGTCTAAAGCAAGTGCCTGCGCCCTTTCGGCGATCTCCTTTAAGCTCTCATCGTTCTGGGACGCCTTCAGAAGCTCACGGCTCGCCTGGTTTACGGACTGCACAGGGCTCTGATAATTAGTTTCTGTATTAAGAAGGTCTCCCGCATTCTTAAGGCTCTCGAAAAGAACCTCATTCTGAGACAGCTTCTTCTTCGTGTCGTGAAGCTCTTCCTCTTCGCCGTCCTTAAAGCCTGCTGATTCGATCTCGTTTACGGCAAACTCAAGATAATCCCTGCGGCGCTCCAGGTAATCCGGAGATGAGGATATCTCCTTGATGCGGATAACAAGATCCTTAAATTCCTGAAGGCTCTTAACATATTCTTTATGGAGCTTTACGCACTTCTCTCCCGCAAAACGGTCAAGGAGCTTTACATGAGTTGATTCGTCGAAGATCGCCTGAGTATCGTGCTGTCCGTGGATATCAACGAGCATTGCGGAAATATCCTTGAGCACGGCATTAGTAACGCCTGTTCCGTTGACCCTTGCAACAGACTTGCCGCTGTCATAGACGGTCCTGCTGACGATGAGCATTCCGTCGTCATCTTCTATTCCGTTGTCAGAAAGGATCTTCCTGAATTCGTCATCATTAAGATCAGAGCAGTCAAAGACAGCCTCGGCAAATGCCGAAGGGCTTCCTGTCCTTATAAGGTTCCTGGATGCCTTTGCGCCCATGATAAGGCCTATCGCATCAACGATAAGGCTCTTTCCCGCGCCGGTCTCACCGCTTATTACATTGAGTCCTTTTCCGGGCTCGAAAACAATATTGCTTATGACCGCAAAATCCCTGATCTCAAGTCTTACAAGCATTTATATCAGCCTTTATCCGTCATGTCTGAGATAGTTGTAAGAAGCGCCTTTGCTTCTTCGATGCCGGGGCATGCCGCAAAGATCGTATCATCGCCCGCGATGGTTCCCGAGCAGTCTTCAAGATGCATGGAATCAAGAGCCGATGCGGCAGCGCTGGCCATACCGGGCAAGGTCTTGATGACGATGATGTTCATCGCCTGGTTTACAGATATGATGCTGTTTGAGAATACCGCAAGAAGCCTTCCGGGAGCAGTATCGCCCGTTCTGTCGAGAACGCAGTATTTTGTTGCTCTGTTAGGAAGCGTTATCTTGATGATGCCTAATTCCTTGATATCTCTGGAGATCGTTGCCTGGGTTGCTTCGAACCCTTCCTGATTGACTCTGGCAGTCAGGTCTTCCTGTGTTGAGATATCATTATCCCTGATGAGAGATAGGATCTTTTCCTGTCTTGAATTCTTAGCGGTTTTCATAGAAGTAACCTCTCTGTACGATCTTCTTTCTTACATTTGCAAAGAAGCTGTCCGGCCTCAGGCAGACAGTCTTAAGGACCTTGTCATATCTTTTGATCTCAATGGAATCATAGCTCTCTAGCTCAACGAAATCCCTTCCGTCCGGGCAGATCAAAGGTGCTGATTCGATAGACTCTAACGTGATCTTGATCTCGCTTTCCGGTGTGGCGACATATGTATAGCCGTTGAGCGTATGTGAGCAGATAGGCGTAACGATGATATCCTTCATGCCCGGCATGAGGATAGGGCCGCCGGCTGAAAGCGAATATGCAGAAGAACCGGTTGCCGTGGAAACAACGAGTCCGTCGCCTCTGAATCTTTCGATGATCTGTCCGTCTATGGATAAAACGAGCGTTGTGATATGTGGCTTTGCGCCTCTGACGATTATGATGTCATTAAGGCAGACAGCAGATCCTTTAAGCTTTCCGTTCTTGTTATAGACTTCGCACTTAAGCTGCGTTCTGTCTATGGTCTTGTAGTTGCCGGAAACGAGCTGTTCCAGGTCCTTCTCAAGGTCTTCATTCAGGATCTCGTTAAGGAAACCGATGGAGCCCATGTTGACGCCGATAAATTCAGTATCGATGTCCCTGTATTTCGCTACCTTTGAGAGGAATGTACCGTCTCCGCCGATGGAGATGATGGTCTTCAAATCTATCTCGGTGAAGTCTTCGAAAAGCGCACCCGGCACTTCCTTGAGCTTCGGGCATACATCATCCATACCGATCTCAAAGACAGGTGTTGCACCAAGGCGGCTGAGGATCTCAGCTGTCTTTTTCGCAGTCTCATAGCCGTTATCTCTAGAACCATTGGAACAGATTCCGTAATTCATGAAGACAAACCTCCCATAAAGAAGCTATAGATATTTAATCATTATAATGAATAAAAATACATCAGGCAAATCAGCTTAACGTAATAAAGCAGATTTAATCGAAGATGCCACAGTTATGCCGTCAAGACCGCAGTATTTAAGCTGCTCTTTCTGTGACATTGCCCTGACTATCGGATTCCTTACACCGAATACGGTGACGTCCTTCTCAAAGCCCAGTATCTGAAGCTCGCGCTCCAAAGATTCACCGAAGCCGCCGCTGATTATGCCTTCTTCAAGACTGAACACATACTTTATTCCGACCAGAAGATCCCATATCTCCTTAGCGGGAAGAGGCTTTATCAATGTGAGATTGATATGCTTGCCCATTATGCCCTGCTCTTTTAATATCTCCATCGCGATATCTGCTTCCTCACAGATCTTGCCCGTGGATACAAGCGCGAAATCATTGCCGTAATCGCATACGACATGAGGCATCGTAAGGTCTTCAGTCTCACTGTACAAAGGTCCCTTGGCTTCAAACGGAGAAGCTCCTCTCGGATATCTTACTGCAACAGGACCCTTGACCGATTCAACGGCATAAGCAAGACATCTCTTAAGATCCGTATAATCCCTGGGCGATAAAACGGTCATGTTGACCATGGAGTTCAGATAAGAGATATCGAGAAGTCCGTGATGGGTATGTCCGTCGTTACCGACAAATCCCGCTCTGTCTATCGCAAAGACCACATGACTGTTCATGAAGCAGCAGTCTGTGATCATCTCATCATAGGCTCTTTGCAGGAACGAGGAATATATCGCGACAACCGGAATGAATCCTGATACGGCAAGTCCGCCTGCCATCGTAACGCTGTGTTCTTCGGCAATGCCGCAGTCGAAGAACCTTGCCGGATACTTCATCTGGAAGTTATCAAGGCCCGTGCCGAGCGTCATTGCAGCAGAAATAGCAACGATCTTGGGGTTCTTAGCGGCAAGCTCCGTCATCGTATTGGCAAAGACGGTTGTATAGCTCGTCTTAGAAGGACCGACGCCTGTCTCCAGGTCAAAAGGTCCGACGCCGTGATAATCGGAAGGATTAGTCTCCGCGGGAGCATAGCCCTTGCCCTTCTTGGTAATGACATGGATAAGTACAGGTCCCCTGATCTCCTTCGCACCATCGAAAGCCTTAATGAGATCTTCCATGTTGTGTCCGTCGACAGGACCGTAGTAATTGAGGCCTAAGTCATCGAACATGGATGGAGTCTTGCGGTAAAGAAGGAACCTGAAGAAGTCCTTTATTGCAAGGATCATCTTGATGAGGCCGCGTCCTACAAAGCCGAGCTTTTGAAGGAACGATTCCGTCGTCTGCTTTGCGGAGATGTATCCGGATGAGATTCTGAGCTTGGATAAGTGCTTTGAGAGACCTCCGACGTTCTTATCGATGCTCATCTCATTGTCGTTGAGTATTATTATCATCCTGGTCTTGCTGTGTCCCAGGTCATTGATGGCTTCGTAAGCAAGCCCGCCCGTAAGCGCGCCGTCACCGATGATCGACACGACATTGAAGTTCTTGCCCTCAAGATCTCTTGCCCTGGCGATACCCATAGCGGCGGATATAGAAGTAGAGCTGTGGCCCGTATCGAATGCATCATAAGGAGACTCCGTGATCCTCGGGAATCCCGAGATGCCTTCCTTCTGCCTTAATGTATTGAATCTGTCGAACCTTCCCGTAAGGAGCTTATATGAATAAGCCTGGTGTCCGACGTCGAAAACTATCTTATCCTGCTTATAGTCAAAAACCGAAAGCAGTGCGACTGTAAGTTCTATGGCGCCCAGGTTGCTTGCCAGGTGTCCGCCGTTGGAAGATACGGTATTAAGGATCTTGTCCCTTAATTCCTCACACAGCTGTTTGCGTTCCTCAGGCTTTAAAGACTTGAGAAATTCAGGTGTCGTATCCTTTCCTAGAAACTTATAATCCATTATCTGTCCCTGTTAACAAGAAAATCCGTTAAAGTCCTGTAATCTGTCGTATCGAACCCGTTATTATCAAATTTATCAAGTATAACCCTGATACAGTCGGATTCGTCTTCAAGTCTCTTCTTTGCACCATCGAGGCCTAACAGAGTAACGAACGTTGCTTTGGAATCTCTAGCATCCTTGCCGGTACTCTTGCCTAAAACGGTACTGTCTGATGTAACATCAAGGATATCATCTTTGATCTGGAATGCGAGCCCGATATGCTCGGCAAGTTTTCTTAAGTCAGACGCAGTCTCGTCCTTTGCGCTGTCACTTCTTTTCATGAGCTTCGAAAGATAATAAGGAGTAACTACCGCTGCTTCGATAAATGCACCGGTCTTCTTCCTCTGGAGCTCAGTGAGGAGATCTAATGAGATCTCTTTGTCTTCAGATGCAATATCTATGCTCTGGCCTCCGAGCATTCCGCTGATACCGGAATTTTCAGCCATTGCAGAAGCTGCATAAGTATAGCCCGGATGCTTTTCGCACATCAGGAATAATCTCTCCATGGCCTTGTTCAGCAGTAAGTCTCCGGCAAGAACGGCTATTCCCTCACCAAAAGCCTTATGGCATGTGGGCTTTCCCCTTCTCAGATCGTCGTTATCCAACGCCGGAAGATCATCATGTATAAGAGAATATGTATGGAGCATCTCCAATGTTGCTGCAAAATACTTAACATCCGCATCGATGTCAAAATCGAGTTTTAACATGTCGGAGGTAAGGTACATCATGAGGGGCCTTAATCTCTTGCCGCCGGCATAGAGACTGTAAAGCGCAGCCTTAACGGTAATGTCTTCGGCCTCATTAGGGGTAAAGACATTCTCCAGTTCAGGTAATATCCACTGCTCTGTCTTTTCCATCAGAGCATTAATGCTGTCTCTTTCCATCATCAGACTCCGGTCTCGCTTATGTTAAGAGGATCAGTGGTTCCGTTAGCCTTGTTAACGGCTTCGATCCTTGCTGTTACTTCATTAAGTCTGTTCTCGCAGATACCGACGAGTTCGATACCTCTTTCATAGAGCTTCAATGACTCGTCGAGTGTCGCCTTGCCTTCAGAGAGCTTGGCAACCGTCTGGCGAAGTTCTGACATGGCTGCTTCATATGTCATCTCATTTTCCTTAGACTTAGGCATCGTCCGATCCTCCATCCGTATTTATCGAAATATCTTTTATCTCACTTAAAAGCGAACCGTCAGAAAGTATTATGCTGACGTTATCGCCCTTCTTTACTGATCTTGCAGACTCTACCGCCCTGCCGCTCTTATCGCATACGTAAGAATAACCTCTTGTAAGGACATTGTTCGGATTAAGAGCATCAAGCCTGACCTTCACTTCATTGATCTCAGAAGAGGTCTTCTTAACGAACCTGTCTGAAAGGGCGTCGAGCCTCGTCTTGAGTTCGCTTACGACTGCAAGCTGTTCTCTTGCATAGAATGCCGGTGAATGAAGCGCTTTGTGGTTCTTATATACGTCTAAAGCCTTACGTCTGGAATCAACGAACTGGTTGATGGCAATATCCAGATTAAGCGCAAGATTATCAATTTCCTTCTGAAGATCATCGTAGGATGCTATTACCATCTCACCTGCAGCTGTCGGAGTTGCTGCCCTTACATCGGCAACATAATCGATGATCGTATAATCAGGCTCGTGTCCTATAGCAGAGATCACGGGTATCCGGCTTGCAAATACGGCTCTTGCAATGCCTTCGTCGTTAAAGCAGAAGAGCTCTTCATAAGATCCGCCGCCCCTTGCGACAATGATGACATCAACATTGTTCTCTTCATTGAAATACTTGATACCTGCAATTACTTCAGGAGGACACATATCACCCTGGACGCTTGCGGGATAAAGCAGGATATCGTGGTGGGGATTTCTTTTCCTGACCGTATTAACGATATCGGAAATGACCTTGCCCGATGAAGAAGTTACGATACCGATCCTTCTTGGCAGAACCGGTATAGCCTTCTTATGTGAGGGATCGAAAAGTCCTTCATCCTGGAGCATTTTAAAGAGCTTATTGAACTGCTCGTGAAGGTCTCCGGCGCCCTTGTCTTCGATGTTCGTGGCGATAACCTGAAGCTTTCCGCCTGCAGAATAAAAATCGAGCCCGCCCGTAACCTTGACCTTCATGCCGACCGAAGGCTCTATCTTAAGCATCGAACGGTTCCTCGAAAAGATAACGCAGTTTATGACCGACTGGTCGTCCTTAATGGAAAAATAGGCATGATCTCTGGCAGACACGGTATATTGTGAGATCTCACCGGTAACAGTGAACTCGGCAAGATACGGATTGTCCTGCAGGGATTGCTTTATGTAGCCATTAAGATGGCTTACGCTATCAAAATCGAACATGAGTTCAGAGGCTCTTAACGAAGTTGCTCAATACGCCGTTGATATAAGAAGATGAGCTGTCTGTGCCATACTTCTTTGCAAGCTTGACAGCCTCATTGATCGAGACAGAAGTAGGGATATCCTCTACAGTGAGGATCTCATATACGGCGATCTCAAGGATGATGCGGTCCGTCTGAGGAAGACGCTCTAACTTCCATCTCTTAAGGAACGGAACGAACTTCTCATCAAGCTCATCCCTGCTGTTGATAACGCCGTAAACAATATCAAGGAAATAAGCGTCGTCTTCTGTTATCTCAGGATATGCTTCCCTGAAAAGATCTATCTGTTCACTGATAGGATCATTTCGAAATCCCGTCTGGAACAAAAATTCCATAGCATGCTCTCTTGTCTCGATTCTGCTCATCTGAACCTCCCCGGTGGCAAGATCCTGTCAAGAAATTTCTTGAACCTGCTCGTATCGGAAAAGAGGAACGAACCTACAAAGAAGCCAACCGCCGTCATTAATATGATAAATAGGGTCTTAAAGAACCCGAATATACAAAGTAAAAGACCGATGATAAAAAACAGGACAGCAAAGATAACACCTGCCCTGGTGTTACGAAGTTTCTCGAAAAGCTTGGATAAAAACCTTTCCATCCTTATCTGCTCTCTACCCTGGTCTGAGCCTGCTCAACCTTGGCGACTCTTACGATAACCTGCTCGACTGCGATTCCGGTAAAGCGCTCGATATCCTTCTTTACCTTCTCCTGAACCTTAGCCATAGATGCAGGGATCTCAACATTGGAATAAAGTTCGCAAGATACCGTTACCTTCAAAGCCTGGTTCTTTGCAGGAGCAACGTGACATCTTGCACTCTTGATGCCTACCTGTGCAGACTTTGCTGCATTGAGGGCAATACTCTCGATCGCATCAGGTCCGATATCGACAGTACCGATATCATTCTTTCTTAATCTCGTACGGTTAAGTCTTCCCGATGTGATGATGTTGGTAATTGAAACGATGGACGTGATGAACAAAAGCATCAGGATGCCCAGATAGATGTATCTGCTTACAGGGCCTGTAACGATAGATGACAACGGTGACAGGATATCAGCAAAGATACCGTCATCGACAAGCGCATATAACAGCACGACTGAGATGACGGCTATTACAACGGAATAAATGAACATCAATGCTCTAATAAAGGAATTCATGACACCTCCTCGACCCCGCAAACATAAACGTCGACACTCTCTACCGTAAGTCCGGTAAAGCGCTCGACGTCTTTTTTAACCTTTTCCTGAATCATCCAGGCAATCTCAGGGATGATCATTCCGTATTTAACGATAGGATATACGGTAATGGATACTGTACCTTCGGCAGCGTCGCCGAAAACTACTCTTACCCCTTTGCCCTCATGGACTACACCCGCTTTTTCCTTAAGTGCGACCGCAAAAGAAGGAACCAATGACAAAACACCGTTGATCTGGAGCGCAGCTTCAGATGCGTACTGGGCTACAAAGCCCTGTGTCATTGAACGATCGCCTTTTATGGATTCGATGTTAGTATTGTCTTCCATATCGGTTCCTTGGATGATCTAAACTTTAAAGGTGCGGATAAAAACTGCCGTAAGCGGATATTACCCCGCTTGCGGCAGAAGATAACAAAAATTAAGCTCTTTCTAAGTATTCGCCTGTTCTTGTGTCAACCTTGATCTTCTCGCCCTGGTTAACGAAGAGAGGTACCTTAACAACAGCACCTGTCTCAAGTGTAGCGTACTTGGAAGCGTTGTTAGCCGTATCACCCTTTACGCCGGGCTCGCACTCTGTGATCTCAAGGATAACTGTGATAGGAAGCTCAACCTGGAAGATGTCGCCCTTATAAGAAACAACCTTGCATACCATCTCTTCCTTAAGGAACTTGATGCCGTCACCGATCTTATCCTGGTGAATAGGTGTCTGCTCATATGTATCCTGATCCATGAAGTAGTAGAGATCGCCGTCAGCATAGATGAACTGCATGTCCTGTCTTGTAAGCTGAGCCTGCTCAAACTTCTCGTTAGGGTTGAAGGATCTTTCAACAACGGATCCTGTCTTAACGTTCTTATACTTAGTTCTTACGAATGCTGCTCCCTTGCCGGGCTTAACGTGCTGGAATTCAACGACCTGATATACCTGGTCGTCCATCTCAAAACATAAACCGTTTCTGAAATCTCCTGCGCTGATCATAACTATGTCTCCTTTTTTTAATAAATAAGCGTTTAACTGACTAATTTTACTTGAAAGAATGTTTCTATGCAAGTGTTACAAATAGAATCAGAATTTTCCTACAAGTCTAACAAGTTTTTCGAACGGTCTCTTGAGCAAAACATACCAAATCTCCTGTTTATGGAGCTTCTCAACCATGAATGTACGGACGCCCGACCTGTTGCCGGCTATAACATCGGTAAATACCTGGTCGCCGACCATAAGAGACTTGTCTGCAGAAGAGTCCATCAGCTTGATCGCCTTAAGAACGCCGGATGTTCCCGGCTTGTTTGCGTAAGTCACAACGGGAATGCCGAGCATTTCGGCGATCTTGGCAGACCTTCCCGACTTAGCGTTAGATACGAGGCAGCACCTGATGCCTGTATCCTCAATCATCTTCACGCACTTGTAACTGAATTCTTCAGGCTCAGTCGCATGATCAGGTCCCAAAGTGTTATCGAAATCAAGGAGCGCCGTCCTGATGCCTTCATCGTAAAGTTCCTTCCAGGGCATCCCGGTAAGGTCTTTATATACTCTTTCAGGCTTCATCGCTTTGAAGATGTTCAAGAAATCTCTCCTGTCAGGCACTGTGCAACTGTTACATACAGACTAATATTTGGCGACAAAATAATTATAAATATATATTTTCGCGCTTGTGATATTATATTAAGGCTAAATGACAAGTCAAGGAGCACAAAAGCTATGAAAGTTACAAAATTCGGCGGATCATCTCTTGCCAACGCATTCCAGATTCAGAAAGTCTGCAACATCCTTTTGGCAGACGAAGACCGTAAGATCATGGTCGTATCCGCGCCCGGAAAGCGCACCAAGGATGATACTAAGGTAACAGACCTTCTTATTGCTGTTGCCAAGGCAAGGATCGCCGGTGAATCATATGACAAGGAAGTCGCAGCAGTTCTCGCACGTTATGAGGAGATCGCTGACGAGCTCAACGTAAAGGAGATCCTCCCCGACATCGAAGGCAGACTCCTTGAGATCGTTAAGGCTGATTACACAGAAGATATCGCTTACCTTGATTCCGTTAAAGCAATGGGTGAAGACTGCTGCGCAAGACTCGTGGCTTTCTACCTCACATCAACAGGACACCCCGCTAAATACTGCAATCCCGAAGAGTGCGGCCTCTACTTGGAGCACGACAAAGCAGGCAAAGCAGTTATCCTTCCCGAGACATACGATAACCTTGCAAAGCTCAAGGATGAGACAGACAAGCTCCTTGTCTTCCCCGGATTCTACGGCGTATCCAAGAGCGGCAAGATCATTACATTCTCCAGAGGCGGTTCAGATATCACTGGTTCCATCCTCGCAGCATCCGTCGGTGCTGACGTTTATGAGAACTGGACTGACGTAGACAACGTTTTCGCTGTTAACCCCAATCTCGTTAAGAACCCCTTCCCTATCACGGAGATCACATACGACGAGATGAGAGAGCTTTCTTATGCAGGTTTTACGGTACTTCACGAAGAAGCTATCTACCCTGTATTCGCAAGAGGCATCCCTCTCAACATCAAGAACACGAACAATCCTGCAGCTAAGGGCACATGGATCGTATCCAAGCGTACTCACTACGATTCACTCGTAACAGGTATTGCAGGCGATAAGGGCTTTGCAACGGTTACTGTAAGCAAGTACATGATGAACCGTCAGGTAGGCTTCCTTGCAGCTCTCCTTAAGATCTTCTCGGACGAAGCTATCTCCATCGACCACATTCCTTCCGGAATCGACACTGTTACGATCGTTCTCCGCAAGAAGTACTTCACGGAAGAAAAGGAAGCCATCATCGTTGACCGCATCAAGAAGGAACTCGGTGCTGACGTTAAGGTAGACAGAGACCTTGCGATCGTCATGATCGTCGGCGAAGCTATGGCAAATTCCGTAGGTATCATGGCACGTGCTGCATCCGCCCTCTCCAACGCAGGCATCAACCTCCGTATCGTTAACCAGGGCGCATCAGAGATCTCAATGATGTTCGGCGTCTCAGAGTCCTACTGCTCATACGCCGTTAAGGTCCTCTACAAAGAACTCTTCCGTTATTGATAACTTCTTACAACATTACATACAAAGGGGTTGCCGCATGGCAGCCCCTTTTACTTTGTATCCATAAAACACAATTCAGACTATCCTGCCGTCAGATATCCTTATGATGCGGTCAGCAGCCTTTGCGAGTTCGTCATCGTGGGTCACCACGACGATCGTGACGCCTTCGGAATTAATGTCCTTAAACAATTCCGCAATTTCTTTCTTGGTCTTTGTATCAAGCTGACCCGTGGGTTCATCAGCCAGTATGATATCAGGATAATTGACCAGCGCCCTTGCAATGGCAACGCGCTGTTTCTGGCCTCCTGACATCTTGCGTATCTCACGCTTTGCAAGATCAGCGACGCCGGTCTTCTCCAGAGATTCCATTATCCTTTTTCTTATATTCTTCCTGTTTCTCGAAAAATACAGCGGAACCATGACGTTGTCATAAGCTGTCCTGTAAGGTATGAGAGCAAAGTCCTGAAGCACGATACCGATCCTCTCGCTCCTGATCTTTGAAAGCTCGCTGTCATTAAGACCGCTTACATCAGTACCGGAAACAATGACCTTGCCTGAAGTCGGTTTATCTAAGCATCCCATTATATGCAGCAAAGTCGATTTTCCTGAACCTGATACACCGCAAACCGCTGCAAACTCGCCTCTTCTGATATCAAGCGTCAGGTCATCAAGTGCTACTACATCGTCAACACCTTTAGACTTATATACTTTGCTTACGGACTTGAGTTCAATTACGTTTTCCATATTCTCACCCTTAATTCTGTTCTGATATGTATTTTCTGATTGCGTTATCTATTTCCCGTGCGGCAATATCAGCAGAGATATCACCGTTACAATATTTATCGATAATGGGGTATGCGATCTCCGACATATATGGCGACGGAAGATATACAACGGCCTTTATACTTAGAAGGTCACGGTAACTGTCGGCAAGCTTTAAGACCTCATCTGCACTGAATCTTCGAAGTCCGCCCGGCTGCAGCGGAGTATGGTCGGTCTTTATACCCTTTTCCATGTCATTGATCTCCTGAACGACCTTAAGGCCTGCGTCCGATTCCTCTTTGTCCGAATAGATGAGGAGCGGATCCTGTTGGTATACGCCGTTGACAGAAGCCTCGCCGGGCTTGATCAGCGAATCGTTATAGGCCTTAGCGGTCATGCCGATTATGTTCTCGATCACTGCCTTTGAGACCGGTGTCCTGGACATGACGTTAGCCGCATCATCGGAAAGCGCTTCGTCCGAGAAACAGTATTCAAGGAACTGCTTTACGCCTTCTTTGCAGTCTGTGTTCTCGAAAACACCGAAGAACATGTCGCAGTTAACTATGGGCAGAGCCATCTCGGGCGCGCCTCCGAAATACTCGCAGAGAAGCAGATAGTTGCCGAACCCTCCGGCCTCGCAATCGATGAAGCCGAGATCGCCTGAGCGGATCTGTGACGCGACGCTCATGTTCTCCGTATATGTGAGTGTCTTATGGTTGTCGATGAACTCCATGTAACTAAAGAGCTTCTCTGAAGAATATGTATCAAGGGTCAACAGGCGGTTCACGAGTGCATCCGTGAGCGTCTTTGCATCGTCGTGGCGGATGACATGTTCACTCTTGCAGGAGAGGACATCACCTGTCTTACCCGCAAAGCCTGAGATGCGGAAGAACGGCGCAGCAAGAAGCATCGTTCCGTCCTGTTCCTTCATGCCGTTCCATACGCTGGTGAGATATTGCGAATCGTTAAGATCGGCGCATTCGTGCAAGTTCATGAGCATGCCTGAATGCTTGATTACCGATGCATATAGTTTGCCAGTGCAGATCATGTCGGGGACGTTGCCTGAAGAAAGATCGAGCATTAATCTCTCGGCATCGGTAGCGCAGTACACACTGTCAGGGATCGTGCTGTCCGTATAGTATTTGACGGTCAGATGGTACTTGCGGTTATCGGCATTAAAATCCGCAATGCGCCTGTCGAGCCACTTGTCAGTGACGCCGATCACGGCAAGCTCGATCTCTGTTCTGCCCACTATCTCATCGCCTAGCTTCAATGCGAACAATCCGTCAGCGCCCCTGTATTCACCGTAGATCAGGAACTGACCGTTGTTATAGACAATACTCCTGTCCGAAGTCACGATCCTGTATTCATCAAGGTTCGCGACTTGGATGAGAGAATTATCGGTTGCAGAGAACTTCATCAGGAAGCGGTCGTTCTTTATAAGATAGACTGCATCGCTGTCCTGCCCGATGAACTTAAGGCTGTCGTTATTTGAATCTGCGGTGATGCTGTACACACGCTCTGCTGAGAGGCCTTCGCTCTTGAGCTTCACGATATTAAAGCCGCTGCCGGAATCCGAATAAGATGTAAGATACAGTGCGCCGTCTTTGCAGCACACGGAATCAAAATAGTAATCGCTGAGTGTCGCGGAAGACTTTACGGAGAGGTCGTTTCCGAGCTTTGTGATTTTCGAGCCCGCCACAACATAGATATTGCCCGAATCGTCCGTACACATGCCGGAGAAGCCGTCACCCGAAGTCTCTTCGATCACGGAATTTGCGATTAGTCGCAAATTGGCGAAGTCATAAATAAGCAGGCGTACCGGAGCGCCCCAGACATCAGAGCCGTTGTCCGTCGCGATTACAAACATGCCGGGAGTGACCTCCGAAGCAGCAAGAACGTTCTCGTCTTTCTGAAGGATGTTATCGATCTTGCAGTTGAGACCTGAACCAACGATACCGATATCTTCAGACCCGTAAAGTATCCACGCGATGTCCCCTGCTTTCGTGCCCGTCATGACATATCCTTCGATATCGTAAGAGCTCTTATATACCGACAGGAATTCATTCCCGATCCCGTCACCCGTCAACAAGGTATCAACGCTCGCTGCATAGGTTTTAACTAAAGGGGCGCCCAGTTCCGTCACATTGAACTTGCGGAATAGACTGCAGCCGCCGAGCATTACCGACAGCATCACGATGCATGAGAGCATTCTTAACTTATTTCTCATGGTAAGCCTCCGCTATGCCGGCAATCGTCGTCTCAGCCGTAACCGTGGCGAAGAACAGCAATGGTATAAGGATCGCGAGAAGCCCCAGATTGCCCGCATGAGTCCACCTTGAATAAATGAACAGTCCGGCAATGCCTATGACGCCTGCAAGAATCGACAGGCACGCCACATGGGCGAAACGCGCAGCCAGTATAAAGCCGTTTGCCGCGCCGCATATCCTGTAGCTGTCGAACTCGCTCTTCCTGACTTGGATGGGGTAGTTGATCACAGGTATCAGCACTATCAGGATGACGGCCGTTATGAGCGCGAAGATAACTATCTCCTTAAACACGTCGTAGCTGTCCTGATATGCTTCCGGCGCCGCGAACTCTGCATCCGGCAAGTAGTGTCCCGCATATTTCCTGAGCTTGGCAAGCTCGCCATTCTTAAGGACTCTGTTATATCTGAAAACAACTATCTCCGGATTGTTATCGTCAGCATAAATGTCATTGGCGCGCACAAGGCTCTTCGGATAATTGTCCTTGAGCACCTGAACCTTATCGGAACTGTCGCTGCCGCTGATAAAGGTGTAGCTCGTATAAAGATACATCTCACCCGACATTGAGAATGAATAAGCATTCGCGATCAGACCCTGCGCGAAAACCAGCAGCGCGAGCGCAAGACACACAAACAGATTGATGAGAGGTCTGTCGGCAAGAGCTTTAATTGTGATCTTTATAAGCCTCATCCTTCGATCCTCAACATCTCTATAGGCGATCTTCTGTATTCGTAAGCGAAGAACAAAAGATTAACCAGAATATATGCGCCAAGAAGCACTCCTGACACAGCCGCAACGGTCTTCCAATCCAGGATAAACAGGCCGTTCGAATACGACTTCATCACGGGATTGAAGTTATATATGCAAATGCCGGTAACAAGCCCGGCAAGAACTGTCGGAAGATAAGAAAAACATGCGGTCAGGCACACATAAAGCCATGAGCCGCCGTTAAGATAGTAGATGACAAGTTCGTTCTTTCTCAGTGAAAGTTGTATAAGCGTATACGCGATAAGGAGCTCTAATGTGACAATCGCAGTAGCAATCGCAATAGCCTTAAATACAACGGCGCTATCGCTGTCAGCATCATAGAGCTTGTCGCAGTATTCTTCATAAGTGTAAGCGGTCCCGCGTCCGGCTACTTTAAGCACCTGCTGCTTAATACCACTTACAGTGTAGCCGTCTGCGGGTTGGATTATCATGATATCCCTGTTGCCTGTCACATCATCAGGCAGCACATCACCATAAGTAAATGCGCTCGCGTAAGCGCCCCTGCTGCTGTCGATCTGACAGACATAACTGTCACCAAAAAGCGCCCTGGAATTGATATCGAAGAAACCGGTTACCTTGAAGCGGTATTCCTCTTCAGGATTCCTGGCCCGATTCAGGACCAGCGTATCACCAATATTGCATCTGCCAATGTAATTACTCGAGATACATATCTCATCAGGTGCATCAGGAGAAGGCGCCCTGCCCTTCACGATGCGGTATGGAAAACCCTTCAGATCCTTAGGAAGCTGTGCAGCTTCCAGGTAAAATGGTTGCCCGGATGCTGCACGCTCCTGGTTTACAAGGGTAATGCAACTGGTAAATGACTCATATTCAGCAGACGATACACAATCAAGATGGTTGATCAGGTTGAGCAATTCATCCGGTTCGTTGCTCCCGCCAAAATCAATCCTTATATAATCGGCCATTGAATATCCCGGATAATAAACCAGCGTCTCATCAAGCCCATATGCTTTGTATGCCTTCAAGCCCTGTGAAGCACTGACATAGTAGCTTGAAATGCAAAAGATACCCAACACAGTCACAGACGCATAAAGGACCAGCGTGATGGCGTGGCTTAAAATATGTTCATACAGATGTTTAAAGAATAAACTCATAGCCCGGATGAATGGTTAATAATTAGGATTCGTAATCATAGCCTCTGTTGTAGTACATGGTATTTCCGACCTTGTAATAACCTACATGATATCCATGGTTAGCTGAAGATTTACGGACTGAAATACTATGGACAAAAATCTGAGAGCCGTCTTTAAAAGTCTGTGTCTTCCCTGCTAAGGATTTATTATTCTTAAATACCTCGGCTCCAATAACAGCAATGTCAGCAGTTGAAACTCCATTATATTTGCACGTTTCTTCGTGGTCTTTATACGTCCCAGATATCTGATCTGTCGTATAAGCTGCCCCTGAACAAACTGCTGCAAATCCTGCAATAACCGCTGCTGCCAAAACAATTGAAATAATACGTTTAACCATAAAAGTGTCCTCCCAAAAATAACATCTTCACGTTGTGTGAAATTACCCATGTGTGAATTGACCTGCATAGCGTTAACCCGTCAGGCGCAAACAATGTAAGCGCATACGATTAACAGCACGATGCCATGACACGTTCTTAAAATGTTACTTGAAATGAACCTTGGTATATCCCCAAATGAATACTAGCATTCATAAATATTTTTTACAAGTTATGCCACAAAATATCAAATGCTTAGTTTCTATTTTCTCATGATCCATAAAAAGAGCTGCCTCATATGAGACAGCTCTGTAGTTTTTAGGTTGCTCGAAAACAGCGTTAGCCGTTATTATCTTCACCATTTGCCGGAGGATCTGTGGGCTTCGGCGGCGGCGGATCAGTCGGCTTCGGCGGATCAGTCGGCTTCGGCGGATCAGTCGGCTTAGGTGCCTCTGTAGGCTTATCCGGATTATCCTGCTTCGGTGTTGGAGTAGGGTTATCCGGATTATCCTGTTTAGGTGTTGGAGTAGGGTTATCCGGATTATCCTGCTTAGGTGTAGGTGTCGGATTATTCGGATCCGTAGTTGGCGTGGGCTTATTCGGATCAGGTGTAGGTGTAGGATAGATAGGATTACCGAACTCATCAGTACCGATAGACTCAAGAGTCGGCTTAGGTGTAGCCGTCGGAGGATAGTAGATATTATCCTTCTTGACGCCTGTTGTCTGTACGGTCTCACCGTCAGGAAGCGTAACTTCGCCCGTTGTTACCGATGTAGCATCACCGAAAGGATCGAATTCGCTTGTTCCTGTAATAGGATTCTCTGCCGTAAGCTTATCGCTTGCAACGTAGCCTGTAACGTTATTTGCCGTAAGGATCTTTGAGAAAGCCTCATTGGTGATCTCCTTAAGAGTTACGGGATCGCCGAGATTAAGAGTTCCGATGACCGTTGCTTCTTCGGAAGCCTTGGAATATACAGGGACCATATTTTCGTTGGCATAAAGGACTGAACCAACGCCGACAGGAAGTGTTGTCGTGGTGGAGTCACCGAAATTGATGAGATCCTTCATGTTGAAGATCATGAATGTGACACCGAATCCGAGAAGGATGCAGACAATGAAGATGATAAGAGGAATGATTATCGTCTTTACCCTCTCCTTGCTCTCATTTACGATAAGTTCCTCTTCGTCGCTCTCTGCATAGCTTGCTACGGCAGAACCCGGAACATAGTTTATCGTATCGGAAGAATCAGAATCGTAATCCAAGTCTTTGTCGTTTTCGAAATCAGTAAATGCATTGGATTCTGCGGCTTTCTGATTATCTCTTCTTGAAAGACCGGCTTCCGTTCTGAGATTGCTGTTGATGACTGCATCGCCGGGAAGCAGGAATGTTGATTCGACCTTCATGTCGATAAGCGTAAGACCGGACTTGATTCCGTAGCTTACGGCTGCATTGATGATCTCCTTGGCCTTGACCTCAGTTGTCAAAGGCTTTGCGATGATGGAATTTCTCATCTGTGAAGGAAGTCTTCTGGAAAGGCCAACACCCATGAGGAACAGCTCGTCGTTGTCCTGAAGTTTCAAGTGAACCTTCTTGTCGGCATTGACGGGACCTTCCTGAGGCATCTTTCCGAGATACTGGGTAAGATTCATGTTCTCAGGATGCGTAAGCTCTTCGGAAGGCTGGATAGCGCCCATCTGTACATATCTGTGCGCAACGGTCTGCTCTTCCGAAAGGAGCATGATGCGGTTGTTTCTGAAGAGAACCGCCTTTGTGATACCGACATGGATTACACGAAGGATATCGCCTTCTATTACGAACATAGACATTGAAGTCTTGAACTGTGTTCCCTTGTTGGCAGCGAAATTGCATACCTTTACGTTGAGGTTGTTGATTACCGTGTTTGCGAAACCGTCAAAATCGAGAACAGCCTGATTTGCGCATGCGGAGGCGATCCTCTCCAATTCGGCGTTAAGTTCAAGGTTCAATACTGCGGAAAGGTTATCCGGACCAATTGTCGAGAAAATAGCGCAGATCTGAATAGGTGATGTCGATCTGGCCGTTCTTAAGAACTCGTTGGGGAAATCTTCGATCTTACGTGAAAGCGTAAGAAAGAATACATTCTCCTGAGGCTCACCCTGGATCAGGTTAGTCTCGGCAATACAAGTTGCTACAGTCTTACTCATCTTTATCGCTCCATATTTTGTTTGTCCTTTGCTTTATCCTTAAAGCAAATTCTATATTTACCGTCCCCGGCCGCGATTACAGTCAGGCACTCATAATTCTCCATATTAACTAAACAATTATATCATCAGACTGTCATTTTCCTAATCACAGATATTAGAAGAATACTGTGGCAATTTGTCCCGGTTTGTGTAATCTTCATAACAAAAAGGGGCTGTGACCTGTTGTCACAACCCCTTCTATTTACCTTAACTGATTCAGTTCTATCAGATGCAGCCCTGAGCGATCATAGCGTCAGAAACCTTAAGGAGACCTGCAATGTTAGCGCCGACAACGAAGTTGTTCTCGCAGCCGACTTCTGTAGCTGTCTTATCAACTGTGTGGAAGATATTCTCCATAATGCCCTTAAGTCTTGCATCAACTTCTTCGAATGTCCATGAAAGACGAGCGCTGTTCTGGCACATTTCAAGACCGGATGTAGCAACACCACCTGCGTTGGAAGCCTTACCAGGTGTGAAGAATACGCCGTTCTCCTGAAGGAACTTTGTAGCATCGAGTGTTGTAGGCATGTTAGCGCCCTCACCTACTACCTTTACGCCGTTAGCAACGAGTGTCTTAGCAGAATCGAGGTTGAGCTCGTTCTGTGTAGCGCAAGGAAGAGCGATGTCACAAGGAATTGTCCAGATGAGCGGAAGCAACCTGATCAGCATACTCACTGATTCTGCCTCTCTTAACTTCCTTGATGTCCTTAACGATATCAAGCTTGATGCCCTCAGGATCATATACATAACCGTTGGAGTCAGAAAGAGCAACTACCTTAGCGCCAAGCTGCTGAGCCTTCTCTGTAGCATAGATAGCAACGTTGCCTGAACCGGAGATAACAACCGTCTTGCCCTCGAAAGAAGTGTTCATCTTCTCCTTGAGGAGAGCATTTACGAAGTAGCAAAGACCATAACCTGTAGCCTCTGTTCTTGCAAGTGAACCGCCGAAGCTGAGCTTCTTACCTGTGAGAACGCCGGAAAACTCATTTACGATCTTCTTGTACTGACCGAACATGAAACCGATCTCTCTTGCACCTGTTCCGATGTCACCTGCAGGTACATCGCAGTCAGGTCCGATATGTCTGTAAAGCTCACGCATGAAGCTCTGGCAGAAAGCCATTACTTCGTTGTCAGACTTGCCCTTAGGGTCGAAGTCGGAACCACCCTTAGCGCCGCCCATAGGGAGACCTGTGAGGGAGTTCTTGAAGATCTGCTCGAAGCCGAGGAACTTAAGGATGCTGAGGTTAACAGAGGGATGGAGTCTGATACCGCCCTTGTAAGGTCCGATAGCGCTGTTAAACTGAATTCTGTAACCGCGGTTAACCTGAATTCTGCCGTTATCGTCGATCCAGGAAACTCTGAACATGATCTGACGCTCAGGCTCTACGATTCTCTCAAGAACCTGCTTCTCGATAAGCTCAGGGTGTACCGGAAGAGCCGGTGCGATAGAGTTAAGGAACTCATATACTGCCTGATGAAATTCAGGCTCGTTAGCATTCCTTGCCATAACCTTCTGCATGAGATCGTTAAGATACTCATTCTCAATCTTGTAATCCATAAGATTTCCACCTTTCTTCTGCCCGGAACCGATTTTGCAAGTTCGCGTGGCTAAAAATTCATTTTGTAGACTGAAAGCTTAGGTGTTCAGACCTAGTTTAAACCAATCGTTAAGTATAGTATTACAAGACTTTCGCAATTTCAATAGGCAATTAAAAAATGAAAGTTCGCAATCGCGAACTTTCATTTCGATCATTTTCAATTAATTGTTTGCTTCTTGGTCAGGATTGTGTTCCCTCTGTCGCAATTCCTGACGTGCTTTCTGAAGTTTTGTCTGCAAAAGGATCGTTCTCAACTACCTCGTCCCACGAATCTATTCCGAATATCTGAGATAACTCTCCATAGTTGATAACTCCCGTAAACCGGTCTACTGCGATGAAGATTATCAAAAGGAATATCAGGACCAAAAGCCCTCTTCTGATGATCATCATCCTTCTTTCCGCATTGAACTTTTCATCTACACGCTTCTTGGTAGTGTAGCCTACTACAACATAAACACGGCTGATGTCCGTTCTCTTCGGCCTGTTGCGGTATTCCTTGATCTTACGTTTGACAAAAGCAATGAATCTTGAAGGAAGACCCTTGATGAGTCTTACTGTAGCCCTGTAAGAACAGCCCAGAAAATCGAGCACTACACTGCTCTTCAAACTGCCTGTCGAAATAGGATCTTGGTTTCTGTCTTCCTGATTTATTGCCATATCATTTTACCTTAAGGGCGATTATAGCATTGTTTATCAAAAGTAAGAAGCCACGAATTAGGCAGATTCTTCGGAGCTGTCGATATTACTGCCTCTGATCTTTTGGATAGTGCCGGGATAATACATTCTTGTAATTGCAGAAATGGCATTGGATTTCAACCTGTAAAATGTCGCTCTGCTGCAATAAAGCTTATTCGTCACATCACCCGGATCGATGCGCTGATAGTAATACAGATACATCAATCTGGCCAAGGGCAGTCTTATCGAGAGCATCCTGTTCAAAAGGATCGTTGCCCTCCTTCTTCTAATGATAAGTTCAACATACTGTTCTTCTAATGATTCAATAAACTCACTGAAACCTTCTGAAAAACTGATCATAATGTCGTTCATATCACCCTGACCTTTGGGAATATACGCCGGTTCAGACACCTTGCACGGAGAGTAGTAACCGGCATATATGTCCATAAGGCTTGTCGTCCCGTCTTCTCTCGCCTTACATATCTCCGCTATGATCGGATCTTCTACCGAAGGTTGGAATGAAAGATCTTCCCGTAAACGGTTAAGTCTGGATACTATGATCGCTCTTGCTTCGCCAAATGAAGCTGCATTCTCTATGGCTTCGTCTTTCAGGATCTTATTGAGATTAGAGTAATTATTAGATTTATTTATAACACTATGCATGCCGGTTCTCTCCATAAAATTGAATTTTTAGCTGAACGCCAAACAAACGTTTGACACCTGTTTAATAAATGTTACAATTATAGAAAATATGTTTGGAGGATTCCTTATGCAGTCAAACGACAGAAAGACTATAGAACGTGTATATAACTACATTTGTAATTACATAAATCAGAATCAGATTTCGCCTTCTGTACGAGATATCTGCGCCGGCGTAGGTCTTAAATCTACGTCCTCCGTTCACACTTACCTCAAACAACTTGACAGCCAGGGGCGTATTGAGTACAGACCCGGATTAAGAAGAGCTATTGTGATCAAGCAAGGAGCGGATGATTCAATTCAGGAATACTCGGGTTCTTCAAGTGTTACTGAATTAACCGAATACAGGAAGGTTCCCGTTATCGGTAAGATCACAGCCGGCATTCCGATCCTGGCTCACGAAGACTATAGCGATTCTTATCTGGTGAACAAGTCTCTAATAGGGGATTCCGAAGCATTCATGCTTAAAGTTCGTGGCAACAGCATGATCAATGCTCATATTCTTGACGGCGACCTTATTATCGTTCGTAAACAAAATACGTGTGAAGAGGGAGACATAATAGCCGCTTTGATAGAGGACGAAGCTACGGTCAAGAGATTTGGAAAGAAGAACGGAATTCCTTATCTTTTCCCTGAGAATGATGACTACTCGCCAATTCCTTTCAACACTGAAGGATGCAGGATCCTGGGCAAGGTAGTTGGGCTACATAGATATTCAATCGATTAACTACCTCCTCCCTTTTAAGATAAGTGTGTTTGTACCTTTATTATGTGGGCTCTGCACAGATTTTCAAGTAGAAAATTACAGTTTTGGATAATTGAGACTATTCTTGATTTTCCATTTATCTAATCAAAGCATTCTTATCAAAAACTGCACAGAAATGTGCAGTTTTTATTTGCAAAGCTGTAAAACAAATTTGGCATTTACAGAAGGGTCATCAGGCTTGACCGGCGTAACGTCTTCACCCATGCTCCGAAGCCATGTGAGCTGACGTTTTGCATAATGTCTTGTACCGATCCTGATACGGTCCGCAGCCTGCTCCAGGGTTTCCTCACCTTCCAGATACTTGAGCATCTCTTTATAACCTATCGCCTGCCAGCATGTCGAAGTCCTGTCCACATTAAGATCAAGAAGCATCTTGGCTTCATTCACAAGTCCGTTATCTATCATGACACCGACTCTTCTGTTGATACGGTCATATAAGACTTCCCTGTCCCAATCGATCATGAAGACCTTGAACGGGAACTCAGGTCCGTTTGCTTTGGACTTCTTATTCTTCTCAGTGAAGGTAATTCCCAGTGCATCGTATACTGCAAGAGCTCTTATTACACGTCTTGTATTCTGCGGATCGATCTTATCCGCAGCTTCAGGATCAACCTCTTTAAGCCTGGAATACAAAGGCTCTATTCCCTTTTGCCCGAATTCTTCCGTTAATTCCTTAGTTGCTTTGATCTCGGCTTCCTCATCACCCGTTCCGTAATCAAGACCATAGAGCAGAGATGAGATGTATTGACCTGTTCCGCCGCAAACTACGGGAAGTTTCCCGCGTTCGAGAATATCCCTTATTACAGGCAGAGCCGTGCAGACATAATCGTAAACGGAGAAATTGGCACCGGGTTCAACGATATCCGTCAGATAATGAGGGATATCCCCTATCTCTTCCTTGCTGTCTTTTGCCGTGCCGACATCAAGCCCCTTATATATCTGCATAGAATCAGCGCATACGAGTTCGCCGTCCGCAATCCTGCATATCTCTAACGCAAGCGCACTCTTACCGCTCGCAGTGGGTCCTGCGATAATCGGTATATATGAATACTTTTCGAAAATTGGGAAAGATGTATTCATCAGACGATTCTCTTGAAATTCTTCTCGTAATCTTTCTTGGCGACCGTAAAGAACGTAGGTCTTCCGTGAGCGCAGTGGTAAGGGTCTTCGCAGCCTGAGAGTTCCTCGACAAGTCTCATGGCTTCCTGCTGCGTGATCTTATCGCCTGCCCTTATGGCAGCCTTGCAGGCAGTCGTCTGGATAAGCTGATACCATATCTCGGATTTGGAAGGAACTTCGCGTTTAAGATCTGTAAGGATCGCACCGAAAACTTCCGACTGCTTTCCTGCCTTGCCGAGAGGAACTGTCCTTACGGCAACCTGTCTGTCGCCTAAGAGCTCGAGTTCAAATCCGTTGTCTTTGAACCTGTCGATATTATCCTCAACGAAGCTGTAGTCTTCCCAGGAAAGCGTCAGGATCTGCGGTGTTAATACCTGTTCTACGGCAGGCACGGCACCGGGCTTTTTCTTGATCATGAATTCCTCATAGAGGACTCTCTCGTGAGCCGCGTGCTGGTCTACGATAAAGCAGACATCCTCATTCTGGAGGATGATATATGTGGAGAAGATTATGCCGACAAAATCAGCCGCAGCAAGTCTGTCGATATCCGTAATGTTCCTGTTCTCCTGAACATCATCGATTATCGCAGGTGCAGCCGGAACGGGCTCGATTATATCCTGTTCCGAAGCACTTTCCGGCTTAGCCGCAGGTTCGTCGGAAGTCTCTTTTAATGCTTCGATGTCAGGCTTGAATTCGGATAAGATCTGCAGAAGTTTATTTGCCTGAGCAGGATCTCCCTGCTGGCCTAACTTATGCGAAGCATTGGGTGCTGCAGAATACCTTGAAGAAGCCTTGGGAGCAGAAGACGCAGTTGAGAAATCATAGCGGAGCTGTGTTCCGGAATCGGCTTCCTCTTCGACCTTCTCGGCGATACCGTTAAAAGTCATGCCGGCTTCACCGTTCTTCGTCAGAGCATCCTTGATGCCGTGATAAACGAGCCTGAAGATATCACCGTCGTTGCTGAACTTGACCTCGCTCTTCTGCGGATGAACATTTACGTCAACGGTTCCGGGTTCACAGTAGATCATGAGGAAGCATATAGGGAACTTATTCTTCATGACGGCATTCTTATAAGCTTCGTCAATTGCGGCGGAAACCGTCTTGCTGTGTATCAGTCTTCCGTTTACGAATACGACCTGAAGGCCCCTGTTGCCTCTTACAAACGAAGTAAGACCCGTAAAGCCTTCTATCCTGCCGCCTTCGTATTTGAAGCTTACCGGAACGAGCGCTTTTGCAGTCTCTTTACCGTATACCGCATAAACCGCATCAAGAGAAGAGCCGTTGCCCGGAGTGGTAAAGAGCGTTGCGCCGTCCTTGATGAGCTTTATCGATATCTCGGGAGCAATGACGGCAAGCTTTTCTATAAGGCCTGTAATATACATTCCCTCAGTGGAATCTTTCTTAAGGAACTTATATCTTGCAGGAAGGTTCTTAAACAGATTCCTTACTTCGACAGAAGTTCCGGACATTTCCGGATTATCATAGACACCCTTAAGAGAGCCGTCCTCGTAAACTACTTTGGTTCCTTCCTTCTCGCCTTTGAGACAGGTCGTGAGGGTTACGTCAGAGCAGGCAGCGATCGACGCCAGCGCCTCTCCTCTGAAGCCCATGGTCGAGAGAGAATAGATATCTTCGATCGAATGGAGCTTTGATGTCGCATGAATAAGAAATGCCTTCTCGGCATCTTCCCTGTCCATTCCGCAGCCGTCATCGGTAACTCTGATCAAAGAGATACCGCCGCCTGCAAACTCCACGGTTATTCTGGAAGCGCCGCTGTCTATCGCATTATCGATAAGTTCTTTTACGACAGAGACGGGACGCTCAATGACTTCGCCGGCCTTAATGGCATTGGCGGTCTTGGTATCAAGTACATTAATCCTGCCCAATGTCTTCCTCCCGGCACTTCTGCTTCAATTCATAAAGTATGTTCATGGCTTCGATAGGCGTAAGCCTTGTGGGATCGATATCTCTTAATGTCTGACGGATCTTGTCCTCTTTTCTGTAGACGACGTTGTCAGGATTAAAGAAGGATTCCTGTCCGGGCATAACATCTTTTGAGAGTTCCTCATCGTTGCCAAGTGTCTCGCGGTTGCCCTTGACCTTGAACTTGCCGATCCTCTCAAGCTCGGAAAGGATAGCATTGGAACGCTTCAGGACATCCGAAGGAAGACCTGCAAGCCTTGCAACTTCGATACCGTAGCTGTCCGACGTGCCGCCGTCCGAGATCTTATGAAGGAACGTTACGCTGTCTCCTTCTTCTTTAACCTCTACGTGATTGTTATATACTCCGCGGTTGAGGCGCTCAAGCTGGTTAAGCTCGTGATAGTGCGTGGCGAAGATCGTCCTCGCATAAAGGATATTCGGGTCGATTATGTATTCGATAACAGCCCATGCGATCGAAAGACCGTCGTATGTGCTGGTGCCTCTTCCTACTTCGTCCAGGAGCAGGAGGCTCTTGCGCGTTGCATTCTTAAGGATATAGGACACTTCCCTCATCTCGACCATGAATGTTGACTGGCCTGTAGAGATATCGTCCGATGCGCCGATCCTCGTGAAGATGTGATCGACGAGGCCAATTTTCGCGCTCTTTGCAGGAACAAAAGAACCGATCTGGGCCATAAGGACAATGAGAGCAGTCTGTCTCATGAATGTCGATTTACCGGCCATGTTAGGACCTGTAAGCACCATGAGGCGTTTCTCATCGTCCATCGAGATATCGTTGGGAACGAAGGTCTCATGTGAAGACCTCATCATCTGCTCTACGACAGGATGCCTTCCGCCCTTGATGTCGATGATCTCTGAATCATCTATAGAAGGCTTAACATAGTTCTCGACTTCCGCAAGTTCTGCGAGCGAAGTGATAACATCTGTCTGTGCTATGGCTCTTGCGGTATCGAAAAGCTTCTGGGATACGGCACACACCTTCTCCCTTACTTCCGTAAAGAGTTCATATTCAAGAGCGATTCGGCGCGAAGAAGCGCTAACGATCTTATCTTCAAGTTCCTTGATCTGCGGCGTGATATAACGCTCGTTGTTAACAAGAGTCTGCTTTCTTACATACTCTTCAGGAACCTTGTCAGACTGCGATCTCGGGATATCGATAAAGTAACCGAACACCTTGTTATAGCCGATCTTAAGAGTCTTAATGCCTGTCCTCTCACGCTCGTTGTTCTCGAGCTGGAGGATATATTCCTTGGCATTCTTTGCAAGGTCATAGAGTTCATCGCACTCGGCGTTATAGCCGCGCTTGATGATGTCGCCGTCCTTGACCGTGACGGGAGCATCTTCGTTGATCGACTTTTCGAGCAAGTCGGCAATATCAGTGAGAGGATCCATCGATGTCTTGATCTCTTTGAACATGCCCTTGGAGAACTCTTCGAGACCTTCTCTTACGAACGGGATCTTTCGCAGTGAGTTACGGAGCGCCAAAAGATCTCTGGCGTTGCACGTGCCGAGAGATACCTTGCCTGCAAGACGCTCGATATCGTAAAGACCGGACAAGCCTTCAATTATCTGCTGGCGGGCCATGTATCTTTCCTTGGCTTCTTCTACGGCATCAAGCCTTCTGTTGATGGCCTTAACCGAGATAAGCGGCTCTTCGACCCATTTTCTCAGAAGCCTTGCGCCCATCGAAGTCTTCGTGCGGTCGATTGCCCAGAGTAAAGAACCCCTCTTCTGCTTTGTCCTGATCGTCGACGTAAGCTCCAAGCCTGTCCTTGTAGCGATATCAAGCTCCATCGTGTCTGAGATCTTGTAGCACCTTACGACATCGAGATATGTGACCTTGTCAGTCTGTGTCTCTTCGGCATAGAGGATCAAGGCCGAGCATGCACAGTACATCATCTCGGGATTGGTAAAGAGCTTGGCATCCTGCACTGCAGCGCCGCTGTTCTTGAAAAGGCTCTCCGAGAAATCCCTGTCATTTCTTCTGGTCAGAGCGATATCCGTACCGCTCCTAATTGCCTGGAGCTCGGGTGTTGATTCGAAATTGGAGTTATATATGATCTCCGAAGGAGAATACTTGCCGATAAGATTTATCAGGTGCTCACCGTTATCGGTAAGCGTCAGCTGCGTAGCTTCAAAATCGCCCGTGGAGATATCGGCGCAGGCAACGCCGAACTGGGTACCCACGCAATAGATGCTCATGAGGAAGTTATTCTTACGTTCCTCAAGCCCGCCGGATTCCGTGATCGTACCGGGCGTCAGGATCTTGATGATGCCGCGCTTTACAAGACCTGTTGCAACTGAAGGGTCTTCAAGCTGCTCGCAGATAGCGACCTTGTAGCCTGCCTGAACAAGCTTATTTGCATAAGATGAGTATGCATGGAAAGGGATTCCGCACATCGGCGCTCTGTAGCCCGATCCGCAGTCCCTTCTCGTAAGTGCGAGCTCTAATATCTTTGCGGCCTTTACGGCGTCGTCGAAAAACATCTCATAGAAGTCGCCCAATCTGTATAAAAGGAACGAATCCTGGCACTTTGCCTTCATCTCGGCATAGTGCTGCATCATCGGAGAGAGCTGGTCAGGAGTTAAGTCTGAAAGCTTCATCGGGAACTGTCCCGCTGCTTTTACGTGATTCTCGTCAAAACCGTTATTGTCTGTCACGCTTCTTCTCCCTTCAAGCTGACGAGGATACCGTCAACGGAATAAGGTCTTGCGCGGTCAATGCGGACTTCGCAGAGCCTGCCCTCAAGATAATCTTCACCGGGATCAATGCCCAGCTCTTCAGGAATAGTGAAGTTAACAAGATGGTTGGTAACTGTCCTTCCGGAGAAGGTCATGTCACCTGCCTTGCTGATGCCTTCAATAAGCACTTCCATTGTCTTGCCGACAAGTTTCTTATTGGATTCCTCAGCATAGCGGTTAGTGTATTCGGTAAGCCTGCCGAAACGCTCCGTTACTACATCCGAAGGGACCTGGTTCTCATAGGCAGCAGCCTTGGTGCCGGGCCTTGCAGAATACTGGAACGTGAAGCATGCATCAAACTTGGCCTTATCTACGGCAACAAGAGTCTCTTCGAAGTCTTCATCAGTCTCACCGGGGAAGCCGACAATTATGTCTGTCGTGAGCGAACCGCCCTCTACCTTGGCTCTGAACTTATCAACGATCTCCTGAAATCTCTCGATCGTATAGGGTCTGTTCATTGCCTTGAGCACTGTATTGGAGCCCGACTGCATGGCAAGGTGCAGGTGCTTCTCGACATTGGGCCTGGTTGCCATGATGTCGATGACCTCATCAGATAAGTCCTTCGGATGCGAAGACATGAACCTTACTCTCGAGAACTCCTTGAAATCAGATGCGGCTCTCAATATATCGGCGAAGGTCTCGCCGCCCGCACCCTTATATGAATTGACGTTCTGTCCAAGGAGCATTACTTCCTTATAGCCCTGTGAAGCGAGTTCGGATAACTCCTTCACTATCTCGTTAATGTCTCTGGATCTCTCCCTGCCTCTTGCATAAGGAACGATGCAGTACGTGCAGAAGTTGTTGCAGCCGTACATGATCGGCACGAGCGCTCTGAACTTTCTCTTTCTGTCGATCGGGAAAAAGTTGTCTTCGGCAATGTAATCATCTGCCGAGATGTTTACGAGCTGCTTGTCCTTGCGGATGGCATCCCTCATGAGCACCGGGAATCTGTGAAGCTGCTGGGGATCGAAAACAAGATCGACGTAAGGATAAGACTTCTTTATCCTCTCGACGTTCTCCGGAACCTTCATCATGCAGCCGCCGACTGCTATCACGACATCGTGGTCGTTCTTCTTCAAGGTCTTAAATACACCAAGATTGCCGAACAGGTGCCTGTCTGCATTCTCTCTGATCGAACAGGTATTGAAAACGATGACGTCCGCGTCATCGAGCTCTCCGCCCGAAGATGCCTTAAGCCCCATCGAAGCGAGCATTCCTGAAAGTTTCTCAGAATCTGACTCATTGAGCTGACATCCGTAAGTCAGGACGTTGTAGGTTAATTGTCTGCCTTTTCGAGCGCCGAGAGAAGAGAAATACTCTTTAAGCTCCGTTACGGCAGCGTCAAAATCAAGCTTGTCATTTACTGTAGTCTTAATTATCGCCATTTATAGCCTCTTTCCATTTACCCGCTAATTATACAGTAAATCACCTTTTATTTTTATTAAAAATTGGATTAACCGCCATTTATTTGTTTTTTGGCTGAAAAGTTATAATATGTATTGGTCAAATCAAAACTAGGAGATACTTAATGAAGCTATTCTCAAAAAGAATAACCGCAAGTCTTACAGCTATCCTTCTTACTTTAACGTCCCTTTGGGCTTTTACGGGGACGTATATTTCTGCAGAGACGATCCCTGATGACCCTAACGACGGCATCATTACTGCTAATGAACGCAAGACCGATCTCTTAAGTGAGACTCTTGATGATGCACCCAAGGTAAATGCCGCATCTTATATTCTCTATGACGCTACCAGCGGGACCATACTTCTGGGCAAGGATTACGATGTCCAGAAAGAGCCTGCTTCAATGACTAAGGTAATGACCATCCTTCTGGCATTCGAGCGCCTTCAGGAGACAGATATCGTTACCATAACTCCCGAGATGGCCGCTGCCATCAAGACGATCGAGAAAGACTATGTTAAGTTAGGACTTCAGGAAGGCGAAGAGATCTCCGTAAAGGATCTTATTTATGCCTGCGTTCTCAAGTCCGCCAATGACGCAAGCCTTGTTCTCGGCATGTATATGGCCGGCACCGAACGTGACTTCTGCGACCTGATGAATTCAAGAGCCGCTGATATCGGCTGCACTCATACACATTTCTGTTCGGCATACGGTGTTTCTTCACCGGACAACGTCACGACGCCTTATGACATGGCGCTTATCCTTAACGAAGCAGTAACCACAACAAAGTATCCTGAGATTGCCAAGACTCTCAACTACACTATCAGCGCTACCAACAAGTACAGCAGCGAGAGAGAACTTACAAACGGCAACCGCTTCGTAAGCACGACCCAGTACGGTTATGAATACTATCTCGGCGGTAAGACCGGCTTTACAGACACTGCCGGATATACCCTCTGCGCAGCAGCGAAAAAGAACAACAGAACACTTGTCGGCTGTGTCTTCAACGCCGCAGATTCCGATGTCAGATATGCAGATCTCATAAAGCTCTTTGATTACGGCTACTCAAGCTTTACCACAGTCGAGATCACTGACAGCGAATTCACGCCTCTTGTAGATGAGACACACAAGCAGATCACACAGCTTCTGGCAGACACTAACCTTTATCTGTCCGACCACAGGCTTGTACTTGATCCTTACATTACGACAACATCTTCAAGAGCTCAATTGGGAAGCTCCAACAGGATCGACCTTTCAAAGGCCGTCATCGATACTTCGATAGATCACCAGACACTGGAACTGCCGCTGTGTAAGGTATATTCCGACAAAACTTATCTTATAGGCACTCTGGTTGTCGAGATCGATAAGAAGGCCGGTGTCGTTGAAGTAAATCCTGAGAAGCTGACGAATCTTACAAACGTAAAGAGCATCCTGATCACCTTTGCGGTGCTGTCAGGCCTTATACTACTGCTCGTTATCGTGCTTTTGATATTCCGTGCCCGTGTTATCAAGCACAGAAGAGAAGAAGCAACGAAACGCGCCAATATGCTCTGATATCAGGATTCTTCCTTTATACAGTCTTCGCAGATACCGTAGAAAACAGTACGCTTGGGGTCTAACACAAACCCGTGCTCTGTTGATACATGTTCAAAGAACTCGTTGATCTCATCACATGACAGGTGGATAAGCTTGTTGCACTTCTCACACTTCATGTGGTAGCAGTTGCCATGCTTGCAGTGCTCTGTTCCGATGTACTCGTAACATGCAGGAGACTTCTCGTCGATGATGTACTTATTAACAAGGCCGTCAGTAGTCAAGCGGTCAAGACGCCTGTAGATCGTCGCCTGACCGATATTAATACCCTGCTTTCTGAAATGATCGGATATTTCCTGGCTCGTAAAATGTGAGCCTTCATTATCCTTAAGGAAATTCAGTATCTCGCATGATTGCTTGGTATTATAGGAACCACTCTTTGTTCTGCCCATTAAGGAGCCTCCGTCTATCCAATTTGAAAGCAATTATCATTTTATAATGTAATCTTCCAATGTCAACCGAAAAAGGGGCCGCCTCACGATCGTGAGACAGCCCCTTCATATGACAGTTCAAAACCTGATCAGTCTTCTTTCTTCCACTTGATGCCTGCATCAGCGAGTGATGTATCCAGCCATACGATCGCATTATCCATGCTTGCAAAGAATACTGAATAATGTTCCCATATCATGTCGATGAACTCATCCTTTGTGAAGTAAACCGTGAAGTCCAGTTCATCAAACATCTTCTTGATCTCATCATCCTTCTTGCTTGACCATACATCGTGACCTACGCCGTCGTCATCGGTGACAAACAGATAAAGCTCTGCATTCTTCTTCAAAGACTCCTTTGATTCAAAGATCTTCGAATAATCGCCGTCCTTTGCTTCAACTCTCATGTAATAAGAGAACTTGAAGTCAACTATTCCCTGTCCTACTGAATACATTCCCTCTTCATATCTGAATACGACAGATGAAGTCGTTGATTTCTTATCCTGCTTGATATAGAGGCGGCAATCTTCCGTATGTGCTCCGGCCATTGTAGACTCAGGGTCTTTCATGATGCTGCGATGGTAATAAAGCTCTGCATCACCGCGTCCGTAAGAAGAACACTGGACATAGTCACTCAGAGAGAACATAGAAGCCGAATCCTGACCATAGATAGAATGCCATTCGCTGTCACTCGGATGTCTGTCGATATTTCCGATAGCTTCATAATAGTAATCTACCCATTTCATACCGCAGTCTTCACAGACACCATTAACAAACTTATGCTCGTTCTTTACTTCCTTCTCCTCGCTCGTAAGAGTCTTGGGATCGACATTTCTGTACTTGTCACCGAAATCGAGGCCAAGGTCCTCTACTCCGAATCCCAGTTCAGGGAAGGCCTTCTCAGCGATGGCGATAAGTCTGGCATACACGATCGGAATATCAGCCTTTATCTTATCCACATTATCTGAATAGGCATCCTCTTCATAAATGTCGATTGCAGAGGAATTCTTCGAAATAATATCGTCAATAAACGCTTCGACAGAATCGAGCTTAACGACACCGTCATTGCTTCTTCCATAATAACGGGCATCACCATAATACAACATAAAACTGACATCTACGGATTCGGTATACGTATCGATGGAAAGTGTCAGCTGAGATTCGCCCTGGAAAGAATCATAGCTGAAATAGAACCTGCCATCGCTAATATAGTAATCGCATCCGCCTCTTACACCGTCCATATAGACAGAAAGGAGACTATGATCATCCGTGATCTTCGATTCATAGTAATCCGTTACCGCCTTCAGCTTATCCGGATCGATATGCGCTTCAGGCTCGGTCTCAGCCACAGTCGTTGTTGCCTCTGTGGTTGTCTCTTCTGTTTCCGTCTCTGCAGGCTTGGTATTGCAGCCGCAAAGGAATACCGAAGCCAGCATAGCACCGCTCAAAACTACTGAAATTAACTTTTTCATCTCTTCTACCCCTTTCATTTTTAATTGTTTTATTTCTTCCAATTGACTCCGGAATCAGCAAGATTTGTGTCCATCCAGACCATTGCTTTATCCATGCACTCGAAAATCCTCTGATGATCATTCCAGAAAAAATCGATCATCTCTTCCTTGGTATAGTAATCGCAGCCATCAGACTCAAAGATCTTCTTGATCTCTTCATCACTCTTGGTTCCCCAGACATCATGACCGACATGATCCTCGTCCTCTACAAAAAGATACATTTCGAAGTTCTTGGCAAATGATTCCTTTGATTCAAATATCTTTGCAAACTCACCGGCCTCAGCTTCGATCCTAAACCAGTATTCGTATTTGTCGGATACAGTATAGTCTCCGTTGCTGTACATTCCCTCTGAATAATTGAATCTGATGCCTATTACGGGTTTTCCGTCACGTTCAATAAAATATATCCTGCAAGATTCTGTATTCCAATTATCATCGATATGCTGATAGTAGATCTCAGCATCTTCCTTATAAGATGCGGATATTTGAACATAATCCGATGGTTCAAGCATCAGATCGTTATCCTGACCGTATATGGCATGCCATTCTCCCGGTTTTGTATGCGGATCCATCTTTTCGAGCGTCTCATAACAATAATCAGACCAGCTCATTCCACAGTCCTTACATACGCCATTCTCAAACTTGTGCTCGTTCTTGATCACGGGTTCAGTGCTTGACGCCTGGTTAGGATCAACAGATCTGTATTTGTCACCAAACTTGAACCCGATATCTTCAAGGCCAAAACCCAGTTCAGGGAAAGCCTTGTCTGCCAAAGCGATCATTCTGGAATAATAGATCGGGAGGTCAGTCTTTATCTCCTCAAAATATACAGCAGCAGAATCGCTGTAAACACAGTACTTATCATTCTTCAACGCAGCAGCATCTGAAATATAAGTCTCAATACCATCTACTGCCAGGTTGTCACCACTGTTCAGATAATAACGTGTGTCACCATAGTTCATGTCAATGTCAAAGTACAGAACATTTTTCTCTGTCAAGTACGTTAATGTAAGTGTTGCACGCCCCTCATCGGCATTGTAATAAAATGAAAGCTGCTTATCGCTCACATGGTAGCTGCCTTCTCCTCTTATGCCGTCAGCGAATACCTGTACGACGTACTTTGAATCAGGCACTTTCTTCTCATAAAGTTCGAGAGCAGCATTATACTTAGCCGAATCCAGTGAAGTACCGGAAAGGTCAACCTTGGAACTTACACCTGCACCTTTTTCCTTAGGCTTAAGATTACAGCCGCAAAGTAATACCGAGGCCAGCATAGCGCCGCTCAAAACTACTGAAATTAACTTTTTCATCTCTTCTACCCCTTTTCTCTATATTGGCGCATCTTCCAGAATGACGCCTATATAACAATATTACAATAAATCTGACATTGTGCATAAATATATTTGATACAAATCGATTTATATTTATTCGTCAAAATGCATTAATATGCACAATTAAGGGGTTAAACCTGCACCCTTACGAGCTCTCCGGTTTATTTCTTCCAGTTGACTCCGGCATCGGCCAGGGATGTGTCCATCATGATCAGCGAATTATCTATACTCTGAAGCATATTCGCATAGTGTGACCAGAACATATCGATCATCTGCTCTTTGGTGTAGAACGTGCAGTCCTCCTGTCCTTCGAACATTTTCTTTATGTCGTCTTCCTTCATGGATGACCATACATCTGTTCCGTAACTATTTCCATCTTCCCAGACGAAAAGGCAGAAATTACATCTCTTGGCAAAGGCTTCCTTTGATTCGAACACCTTATCGAAATCACCTGCATCAGCAGTAATGTCGATACAATATCTGAACTTGTAATTAATTACACCTGGCTCTATAGGATACGAGCCCTGAGCTAACTCCCAGCTGATATACGCCGTTGTTTTCTTACCATCTTTGGAGATACCAACATCCAGACCTTCGCTTACGGGCCTCGCATCCATACATTGATAGTGGATACCTGAAGCATCCGGATCAGAGGAATAGAACTGAACGTAATCACCGTTATTAAGCATTGCATCGGATGTAGGACCGTAAACAGACTTCCATTCGCCGGAATTATCTTTATCAAGCTTGCTGAGCGTCTCGTAATAATAATCCGTCCAAAGCATTTCGCAGTCTTTGCAGGCACCGTTCTCGAACTTGTGCTCATTTGTTACCATTTTCTGAATAGGAGTCTCCTCAGAAGCTGCGGTAGTATCTGACTCTTTAGTGTCTGCTTCAGATGCAGTTGTCGAGACAGCAGTCTCTTTGCTGTCAGGCTTGGAATTTAAGGCGCATGCTGCAGCGAGGACAAGCACGGCTGCCAGAATAACTATAGTAGTGACTTTGGTACCCTTCTTGAAATTAACGATATTCATAACCCTTTTCTTAACCTCCGCTTTGCAGAAGGCATTCTTGCTGAATCCCAAGGGGGTTACCATATACTTCTTATTGCTGTTGTTGCTGGCCTTAGCATAAGAAACGATGGATATCGCGTATGCTTTCCTGAGCTCCGCGTCCAAAGAGGAGATCGTCGTCTCATCGCAGCTCATCTCTATGTCCTGCTCGAAAAAAACGAATGCCAGCCATACCAGAGGATTAAACCAGTGAATGGCAAGGACAGCGATTCCCAGTAATTTCTTGATCCAGTCACCATGTCTTATATGGGTTCTCTCATGAGCCATAACGTATTCTCTCTCGGCTTCGTCGAGAGTATCAGGCAAATACATCTTAGGAACAAAGAGTCCAAAAACAAAAGGAGACCTTACGTTGTCAGATTCATAGACATGTCTGTCGATCTTTTTGGCATTCTTAAGCTTATCTTTAAGGTCAATAAACCGGATCGAGAAATAAGTTGTTAAAACAACCATTCCGGTAAACCATATAACAGCAACAACTGATTTGAAATCAGGTAACGTCTTTACAACTGCTTTGTTATCAGAAGGAGCTTCCTTTACTTGATCGCCGGGTACTTCGGCAGCAGCCGGAGCATCGGCATTATTAAACTCAGCATAGTTAACCGGTGCCTCATAAGCTCCGGAATTATTGTCAGGTAATGCTGCTTCGGAAACCTCTTCGATTGCAGGTGCGGCCTGTGTAGGAAGCGGAAGATAATTAAAGATACTGAAAGCAGATTCAAAGCCGAAAGGCACGATCAGTCTTAAGGCTACAACAGCCCATAAGATCATGATAAACCGCTTGGATCTGTTACGCAGGAGAAATCTCGCAAGTATGGTAATCAGGATTACCACACTGCCCATCAAGGACATCTCAAGCACTTTAAAGAATAAAGTACTCACCGTTAGTCTCCTTTCATATTCTCCTTGATGATCTTGATAAGATCATCGGCTTCCTTGTCCGTAAGTGTCTTCTTGCTGCCGAAGAAAGCTGCAACGAATTTAGGAAGAGAGCCTGAGAAGCTGTCTTCCACGATCTGATTGCTCTCGGAGATCAAGACCTTTTCCTTGGGGATAAGGGCACTTACGATCGTATCTTCGTTCTTTACAAAGCCCTTGGCGATCAGCTTACGGAGAATCGTATATGTGGTTGATTTGTTCCAATCGATCTTATCATTGGCTATCTTGACCAGCTTGCCTGACTCAATAGGTTCTTCCTGCCAGATAATCTCCATCAGACGCTTCTCTGATTCACATAAAATCAACTCTTCCATAATGACCTGCCTATAAATTAATTGGGTTTACTCCTGTAAACCAATGTCAGTTTACACTTATAAACCACCTCTGTCAAGAAATTTTATATATTTTCTCGAAAACTGTTTACCGCGGCCTCAAAGCCCTTTATCAGGAACGCTTCACTCCTGAATAAATCTGATCTGCAATACCTGGACCGACCCGATATCGGTAACCTTGTAATTAAGTCCTTTTCCCTGCTTCCAGATAAAATGCGGGATGTTGATCGTCTCTATCTTGCTCCTGCTAATCTTTGCACGGTCGAGCAGACTAATCAGTTCGGAATAGCTTTTCTGAATATCGGATATGGCCTCATACCTTTGCTGGGCATTCTCCACGCTTAATCTCAGAAGATAAGGATCATTGCTGTGGGCTTCGATCGAGAACAGCCTCATGAAATCCTTGTATGAATAAAAGGAATATGTCGAAGACTCCACGCTCATACCGAGTTCGGAAAAGCCGAGGAAAAGGAATGTATCGTTCTCCCCTGTTGAATCGCAAAGCTCTATCAGGCCGCCCAGCGCAGGCGCAACAATACGCAGCTTATCTATCTGCTTTTTCGCCCAATCATCAGGCCAGATAAAGTGTACATCGGAATCACCTGTAAAAGCAGTCTCATGCACATTCGAATTTGATGAAGGCATCCTTACCGAATCAAGCGAGTAACACCTGACAAACGCGTATGGACCTATTTCTCCGACAGAATTCGGAAGTTCCAATTCCTCAAGAGCCGAACACTCAGCAAATGCATAGCTTCCGATCTTTTCGAGCGTCTCAGGAAAAACAATGCTCTTCAGATTGTCGCAGCCGGCAAAAGCGTATTCTTCAATTACTTTTATAGAATCAGGAAGACGGACCTCTGCTATTTCCCTGCAGTCCTCAAAAGCCTTGCGGCCAATGGCAGTTACATTGCCGGGAATTACAACCGTGGGAGCCTTGCCGTTATATCTGGTCAGTACATCGCCGTCAAACTCGAACTCTTTCAGCACGAGTGCTTTCTCGTCAACAGCGGTAACAAGCTTTATATAGTTCAGCACGATTGCTTCATTGATGACAAAAGGCTTGCCGCAGTGCTTGCAGATAGCTGCACTCTCATCCGAGTCAATTCTCAACTCCGTTCCGCACGAAGGACACTCCAATGGAATAACCGGCATATGACCTCACCTGAAATAATTGATGCTGTCAACATTATAACATCAAGCATAAAGGCCGTCTCAAGCAAAGAGACGGCCTCGTATAAAACTCAGATCTCCGACAGGAAATCCAATATCCTCTTATTGATATCGTCTATCTGTTCCCCGACGAAATGCGGACGATGGCCTCCTCCGATTACCTTATAGACCTTAGAGGCAGGAACCTTCTCCTGTAATTCCTCAACAGTTCCGAACGGATCGTTCTCGCCGTTTATAAAGAAGCACGGGCACTTGATATTCTGCCACTCGGCATCAGTCAGATTTGGCTGCGTCTGCCAGTCTTTTACGGTGTTCTTCAGATATGTCTGCCAGTCGCCCCTGTGCGCCTCGAAATGCCTTGCCTTCATATCTTCTATGAAATCTGTATGACCGTTCTTTATGAGATTCTCCGGCAGGAAATCTTCTGCACCTTCAGGTCTGGCATGTGCAGCGCCGCCTATCGTCACAAGGCTCTTTACCTTTTCAGGATAATTCGCAGCCATATAGCACCCTACGTACGCGCCGCAGCTGTATCCGATTATGTGAGCCTTTTCAATACCGAGCTTATCGAGAAACGCAGCCATGTCGTCTGCGACCATACGGCTGCTCCACGTAAGATCTTCACAGGTTGTCCTTCCATGGCCTCGAAAATCAGGAAACAGGCATCTGTACCGTCCCGAGAACGGCAGGATCTGTCCTGCAAAAGCCAGCAATCCCCTGCTGAAGTGGCTGTGAAGGAACAATATTGTCTCTCCTCTGCCAAATTCTTCGTAGTATATATTCAGTCCGTTTAGATCTGCATACGGCATGTGCGGTTCTCCTTTGTTACTGTTCTTCTCTGCAGTAGATCTGAATTGCCTTATCGATAAACTCGGCAGTTCCTTCTCCGCCATACTCATCAATGTTCTTAGTGAAATCTCCGCCGCCGGAATACATTTTTCCAAGGCCGCTTAAGATCTTTTTCGAGCATGTGTAAAGATTCCCGGTGATGAAATCCTGAATCCTCTTTACAAGATCCTGTGCTTCAGGCGAAGCGGGATCCGTATCCTTCAGCGTTCCTGCCTCCTTAAAGAGAAGCATAAACCTGTCAGCAAGGATACCTTCCTCTTCTTTGGTACGGTTCTTCGATTTCTCTTCCATCTCCTTATATTCCGGAGATTCCTTGTACATATCTTTTGCCTGTCTCGAATACTCATCCAGCTTGCTTCTGTCGAAAGCTTTAAAATCCATATGTTTAACTCCTAACAACTTTATTCCAAGCGCGAAGTTCATCAGATTATCTATGTGCTCCCTCTTAAGCTTCAGCATCTCGATCTGCTGCTCCAGGGCCTTGCTTCTGTCAAAGTCAGGGCTGTTGATGATCGAAGCGATATCCTTAAGGGAGAATTCAAGTTCACGGAAAAGCAGGATGTGCTGAAGGCGTTCCAAGTCCGTATCGTCATACAGTCTGTAGCCCGCATCGGTGTGTCCCGTCGGATGCAAAAGACCGATCTTGTCATAGTATTGAAGAGTGCGTATACTCACTCCCGCAAGCTTGCTCACCTCGTTTACCGTCATCATGTGATTGTCCTCCGTTCGTTTGGTAAGCTCACTATAAACTATTACGTAACGTAAGAGTCAACAGGCAATTTCGAATTAATTTACTGATCCTTTAACGATCTCATCGGTTCGCCCCAGGATCCCAGATCACGGCCGTCAGTGCTTACGTAATGCTGTTCGCCGCCTGCAAGCACCTGCTTTACCGAGTTGAATCTATCGATGAAAGGGACTTCCCTGTTCGCGAGATCTTCTCTCATCGTCTCACCCATGATCTTGCAAAGGTAGACATCACAGCTGTTGCCCAGGCTGATCTCCTTGAAGACCTTAAGCTCCATACTCACAGGGCTCTCAGCAATTGTAGGCACATTGAGAACAACGCCTTTCTCGATCGTGGGACTAAAGCGCATCTTGTCAGGGTGCTCCCTGCCGCCGACACAACCATAGTAGTCTGCTAAAGGCAGCAGCTCTTCCGTAACGAGATTTGCAGAGAATATACCGTTCTTACGGATAAGGTCCTTTGTGAGCTTATCGCCGCCGATGCTGGCCATTACGCCCATGCCGTTCCCTTCACCTTCAAGATCCGGCGCATTAAGATAGCTGAACCAGCAGAACAGACCGAAATCCGGTGTGCCGTCATCCTTATATGTGCCGTATAAGAACAGCTGCTGCGGGCAGAAATCGTTATAATTCTTTACTTTGATCTTTGACATAAATTATTCCTTCCCCTTTCTTGGAGTTCTCTCTGACTGTTCAAGATTTCCGAGGATCCGGTCAAGGTACCTATCTAATTCCGTGACCTCTTTCTGCGTGAAATCCTTATAGAACACCTCGTTCATCTTCTGAGATACTTCATCGTATTTCCCCTGAAGATCACGTGCCTTGTCAGTCAGAGAGATAAGTGATTGTCTTTTGTCAGATTCGGCTGCTTTTCTCATGATCAAGCCTGAGTCTTCCATGCGTCCGAGCATTGCGGTAAGCGTATTCTTGGCAAGTCCGGTCTTCTGCGAGAGCTCTACGATCGGAACTTCATCCTTCTGCCAGAGCACATATAAGATGCGTCCCTGAGGACCGTTGAACTCCTCTACGCCGCTCTCCTGCAAAAGGCGCTGGAATATCCGCGCCTGCACCTGTTTGATCTGCGATATCAAGAAGCCTGTTCTGGATTCCATATTGCCTCCGGAGCAAATATTATCATCACAGGAATAGTACTATATAGAACTATTTTGTGTCAAGGTTCTATATAGAACTTTTTCGGTCACGCTAAAAAAATACGCTGCCTATCCGTTCAGCATTCAGCAACAATAATGCAGTTCGATGCCGGGTAAACTCTCTCATTACCATCAGCATCCATGAGATCCAGGTATTTTCCAAGATTAAGCGGATAACCGCTCTCCAGTAATTCCCTTGCCACGATTATCTTTGCGCCGAGGCATTCAAGATAATCCTTATATTCCTTCAGCGTAAAATAGCCGAACTGTTCCTGCACTTCATGTGCATAGCTCTGCTTTCCCCATGTATACGTATACATGAATTCACGCATGAAGTTGATATCACCTGATACCGTAAGGGTTTGGGGATCCGAACTGACTACTTTCTTCTCATCTGGAATATCCTTTAAGCCTTTAAAATCATTTCTGTAGTTCTCGAAAAACTCCATCCCGTCAGAACTCTTAAAGCGGATCGTAACCACATCGTCGCTGTCAGTCCTGATACCGTCACGGATAATGATCCTTCCACCGGGAGCAAGGCTTGCAAAGGCATTCTTAAGCGCTGTCTTAACACTGTCGATCTCAAAACGGCCGTTGGGCGTCTCAGTGTAAGAATATATCTCATGCAGTATGGAGGAAAAGATCACGGTATCTGTCTTATTAGCAAAAGGTCCTTCGACAAAATTATGGACCACGACATTCCAGCGGTGCCCTTCCTTCTTTTTCTTCGCATTCAGGGCATCTATGACATTTGTGGATATATCAGTTCCGATGATCTCCCTATTAGGGAATTTCTTTTCGAGACGGTCTAAAAGAACTCCGCCGCCGCTTCCGACATCAACGATCCTCATGCCGACGGAATAATCGATAATGGTATCCTTGGTGCTGGTATTGACGTTATTCATTGTGTTCAGATATTGTTCCTCGTTATTCAAACGGTCAAAGGCGTCTCTTCTGAAGCCGAACATGTCATAAAGCACGATAATGCTCTTCTCATACGTAAGAAGGCCGGAGCGCTCTGCTTCCACGCAGAAATCGATGAGCTTGCCGCACACCGGAGTAAACACGAAATCCACAAACGCAGTCCCATTCAGGATCTTTATCTCAGGCTGAACGTGCTGCGTCGACGGCTCTTTCAGGTATTTCTCGATGATCCTTTTCTTATAGACATTTATATGCTTTTTACCCTCGTAATCATAATAAAGCGTATCCGCAAGCGGCTTCAGATTGATGTGATGCACGTCCTCTTTGCTTGTCTTTATCACGTCTAGAACACATGAAAATATCGTTCTGATCTGCCCGAGATCAAAATCGGACAGAGCTGAAGAGAAATACCAGAGCTCGTATTTGGGGAACACCTCAGCAGCGAAGAATTCCGCATCTTCATCGAAGATGTTTATTTCCTTAGGGCAGAGGTTTTCGAGCCTGTACTTGGCTGAATATTCGGAAACATCACCTGACAGGATCCTTCCGATAAGAGCCTCCGCTTCACCTTTTACATTCTCCCAGATCTTATCGCTGACGCCGCGTATGATGCATTCGTTTAAGATCATGAAGAACGTCTTTGCATCATCAGTTCCATTGCCGTTATCGGAATTGCGGCACAATCCTGACACCAGTCGCATGAACCTCTTGTCCTGCGACATCTCGTACAATGCGTTGTTATGCGAAACAGGGATCTCTCCTCTGATGCACTGCCCGATCAGGCCGTGGGTCCTTATCAATGCAGCAGTAAGTTCCAGGAAATACTCTGCTTCTTCTCCGAAATATTCCTTATAAGCAGAACGGATCTCCTGCGTTGCTTCCTCTTCGAAAATGCTTGCCGAAGCGATATTGTGAATATCAAGAGGATAGCCTGCCTTTGTCCACTTGCTTCGCTCTCTTTTGTTTCCACCCTTGGCAACTTCAGACCACTTCAGGACCGTTGAGAGCAAATACTTTACCGCACGTATATCTGACCGGTCTTCCATAAGCCCGAAAACATCATCGAGCACATCAAGTGTCCGCATTACATACATGACAGTCATTTGGGAAGAAACATGCTCAACACTCTCCATCCGTTCGGCGTTCACATAAACATGTCCGGTCTCAGTAAGGTACTTAAGCCACCTGTCTTCTCCGGAAGCCGGTACTTTCAGCTCATCAAATTCATCAAGATATCTGCTGTAGTTAATGCTTTCCATGATTCCGGCTCACTTCACGTATTCTTTCTTAAGCCTGTAGATCCGGCTAGGTCTGTGTGCATCACCGCTGGTCTGGAATTCGGTCTCTTCTATGAATTCGGATATCTTCTTGCGGAAATTAGCCTTGTAAAGGGGCTTGCCTAATAGGATCTCATATACCTTCTGAAGGTTCGGAAGCGTAAAGCCCTCAGGCACCAGGTGAAAAGCGATCAAGGTATATTCCACCTTATTTGCCAGACGCCATCTTGCATAACTGATGATCTTCTTGTGGTCAAATGCGACAGATCTATCTGAAGCAAGCAGTTCTTCAACATCGACAAGATAAGCATCCTTCGTACGCTTTCCGGCTTTGAATGAAAGCTTTTCGAGCGGCACGAGAGCCATATAAGATACTGAGATAATACGCATTCGCGGGTCGCGCTTCACATCGCCGAAGGTATAGAGCTGTTCAAAATAGATATCCTTGAGCCCTGTCTCTTCGCGAATTCCGCGCTTTGCCGCAGCATCCAAAGTCTCATCGATCCCGACAAAGACTCCGGGAAGTGCGAGCTTACCCGCGAATGGTTCCTCTTCTCTCTCGATCATCAGCAGCTTTAAGCGGTCTTCCTCGATCGTAAAGACCAAAAGGTCAACTGCGACGGACATTTTCTTATACTGGGAAGGATCGTAATCTGTTAACATCTTATCTCCTGTAACATCTGGATTTGCATTTCTGTACGTAAGTATTTTATCAATACTAACTTTTAAATGCTACGATCTCACCAGTTTTCCCTTACGGTCAGCAACTTCTATCGTCACTTCCATTCCTGAACGGAATTCTATGCTGTCTTCCAGAACACCGTCAGAAAAGACAATTCCCTTTTCCGGCATGTTGGAAACAACTTTAAGCTTCTCTCCGCCCGCAATGCTCCCGTATACCAGATCTGCACGTGTGCTGACGCTCGGGAATGGTTCTCTAACCTGATAGATCAATTCCTGCTCATACCATCCGACCGGCTTTTCTTTAATCTCTCCAAGTCCGAATGCTCGTGCCATTCCCCTGAACTGTGCCAGAACCGATTTATGCCAACCGCCAAAGCCTAAAGGCGTGGATATTATGATCCCCGAAGAAGACTGATTCTCCGTTTTCTCTCCGAAAGAGATCTTATACCTTGCCGAAGTGTGGTCTTCCACGCCTACAAAGAAATCGTTTACCGCATAAAGTTCCTGACCGTCCTTTGTACAGGCCTTCGCCATGGTGATATCCGTGGAATGGTATGTATTTCCTATAACCGCCGGAATAACATCACGCATCTCATCCGGATGAAAAACCGACAGATCACCGTTCCACCTTAAAGGATCGGAATTAACGCCAATCAGAGGCTGCCCGTTTAAGTATTTCATTGCGTTTACCACAAGGCCGTCCTGACCCAGTGTTATTACAATGTCCTTTTCTCCGAAGATCATGTTGGGAATGTATTCATTATCGATCTCCTGAACTCTTGCAAAGAGCTTGGCATCATTCCTGACTGCTTCCAGGGCTTTGTAATAGTTATCGTGTTCGTCCCTGTAGTCCCTGAAATCAGCTCCCATATGTTCAACATAGAACTCTGCCTGATCCACGGTATTAAAGCGTGCTACCAGTTCTTCAAGCCTGGTCTTTTTCTTTATGATGACTACCTTATGGATTCCGTTTGTAAATCTGTGATCCATATTCTCACCACCTTTCAGATAAAACCGTTACCTGTTCTCGCCTGCCTGCATAATGCTCTGCAAAAGATCCGGTGTAATGTTGAGATTACCTATCTGCTCAGCATTTGCGCCGATCTCCAGAAAAGCCTTTGCCATTAGGATTCCGGGGTTGCCCTTAACCAGTGCAAGTGCTTCCAGGAGCTTTGTATCAACATTTCCGTAAACGTTCAGCATTGCCTCTGCAGCATATGCCTGTTCTTCTGCGCGCTTCTTCTCATTCTCAGCCTCGAGCTCTACCAGGACCTTCTTTTGTTCTTCTCGCTTGATCCGTTCTTCGAGCTCTCTTTTTGCTATGCTGACTTCTGTATCAAGTTCGTTCTCCTTTATGAGACGTTCCTGTTCGATAGCTGCATTGCGTCTCTTATAGATAGCCTCATCCTGTTCTTTCAAGATCTGCTCTCTGGCTGCCGCTTCCAGAGCCTTTCTTGTCTCAGGCCTTGTGCTGATACCGAGAACATTGACAGATAAGATCCTTACGCCAAGGCCCTGGATCGTCTCATCTTCTTTCAGGCCGGCCATGATGATATCAGCCATTTCCTCCGCCTGTTTGATGATCTGACGGACATTTCTTGTGCTTGCTTCCTTGATGACGATCGTCTTAATGACAAACTGGATACGCTTTTTCAGGTCATCCAGAGCATTCTTCTTTTTCTGCTCATAACCTGTTTTGCCATAAGAATAATCCGCAAGTTCAGCAGCCTTTTTATAGTTCTCGATCACATAAGTAACGCTGCCCTGTACGCAGACTGTCTGATAATCGTTTGTTACGAGTTCATCAAATGCGAAATCACCATCGAATGCAGAGGTCGGTATCACCAGTACATCAGTAATCAAGTTGTTATAAAGGATACTGATACCGAGACCTTCCTTAATAACGGTTCCCTTCTTAACTGCCATTACGTACTCGTTCGGTTGAAATTTCTTGTAGATGATAGCCATTTTGATCTCCCTTCCGATGATGTCTCATCTATTGTTATTTGTTAGTTAGTATTTGCTTGCTACTAACTAATTGAATGATAGTATCATTTTGCTACTATGTCAAGTGCTATTTTAAGCAAAAGGAAAGATCTGTTAAGATAAAGCTGCTTTCATGGGTCTTTATTAACAGTATCCGTTATCCGGAGTTAATCTTTTTTCTCGTGCCTTAACCGTCCGTTTTCCTTATGGGCATAATTGTCCCTGCGCCATCTTTTGATCGCTGCAGCATCAGAAGGAGACTCTTTCTCTCTCCAATATACTTCATATGGGGTTTCCGGTCTTCCGGCACAATATGGACAGGTTGGATCCATGCAGTTCTTCTCGAGCCATTCATTACAGTTAATACATGCCAAAGCATCATACTTAAAAATGTACATCATGCTATGCTGTCCACACAAAGGACAAGGCGTATCTCTACTCAGTCCGATCTTCTCCCATATCAGCCTTGCCTTTCTGGATTTGTTATCATGTTCTCTGTTTTTCATAGTTCATCTAATTGCAGATTCTATAACTCTGCATTTATACTTGAATATTCTTTTAAATACCGACGAAGCCTGTTATCTGCTTCCTTGAAGCTGAAAATACCGTCTACGGCTAAAGAATAGTTTTCGCTGATCCATTCAAATTCTGACCAATCAGGCTCCAGTGCATAAAGCTTACCCAGATATTCGCCTATTTGATTCAGAGTAAGCGTCTGATTCAACAAGTTCGAATAGAAATAATTAACTATTCTAGTCTCAACTGAATCTTTGTTAATCTCAGTGCTTTTGATATGCGATAAATATAGTATTCGTTTCAGAGCGTTTCTGTTTTGAATATCATTATACAGTTCAAGTATTAGCTCACTAACTTCTTCATCTGATTCTGCGCAGTCACGAATATACCCAACAAGCTCTTCATCTAACCCTATACTTATCATCAGCCAATAATAGTATTTATCTTCCGCTGTAAAGTCCAATATCATAGTAACTCACCCCAGTTGTCTATACTCATGATCTATGTACTAATAGTTTTTAACTTATAATCTCGAAAACTTAATTCATACCGTTCTTATTTGCTCTTGTTATTGCTCATTATGCGTCTGTCTTTCCTGACAAATTCATGGATGAATCTCCTGATATCGCCCGTGAGCTTAGATGATTCTTTCTCGAGGTCTCTAATCTTATCGTCTATCTTGTTGACTTCCTCATAGAGCTTTGAGTTGGCTTTTTGCATTATCTTTATCTTTCTCCTACCGGGATAGTAACTAAGGATATTAACTACGATTAAGATGAGGCTAATTGAACCAAAGAATATTACAACCGGGAGAATTAAGTCTGCATCACCGGAATTGGAAGCATATGCATTAATTATGTCCTTAGCAAATACAAGGGCCATCAGCATAAAAACGGCAGCGCCGCCCCACATGGCAATGAATCCAGTTATCGGCTCATCATATGTTCGTTCTTCGCCTAAACCAACTTCGCAGTTCTGCGCGATGACAGAATTGATCTTGTTCTTTTCCTCCAAGAGAGCTTCGATCTCTTCAGAATAATCGAACATCCGCTTCTTTTCAGCATAAACCTTGGCAAACTCCGAAAAGTATTTCTTGTCTTCTTCCGAAGCGTTTTCAATTACCCGGCTCACAATCTTGGAGTCATAATCGAATTCTTTATTATCCTGATCAAGCTCTTTCATGTCTGTCAGATGGGCTGCTGCAAGCATTAATCCTCTGAGAGCAAGAAAATCATGAGGATCCTTTTTCAACATGAACTCGTAAGCTTCTGTCGTAGCCATAAACTCTCCCCTGGAGAGATATGTCTCACCCGCCTCATGGATCCTGTCTTCTCTGAAGTATTCGTAATCATAAGTCGAACCGCAGAAAGCACAATGGTACATCTGCTTATCGCTGTCTATTCGAAGACTCCCGCCGCAGGACGGACACTGGTGCTGCTTGATCTTGCCAAACGTTGGTACTTGTTCCTTTACGGAATCCGGTACTATCTGGCGGTCTTTCCTGATAAGATCACTGATGGCTTTCCTGATATCGTCCGAGAGTTCTTCTGCTTCAGTTTCAAGGGCTCTGATCTTCCCCGCGGTTGCTTCTGATTCGATTTTAAGATTTCTGATATCAGCATCTATTGCGTTTATCATTCTCATCTTGGGATAGACTATTAAGAAATTAATACCGCAACCGATGAGAAGTGCCAGTCCGCAAACGACAGCAAAAAAGACTGATACTCCTCCCTCGTCGATGTTATCAAATACTCCAAAGAAACTGGGCACACTGTAGAAGGCAGTGAGACACCACACCGCAATGAATACTCCTTTAGGATGTAATTGAGAACTCTTGGTTTCGAAATAATATTCGTAACGGGTATTATCAGTAAACCTGATATTAGCCTCTATACTTTCCCGTTTCCGGTGCAGTGATTTGATCTCCCTGTTACAGTCGATCTGCTTCTGTTTGTCAGCATAGATCTTGGCGAACTTTGAGAAATATTCCTTATCTTCTTCAGAAGCTGCATCAAGCACTTCACCGACTAATTGGGGATCATACGAGAAGTGCTTTGCATCATCTATACGGGAAAGCCCATCCATGTCCTTCAGATAAGCTGCAGCAAGCATCAAGCCTCTGAGTGCGAGAAAATCGTGAGGAGCCTTCTTCAATATGAGCCTGTATGCATCGACAGCGGCCTCGACCTCTCCTCTTGAAAGATAAGTCTCGCCCAACTCATGCAGCTGTTCTTCTCTGAAATAATCGTAATCGTAAGACGAACCGCAGGAAGTACAGCGGTATATCTGCTTTTCGCTATCATCGATAAGGTTTCCGCCGCATGACGGACACTGACGTTTCTTAATCTTACCCATGCTTTAATCCCTTATTATTCCGAATCTCAAAAGACATCAAAAATTATAAATAGTTCCTATCTAGCGATTACATTATATCAAATCCCATCATTTCATTGCCCTTCGCATCAGATTCAGTCTTCATTTAGCTTGGGCAACATTTTTCGAAGCAAAACAAAAGGAGCTATCCGTTAAGATAACTCCTCTATGGTGGGAAGAGGTGGATTCGAACCACCGAAGTCAGTGACGACAGATTTACAGTCTGTTCCCTTTGGCCGCTCGGGAATCTTCCCATATATATTAAATTGTTGTGTAATGGTGGGCCTTCGGGGACTCGAACCCAGGACCAACCGGTTATGAGCCGGGAGCTCTGACCAACTGAGCTAAAGGCCCACATCCACACTACACGTGCTTTTCTCAAAGCGCTTGATTAGTATAGTAATTTAGTTTAATTAAGTCAAGAGAAAATTTCCGGCATGAGACTTATTTTTGCCCATGCCGGAAAAATCTCACATTTAGTTAATTATTTAGCCGTAATGTAACCCTTAGCTACAAGGAGCTCAGCCGTAAGAACACCGCCGCCTGCAGCGCCTCTTAAAGTATTGTGTGAGAGGCAGCAGAACTTGTAATCGAAGATATTGTCTTCTCTGAGTCTTGCTACAGATACGCCCATGCCGTTCTCGAAATTAGCATCGAGCTTAGGCTGAGGACGGTTATCCTCATCAATGTACTGGAGGAAGTGCTTGGGAGCTGAAGGAAGACCGAGCTTTACTGCTTCGCTCTCATAAGAATTCCATACAGAGATGAGCTCTTCCTTGGAAGGCTTGTTCTCGAAGGATACGGAAACTGCAGCCGTATGACCTTCCTGAACAGCTACACGGTAGCACTGAGCGGAGATAACGGGATTCTTCGCAAGCTCGATGTGATCGCCTGCGAACTGACCCCAAACCTTAAGAGGCTCCTTCTCGGACTTCTCCTCTTCACCGCCGATGTAAGGAATTACGTTTCCAACCATCTCAGGCCAGTCCTTGAATGTCTTGCCGGCACCGGAGATAGCCTGATATGTGCAAACTGAGATCTGCTTGATACCGTTCTTAAGGAAAGGTGTAAGAGCAGGAACGTAGCTCTGGATGGAGCAGTTAGGCTTAACAGCGATGAAGCCTCTCTGTGTACCGAGTCTCTTCTTCTGAGCCTCGATGAGCTGAGCGTGATCTGCGTTTACCTCAGGGATGATCATAGGAACATCTTCTGTCCATCTATTAGCTGAGTTGTTGGATACAACAGGGCACTCGAGCTTGGCGATCTTCTCTTCGAGAGCACGGATCTCATCCTTCTTCATATCTACAGCGCAGAAAGTGAAGTCGATCTGCTTGCAATATTCTTCGATATTGTCTGTACCGTAAACTACCATCTTCTTTACGAATTCCGGGCAAGGTATATCAAGCTTCCATCTGCCCTCTACTGCCTCTTCGTAAGTCTTACCGGCAGATCTCGGAGATGCGCATAAAGCAACGATCTCGAACCAGGGGTGGTCTGCGAGAAGTGTGATAAATCTTTGTCCGACATAACCTGTAGCTCCGATAATGCCGACTTTCAGTTTCTGTTCCATTTCTAAATACTCCATTGTCTCTTCACGGGCTCTCACCGTGGTATTATTAGCTCGTTTGTCCGCGTGTCGCGTACATTTGTCTTTCGAGCAAACACATATTAGCACAACACTTTTTATATAACAAGTGCGAAAAATGAAATGCCGAAATATTGGTAATAGTCAACAAATGCAGGTCTTTTAAGCCATTTTCCTATGTTAGGTTTGTACCATATCGACAAAACCCAGACAGGTTCAGAATCCAATCCTTCTTATAGCCTTTACGAGATTAGCAGCATAGGTTTCCGTTCCGAGGCAGTTCGGGTGAAGATTATCAAGATAGTACTCTTCAAGGTGCGGAACGAGGCTCAGGCCGTCTATTACAGTGATGTTGGGATATCTGCCTGCGATCGCCCTGACCTTTTCGCAGAAGGCATAAAAAACAGGAAGCGCTTCGATGTTATCACCTCTCCAGATCGGAGAAATGCAAAGGATGGGCTTTTCCGTGCCATATATGCCGGTAAGTGTCTCATAGTATTCCTCGACGGCTTCAGGTCCGTCACCATACTGGTTTGTGCCCAAAGCAACAACGATCTTGTCAGGATCGTACCCGGGCATTTTCATGAGTGACTTCTTATCGTAGATATATCCGCCTATTCCCTGGTTTATTATGTCCCAGTTAAGCTCGCGGTTAGCAATGCTTACGTATGTCTCCGATGAACGCAGAGGTCCGTAGCCCTGAGTGATCGAATCGCCGAGCCAGAGGACTTTGGTATCTTTAACAGGAATCTCGTAAGAAGAATCAATGGAAAAGTCCTTTATAACGAGCGTCGCATCGGCAACAAGATAGATAACTACATCGTGCACGCCTTCAGGCAGAGTAAACTCGAGGTGTCCCTCTTCCTTCATATCCTTAACGTAAAAGATCTGAGAGGCCAGGCCGTCAACATAAAGCTCGACGGAATCCTCCGAACACTTCCATAAGAACTTATAGTCAAAAGAAATTTTCGAAGCATCAGTCCTCAGCTCCAAGGTCTTGGCTGTGGAGGCGTCGCACCTCTCGTACCACATATCAAAAGCGCCCTTAAAATACTCCATCTGCGCTTTTGTGTACTGGTTTGCTTTAAGGAATCCCTCAGGAGTCTCCTCAAATTCATATGCTCCTAAATATATCTTCTTAAGTTCTTCGTTAGATAACAACATAGATATCCTCCATTTTTTATACCCATACACTTTAGCATTATTACCGCGGCATAAACACATGAATGCTTGAATTTGGATATTTGTAATATAATTATACCGAATACCAGAAAAGGAGGTCTTAGAGCTTTATGACACCGACATTTCCGCTTCTCGAGAATTACTTAAGCTATATGGAAGCTGCTCTCGGCCGTTCGGAAAACACAGTCAAGGAATACCGCTATGACCTCATTCTTTTCGCAAGGTTCTTAAAGCTCGACAGAGGGCTTGTCCCACAGGACACACCATTAGAAGAGATCGACATCTCCGATATCGATGCAAAGATCTTAAATAAAGTAACTACCGATGATCTTCTCGCCTTCGTTATCTGGCTCTCAAGATCGCGAAAACAGTCCAACTCCGCAAGAGCAAGGCATATTGCTTCCCTCAAGAGCTTTTTTAAATATCTGCACTCAAAGAAAAGGCTCATCGATAACAATCCGGCATATGACATAGAGACACCCAAGATCGGCAAGCGCATGCCTAAGTATCTTACGCTTGAGCAAAGCCAGGAACTCCTTAAGGCCGCTTACGATTCACCCAAGGAATCCAATGAGCGCGATTACTGTATGCTTACGCTCTTCCTTAACTGCGGAATGCGTCTCTCTGAGCTCAGAGGCATCAATATAAATGATATTCACGGCACTACCCTAACCGTCATCGGTAAAGGTAATAAAGAGCGTACGATCTATCTTAACGACGCCTGCCTTGAGGCTATAAATGACTGGATGAACAAGAGAGCGACACTGAAGATCAAGCCTTCTGCGGAAAAGGCTTTGTTCGTATCCAAGCGCGGAACGAGGATATCTGACGACATGATCCAGATAACGATAAAGCGCCTTCTTGAAGAAGCAGGAATAGATACCAGAGTCTATTCAGTGCATAAGCTCAGACACACTGCCGCTACTCTTATGTATAAGTACGGTAAAGTCGATATAAGGAATCTTCAGCTGATCTTAGGACACCAGAGCGTCTCCACTACTCAGATATATACGCATGTTGATGACGAGGCATTGCACCGCGCGATAGAGAGCAACCCTTTGGCAAATTTCGATCCTGAGAAGAAATAAGTTCCTAAGATTTCGCCGGTATCAACGTTCAGGCTGTAAATTATCTTCCTGATACTTTTTGTAAGCCTCATCTATCTTAGGCTTAAACGCATCGTAATCTTCCCATCGGAACGGAAAACCATAGAGTTCTGTACCGAGTTTATCCTTAGCAAAGGTTCGGACATCATCAAGGAAGGAACCTTCGAAATATTCCTTTACAAAGCCGCGTGCCTTTTTAGAGACTTCATCTTCCATGAAAAATCCGCCGTGATCGTTCAGGAAATCAGTAGGCAACGCTTCCCTTTTCCTGATCTTCGCGATATCTGCCTTTGCTTCCTCAGCTTCATCTTCATCATATTCTTTAGACGGACGGTAAAAGCCATTCTCTATAATCCACATCAGGAGATATGCGAAGTCTCCATAGGTGTACTGCCAGATCATATCATTGTCTTCTTTGGTCAGTTTATTTACCTTTTTCCCATGCTGACTGCAGTATAGTTTGCTCGCCTTTTCATAGCTCTCACCGTCATTCCTATAGAGTGAATCTGCGAAAACAGTTTCTACAGGAGACTGGGAGATGCCTTCTTTCTCCTTTTTCTTCCAGAACAGGATCTTCTTTATCATCTTTACAAATAAGAACTCGCAAAGACCGCCCAAAGCGACAAGGATCACGCCGCCGATAATTGAACCTGTCATAAAGCCTGCAAGCGACAGGAAGAAAAACATCAATGCCAGGAACTGCGTCAGTACTGAAGCTATCGTGTAACCCGATATATTAGGAACATCATCAACCTTATTGTCCATAGTCCACACTATAAAAACTGCTGCTCCATCGAAGAAGCAGGCACATCACCATATTACCCTATGAAATTAGTCCACAGATGTTCTTCCTGTTCAGGAAGACCGAGCTTTTCCCTGCCCAAAGCAATGCTTTCCATAAGGAATACCATATTGCGGGCAAGGACTCTCATCGTCTGCTTTCCCTCTTCATCCTGATCAGCTTCACCTGCGCCACGGCCATGGATATTGTTCCAGTACTGGCTTGTGGCAACAGGCATATTGGATATCGTAAAGAACTTATTTAATTCATCGAAAGTCGCTGTACAGCCGGATCTTCTTGCACAGACAACGCTCGCACCGACCTTCATGCGCTTGTCAAAATGCGAGCTGTAAAAAACTCTCTGCAAAGCGGAAACCAGAGTTCCGTTGGCACAGCCGTAGTAAACGGGAGATCCGACAACAAGGGCGTCTGCCTTTTCGAATTTGTCAGAGATCTCATTAACGACGTCATTGAAAACGCACTTGCCGGTATTGCCGCAAGTACCGCAGGCAATGCATCCTCTGACATCTTTCTTGCCCAGATTTATGCACTCATATTCAACATTAAGCTCGTCGAAGATCTTTTGCATCTCGCGAAAACCGACAGCGATATTGCCGTTCTCTCTCGGGCTTCCGTTGAGCATTAATACCTTAAAACGCTTATCCATAACAGGCCTCTTTAAATGTAATATACGTAGTTTTCTTTTCTGGGAGCAGGGTCATTCAAAGGTGCTGCTGCATAACCTAATGCGCAGTGACCGATGCCCTCATACTCATCTGTAATGCCGAGCTTTGCAAGGATATCCCTGCCGATCTCAGATTCGAATTCTTCCTTCGCTCTGTGGATCCAGATGCTGTCAACACCAAGGCTCTTTGCAGCATTCATGAGATTGCCCATAACAAGAGAACCGTCGTAGATATGAGTAACGACATCCTTTTTGGCAAGGACGATAAGGATCACAGGAGCGCCATAGAAAGGATCCGTACCTTCAGGCATTCCTGCTATCTTTGCGTTAGCAGCAGACAGGGCATCTCTAGTAGCTTTGTCTGTAACCGCAATGATGATAGGGCTCTGCATTCCCATTCCTGTTGCAGCATATGTACCTGCTTCAAGGATCGCCTTCAAGTCTTCCTCTTTAACCATGTCAGGCTTAAAGTTCCTGCAGCTTCTTCTGGTCTCTAAAACTTTTAATGTCTCGTTCATATTATCACCTCATCAATAACCGATCTGTTCAAGTATCTTATCGAGGAGCTCAGCGTTCTTAATAGAAAATTCCGGTGTGATATGCTGCTCTTCACCTCTTTCGATGCATCTTCCGAGCTGCTCTACTTCAAGCATGTAGTTCTGTGGAACATTGATCGTGGGATTATAGATCTTGGTTCCTGAATTGACCGTATAAGTTACTCTGCCTTCCTGGTTATACTCGACGTCGGATACGATAGTACCCTTTGAACCATGGACATAAAGGATGTCCTTTCTTCTGTCAGAACCCGGATCGAATATCATGCCGACATTGAATACTGCCCTGGCACCGTTTTCGAACTTCAGGATAACTGAAGCCAATACATCTGCACCCTTATCGTTGAATTCAGCCTTTGCCACAACAAGATCAGGCTTAGAATCGATGAGCGACAGGATCATGGTCGTGCAATAGCAGCCTAAGTCATAAACGGCTCCGCCGCCAAGTTCCTTATACATTCTGATGTCTTCAACGTAGTACTGTGTAAAGAATGCGGTATCTACGAACTCGACATCACCGATGATGCCGCTTCTGACATCTTCCTTCAATGAAGCAATATAAGGACTGTGGAGATATGCATAAGCTTCCATGAGGATAACGTTATTCTCTTTTGCGACAGCAAACATCTCCCCGGCATCAGCAGCATTTAAAGCCAGAGGCTTCTCGCATAAGACGTGCTTGCCTGCCTTAAGGGCCTTTATTACCCACTCCTTGTGAAGATTATTCGGAAGCGGGATATAGACAGCCTGAACTTCAGGATCTTCCAGGAGTTTGTCGTATCCTACATAGGCTTTCTCAAAACCAAACTCATCCTTATATCTTTGGACTTTCTCTTCATTTCTTCCCGCGATAGCAAAAAGCTCGCAGTTCTCTGCCATTTTCATGCCGGGGATAGTACATCCTCTTGCGATATTCGCAGTGCCCAAAACGCCCCATTTTACTGACATAAAGAGATCCTCCTTTCAGGAATCACAGGTCGATTACATGCTTGCTTTATAGATGTCGTACATTGCCTGCTCGTTAAGAACCTTTGCAGAACCCATCTCGCCGCCTACGCCGACAGCACACTTATGAGCCATATCCTTAAGTTCTTCCTCAGTGGGATTTACTCCAAGCTCACGGAGATTCGTAGGCATGTTGATAGATCTATAGAAATCTTCCATTGCTTCGATACCGCGAAGAGCGATCTCTTCATCTGTACCTTCTTCAGCGACATCCATAACGTTGATAGCAAATTTCTTAAAACGAGGGAGACAGTCGTTCATTACGTATCTTGCCCATGTGCCCCAGATAGCTGCAAGACCTGCACCGTGTGCTACGTCGTAAAGGCCGCCTAACTCATGCTCGAGCTTATGAGTCATCCAGTCGCCGCCGTCGTTGCCGCAGCCTGTAAGGCCGTTATGTGCAAGGCTTCCTGCCCACATAACTTCTGCTCTTGCATCGTAGTTCTGAGGATCGTCTCTAAGGATAACGGCATTCTTCTTAACAGTACGGAGAAGTCCTTCTGCCAGAGCATCTGTGAGCTCCATATTGCCGCCATTCGTGAAATATCTTTCCATCGTATGCATCATGATATCTGTGCATCCGCATGCTGTCTGATAATCAGGAAGAGTCATTGTAAGTTCAGGATTCATGATAGCGAACTTTGCGCGTGAATAATCACTGCTGTATCCTCTCTTAACAAGGCCCTCTTCCTTTGTGATTACTGAAGAATCGCTCATCTCACTGCCTGTAGCAGCAATGGTAAGGATAACGCCCAAAGGAAGGCATCCTTTTGCCTGACGCTTATAATCGTAGAAATCCCATACATCGCCTTCATTGGCAACGCCGTAACCGATTGCCTTAGCCGAATCGATAGCGCTTCCGCCGCCTACTGCAAGAAGGAAATCAACGCCTTCTTTCTTGCAGAGTTCGATGCCTTCATAGACAAGTCCCAAATGAGGATTCGGAACGGCACCGCCCAAAGTTACATAACTGATCCCAGCTTCGTCAAGCTTATCTGTTACACGCTTGAGAAGCCCGGAACGCACAACGCTTCCGCCGCCATAATGGATAAGGAGCTTAGTGCCGCCGAATTCCTTGATAAGGTCAGCAACCTGAGACTCCGTATTCCTGCCAAAAATAACTTTTGTGGGTGTGAAATACTTAAAATCGAACATGAGAACATTCTCCTTTTCTATATAGCCGGCAGCTTTAATAACCTTATGATACACGCAGTGAAATGACCTGAAATACTATATTCTGGTCTTTTTTATCGCATTTGATTTCAAGAATCTTTGAGGATTTTCGTATCAATTGTTGAACAGTACCGTGTTCTTCTTAAACCACTCTCCGATGGACAGCTTCATTACGAAGAAATTCACGAAAGTAAGCAGATAAACCGATCCGAAGAAAATGAGCATTATGATGAAATCCCTGAGATAATCCGATAAGCTTACGACCTCGTCCTCAACAAGATAAGGAACTTCCGCAAACGCCTGAGCGAATGTCGCACCCGGGAACCAATCTATAAGATTAATGGTCCAGACAAGCCTGTCTCCCAACAGCATAGCGATAAGTGTCAGGACAAATGTTACGATTATGCCGATAAAACAGATCCTTTCTCTGGCAAAGATCTCATACATCAGGACCTGCAGGAATGAAACCACAAAGACTATCGGAATAAAGAATATCCAGTTATTCGTTATGCCTGCAACGACGAACAGAAATAACGAAACCGCTGTCGCGATAACGGCTCCCAATATTCCCCATCCCATTCTCGGAGACTTGAGATAAAACTCCTTGGGTTCGTCTGTATCATCTTTTACGGTATCACTATAGTACTCACCATGAAGAGAGCTTACGGCTCCTGATACAGAGATCTGCGAATTGGACGATTTATAACCCAATGAATTAAGAGCATTCGAAAAAGCCAGTATATCCTGTGCAATGTTAAAAGCATCATCCATGATGAGCTTCTCATGGGGGATATAAAGATCGATTTTCTCGTCTTCAAGGATGTAATCCGCAAAGCAGCTCGTCTTTTCGAAAGCGCCCTGTACTTGATCCTTCATGGGGTAATCACCGAAGAGATAAGCCTTCGTGTGAACCCTGAGACTTATATCGGGTGTAAAAGATATCCGGAACGTCAGATTACCAAGATCGCCGTTGATCTCATTGCCAGTGATCTTCAGTTCGAGATTCGAGTTCAGTTCAAGTAAAAATGCATACTTGTCCACTTCTACACCCCCCTCTAATTAAATTAGTATTATCAGCCGCTCGTGGCAGAGATACCCGGCACAGTTGTTTCTGCAAGCTGCGGCGCAGGCTGACCGTTAGTTGTCGTCGTCTCCTCCAGACTTTCTGTTGATGATTCGGTTGCCTGTGTCGGAGTTGTAGGCGCAGGCATAAATCCTTCTTCTGCAGACTTGTTGGTCTGTATCTTGAAAGGATAGAAAGAAAGAGCATTATTAAACTGATCCTGGATCGTCGCGGATTCGAAGATTCCCTTCTCGTTTATGAGCTCGGAATTTCTGTAAGGAAGCGTTACTGCCGCAAAGCTTACGATCCAGATAACGACAGCGAGAATGATAACTTCAAGGATCAGGAGCGGAGTGATCTGGAAAAGATCATTAAGCTTTCTGATCTGCTTAGGGCGTCTTACAGCCTTATTCTTAACGTCGGTATTGATGAACTCCATTGCTCTGAAGCTCTTTGAATCGATCTTTGAGAGGATCTTCTCGAGCATTGAGTTCCTTGTATATTCATCAAGGAGCCTGTCCTCGAAAGTCATGTCCTGGGGAAGCGGATACTGTGCTACGATGTTCTTTGCATTAGCAAGAAGGATATCACCGAATTCATAGATTACCCTGTCCCCTGCCACGTTATTTCGCTTGGAATAGATATCCAGATAAGACTTGATGATAGCATTCTCGCATCTGGTCGCTTCCTTGGTAATACTGAAGCATGAAGAATAGACCATGACTACAGTAGACATATAGAAATCGCGGATATTCTCGCGTGTTAACTTCTGATTCCAGAGTTCATCAGACATTTTGATTACCTCCTTCATTTCCTTCGCCGTTCAAAAAGGCAAGCGGATCAACAGGTCCCTGATTCATGGGAGCATCGTAAGGTGCAGGACCGCCTCCTGCATACGGATCAGCTGAACCATAGCCGCCCTGCTGCACCGGCGGAACAGGCTCACTGTACTGTGTCTGATACTGAGTCTGCTGATAGCCGGGATTTACAGGCTGCTGATACTGCTGCTGTTGCGGCTGATACGGCTGTTGATACTGCTGTTGCTGATAATTCTGCCGGTACTGCTGTGTGTACTGCTGCTGATACTGCTGCTCAACAGGTGCCTGGGGTGCAGGTTGACCATACTGTGCAGAAGGGTCAGCATACTGTTCTTCAGGAATATAAGCGGCATCTGGCACATTCATTGCAGCTGTTCCGTCAGGCATTACTGCGCCTGCAGGAGCCGCCTGCATATCAGAGGGAGCCTGAGGAGCGCGGGAACGTCCGGCAGGCTTTTGTGCGGGCTTTTCCTGAACCTTCTTCTGAGGCTTTAATGAGAGGTCTCTCTCATCGATCATTCCGGAGAATGAAGAAAGAGGATAGATGAACGCAAGGATCGCAACGATCAATGTAAAGATAAGGAATGTGATCCTTACGTTGTTTACCATGAATCCGATCATGATTACGGGCAGGAACAGACCTGCTCCGAAATAGACAGTATATTCGGCAAGCTTTCTTAAGTTTGCTCTGACGTTACCGTTGCAGATAAGGTACAGAACATAGATGTAATAGTAGTCATGGATTCCCAGAGCGATTCCGAAGAATGCGCTTGTTATAACCAAGGTCTTTGCCGAAGGTAAAAGCGCGAAAGCAAGCAATCCGAGAACCGTAGATACAGCCTGGATCAATACTCTTGTACGTGAAGTAAGCATATGCGCAAGTCTGTTTTTCGCAAATCCGCAGACAAAGCAAGCCATAAATCCGCATACAAGGAAATAGAACGAAGTCGTGGGAAGTGAGATGCCGACACTGTCAAGATAGTTCGGTACGAACATGAGCATGAATGCGATAACCATACCGAGCATCAGGAATGAGGAATTAAGGAATCTCGCTATCCTGGAATCAGCGAAAACAGAGAGATAACCGCTGATCGACAAAGGAGCTTCTCTTACCTGCGTGTTGTTCTGCATGAAGTAGATCATTCCGATCGATGTAAGAACAAGCGCAGCACCGCTGATGATCGTTACGATGAACAATCCGTATCTCTCATAGCAGATACCGGCGATAACTGCACCGACTGCAACACCGAGGAAATAAGATGAAGACTGAACATTGTGGATTACTCTGTCGTTATAGTCCTTGTAGCCGAGTCTTCCGGCATTGATCCTGTAATCTCTTAAGTAATCGAAAGACATACCGAAGCAGAATCCGATAGGAAGAGCCAGAACGGTCGTAAGGTACGGGAAGCTGATGACGCCTGCAATGAGAGCGAGGAAATAACCTACGCATGTAACCGCAACGAGTGCGATCCTGCTCGTAAGCTTCATCTTAATGCTGTTGCGGAGTTCGGAGAATCCGACATAACCCCATACAAACAGGATCAAGGTAACGCAGATAAATGCCTGCACGGCAGGTTTGGGAAACTCCGCGAGCTGCTCCTTGAAGTAATCCGCGAACGCGACCGGCATCATGATAGAGCCGAACGCAGTAAAGAAAGAAAGGAATCTGTTTGCATTCTCGCCGTACATAACGAGGACAGGAGCATTTCCCGAAATACCTCTAGATACCGTAGAGATAAGAAGATTCAATTCGAAGACGATGATACCCATGGAGATAGCGATTGAGATGATCGTAAATATCCATGAAAGGCTCATTCCGTTTACCGAGCTCTCGAAATCGGAACGCGGCATCATGATCTCAAGGACACCTGCTACCGTATTCTCAGATGAGATGATAGGTGCTATGGCGCAGACGTAAGCCGTTCCGTTGTCATTTCTTGATGTAAAGGATGCCTGCAGCAGGCTGAAGCAATCGATATACTGGTTGCCTGCGCCTGTCAGATAATACTGTTCAACATGGCCTGTAGCTGTGGACGAATAAAGCCTAAGGAAAGAGTCTCCTGCCATCGTGTAGATATTGACGACATAAGGCTTATCATTGCCATACTTATAGATAGGGAGCATGTAATTCATGCCTTCCCTTACATCCGTATATGAGAGTGCTGCCGCAGAAGATACTGCGCACTTTTCCATCATATCGGCGCGCTCGCTCTTAAGAGCTTTCATATATGTTTTCGAGAGCTGCGTAGCCATTACGAGGAGGACGACTAATATGATCGTAAAGCAGTAACCGATCGTGGAGGAAATGAGTCTTCTGTCACGGTTTTGGGGTGTCTCAGCACTAGTCTTCTCTCCCCTGCCTCTGAAGATCCTGATAAGAACTTCCTGAACGGCAAAGAGGACAACGCCTGCGAGGACAGCGATTATGCATGCCGTAAGGATCCTCTGCTCAAGCTTGTCTCCGATATCATAAAGCTCACCGAAAGTGCACTTATATTCAAATACACCGACGCAGATGCCTGTGCTGTCTGTGATCGGAACGATAACGCTCTCATAATTCTTACCGACAAGAACGGTGCTCTTGGAAGTGTTTCCGAGCCATTCGGAAATATCTCTTCCTGCAACAGCGAACTCAGACGGATCATTAACTCCACGGCTCAAAAGAAGCGATAACTGACCGTTGCTGTATGCGAAAAGTCCGTAGCCTTCAGCGGAAAGATTCTCCTTGGTCGTATCAACGAGCATGAGGTCAAGGATCGCGCTGTATTTTGCCGGAGCATTTACCGTGCCGGATGTCAGGTCGTCACCGTCGATACTCATTCTGACAATGTCAGAGACCTGATGCATCTTGTTGTCGGATATCATCTTGAATTCGTTCTCGAACTGAAGTCTCATGTGATGAACAGCAAAAGACACAGCTGCGATAGCTACGACGAACGAAACGATTATCAATATGCAGATACGAACTATTCTACCCGTAACGTCATTGCGTTCAGCGGTACGTTCATTCTGAAGATTAGCCATTTGAAAGAAGCCTCCATATTAGCCTAAAAATCCGCATACATTATACACAAAATAAATTAAAACAAAAAATATAAATAAAGGCATGTATATGGCATTTGCGTTTCAGCAAATTAAGGATCAGTTGTAATTTCAATAAGCGTGATAAAAAGACCGGGAACTCGAAAAACGCAACACACAAAAAAAAAAAAAGTTGCCTCATATGAGACAACTCTTCATTTACTGGTTGCGGAGGCGGGACTCGAACCACACGACCTCCGGGTTATGAGCCCGGCAAGCTACCAACTGCTCCACTCCGCGATATCAATCGCCTGCACTTAATAAAGGAATAAATGGTGCTCGTGACCGGACTTGAACCGGTACGGATTTTACTCCGACGGATTTTAAGTCCGTTGCGTCTGCCAATTCCGCCACACGAGCCTATCCGTAAGTGCTGAATGATATTATCATCATGCCTCTTTAAAGTCAAGACAAGATTCTTTTATCTATGTCAGAAATGACAGAAAACCGTAACATAACTATATTGATTGAAAACCGAAGAGCGTTACAATTGTATATATTATTATAAAAAGGAGATTAGACTTATGCCTAACGATCCTGAAGATTTTAACAAGATAAACGGAATCAACAATCCTGATAACAAGGACGATATAATTGATTCCTCCTTCGGTGTGCGCTTTAAACCCGGAGACAAAACAGAGTCTATAGCAGACAAGCTTAAAGAGACCAAAGAGAATATCGAGAAGAAGACAACAGAGACAGCTTCTGCCGGAACCAGCAGATTTGATCCCTCTTCCTCTGACGGTTTCAAAGACAGTTTTAAAGATGAATTCGATAATTTTGAATTTGATTCTTCCATATCTGCATTCAAGCCTTTCAATGCACCTCAGCAGACAGAGGCTCCCAAGTCTGCACCCATACCCGAGGCATTAAAGCCGAAGCCAGCTTCCAACGAACCTGTATTCCCGAAGGATGGCGGCACATTTGATAAGCCTGCATTTACAGCAAAGGCACCTGAACCGCCGAAGGAAGCCCTTCCCAAATTTAATGAGATCGACAGCAAGCCTGTTTCGGCAAAGCCTGCCAATGACAAATTCTTTAACTCCGGCAACGGTCTTGATTTCGCTACATCAGAACACGATAAGAAAACAAGTCCTTTTGCCAACGCAGAAAAGCCCGAGCAGCCAAAGGCCGCTAATATCGATATACCCGGAACGGATAAGCCTTCCGCTCCTGCAGCAGCACCTGCAAAGCCTGTAAATCCTTTTGCAAGCTCTGCACCTGCTCCTGAAGCAAAGCCGGCACAGAAGGCTCCTGAAGCACCCAAGGGTCAGCCTGCAGGATACAGGCCCCACCCTTCTGCATCAATGACAAATCTCTTTACAACACCTACACAGGCAACTATGAATGCGGAGAAGGCATTTGCGGAATTCCTGGATGATGACTTTAAGCCTTCAACACAGGCTCCCATAAGTCCTTTTAAGTCTGTTGCCCAGAAAGCACCTGCAGCAACTGCTCCTTCAGCACCTGCTCCCGCTAAGCCTGTAGAACCTGCAAAGCCTGCAGCACCCGTTGCTCCCGCTAAGCCTGTAGAACCTGCAAAGCCTGCAGCACCCGTTGCTCCCGCCAAGCCCGTAGAACCTGCAAGACCTGCAGCACCCGTTGCTCCCGCCAAGCCCGTAGAACCTGCAAAACCTGCAGCACCCGTTGCTCCCGCTAAGCCCGTTGAACCGGCAAGACCTGCAGCACCTGTTGCTCCCGCAAAGCCCGTTGAACCGGCAAGGCCTGCAGCACCCGTTGCTCCCGCTAAGCCCGTTGAATCCGCAAGACCTGCAGCACCTGTTGCTCCTACAAAACCCGTTGAACCTGCTAAGGCAGCAGCAGTTACCGGAGCAGCCGTTACAGCAGCTGCAGCAACAGCAGCAGCGGCTACAGCACCCAAGGCTGTTGATACCGTTAAAGCTCCTGCAGAGACTGCACAGCCTCAGAGACCTGCAGCGTCCGCACCTAAGGCAGAAACACAAGCTCCCAAGGCAGAAACTGCTGCACCTCAGGCACCCGCACAGAGACCCGGAGCTTCAAACAGCAAACCTGCACCTGCACCTGCACCCGGACCTCAGACAGCACAGAATGCACCTTATTCACCTTTCGAGGCCAAGGGCAAACAGCCTGTTGCCGCAACAAGAGGCGTATCCCATGCATCACATCAGGACAAGACCATCTCTCCTGTAACTACAGTTAAGAAGTCTAAGAAGAAGGTAAAGGAACCCAAGTCTGCAAAGGATCCCGGTCTTGCAGGTCTCATCACATTCCTTGTCATCATCGTCCTTGCAATCGGAATCCTTTGGGTATTGGATAACACATCCGGAATCAGAGCATTCTTCGGCAAGAAGACAATTGAGACAATCCCTACTGTTTCAACCGAAGCTACAACCGAGAAGTCCGTTGAGACTACAACTGAAGCTACAACGACAGTTACCGAAGCTACTACAACAACTACTGAAGCAACCACAGAAGCGACAACAACGACTACTGAGGCTACAACTACAACAACAGAAGCTACGACAACTACCACTGAAGCTACTACAACGACTACAGAAGCAACCACCACAACAACGGAAGCTACTACTGTTGCAGTAGATACAGCAGAAACAGCCGAAGGTTCTTGTGTAACAGCTATCAACACCAAGCTCACAAAGTTCAAGACAATGGACAAGGGCTTCAAGTTCACGATGGAGCTTACTAACACAAGCAACACTACATGCAGTCTTCCTAAGTCCCTAAACTACCTTGATATGAAGTTCTTCTGCAATTCAACCATTACAGAAGTTACATCCGAATGCTTCACATTCAGCGCAAAGAAAGACGGCGTATCATTCAGAGGAACACCTAAGGAAGTTACGATCAAGCCTCGTGCTACATATTCCTTCACAGTCTATGTTTACACCAAGGAGAACGTATCCTCCTACGGCTACAAGACAGCATACTTCGACTGGAAGAAGTAATACTTAATACAATCAGACGATAAGGACCGCTGCACAACGCAGCGGTTCTTTTTTGCATGAATAAGGGCTGCCCGCATTGGACAGCCCCTGTTGATCTTTTTATTTTTTCTGTCAGTCTTCCTTCGGTTTCTTGACCGTATCGAAAACGAACTTGCCTCTTCTGTAATCGATCTTAAGTGAAGCAACATCTTTCAAAGCGCCGGAGATGAACATCTCTGAAAGCGGATCTTCGATGTTGGTCCTGATCGCCTTACGCAAAGGTCTGGCACCATACTTCTCGTCATAACCTACTTCGGCAAGTCTGTCGCCTGCAGCCTTTGTCATGGAGCCCTTGATGTTCTTCTCATCGAGTGATGCGAAAACATCCTTGATCATGATATTAACGATCTGACGGATCTCCTCAGGCTTCAGTGACTTGAAGATGATGGTCTCGTCGACACGGTTTAAGAACTCCGGACGGAATATCTCCTTCAAAGCGCTCTGGACATGCTGTTCAAGAGCTTCGTGCGTATCATTGAAGAATCCGATCGTATTAGCCTTTGCAGAGCTTCCCGCATTGGACGTCATGATGATGATGCAGTTCTCAAAGTTAACGTGCAGGCCGTGGCTGTCAGTAAGGACACCGTCATCCAACATCTGCAGGAGGAGATTAAATACGTCGTGGTGCGCCTTCTCGATCTCGTCGAAAAGGATTACCGAGTAAGGCTTTCTTCTGACCTGTTCAGTAAGCTGTCCGGCATCGTCGAATCCTACATAACCCGGCGGAGAACCGATAAGCTTGGATACTGAATGAGCTTCCATGTATTCTGACATGTCGACTCTGATCAATGCGTCTTCCGTATCGAACATAGCCTCAGCCAGAGCCTTTACGAGTTCTGTCTTACCTACGCCTGTAGGTCCTACGAATATAAACGATGTAGGCTTGTGCTTCTTTGTAAAGCCGGCCCTGTTACGTCTTACAGCGCTTGCGACAGCGTGAACAGCCTCATCCTGGCCGATAACGCGCTCGTGGAGCTTCTTCTCGAGATTGGCAAGCTTCTCTGTCTCAGTCTCCGAGATGGACTTCAGAGGAATTCCTGTCCACATCTCAACAACTCTGGCGATATCTTCTATCTGGATAGGATCAGGTGAGATGTCATCTTCAAGAGCATTAACCTCATTCTGAAGCTTATCAACGGAAGCCTTGAGTTCAGCAACCTTCTCATAGTCACCTTCACGCTCTTCAGGTGATGAATTCTCCATCGAATCGATCATCTTCTGATGCTCGGCCTTTGCCTTCTCAAGAGCTTTCTTAGTGTTGGCAAGCTTAACGAGCTTTACGTTCTTGAGGTTTGCAGCAGAACCCGCCTCATCGATGAGGTCTATCGCCTTATCGGGAAGATATCTGTCGGTGATATATCTTTTCGAAGCCTTTACCGCAAACTCGATTACGTCATCCGGATAATAGACATTATGGTGCTTCTCGTAATAGTCCTTAATGCCCTTTAAGATCTCAATAGACATCTCAACGGAAGGTTCGTCGAGCATGACCTTCTGGAAACGTCTCTCGAGAGCCGAATCCTTCTCGATCCTCTTATACTCTGCCGTTGTAGTGGAACCTAAGATCCTGAGTTCGCCTCTTGCAAGGGCAGGCTTTAAGATATTTGCAGCGTTAGTGGAACCTTCTGCATCACCTGCGCCGATTATCGTATGGAGCTCATCGATTACAAGGATGATGTTCTCAGCCTTGATCGCTTCATTGATAACGCCCTTGATACGGCTCTCGAACTGGCCTCTGAACTGTGTGCCCGCAACCATTGCAGGAAGGTCAAGCTGCCAGACCTGCATGTTAAGGAGCTTCTCAGGAACGGAACCTTCAACGATCTTGACTGCGAGGCCCTGTGCTACGGCTGTCTTACCGACACCGGGAGCACCGATAAGAACAGGGTTGTTCTTAGAACGCCTGTTAAGGATCTGAACTACGCGGTCGATCTCCTTGTCACGGCCGATGATACGGTCGATCTTGCCCTCGGCTGCACGCTCTGTAAGGTTGGTACCAAACTCGTTGAGATACTTAAGGCGCGGTTTGCCTCTGCCCTTTCTGGGATCTCTGGCGTTCTTTCCCTCACCTTCTTCCTCTGACTGGCTTCCGGGTCTTTTACCAAAAAGCGAATCAAAGATGGAAGGCATCTCCTTCTTCTTACCGTCATCGGCCTTATCGTCAGACTTGTCTTCCGGGTCAGTAATTCCTACAGGTGTCGAATCCTCATCGAATTCATAACCTTCTTCATCATCTTCAAAAGAATCACCGAATCCGTCGCCGGATGCAAGAGACTTCAAAAACTCTGTCGGGTCAGCCGAAAAGCCGCTCTGACTTGCGAGTTCTTCCAGTCTGTCGCTCATCTCGTCGATGTTGTCTGCGTTGATGCCTGTCGCCTTGAACATATCGGTAACACCCGATATGCCTGATTCATAGGCGCATTTTAAACAAAAACCTTCGTCGATCCTCGCGCCGTTCTCATAGCGGCTCGTGAAGACGATAGCATGTCTCTTCTTACAAATACTACAAAGTGCCATTACTCTTCTCCGTTATCCTCTTCCCTTATCCTGCGTCTTACCTTAGGTCCGGTAAGAATGTCGTATTGTTCTTCTTCGAGCCTTGCGGTGTCGATAAATGACGAAATATCCTTATACTGACCGTTCTTCTTAGCCTTTTCGAGAAGGGGCTTTAAGAACTGTCCCGTGTAAGAAGACTTGCATTTAGCAATCTCTTCGGGCGTGCCCGTGACAACTACTTCGCCGCCTCCGTCACCGCTCTCGGGACCTAAGTCAATTATGTGATCTGCCGTCTTTATGACATCCAGATTGTGCTCGATTACGACCACAGTGTTCTTATTTTCTGTTAGGCGTTCTAAAATGTCAACCAATTTATGAACGTCTGCAACATGCAAACCCGTAGTGGGTTCATCTAATACATATATCGTTTTTCCGGTCGATCTTCTCGACAATTCCGAGGCAAGTTTGATCCTTTGTGCCTCACCGCCCGAGAGAGTCGTCGAAGGCTGTCCGAGCTTGATGTAGCCCAGACCGACATCCTGCAGGGTCCTGACCTTCTTATAGATCGTCGGATGATTCTTAAAGAAATCCACAGCCTCATCAACGCTCATGTCGAGGACATCAGATATATTCTTTCCGTTATATCTGACTTCAAGAGTCTCGCGGTTATATCTCTTGCCCTTGCAGACGTCGCATGTGACGTAGATATCGGGAAGGAAGTGCATCTCGATCTTGTTTACGCCGTCGCCCGCACAGGCCTCACAGCGTCCGCCCTTCGTGTTGAAAGAGAATCTTCCTGCCTTGTAGCCTCTCTGCTTTGCATCAGGTGTCTCTGCATAGAGCTTGCGGATGAGATCGAAAAGTCCGATATACGTTGCAGGATTACTCCTCGGAGTCCTTCCTATCGGGCTCTGGTCAATGCAGATGATCTTATCGAGGTTGGAATATCCCGTGATGCGGTCGCACTTGACCCTTCTCTTCCTGGAGCCGTTAAGCTCATGTTCGAGATAAGGGACCAGCGTCGAATTGATAAGAGATGACTTGCCTGAACCTGATACACCCGTAACGACCGTGAAAAGCCCTATCGGTATGTCAACATCGATATTCTTGAGGTTGTTTACGCAGGCACCCTTTATCTTGAGCATCTTCTTATCGTCGATCTTACGCCTGTTCATAGGAACAGGTATGAACTTCTTGCCTGAAAGATACTGGCCGGTTATGGAACCTTCGACCTTGATGATGTCGTCTATCGTGCCCTGCGCTACTATCTGACCTCCGAACGAACCTGCGCCGGGTCCGATATCGACGATATGGTCAGCAGCCCTCATGGTATCTTCATCGTGCTCTACGACAAGGATGGAATTGCCTAAGTCTCTGAGCTTAAAGAGCGTCTTGATAAGCTTGTCGTTATCTCTCTGGTGCAGTCCGATGGACGGCTCGTCAAGAACATAGAGGACTCCCTGAAGACCTGCACCTATCTGTGTGGCGAGTCTTATTCTCTGCGCCTCACCGCCTGAAAGCGTTGCAGAAGACCTGGACAAAGTCATATAGTCCAGACCGACATCATTTAAGAACTCCAGTCTGGCCTTGACTTCCCTTAAGATCGGAGCTGCGATCTCGGCATTCTTCCCCTTCAGTGAAAGATCAGCAAAGAACTGACGCATGTTCTTTACGGACATATCGGTAAGTTCTGATATATTAAGTCCTCCGAGCTTAACGGATAAGCTGTTCTTGTTAAGTCTTGCACCGTTACATACCGGGCATACGTCGATGCTCATGTAACGCTCATAGGAAGCCTTCATCTCTTCGCTGCCGGACTCTCTCCAGCGTCTCATGACACTCGGCACAACGCCTTCCCAGTCGGAATAATAATCACCGCTCCTGGGGTAGATCGAATTCCTTGTGTCTACCTTGAGCATCTCACCGCCGTTGCCGTAAAGGATGATGTTCTTAACATTCTCAGGGAGCTTGTAGTAAGGCATGTCCAAAGAGAACTTGTACTTCTTTGCGAGCGCTTCGATAAAGCATCTTCCCCAGCTCTTCGGATCGTCGAAATTCCATCCCGCTGTCCTTACGGCGCCTTCATTGATCGAGAGCTTCGGATTGGTAATGCAGAGCTCGGGATCTACTGCCGTGAGCGTTCCGATACCGGAACAGTTGGGACATGCACCCTCAGGGCTGTTAAAGGAGAAGCTCCTTGTATTGATCTCGCCGAACGATATACCGCAGTCAGGGCATGCCAGATGCTGCGAGAAGAACTCTTCGCTCGATTCGTAGGTCTTCTCACCGTTCTTATCTACGGTCGCCGTCTGGAGCTCTACCTGCAGAAGACCGTCAGCGAGCTTTAATGCTGTCTCGCATGAATCGTAAAGTCTTGTGGTATTCGCTTCCTTTATGACAAGTCTGTCGACGATGACTTCGATCGTGTGCTTGTTGTTCTTGTTAAGACTGATCTCTTCGTCTAACTCATAAGTAATATTGTCTACTCTTACGCGCGCGTAACCGGACTTCCTGAAGCCGTCGAAAAGCTTACCGTATTCACCCTTCTTATTCCTTACGACAGGCGCATAGACGATAGCTCTGGTGCCTTCAGGATAGACCTTGAGCTTATCTATTATCTGGTCTATTCCCATGGACTTGATCTTCTTGCCGCAGTTCGGGCAGAAAGGCTGTCCCACGCGGGCATAAAGGAGTCTGAAGTAATCGTATATCTCAGTTACCGTGCCGACTGTGGATCTGGGATTGCTTACAGTGGACTTCTGGTCAATCGAGATCGCAGGAGACAATCCCTCTATGCTGTCCAAGTCAGGCTTGTCGAGCTGGCCTAAGAACATCCTCGCATAAGAAGACAGGGACTCAACATAGCGTCTCTGTCCTTCAGCGTAGATCGTATCAAATGCAAGCGAAGACTTACCCGATCCGGAAAGGCCGGTCAGTACGACCATCTTCTTCCTTGGGATATCAACGTCGATATTCTTGAGGTTGTGCTCTCTGGCGCCTCTTATCTTAATGTACTTGTTCTCATCCATATTTTTTCCTTTGTGAACAAAAAGACGGACATCGGTCAAGATGTTCGTCCTTCATCACATTTTGGTGACCCCAAGCGGATTCGAACCGCTGATTGCGCCGTGAGAGGGCGCCGTCTTGACCACTTGACCATGGGGCCTTTTTGTTTGCCCGAGTATATTACCACAGGATTATAACCTGCGCAAGTACAAAGGGCACGAATATCTGACCTGATATGCGGCCAATATTCGAATATCAGATGTTTTCTGTCCTCTTATCGGACGGAATATAAGCTCTGCGCTTGTTTACGCACTTGAATGCTGGCCTCATGATACGGCCTCCGGATACGAGTTCCTCGATCCTGTGAGCGCTCCATCCTGCGATCCTTCCGCATGCGAACAAAGGCGTATAGAGCTCTGTCGGGATACCGAGCATTGAATATACAAGGCCTGCGAAGAAATCGACATTAGCGCAGACGAGCTTATCGGACTTCTTTACTTCATGGAAAACCTCAGGCGCGAGCTTTTCGACAAGGAGATAAAGATTATAAAGATCCATATTGCCCTTCTCTTTTGCGAGAACCTCAGCATACTTTTTGATAACAACCGTTCTCGGATCGGATAAGGTGTATACGGCGTGACCGATACCGTAGATAAGGCCTGAATGATCGAATGCCTTCTTGTTGATGATATCTGCAAGATACTGCTTGATCGCAGCCTCGTCCGTCCAGTCTGATACGTGCTCACGAAGATCCTTCATCATGGCATATGCCTTGTTGGAAGCACCGCCGTGCTGAGGTCCCTTAAGAGAACCTACTGCCGATGCCATGACGGCATATGTATCAGAACCCGTGGATGTTACCGCATGGGTTACGAATGTTGAGTTGTTGCCGCCGCCGTGCTCAGCGTGAAGGACGAGCATGACATCAAGGATCCTTGCTTCAAGCTCAGTGAACTCGCCGTCAGGTCTGATCATGTGAAGGATGTTCTGAGCGGTGTTGTATTCCGGAACAGGTGCATGGATATAAAGATCCCTGTGTTCGATGTAATGTCTTCTTGCCATGTAGCCGTAAGAGATGAGCACGGGGAATCTTGCGATAAGCTCTGTGCACTGTCTTACGACATTGGCAATATCCGTTGAATCAGGATTATCGTCATATGAATAGAGAGCAAGGATAGATCTTGCGAGCTTGTTCATGACATCCGGCGAAGGTGCCTTCATGATCATGTCTTCCGTAAAGCCTTCAGGAAGCGGTCTTACGCTCTGGAGCAGCGCATTGAATTCCTTAAGTTCGGATGCAGTCGGAAGCTCTCCTGTAAGGAGCAGGAACGCAGTCTCCTCATATCCGTATCTTCCTTCAGAGAAGAAACCGTTTACGAGATCTTTTACTTCATAGCCCTGATAGAAAAGCTTACCCTCAACGGGGATCCTGTCGGCATCGTCAACGATGTAACTCATTACCTCGCCTACTTCGGTAAGGCCAACGAGAACACCCGTACCGTCATTGTTGCGGAGGCCTCTTTTGACGTTGTACTTTGTGTACAGTTCCTTGTTGATATGTGACTTAACTTTTGCTACGTCAGCAAGTCTGTTGATGAGCTCTTCTTTTTGTTCAAATGCCATGTTCCGTCTGTCTTTCTGCTATCTTCACTTAGACTAGCGCCTATAATACCAGATATTATAAAACTTTTCTTTTATTAGGGTTTGCTCGCTGTTATACGAATAATCATGCGGATTTGCAGTCATTCATTGTTAAGACCGTTCAAAAACTGCCGTCAGATAAGCTTCGAAAGCTCGTATCCTATTACCGATGCGGCCACTGCGGCATTGAGCGATTCGGCTTTTCCCTTCATCGGGATCTTAACGAGCTTTGTGCATCTTCCTGATGTCTCATCCGTCAGCCCGTCCCCTTCATTGCCGATGAAATAAGCACACGGGAGCTTTAAGTCGCCTGATCCCAGTTCTTTTCCCTTGAGGTGGGTCGCTATGGTATCTATTTTCGCGCTCTCGAAAAAGGTAAAGCACTCATCCATTGTCTTTCTTACGACAGGGATATGCCATATGGATCCCATCGTTGCCCTGATGACCTTATCGTTATAAGGATCGCATGTAGTGGGGCTTATTACCACAGCAGTAAGGCCGAATGCGTCAGCCATCCTGATTATCGTGCCGAGATTGCCCGGATCCTGTGTATTCTCGAGAACGACATAGATATCTTTACCGTCACCTTTCTGCGGGATCTCTGCGCCAATGAGAGGCTCTTTGATAACTATCGCAACGCCCTGCGGATTTACGGTCTGTGATATCTTCGTAAAAACTTCTTTGCTTAATACGAGTGGTTCGATATCCGGCGTGAATTCCTTTGCCCAGGAGATCTTATCTTCGGTGACGATCACTTCTCTGGCAGTCTGTCCGCTCGACAAAGCTTCCTCGCAAAGACGCGTTCCCTCAAGATAGATAAGGCCTTCCTTTTTGGCCTCAGATCTCTTGGCAAGCTTTGCGATACGCTTAACGTTCGGATTGTCACGGCTGGTGATGATCTGCACTTTGATAGTCTCCTTTAAATCCAGATAATTATAACAGATTCGATGTATATTGGTTTTTTGGCTTCGAAAACCTTAATTGCCGCAAATACTTCAGGCTGCTTTTCAGGGTAACCCGGAACTTTACCCGGAAAATATATCGTTATTCAATAGCCATTCCGGCTGCTTTTCAGGGTAACCCTGAACAAAACCCTGAAAAATCACTTCAAAACTCAGATCCGCCAATAAAAAACTGCGCGGGAATGATCCCACGCAGTCAGTTAAATTCAGATTAAGTTAGCTATCAGAGAGCTGCCTTAGCCTTCTCAACGAGAGAAGTAAAACCTGCTGCATCTGTAACTGCGATATCGGAAAGAACCTTACGGTCAAGCTCGATACCAGCCTTCTTGAGGCCGTTCATGAATCTGGAGTAGTTGATGTCGTTCAAACGGCAAGCAGCGTTGATACGAACGATCCAGAGTCTTCTGAACTCTCTCTTCTTGTTTCTTCTGTCTCTGTAAGCATAGTTGCCGGACTTGAGAACCTGCTGGTTAGCAACCTTGAAAAGCTTGCTCTTGTGACCCCAGTAGCCCTTTGCTGCCTTTAAAATCTTATGATGACGCGCTCTTGTGCGGATTCCTCTTTTAACTCTTGACATATTCTTGTCCTCCTAAATTCTAAGCAATTAAGCGTAAGGGATCATCTTCTTGATGATTCTTGCATTCTGATCTGAGCATACCTGGTTGTGTCTCAAGTGTCTCATTCTCTTAGTAGGTCTCTTGCTTAAAATGTGGCTTCTGAATGCCTGCTTGTGGAGAACCTTACCGGTACCTGTAACCTTGAATCTCTTCTTTGAAGAAGTGTGTGTTTTCTGCTTGGGCATATTATCATTCCTCCTAAATTATTTTTTCTTTGCCGGTGACAGGTACATTACCATGTTCCTGCCTTCTAACTTCGGCGGCCTGTCTACTGATCCGTATTCGGTTACGCTCTGTGCAAATGTGTCGAGCACTTCGAAACCTTTATTCTGGAAAGCCATCTCGCGGCCTCTGAATCGGATGTTAACCTTAACTCTGTCGCCTGCCGAAAGGAACTTAATTACCATCTTGCGCTTTACTTCGACATCGTGAACGTCTGTTGTAAGCTTTAAGCCGACTTCCTTAAGTTCTGTCTCCTTCTGCTTCTTCTTTGCTTCCTTCTCTCTCTTACCCTTCTCGAAAAGGAACTTGTTGTAATCCATTACACGGCAAACCGGGTTATCAGGATTGGGTGAGATGCAGACGAGATCAAGATCAGCTTCTTCAGCACTCTTGAGAGCTTCCTCGATCGGAACCACACCGATCATCTGTCCTTCTGCGTCAATGAGACGAACCTGAGGGAACTTGATAGCTCCGTTAATCATCTGATTATCATTGGTCTTAGCGATGGTAGCCACCTCCTTGTTTAAGACTTACTTTAAACTACATAAAAAAAGAACGGATAAAATCCGTTCTCTCATAACTACCCTGCCTTAATGGCAACCCCTCAAAAAATAGGTTAATTATCTAGTTATTTACCTCTTTACAAGCTTATTGCCGCTTGAGGTGAGAAACGGATGTTCTTCTTTCACGAGCGATATAATACTTAAACTTTGCCACAAAGTCAATACTTTTCGAAAAATGTCACAACACCTTGATTAGTGAATGACTTTAAGGAATGATCTTCTGTGTATCGGAGTCATGCCTTTTTCGCGTATTGCAGCATAGTGATCTTTGGTGCCGTAGCCTTTATGTTTAGCGAATCCGTAGCCCGGATACTGCACGTCATACTCCATCATCATGTGGTCCCTTGTTACCTTCGCAAGGATCGATGCGGCAGCGATAGAATCGGATTTTGCATCACCCTTTATGATCGGTATGACATCAAGTCCCGTGCCGGAAAGATTGACCGCGTCGATGAGGAGAATGTCAGGAGACATGCCTTTGGCAGCAAGCTCTTTTACGCAGTTCCTCATCGCCTTTTTCGTTGCTTCGAGGATATTGATCTCATCGATCTCTTCAGGCCCGATCGCGCATATCGCGTAAGCCTTTGCCTTCTCTTTTATGACTGCGAAAAGCTCTTCCCTCTTTTTCTCGGAAAGCTTTTTCGAATCGTCCAGACCCAGGATCTTCACATTGGGATCAAGAATGCAGCAAGCCGCAACAACAGGCCCTGCAAGAGGCCCTCTTCCTGCTTCGTCAATGCCGCCCACCATCTTGAATCCTTTGGCAAAGCAGTCTTTCTCATATTCATACATCGCTTCATACTTAGCGGTAAGTTGTTCTTCTGTAAGTTTGGCCATTCCTTTATCCTCTGTTACTTAAAATCCTCAGGAAGTTCCAACGTTATCCTTCCCATCCTGCCTTCTCTTAAGTCATTCAAGAAGAGCCTTGCAAAACGCTCCTCGTCGATCCTTCCGCCGCTCATGATGCAGCCCCTCTTCTTTGCCATCGCAAGGAAAAGGTCATAATAAGGATCCTGATAATAACCTTCGTCTTCAGATTCTTTTATATCGACATCCACGCCGTAACGTTCACTTATAAGCTCAGGATAAACGCCGATCATGATCTTCATGGTCTCATAAGCGACCTTGACGACATCGGTTATCTCTTCCTTCACGGAGCCAAGAGCCGTAAGGCATATGCCGCTCTTCGCATTTGCGATCCTGGGCCACAGCACGCCTGCCATGTCCATGAGCTCTAATCTGCCACCCGTCATGATCCATTTGAAATCCTTGGTAACGCCGGGCTTATCGCCTGTAACGGCAGCTTTCTTGCCTGCCAGGGCGTTGATTATCGTGGACTTTCCGGTATTCGGCGCACCTACCACCATTACTCTTACAGGACGGCCGATCCTGCCCTTCTCAGCGGCCTTCTCGAGCTTATCCTTCATCATCTCCATAGTGATGCTGTTAAGCCTGTCGAAGCCCTTCTTATGCGTACTCTCGAGCGCGCATGCGCGTGTATTGTCAGACTCAAAACTGCTGATCCAGCGCGAAGTCTTCGCGGGATCTGCCAGGTCAGCCTTATTAAGGATAACGATCCTCGGCTTGGATCCTATTATCTTATCGAGTTCCGGATTCCTGCTCGAAAAAGGTATTCTCGCGTCACACGTCTCATAAACGATATCGACGAGCTTTAATCTCTCGCCCGTCTCGTTCAAGGCCTTTCTCATGTGCCCCGGAAACCAGTTAATGTCATTCTTTTTCTCTGCCATATGGACTCCAATGTTTTTCTTACCAACAGATTTTAACACAATATGTGAAATGCAGGTTCTTCTGAACTTCTATCGTCTGCCGAAATGCTAACAACACAAAACAGGCTGCCTCACTTGAGACAGCCTGAAGAAATTCGATTTGAAGCCTGCGATCAGATCTTCTGTGTGATCTTTGCAGCCTTGCCCTGACGATCGCGGAGATAATAAAGCTTTGCTCTTCTGATCTTACCCTTACGAATAACGTCGATGTGATCGATCTTGGGTGAGTTTACAGGGAGAATTCTCTCTACGCCGATACCATAAGATACACGGCGGATTGTTATTGTCTCAGAAAGGCCGGAACCTTTTCTTGCGATGACATAGCCTTCGAATACCTGAATACGCTCCTTAGCGCCTTCCTTGATGAGAAGGTGAGCCTTTACGAAGTCGCCGACTTCTACTTCAGGATACTGGTTGCGAATATTCTCGCTCTCGATGACTTTTACTAAATCCATATTGTTCATTTCCTCACTTTCCTGCAGATGTTCTTGCCTGGATAGTGGCAGAGGACCACCCTGATAACTGGAGAATTTTAGCACATGCCTCTTTCAAAGGCAAGCATTTTTGCCCAATCACTTTCGGAAATGTCCAACTTGTCAAGCATATCGGGCCTGTTGTGCCATGTATCGACCAGTGCCGCAATGCGGTTATAGTCTGCAATTGCAGCGTCATTGCCGTTTTTAAGGACTTCAGGAACTTCCTTGCCGTGCCAGACCGGAGGCTTTGTATACTGGGGTGCTTCGAGCATTCCGTCTGTATGTGACTCGTTGGTATAGGCCTCTTCATTAGGAAGAACGCCCGGCACCAGCCTTGCAACGGCATCGATAACAACGATGGCCGCTGTCTCTCCGCCTGTAAGCACATAGTCTCCGATCGAGATCTCCTCGTCGCAGATCTCATTGATCACGCGCGCATCGATTCCTTCGTAGTGACCGCACACGATAAGCAGGTTCTCATATGAAGCAAGTTCATGAGCCTTTGCCTGGTTGAAGACCTGACCTTTCGGTGACATATAAACCGTGTGAGGCTTCTTACCGCCGCAGAGTTCGACTGCCTTTTCGAAGGCTCCGAAAACAGGTTCAGGACGTATCATCATACCGGTACCGCCGCCGTAGATCGTGTCATCAACGCGGCCGTAGTTATTGGGCGCGTAGTCTCTCATCTGGATGCACTCCAATGAGATAGCGCCCTTGGCGATGCCTCTGCCTGTAATGCTCGTATTAAGATACGTGCTTACCTGCTCGGGAAATAATGTCGCTACATAGAAGTTCATGTATCAGCCTGATCTCCGCTCGAAATAGTGACGTTGCCGTCCTGATCGACCTTGATCGCAGTACCGCAGTAATCGCAGTAGCCGACGGTAGTCTTACGGATCTTTATGTTGCTCGCACCACAGTTAGGACAGTTGACGGCAACATACTGTGTCTCAAGATTATCCTCATACTTCTTGCGGTCAAAGTCGGTCTTCTTCTGATCTGCAACAGCCTTAGCCTGTTTTGCCTGCTCCTGAGCCTGCAATGTCTTCTGCTTGGCAACGGCGATCTTACGCTTCTTGACGATGTTGGCAACAATGACGATGCCGATCACAAGGATGACCGCTACAGCTGCGATAATGCCCATCTGGCGGAATGAGAGCTGCTTCATCATGATGCGGTCGCCGGCCTTTTCGAAGGCTGTTCCAAAGAACTGGCCTTCGTTCATCTCACTGTCCGTGTAGTAGTAATCGATGAAGTCCAGAACGATCTCTCTTGCCTGCTCATCCATTACCTGGGTCTCTGCGTCATAACCCGGCGTTACGGTGCAGATATATTCGCTCGAAGCGTTAGGATACTCGCGGAAGATGATGATGACATGACCTTCGTCATCGCCGAACATCTCCTTATATCTATCTTCACCGAGCTGCTCTACTGTCTCCTGATACTTATAGTTCTGGCCGTCTTCACCCGTGATCCAGAGATAAGGCTGGACGCCGGTCTTCTCATAGAAATACTTAAGACCTTTAATAAGCGCATCCTCTTCGCCTGTCTCATCGATCCAGTCGCCCCAGTCATCCTGATACCAAGTATCTATAGGATCGCACTTGGCTGAAGGAAGCGGCTCCCTGTTGGCAGTGGAACGCTCGATCAGGAAATAGTTTACGAACGGAATATCAAGCTCTGTTCCTGTCCTCTGAGCCAGTGCAAATACAGCAACGCCTACAGCGAAGAAAATGAAGATCATTGAAACAAGCGTGCCAAAGCACCCGCTGCATCCACCGCCGGAAGATCCTCCGCCGTAACTGCCGTTCGAACGGTAGTTGCTGTTGCTTCTTGAGCTGTGTGAATAAGATGATCTTGATGAATGATAAGATGAACTGCTCGAATGATGTGTATGGCTGCTCGAATGATGTGAGCTGTGGTGTGAACCACCGCCTCCGCCGCCTCTGCCCATAATCTGTACCTCCCTTATATACTGCGTTACGCAGCTTACTCCAAATGAGATAATATCATAATCAAGGGCTGTTTTCGATTTACAAAAAACCTTGACGCCCACATTTTGTAAAACAGTGGTAAACTGTTTGCCTGCGTTTTGCCTTTGAAGCGATGCAGAATCTATTCTGAACTGAAATAAAATAAAGTCAATGATATATATGGGAATGAAAGGACGGTCGCTTATGAAAAAGATATCGAATACTTGGGGTGCGGCTATTATATCTGCCGCAACGCTTATGACCTTTACGGGATGCGCTTTTAAGCAGCCTGTTTATACAGCTGCAAGTACATCGGGAGATGCTGCGGCAAATACGTCAGTTACTGCTGCAAGCACTTCGGTGTCTGAAGCTGGGAACAATAAGATCTATGCTTACAGTTCCCTTCTTGCATGCCTCGAAAACGTTGAATTGAAGGCGGAAAAGTACGACTGGATGATCATCGGTCATGAAGATTCCAACTGGCTCTTCCCGACGGAAAACACACCCTGCGCACTTGCTGACCTTACAGGTGACGGAATAGAAGAACTTATCGTCATGGAAGGACAGGATAACCTCAGCGCAGTACTTGAAGTATATTCATACAATGAGTCAGAAAAAGATTCAAAGGTCATACTTACCGTTGATTCCCTGAACATGCAGGCGGAAGCCGCACGCGGCGTTGTCGTCGGAACAACAGCTGACGGAAAGCTTGTTATTATCGACTGCCCGAGAAACAAGGATGAATACATGACCTATACCGTATATTCTTTCGACGGCAAGGAACTTGTGCCTGTTGAATCGGCAGTTTATTTCGTATCCTATACAGACGACGCTTCCAACTCTTACAAGAATTACAAGGTAAACGACAACGGAGTATCCGAGCAGGACTTCAATGCCAAAGCAGAGGAGATAATCAACTCCATAGACAGTCTGTACCAGTATGCCTTTGTATGCGGAGACAGCTTAAAGACAAAGGTATCCTCTCTGGATTCAAAAGCCATAAGCTACCAGGCTATGCACGAGTATCTTAAGGAGAAAGTTAATTAAATATCAGTCGTATAATTCATAGAGGCCTTCGGGCAGTCTGCACTTGATGTAACCTGCCTCTATATCGACTTCATAACAATAGACTTTAACAAACGGGAGCATGAGATTTTTCTTCTTATTCTCCCTTTTTATTTCGAGCGTGAACTGGGGACCTGTCGCAAAACAGTCGATAACGTTGCCCAGATCTCCCCTGTCATCATCTATTACTTTAAGACCTTTAAGGTCAGTGATGAAATAGTTGTCCTTCTTGAGCTTTACGGCATTCTCCCTTTGTACGGCGATAAAACGGCCGCGCAAAAGCTCTGCCTTGTCTCTGTCAAGGACACCGTCGAGTTTTAAGAGCACGCTGCCTCTGTCGATTCTTGCAGACGTACATGATGAATCTTCGGGCTTCTCGAAATTCTGCCCGCAGATTATGCATTCCTTAAGCTTAAGGAAACGGCGCGGGTCGTCCGTAAGCGGGAACACTTTGAGTTCCCCACGGACGCCGTGCGCGCCGGTAATCTTTCCAATAATGATGAGTTTATCCAAAAGAATCAGCCTACAATATCGACTATTACACGCTTACCTTCTTTGAGGTACTTAGCCTTCATGATGGAACGGATAGCCTGAGCTCTCTTACCGTTCTTGCCGATAATCTTTCCTGTATCTTCGGGAGCAACGGACAGCTCGAAAACAACAGTGTTTCCGCGCTCTGTCTTCTTTACGTTTACCTCATCGGGATTGCTGACAAGTTCCCTGGCGATATAAACCAATAAATCGTCCATATAAAGCTCTCCTTCCTATTATTTTAGTATCAGCTGAAAAGTTGATCAGATGATACCCTGCTTCTTAAGAAGAGACTTTACTGTATCTGTGGGCTGAGCTCCGTTAGCGATCCACTTCTTTGCTGCATCAGCATCGATCTTAACGCTGTCTGTTTCCTTCATGGGATCATATAAACCGATCTCCTCGATGAAACGTCCGTCTCTGGGGTATCTGGAATCAGCAACAACTACACGATAGAAAGGTGCCTTCTTCTTACCCATTCTTCTTAAACGAATCTTTACTGCCATTTTGTTTTCCTCCAAAAAAATATTGTATTTTTTATAATCTACGCCATATCTATGACGGGATCGACTTTATCTTCTGCCCTTGCGCTTCTTCTTGCGGTCGCGTCTTCCTGCGGGAACGAAAGGAGAATCATCAGTATCTTCCTTCGGCGCCCTGAAGCTTCCAAGGCCCTGAGGCATACCGGAACCCAGGCCTGACATGCCTCCCATATTTCCAAGGCCTCCCATGCCGCCCATGTTACCCATGCCGCCGCCCTTAAGGCCCATCTTTGCAGCCTGCTTCGCGAATCCCTTAGGCATCTTGAAGCCGCCCTTGCCGTTACTGAACTGCTTCATGATCTTCGCAGTCTGCTCATACTGTGTGATGAGCTTATTTACATCAGATACCTGTACTCCGGCACCTGCGGCAATCCTCTTTCTTCTGCTGGCATTAAGGATCGAAGGTGATCTTCTCTCCTTCTTGGTCATTGAAGTGATGATGGCCATCTGTCTGTCAACGATCTTATCGTCAAGCTCCTCATCGCTTATCTTGCCTGCCGCACCGGGCATCATGCCTACGAGATCTTTAAGCGAACCCATCTTCTTCATCTGAGCGAACTGGTCATAAAGGTCATCGAGGTTATAACCGCTGCCCATCATGCGTTCCATCGTCTTGCGGGCTTCTTCCTCGTCGATGTTGGCCTGCGCCTTCTCGATGAGGCTTACGACGTCACCCATGCCGAGGATCCTGTCAGCCATACGCTGAGGATAGAACTTCTCGATGGCATCTACCTTCTCGCCCGTACAGATGTACTTGATAGGCTTGCTCGTGAGCTTACGGATGGATAAAGCAGCACCGCCTCTGGCATCGCCGTCGAGCTTTGTCATGATGAAGCCGTCCATGCCGATGTTCTGCTCGAAGAGCTGAGCGACATTTACCGCTTCCTGACCGATCATCGCATCGACTACGAGGAGCTTTTCCGTAGGGTTAACGGCTGCAGCGATGTCTCTTAACTCTTCCATGAGTTCTTCGTCAGCGACCGTACGTCCTGCTGTATCTATGATCAGGTAATTGCAAAGCATGTATCTTGCCCTGCCTTCACCGTCTTTTGCGATCTTAACGGCATCCTTCTCTTCAGGATCGATATAGCAGTCAACGCCAACCGCGTCACTTAAGACCTTGAGCTGCTGGGCAGCAGCAGGTCTGTGAACGTCGACGGAAACGACCATAGGCTTCTTGCCGTTCTCCTTCAAGAGCTTAGCGAGTTTTGCTGCAGTTGTTGTCTTACCTGCACCCTGGAGACCGTAGAGGATTATGATATTAAATCCCGTATCGGAAACCTTGAGCTTCTCTTCGCCCTCTTCACCGCCTAAGAGTTCTGTCAAAGAATCTCTTACGATCTTTACTATCTGCTGGCCGGGCGTAAAGGACTCCTGAACATCAGCGCCCTTGCACTTCTCGGTCATATCAGCTACGAATTCTTTAACAACGCCGTAGTTTACGTCTGCCTCGAGGAGAGCCATGCGTATCTCACGCATCATCTCCTTGATGTCGCTCTCGCTTACGCGGGCCTTGCCGCGCATCTTCGAGGTTATATTCTGAAGCTTTTCAGATAAGCTCTCAAACACGTTCTTACATTTCCTCTATCAGTTCTTCAAGCTCTTCGGCAGCCTTATCGCTGTCACCGCTCTTAATGTGCGCCAGAGCCTTTTTTGCTTTTGCCTGCTGCTTCTCGAAAAGTGCGAGAAGCCCTAACTTCTCCTCATATTCCTCAAGCTGCTTCTCCGCCCTCTTGACCGTATCGTGCACGCCCTGCCTTGAGATCCCCTCAGCTTCGGCGATCTCTGCCAAAGTCAGGTCATCGTTATAATAGCTCTCACAGGTGCGCCTCATCTTGGGCGTAAGGAGATTGCCGTAAAAATCGAGCAAAAGGTCTGTTCTTACTGACTTTTCACGCATTTAAAGGCACGCCTCCTAAATTACAAGCCTGCACATAATAACAAAGCTTTATAGGCGTGTCAAGTATTTTTACTTGTCAGATGTGAAATCAGCTTCTGGCCCACCAGTAGCAGTAAGCCTGAGTCCTTGCAGCCAGGTTGGTCTGCTTGAGAAGTTCTCTTACTTCTTCTTTGGTATACCAGCGTGCTTCTATCTCTTCCTCGTCCGAAGTGCTGGGCGCGAACTCGCCTTCAGCCTTGCCCAGAACACAGCAGCTCTTCTCATTTGTTATGCCGACGCCCGAAAAGCTCATCGGAAGAACTTCATCGATCTCTACGAGCTTTAATCCGGTCTCTTCCCAAAGTTCTCTTGCAGCTGCGACATCAGGTGTCTCGCCTTCATCGATAAGGCCTGCCGGGAAATTATAAGCAAAGCCTCCGACTGCCATTCTGTACTCTTTATTGAGAAGAAGGCGCTCACCGTCAGTGCTCGTGATGATGAGCACTACAGCGTCACACTTTTCGCGCGCGATGTCTTCAAGACTCGTAATATTCTTATCTCTTGAGACCATCTCATAGACCTTCTTATTGCCCAGATTTGTCTCATACTCAGCGTTATAAGATGTTATAAAACGTCCTTCGTGGACTTTCTTTATGCCAATGAACTTCATTTCTTGCCCTTCTTTGTATCATTTCCCATTCTTCTCTTGATCACGTCTTCTTTGGCTACGGAATAACCGAAGAATCCGAGTTTCTCTCCCAAGAGATAATATTCTCCGTGATTATATGCCACAAGTCTGGCGTTCTCCAGACAGAGCTTGCCGTTCTGATCGAGAAGATAGGAATCTGCGGTGACACTCTTTATCTCGCCGATGAACATATCGTGTGAACCGAGCTCTGTGACGCTCTTGACGACACAGGAGATCGATACCGGCGCTTCCTTTATCGCATAAGCATATTCAAGGCCCTCTGCCTTAACGGGTGTAAGGCCGCAGGACTTGAACTTGTCTTCGTTTTCGCCGCCTCTGACGCCGCAGTAATCACAGGCCTTGCAAAGGGATTTGGATACGAGGTTTACGACAAACTCACCTGTCTCAGAGATGAGCTTATGTGAATATCTTGATTTCCTGATGCTTACCGAGATCATAGGCGGTTCGGAATTGACCGTTCCTGCCCAGGCAGCGGTCATGATGTTCGCCTTGCCCTCTTTGCTTCCTGATGAAACCATAACAACAGGTACGGGATTAAGGATAGTCGAAACCCCGACTGCTACTTTATCGTGTTTAGCCACTAGTGTTATACCTCCTTGGATATGAGCGGTGTTACCGCCGTAAAGCTCTCATGCAAGAGCAGATAGTCCTTAATGTCGATACCGGCGGAATAGCCGACGATGCTTCCGTCCTTACCGATTACGCGGTGGCACGGAACTATGACCGCTACAGGGTTATCAGAGCATGCGCTTCCGACGGCTCTCGTGATTTTGCGCGCCTCAGAGAGCTTTCCGTCAGTTAACATAAGCGCTATGTCTTCATAACTTGCGGTGCCTCCATACGGGATGGAATTAAGCGCGTTCCATACCTTCTTCTGGAAAGGCGTTCCGGTATTGAATACGACATTGATGTCAAAGCCTGCCCTGTTGCTGTCGAAATATTCCTTAAGCTCGACATATGCCTTGGCAAGTTCTGCCGGCAGATAATCGAGCTGGTCCTTCTCGAGATTGTAGATGCCGTCATCATTTCTCATCAGACCGCCGTTCGAATCAAGAAGCTCCAGGCTTGAAGCGACATTATTGATGAACGGGTCATCTATCTGCTGCCCGTAGTGGAAGAGTTTAACGGAATCAATGTAATCTATGCCGCCCGTAACCACTGCCACACCCCTTTCGAAGGGCACGAAACAGACGTTATATCTGGGATATTCATAAGAGAGCATCGCGTAAAGGCCTGCGTCCTCAAAGCCGTTCTTAATCCTAACCTCGTCCCTTAAGACCGCTTCCTGCATGAAGCCTGCGCCAAGAAGGATGCGCTCTAAGCCTTCGTTGCCGTGATTGCAGATGACGGTTACCTTGTGATAGTACTCTTCAAGGAAACAGTATCTTAAGACCTCATCAACAACGCCGCTCTGCGTATCTGCATTGGCATCGTTGGTGAAGACAAAGTCTATGTGAGCCCTGCACTTCTTCCTGTCGGGCCTGAAGAGCTTTATAAGAGCATAGATGACCTCATCCTTTAAAGCGAGCATCGCTTCGCCCTGACTTCCCGTTCCCAGGGCTCTGATGTCATCCTCAATGAGCTTTAATGTACCCTCCATGAGGCCGCGCTTACGAAGCTCGGAGCTGTCTGAAATAAGGATCTTACGAAGAACAATTCTGTCAGCCATAGCATTTCTCCGGATCAAACTCATCATTCTGCTTTACATATTCTGCCGTATATTCATTGGTCTTCGAAAAGACCTTGCTGTCAAAAGAATCAGGACAGTAAACCGCATTATCCATGATCTGATGGAAGTCTGAGGCCATGTGTCCGAAGATCTTATTTGATGAGATCAGTTCCCATACAGCATCATTTCTCGTGAGCGGCATAAGGCCTGTCATGTCCTCAAGCCTGTAGATCAGGAGCTGGGCATCAGTATCGAAAGATATAAATGCCGCAAACTCTGAAGCAAAGTCCTTGCTTCCGGAATCTTTCGCAACACACAGAGAATAAGTGCTTATATAAGGAACGCCGACATTAGTTGCATCATTGCAAGGCAAATGCAAGAGATATAAGCTTCCCGGATAATAATCTGCCCAGGCCCTTATATTCGCCGATGAATCGACCCACAGAGCAGCCTTTCTCGAATAGATCGGATCTGCTCCGTCGATCTGGTCCTGAGCCAGAGAATCCGAATAGAGGCTCCTGACATAAGATGCAGCATCTTTGATCACTTTCCCTGCTGCGATCTTGTCCATGGTATATTCATCGCTGACCATATAAGAGGTCGGGACATCTTTGTTAAATGCGGAACCAAGATAAGGAATAAGCTCATAAGCCGATGCAAACCCTGCAACGCCTCTGTGCTCTTTCTTTATCGCTTCAAGATAAGTCTTAAGGTTCTCGGTAGTATTCTTAGTCTGGAGTTTTCCTATGCCTGAAGGAATATATTCCGTATTGCCCATAACGATCTTAGCCGAACAGAAATGCGGAACCGCAAAGAAAATTCCGTCTTCGGAATCAGCGGTCAGAGCGCCTGAATACACCTGCTGGGCGGTAAGATACTTGCTGTCAGCCAGGTGCTCATTAAGTGTCTCGGCATATCCTGCCTTGTAGATGCCGGCGCTGTCCTGGGCAAGGAACAGGTCCGGCTCACTGCCCGAAGCCTTCCAGCCCTTTACGGTATCAAGATTGACTCCCGTGCTGCCGCATCCGATGTTGGTAATGACGTAATTGGATGCGACAGATGACAGATAATCGGTGCTGATCGTAAGTCCCGTCTCGGAACTGTCCCAAAGTCCGTTATTCTTGCAGTAAAGCATTGCCGCGAGATATTGGATAGTAAGATCAGAATAAGGCAGCGCCACTTCAAGCTGGCAGATCTCATTTCCTTCATCGGTACCGGAGGTCTGATCCGGTTCATCAGACGGTTCTGAATCTTCGCTCTCGGAAATAATCGAAGGGAAAAGATCATCGCTCTTTTTGCAGCCCGTGAAAAGCGCACCCGACAATGACAGGCACAAAATCACACTGACAGCTTTCTTAAAGATCTTTAGCGCTTTCACCGATTTTTCCTCCGATAAATCAATTATATCATTCTTATGCCGTTTACTTGCCTTTCTTTCACTTGACACGTAACTTCCAAATGGGTATATTTTTATGGCACGCCAAAGTGGCTCAGGGGTAGAGCAATTCACTCGTAATGAATAGGTCGCGGGTTCGATTCCCGCCTTTGGCTCCAGAACTAAAAACACCCCCCGTATTTCGGACAGTAATTGCCTGCGGCAATTAACTCATACGGTGGGGTGTTTTATTTTTGTTCAGTTAAGTTAACCCATACACGGTTTATTTTATTTCTGTTCCGTTTGAATTAACCCGTACGGCTTTCTTACTGTCTCCTGCTGTAAGGCGAGACTATCTTGTTCAGGCTGTCTACGGCGCCGTTAAGCTTCTTGATGGAATCATTAAGGCCGTCTATGTCGATATCGCCGATCTTCTTGATGGCGTCAGACATTGCTTCGGTATTGTCGGTCAGGACTGTATCGACATTTGAGATCATCTTATTCATGCCGTCAAGGGAGTTCTTGACATCACCCATGAGCGTAGTAGCCTGCTCTAAAGTCGTCTCGGCGGCCATAAGGGTCGTCATGACCTTGGGTACGATCAGGACAGCTGAAGCGAGGACAACAGCGGCAATGACGATCATTGAGAAGGCTACGACACCTGTTCTCTTTGCTGTTTTCTTCTGAAGCTTGACCATTTCGGCAAGAAGTTCCGTCTCCGTCGGGCCGTCAGTCTTTCCTGCCTTGCCTTTCTTATCAGATGCGTCCTTTACAGGCCCGGGTGCGGCCTCAAAAGGCGCTGCTGCAGGAGCAGGTTCAGTTTTCGCTGTTGCGGGCTCAAGAGCATTATTCTCTGTAACTTCAGTGATCTTCTTATCGTCTTCCATGTTTACCTCCCAAAATAAAAAAAGGGCTGCCTCATAAGAGACAGCCCTAGTGTAAAACAATATTAATGGTGGAACAATCTCATTCCGGTGAATGCCATTGCAATGCCGTATTTATTGCATGTCATGATGACATGGTCGTCACGGATGGAACCGCCGGGTTCTGCGATGTACTTAACGCCGCTCTTGTGAGCACGCTCGATGTTGTCGCCGAAGGGGAAGAATGCGTCTGAACCGAGAGCTACGTTGTCGTTCTTGGCGAGCCATGCTTTCTTCTCTTCTCTTGTGAATACAGCGGGCTTAACCTTGAAGATGTTCTGCCATGTACCTTCTGCGAGAACGTCCTCATACTCGTCAGAGATGTAAACGTCGATTGCGTTGTCTCTGTCAGGTCTTCTGATGTCATCAACGAACTGGAGACCCAATACCTGAGGGCTCTGTCTGAGCCACCAGTTATCAGCCTTCTGGCCTGCAAGTCTTGTGCAGTGGATCCTGGACTGCTGTCCTGCGCCAATGCCGATTGCCTGGCCGTCCTTAACGTAGCAGACGGAGTTGGACTGTGTGTACTTAAGAGTAATAAGGGAGATCAAAAGGTCGATCTTCTTATCCTCAGGGATGTCCTTGGTGTCAGTAACGATGTTGTCCAGGAGAGCGTGGTTGATCTCGAACTCGTTTCTTCCCTGCTCGAAAGTAACGCCGAAGACGTCCTTTGTCTCGATCGGAGCGGGCTTATAGGAAGGGTCGATCTTGATTACGTTATATGTGCCCTTTCTCTTTGTCTTTAAGATCTCAAGAGCTTCTTCGGTGTAATCGGGAGCGATGATGCCGTCGGATACTTCTCTTGCGAGCATTGTAGCCGTGATAGCGTCGCAGGTATCGGAAAGAGCCGTGAAGTCGCCGTAAGAAGACATTCTGTCAGCGCCTCTTGCTCTTGCATAAGCGCATGCGATGGGAGAAAGTTCGCCAAGATCATCTACGAAGTAGATCTTAGCCTCTGTCTCGGAAAGGGGCTTGCCTACAGCAGCGCCTGCAGGTGAAACGTGCTTGAAGGAAGTTGCTGCCGGAAGGCCTGTTGCTTCCTTTAATTCCTTAACAAGCTGCCAGCCGTTGAAAGCGTCCAAGAGGTTGATATAACCGGGCTTGCCGTTCAATACTGTGATGGGAAGCTCTGATCCGTCTTTCATGAAGATCCTGGAAGGCTTCTGGTTGGGGTTGCATCCGTACTTGAGTTGCATCTCGTTAGACATTGTCATTCTCCTTTTACTGATTCATTGATTAAACGTTCTTGTTTACGATCCTTGTCTCTGCTTCGCCTGTAGCTATGTCGATGTAGCGTACGAAAAGAGATACCTTGTTGTCTTCGTTGAGGCTTGTCCATACTTCGTTTGTGAAAGTATCGATGTCACCTGAAAGCTCTACCTTCTCAGGCTCGCCTTCGAAAGACGGCAAGGGGCTGCCGTCACCCATGTATGTATGGATGAATCTGCCGATGCCTGCCTTGGGATTTGTATATGTGAATGTATGGCGCTCGCATGAATCCGGATCGCCGTCATCGCTCTTAAGGATGGACATTGCGAAATTATATGTGCCGTTCTCAACGTGCATGATGCCTGAGATCCTGGGCGTATAGTTCGGAGCGTCGTCTTCGAACTCTCTGCCTCTTAAGGACTGCTCGAAAGTCATCTGCTTGTCCATGAGCTCATAGATGGTATCTGTCTGGTCTCCGTTTGTAACGATCGTCTTGTTGCCAAGAACTCTTACGGGTGAATAGATGATGAGGTGCGGATCAGTAAGAAGCGAAGGATCGAAAGCCTCAGTCTTGATTCCGTCTTCAGTTGCGGTGAAAACTCTGTTTCTTGAGTTGACGCTTCTTCCCATGATGAAGTAAGCAGTAACAGCATACTTACCGTCATCGGACTTACCGATTACGATTCCTCTTCCGGGATAAGCATTTTCCTTTAAGATCTTGCCCAGGTTCTGTGTGATCATATAGCACCTCCAAAATTTAATAACTGATTCATTTGATATAGCAGATGTTGTTCTTTATCTCTACCCTGCCGTCAGCAATAAGCCTTATTGCCTGAGGAAGGATCTTCCACTCGCACTGCTCCATTATCCTCCTCTGCAATGTCTCCGGAGTATCGTCAGCTAAGACGTCAACGGCCTTTTGCAGCAGGATCGGTCCCTCATCATAATTCTCATTTACGAAATGGACCGTGGCACCCGACACCTTAACACCCTTTGCAAGAGCGGCCCGGTGCGGTCTTATTCCGTACATGCCTGCACCGCAGAATGAAGGAATGAGAGCCGGATGTATATTGATGATGCGGTTGGAGTACTTTGATACGACCTTGGGTCCCATCAGCGAAAGGTATCCGGCAAGAACGATCAGTTCAGCGCCGGACTCGTCGACTTCCTTTACGACAGCCTCGTCCCAGTCTTCAACGGAATCAAAGTCCTTCTTGGATACTACGACAGATTTGATGCCGTTATTTGCCGCCCTCTCGAGCGCATAGGCATCTTTGGAAGATGACAGTACGAGTGCTATCTCGATATCCTTTAAGATACCATCCTTGGTATTGTCGATGATGGCCTGAAGATTAGTTCCGCCACCCGACACAAATACTGCGATCTTCATTAATGTAGTCTCCTGTAATCATGTGTTTTACGGATCAGCTGATATTGATTCCGCGAGCCTTTCCGCACAAGCGGACATCGTCCGCGCGGAGGACCCGGCGAGAGGAACAATATCAGTTGTATTTTACCTTGTGGATCGACTCCTCATCGTCCTCAGGCTTGCCTGCGATGAAGTCTCCGTCGAAGCATGCAGAGCATACGCCGCAGTCGATCGTGTTAAGTGAAGCTCTCAATGAATCAAGGCTGATGTATGCGAGTGAATCAGCACCGATCATGTCGCGGATCTCTTCTACGGTCTTTGTGCTTGCAGGAAGCTCTGTCTCAGAAGAAGCGTTAACGCCATAGCAGCATCCGAACTTAACCGGCGGAGAAGCAAGTCTTACGTGAACTTCGGAAGCGCCGTTCTCGCGGAGGAAAGAGATGATGTGCTTTGTTGTCGTACCTCTTACGAGTGAGTCGTCAACGATGGCGATCTTCTTGCCCTTGATAGCTGTCTTAAGAGCAGCGAACTTCATCCTTACGGCGAGTTCTCTCTGCTGCTGTGTGCTCTTGATGAAGGTTCTTCCTACATATCTGTTCTTGAGAAGTCCTGCACCGTACTGAACGCCCAGACCTGCTGCATAACCTTCTGCAGCTGCATTTCCGGAGTCAGGTGCACCGATTACGAGATCAACGTCTGCAGGGCTCTCCTTTGCGAGCGCCATACCTACTCTGTATCTTGAATCGAAGATTGACATCTTATCGATGACAGAGTCAGGTCTTGCGACATATACGTACTCGAAAACGCATACCTTGGCATCCTTCTTTTCGCTGGCTTCATTATAGAGAATGGAGCTCATGCCGTCCTTGGAGATCGTGATGATCTCACCGGGCAGGAAGTCTCTTATGGTCTCGCATCCGATAGCATCGAGAGCGCATGACTCGGAAGAGATATAGTACTTGTCACCGAGCTTTCCGAGGATCAAAGGTCTGATTCCGTAGGGATCTCTTACTCCGATGAGCTTGTCCTCTGTCATGAAGATCATGGAATAAACACCGTGGATCTCCTTCATCGTCTCAAGGATAGCGTGCTCGCAGTCCTCTGTTCTGATCCTGTTTCTCGAAAAGAGTGAGAGGATGATCTCGGAATCCGTATTTGTCTGGAAGATGGCGCCCTGATCCTTGAGCTCGTCACGGATCTTGTTTGCATTCATGATGACCGAATCAGATGTAAGGGCGATATTACCTACTCTGGACTTGATGGAGATAGGCTGGATGGCATCAGTGCCGCTCTCTCTGGGCGAACCGCCTCTTGTGTGTCCGATAGCACATGTTCCTGCGAGTGCAGATAATGTAACTTCATCGAATACGTCGGTAACTAGACCGGAAGCCTTATGTACGAGGAATGAACCGTCGTCATTAACTGCGATACCGCATGATTCCTGTCCTCTGTGCTGCAGCGAGAAAATACCGTAATAGGTATCTCTTGTTACATCCTGTTTGCTTCCCTTGATGTCATAACATCCGAAAACTCCGCTCATCTGTTTATAGCCGTCCTTTACTCAAATTGTGTCTATATAGATAATGATTTCTCAGTATCCGTTAATTCATTTCAGCGATCTTCTGCTGAAGTCTGGCATCCCTCTCCTCAACGGAAGATGCGAGGCCAGCCTTGTAATCCTTGATCTTCTGCATAAGCTCAGGATCAGAGATCGCGAGCATCTGGCATGCGAGGATAGCAGCATTGGAGCCACCGTCGATTGCAACTGTTGCTACAGGGATTCCGGTAGGCATCTGAACCGTTGCATAAAGGGCATCAACGCCTGCGAGCGCGCCGCCCTTACAGGGAACACCGATTACGGGAAGTGCCGTGTTGGCAGCGAGAACGCCGCCTAAGTGAGCTGCAAGGCCTGCTGCAGCGATGATTACCTTGAAGCCTTCGGCCTCTGCGCCTCTGGCAAGAGCCATAGCCTTATCAGGGGTTCTGTGTGCTGAGGCTACCGTTGCCTTGAACTCCACGCCGAACTTGTTCAGCATCTTAAAACAACCTTCCATTACGGGGAAATCGGAATCGGATCCCATAACTACCAAAACTTTGCCGTCAGCCATGATCTTATACCTGCCTGTTTATATTTGTCGGACTATTCGTCGCCCTGCGCCCATTCAAGGCGCTTCATGACCCTGAAATAGTCCTCTGATTCCCACGCATAGGGCTTAGGACAGAAGTCATTTCCGGGTCTTGTAGTTGTTTGAGAATAAGGATAAACCCTCAGTCTATAGTCTACGCATTTAGAGCCGTCCGCGTCCATAATAAAATCGCATTGAATTATTACAGAATCGGGGTCTTTTAATGAGTAATTTCCACCAAAACAAAAGTTCGAGAGCGAATAGAATATGTAATGATCCTTATACTTCTCTATCGGCTGGAGACGGTGCGGGTGTGTACCGACAACGATGTCAACGCCGTAATCAATGAGTTCGTGGGCTATCTTCTTCTGCCTTGCCGTAGGCTCATAGACGCCCTCGGCACCGAAATGGCAGGATGCGATGATTATCACTGCGCCCTGCTTCCTAAGATCGTCGATCAATCCGGTTACGGCAGATACATTGGTGTCATTGCCCAGACCGACCATTCCGATCTTAATGCCCTTGCTTGTGGTAAAGATCGACGTGAATTTGTCGTCACTCCATAAGATCCCCTTGTCATCTAAGTTCTTCCTGGTGTCCTTAAGGCCGTCTTCCCAGAAATCCATGGTATGGTTGTTTGCGATATTGACGGCTTCGATGCCTGCCTTTGTAAGCATCTCAAGGTCAGCGGGATTCATACGGAAAACATACTGGTTATTCTTGTGGGATGTCTTGTCAGTTACCGGATTTTCAAGATTTACGAGCGTCATGTCATCGCTCTTGAACATAGAGGCAGCATTCTGGAAGCAGTATTCCATATCGCCGTTTACCTTCTTATCGAAGGATTTATTGCCTGACCTGTAATCCTGTGTAAGCGTGCAGTCACCTGCAAAAGATACGGTAACGACGCGGTCTTCGGGTGCCAATGACGGCGAAGGTGTCGGAGTCATGGTAGGCGTTGAAGTAGGCGTCGGATCGGTAGATACGGTCTCAAGGATGACCGTTGTTGCCGCAGACTGCTCGACATCGGTACTGACGGGAGCTAAAGTATCCAGAGTCTCACCCGTGCCTTGTCCGTTGCAAGCTGCTATATTTACTGACATTGCGGCTGCTAAAACCGTTGTCAGGAGCAACTTCAAAGTCTGGCGGTTACGGGTCTTCTTCACTGGCGGCTCTGCCTTTCAAAAAATTAGAAATGCCGACGCTTAAGGTCGGCATTTAGATTATATCAATAAAATAAAAAATCAATACAGGAATTATGAGGATTTAGTAAAGCAAAAATGCGGTACCGAACGGCCTTATCCCTATCTTCCTCGTGCCGCCCTGAATGCCGCCCAAAATGAACTGCTCGGATATGTGATGAATGTCACTGCCGTCACCTGAATATCTGCATTCATAACTCCCGTAATGCTCAGTCACGTCAACGAAAACCGGCTTATCCGACCTGTTCATTATGAATACAACAGCCCTGCTGCCCGATGCCTCATTGCCGAAGGCATCTCTGCCCTCTTTTAAGTATCTTACAAATGCGAACGTGCCGCCTTCAGCCATCAGGGTCTTGTAGTATCCGGTCTTAAGGCACTGATTCTCGGTCCTGAGTCTTGCGATACGCCTGAAGTATGCGAGAGCATCCTGCTGCTTCAGATCTGTCCTGTTCCACGGATATGTCCTTCTGTTGAAAGGATCCTTATATCCCTCCATCAGGATCTCATCACCGTAATAGATGCAGGAAGCGCCAATGTAGCATGTCTGGAAGGCAAATGCCATTTTCGCTAATGCCGATACTGTATCGTAATACATCGGATCGACCTTGAACCCTCTCTGGATATCACGGTCGTCGGTATCTTCCGGCCTTGAGAGCATGGTCATTATCCTCGGAACGTCATGGGATGAAACGAGATTCATCATGGAATAGTACGCTTCCTTGGGATAACGCTCACGGAAGCCCTCAAATCTCGTATCCGCGATATCAGCATCTATATATCCTGCCAGGAAATCAAGGAGAATGTGCCTGAATGTGTATCCCATGACCGAATCGTGGGTATTGCCGAGCATGAAGTCACGGTAATTGCCGTAGCTGCACTTATTGGAGGCATCTTCCCAGACTTCGCCTATTACGGCGCCCTCACCGCCGGTCTTCTCCTTTACGGTTGTCCTCATCTGTCTTATGAAGCTGTCCGGGAGCTCGTCCGATACGTCAAGCCTGAAGCCCGACGCGCCTCTGGAGAGCCACGTATCTACTACGCCCTCCCTGCCGAATATGAAGTTCCTGTAAGCCAGGTCATCCTCATTGATGTTCGGAAGGTCGGGAAAGCCCCACCAGGAATCGTATCCTACGGAGCCGTCGCTGTTCCTGAAGAAGTTATACCAGGATCTGAAGCGGCTCTCCTCACCTTTTTCGAAGGCTCTGTATGCGCCCGTGCCTTCGTATCTGTCAAACTTGTTGAAATACCTTGAATCGGCGCCCGTGTGGCTGAATACGCCGTCAAGGATGATCTTTATGCCTCTCTCCTCACAGGCGTTCTGAAGGCTCATGAACGCCGTCGTGCCGCCAAGGATGGGATCGACATTAAGATAATCGGCCGTGTCGTATCTGTGCGAAGATCTGGCCTCGAAAATCGGATTCATGTACAAGACATTTATTCCGAGCTCCTTTAAGTAATCGAGCTTCTCCTCGATGCCCTTAAGGCTTCCGCCGTAGAAGTCGCAGGCAAGATAACCGGTCTCGGGCTTGCCCTTCGTATCGACATCCTCATACCAGTCCTCATGGTATATTCTCTCAGATCTGTCATCGATGCCGGTCATCTTCTGATAATCAAAGGCACTGTCCCTGGCAAATCTGTCCGGGAAGATCTGATACATCATGGCGCCCTTGAGGAAAGCGGGAGTCCTGAAATCCTTGTTATAAACGGTTATCTGGAAAGCATAAGGATATTTGTCCTCATCTACGCCTACTCTCGGAGGCTCATTATAGAGAGTGCCTTCGCCGTCCTTCTTGTCCATGCCGGCGCCGTAATAGAGCGTCAGACAGGGATTCTCCTTGTCGCTTAAGCCTTCGGGAAGGCCGTCAAGGTCACCGGGGCAGTTGAACCTGAACCAGTAGAACAGTATCGAAGGCTCAGAAGGAAGCATGAGATTTACATGGTATCTTCCGAGGCCCGACACCGAATACATGGGTTCTTCGTGATACGTGAAATTATAAAGTCCGTACGTATAGCAGAACGTTACGTTTGATGCTTCTTTGAAGGTATCGAAAAAGATATCGACATAGGAAGCACAGGGCCTTGCCCCAAAAGGCTGCCTGTACTCAGGAAGGCGCGATGCATGAATGCACCGCGCCTTGTTAAACTCTTTCGGATCAGTCTGTGTCTTATCAGACATCAGTCTTTTTTCTCCTTTGCTTCAGGCTTTGCCTCTTCAGCCTTTTCCGGAGCTTTCGCAGCCGCGGGCTTCTTGGCCGGTGCCTTCTTTGCTGCGGGCTTCTTGGCAGGAGCCTTTTTATCTGTTTCTTTCTTTGCGGCAGGCTTCTTTACTGCCTTCTTCTCTGCAGGTTTCTTCTCGGAAGGCTTCTCCGCCTTTGCAGGAGCTTCCTTTTTCGCTTCCTTGGCAGGAGCAGGCTCAGGCTTTGCTTCGGCTCTCGGAATGCCCGTGATCAGTGAATAGAGACCGGCATACTCGCCTGCGCTCTTCTTCCATGAATAGTCACCTTTCATGCCGACTTCGATAAGCTTGTTCCAGACATCGGGATGATGACGGTAGATGTCAGCAGCATACTTGGTTACGAACAGGAACTCATGAGCATTGATATTGGCAAATGAGAATCCGTTGCCTTCGCCTGTATACTCGTTATAAGGAGTTACAGTGTCCTTAAGTCCGCCCGTCTCTCTTACGACAGGGACCGAACCGTATGCCATGGAGCAGAGCTGTGAAAGGCCACAGGGCTCAAAGATGCTGGGCATGAGGAAGATATCGGATGCCGCATAGATAGTATGGGCAAGGCCGCTGTCGAAATCGATGCAGGCACACATCTTGCCCGGATTGCGGTTGGCTATATCAACAAGCGCTCTCTCATAGTAAGGATCGCCCGTACCGAGGATTACGACCTGCATTCCGTCGTAGAGCATCTCTTCAAGAACATAAAGCAGGAGATCCAAGCCCTTCTGGTCTACGAGACGTGAGATCATCGCGCAAAGAGGAGCACCGGGATTAACGTCGAGGTGGAGCTGCTCCTGCAGTGACTTCTTGCAGACAGCCTTACCTTCCTTGTAGTTCTTGATCGAATACTTCATAGGGATCTTATCGTCCTTGGAAGGATCGTATTCAAGATCGTTCATGCCGTTGAGGATGCCCGACACCTTGTAAGCATACTTCTGCAAAGTATAGTTCAGGCCCTCGCCGTAGTAGTCAGTCATGATCTCATAAGCATATGTCGGAGATACCGTGGTAACGGAGTTACTGAATACGATACCGGCCTTCATGAAGTTGATGGCTCTGTCCTTGATGCAGAAATCCTCTCTCAAGTAATCGTCAGGGAGATCCAACATCTCTCTTACGACGTCGATCGAATGAACACCCTGATACTTAAGGTTATGGATCGTATAGACAGTCTGGACGTTGGTGTGATAGCCGTTCTTCTTGAAGTGACAGTCAAGGAGCATAGGCATCATGCCCGTCTGCCAGTCATTGCAGTGGAGAACATTAGGCTCGAAGTTCATGAAGTCGCCCATGAAGTCCAGAACAGCTCTCTGATAGAAGCAGTAGCGCTCGATATCGAAAACATAATCAACATAGATCTGGTCGAAGTTGAAGTAGTATTCGTTATCGATGAAGTAGAAAACAACACCGTTTTCTTCCAAAGAGAACAGACCAGCATAAAGCGATCTCCATCCCATATGGACCATCTTCCATCCGAGGAACTGGAGTTTGTCGCTGTACTTGACCTTGATCTTCTTGTAGAGCGGGATAATAACACGAGCATCAACGCCCTGCTTATTAAGCTCTACAGGCAGGCTGCCTACAACGTCAGCGAGGCCCCCGACTTTAACGAACGGGCTGCACTCGGACGATGCGAACAATACTTTGATGTTTTTTTCCATAATCAGATACCTGCTCCTTTTCCTATAACAATAGGATAGTCGGGATGTCCGACAAGTCTTACGCCGGGTCTTACGAAAGCGTTCTTGTCCAAGATAACGTTCTCGAGATGGCAGTTCTCAGAAATGTGAACGTCCTGCATGATAACGCAATTCTTGATCGTTGTGTTCTTAGCAATAGTAACACTTCTGAATATGACTGAGTTCTCAACCTTACCATAGATGCGGCAACCGTCGGATACGATTGAATCGCTCATCTCGGCGTTGTCGAAGTAAAGTGTCGGAGCCTCGTCCTTGACCTTAGTATAGATAGGCTTTCCGCTCCAGAACAGGTCATTTCGGACCGAATCTGTAAGAAGTGACATAGAAGCGTTGAAATAGCTCTGAACGCTGTTGATCCTCAAGACTACGCCGGAATACTCGAATCCGTGTACCTTGAACTCGTCGAACATCTTAACGATGGAGTGGATACCGAAGTGGCTCTGGCCGTGTGCCATCTGACGTGCGAGGATGTCGATCAGAAGATCTCTTCTGAGGCACAGGATACCGAGAGAGCACTTGGGAGATGTAGCCTTTGCGGGATTGTAGAGCATGTCTCTTACAAAGCCGTCATCGTCGATATCGAGGATATATGAAGGATTGCCGAACTTTGTGCCGTCACGGTTGTACATAACGGAAATGTCAGCACCTGATTCCTCGTGTGACTTGATGAATGAATCGAATGTCGTGTTGAGGATGACATTAGCGCCTGCAACGATGACATAAGGTGTCCTTGACTGTCTTAAGAAGTCGATAACGCCTGTGAGCTCTTCATCGGAACTGATATTCGTAGCCTCAGAGTTAACATAAGGCGGCAGGATATGAAGACCGTCATTCTTTCTGTCCAGTGACCACGCGCCGCCTGTACCGGTATGGTCCATCAGTGACTTGTACTTGTTGTAAGTAAGAAGTCCGACGTTCTTTACGCCTGAATTGACCATGTTGGATAACATGAAGTCGATGATTCTGTATCTTCCGCCGAAAGGCATAGCGGAAAGCGCGCGGGGGTTGGAGAGCTCACCCAGAGATATCTTTTTGTTGTCGGCCAGGATAAGGCCCATCGCATTATTAAACATATGTCTTAATCTCCTTTACCTCATGCTCTGAATTTTGACTCGATGATCTTGCAGTCTTCGGGTACTTCCAGATCAGAATCGATCATGCTGTTCTTGGGAATGACCGCACCCTCTTTGATCGTCAGGCCGCGCTCGAAAACGCAGATGCCTTCTGAGCAGATCTTATGGTTGGTGTAAGGTCCTTCGCCTTCGACGAAGCTTCCTGCCTGAACGTTCTTACCGATCACAGTTCCCTGGTCGATAACGCAGCGCTCGATGTGTGCGCCTTCCTTGACGACAACACCCGGCATGAGAACGCAGTCCTTAACGATAGCGCCCTTCTCTACGATTACTGATTCGGAAAGAACTGAATGCTCTACGTCACCGAAGATACGGCATCCGTCTGTAAGAGCGGAATTCTTTACCTTTGCGCCTGAGCCGATGAAGTGTGAAGGCTTAACAGGGTTTCTCGAGAAGATCTTCCATGATCTGTCAACCAGGTTGATCTCTTCAGGCTTATCAAGGATATCCATGTTGGTCTCCCAGAGGGATGAGATCGTTCCTACGTCCTTCCAGTAACCGGAGAATCTGTAAGCGCAGAGCTTCTTGCCCTGGGCTAAGAGATTCGGAACGATATTCTTACCGAAGTCGTTATTGGAATTCGGATTTGCTTCGTCTTCGATAAGAGCCTGTCTCAATACGCTCCATGTGAAGATGTAAACACCCATCGAAGCGAGATTGCTCTTCGGATTTGCGGGCTTCTCCTCGAACTCTTCGATAACGTCGTCTTCCTTTGTATTGAGGATGCCGAATCTCGGAGCTTCATCCCACGGTACCTCATATACCGCGATCGTGGCATCCGCATTCTTTTCGATATGAGCCTTGAGCATTGCGGCGTAATCCATCTTGTAGATATGGTCGCCTGAGAGGATGACAACATATTCAGGATCATTGTCATCGATAAAGCTCATATTCTGGTAAATAGCGTTTGCCGTACCCTTATACCAGTCAGAGCCCGAATTACTCTGGAAAGGCGGAAGGATATACGCACCGGCGTTGTTTCTGTCGAGGTCCCACGGATGTCCGTTACCTACGTAAGTGTTAAGTGCCAGCGGCTGATACTGCGTAAGAACGCCTACGATCTCTATTCCTGAGTTGACACAGTTAGAGAGCGGGAAATCGATTATCCTGTAACGGCTTCCAAATGGAACGGCCGGCTTTGCTACAGTCTTGGTCAGGACACCCAATCTGCTTCCCTGTCCTCCTGCGAGTATCATCGCAACGACTTCAGTTCTTGCCATAATGAACTACCTCCGTATATGAGCTTATTTTGTTTTCTTTGCTTTAGTGTCAGCCTTCTTGGAAGGTGCAGCTTTCTTAGCAGCGGTCTTCTTTGCAGGCTTTGCTTCTGCTGTCTTTACTGTCTTCTTTGCAGCAGGCTTTACTGCCTTCTCCGCAACGGTCTTAGCCGTCTTCTTTGCAGCGGGCTTGGCAGAAGTCTTCTTTGCGGCAGGCTTTTTGGCAGAAGCCTTGGCCTTCTTCTTTACAGGATCCTTCACCTTCATGAAAAAGATTCCTGCCAAAGGAGGAAGGTTTATCTTAACCTTGTAAGGCTTACCGTTAAGCGGCTCATCGATTGCTTCAAAACAGCCGTTCATGTCAGTAGCCGTAGGATATCCGGAACCGCCGTGGCACATATCGTCAGTGTTAAAGACGATCTTGTATGTGCCAAGCTCGTAAACAGGCATCTCATAACCTTCAAGAGGCTGGGGAACCATGTTAAGAGCGACATAGATATCGTTCTTCTTGGGATCCGGACATGATCTCTTGTATACAAATACGTTGTTCTTCGTGTCGTCAGCAGCGATCCACTCGAAGCCTGCCCATGTGTGGTCATCTTCCCACAGCTGGGGATTCTCGATATAGAACTTATTGAGCTCGCTGTTGAAATTCTGAAGGAGGCGGTGCGACTCGTAATCGAGCAGGAACCACTCGAGCTGTTCATAGAAACGCCATTCGATGAACTGACCGAACTCCGCGCCCATGAAATTGAGCTTTCCGCCCGGATGGCTGATCTGGTACATCATCATCGTACGGAGCGATGCGAACTTCCTCCAGATATCACCCGGCATCTTGTCGATCAGGGAATGCTTGCCGTGAACTACTTCATCGTGAGAAAGGCTCAGGATGTAGTTCTCGGAGAATGCATACATCATCGAGAAGCAGAATTCATCGTGATGCCAAGCTCTTGCATATGAATCAGTCGAGAAATAATCGAGAGTGTCATGCATCCAGCCCATGTTCCACTTATGCGTGAATCCCAGACCGCCGAATTCGACGGGATGAGAAACCTTAGGCCATGCCGTGGACTCTTCAGCGATGAGCATTGCATGAGGATAGTTCTTGCGGATTGTCGAGTTAAGTCTCTTGAAGAAATCGATTGCTTCAAGGTTCTCGTTGCCGCCGTATTTGTTGGGAATATACTGCTGTCTTCCGTAGTCTCTGTAGAGCATGGAAGATACAGCGTCAACACGGATACCGTCCAGATGATATTCATCGATCCAGTAAACCGCATTGGATACCAGGAACGAGATGACTTCGTTCTTGGAATAATCGAAAACATAAGTGCCCCACTCCCTGTGCTCGCCGATCCTCGGATCTGCGTACTCATAGCAAGGTGTGCCGTCGAATCTGACAAGGCCTTCCATGTTCTTCGGGAAGTGAGCCGGAACCCAGTCAAGGATGACGGAGATGCCGTTCTGGTGAAGGACATCTACCATGAACTTAAAGTCTGCAGGTGTTCCGAATCTTGATGTAACGGCATAGTAGCCTGTTACCTGATAGCCCCATGAATCATCCAGAGGATGCTCCAATATGGGCATGAGCTCTACATGTGTGTAGTGCATCTTCTTGCAGTAATCAGCAAGGTCTATTGCAAGTTCTCTGTAAGTAAAGAAGTTGCCGTCCGGATGTCTTCTCCATGAACCCAGGTGGATCTCATAGATGTTGATCGGCTTAGGTGCAAGCGCATCCGTGCGGTTCTTGCAGAATTCGTCATCGTTCCAGATATAATCATCAGGGTCGTAGATGATAGACGCATTATTAGGTCTGGTCTCGAAATGTCTGGCGAAGGGGTCGCCCTTCTCGTATATCCTGTTGTCAGCACCAATGACTCTGTACTTGTACCGGTCCCACTGCTGCGCATCAGGAACCTTCTGTTCCCAAATGCCGGTCTTTCCGAGCATAAACATCTGGCAGTCATTGGGATCCCAGTCATTGAAATCACCCATAATGCTGACCATACGTGCATTAGGAGCCCAAACGCGGAAAATGAAGCCCTTCCCGTTCTCATCCTCATAGGGATGAGCGCCGAGGAACTTATAGCTCATATAGTTCTCGCCCTTGTTGAATAAATAAGCGGCATCCATTGATGTAGCTTTGCCTCCCTGTTATGTATTGCTGACGGCTCGATAAAAAAGCGCGTCAAAATCAAAGGGCACCCGCCCTTAATAACAGATATTATAAACTAAATTAGAGAATTATCCAACCGAAAATACAAAAAATCGAAGAAATTTGCCGTCGGTTTTGTGCAAAATTACATAACAGATGCTTCCTGACCGGTCAGGGAACCGATCCTGCCCCTCCCGACTTTATGCTGCTTCTTTTCCTTGTACATAGTCTTATCGGCTTCTTTAAGACATTTCTCGAAGATAGAGTGTGCATCTTCCTCGATCGAACCGTCCGGATGCTCGATATAAGCGCCGCAGCTGATAGAAACATTGAACTGCTTGCCGTCCAGCAGGACTTTCTGTTCGATTATTGATCTCACTCTTGCAATGAACTCCACGGTCTTTTCTTCCGTATAGTTCTTAGCAAGAACCGTGAACTCGTCTCCGCCCGCTCTAGCGCAAACTTCATTGCCGTTCACGGCTCTGGCAAGACCGTAAGCTATGGTCTTAAGGCCATAGTCACCTTCATTATGGCCGAAATTGTCATTTATATATTTAAGGTCATCCATATCGATCGTGATGACCGCAAGGCCTGATCTGTTCCTGATGCACTCATCAAGATACTCCTTAAAGAAATCCTCCAGGCCTCTTCTGTTATAGAGGTCAGTCAGTGTATCCCTGTTATAAAGGAATTTCAGTCTGGCGACAGATAACTCAAGATCTCTTTGGATACGTCTGGTCTCAAGGATAACGCCAAGATCAACAAACCACGACTGAATTGCCTTCTGCTCACGGAAACCTATCTCCGGGACTACGATCAGATAACCCATATAATACTGGAGATGATGCAGCGCGAAGATATAGTAAGGATTAGGGTCTTCGAGCATATCCTGCGGAAGGATGTTCTTTTTCCTGAATGTCTGTACAGGAACATCAACATCGCCTCTGTAACCGGAGACTACCGTCATTTCCTCATCTGTGGTGCGGAAATCTTCACCGACTATCCTCTGCTTGTCCCATCCCGGCGCAAGACACAGAAGCATCTCCTTAAAGCCGGTATCAGTCTTTGCGTTGTCACTTATGGCGCGGAAGCAGTCTTCAAGCGTGCCCGCATCAGATACAGTGAGCATGAGGTTTGTCGTAGACTGTGCTATGCCCGTGGCATAATCCAGTCTCCTGGTATAAATGACTCTGTAATCATCGATTCCGTCTACACTCTTGGGCTTGCATCTGCAGGACTGGTTGCAGATAAGATCACCTTCGACGAAGATATTATCCTTGATCTCTTCTCCTCCGATGATCCTGAGCATTGTCTCGATCGCCATGTAACCGTATCTGTAGAAAGGCTGCGTTGCCGTGGTAAGCGTCGGGAAGCCGCTGGTGGATTCAACCACAGCGTCAAAACCCGTTATGATCAGATCTTCGGGAATGCTGATCCCTCTGGCTTTGCAGGCATTGATGAGTCCGATCGCCGAATAATCGTTGGCACAGCAGACAGCATCGGGAAGCTTCTTTCCGTTCTTTTTGCAGGCCTCCAGGATAAAATCCAGAGCGCTGTCTCCGCAGTCATACCAGAGATTACTGTAGAAGATCTTGCTCTCATCAAAAGGAATACCGTGGTCTTCCAGTTCTTTCCTGTATGCTGCTATACGGTCAAATGTAAAATTATGGATCTTATCGCCTGCAACATGGAAAATGTCCCTGCAGCCGTGTTCTTCGATAACGTGACGTACGGTCTTGGCATAGGTTTTCGCCTCATCGCAGGAAATGCTGATGTGATCATCCTCAAGGCTTCCTATGTTGATCACGGGGATATCGTGATCTGTGAGGATCTGCTTAAGATGCTGTTTGATGACTTCGCTGAAATAGGTGCTTATCTTGATAACGCCGTCGAAATCATTAAGATCCGGGATATCAAAGGAAACGCAGTCGCCCTCATCGTATTTCGAGAACTCGCCATAGTTCTTGCTGCTGTATGAATCGCCGAAGCTGGCAAAGAAGATAAGCTTAACGCCATATCTTTTCGCAGCATCAAGAAGTCCCTTCTGCATAAGTCCGGACATCTGTTCATATACATGAGATGTAAAAACCGCAATCTTCTTCATAAAAAACAGCAAAACTTCGTGTGGACCACCGATTATATCTTTTATTATAGAAATAGCATTCTGACATAGTGATTAACTGAATGTAAATTTAGTTTTATATTTTTATTCCCATTCAGTCAAGGATTAAGTGCTATCCTATTGGGAGGTAATTAGAAAGAGGCTTATTCAATGAAGTTTTTTGTAGCATCAGACATTCACGGAGATTCATATTGGGCAAAGCGCGTCATCGACGCATTTATCGGAAGCAAGGCTGATAAGCTCGTTTTACTGGGAGACATCCTCTACCACGGCCCGAGGAACGACCTCCCTTCTCACTACGAACCCAAGAAGGTCATCGAGCTCTTCAACGCGATTGCTGATAAGATCATTGCCGTAAGAGGCAACTGCGATACGGAAGTTGACCAGATGGTCTTGAAATTTCCCATCATGGCTGACTACGTCTACCTTGTTGATGAAGGTCATGTCTTCTTCCTTACACACGGTCACATCTATAATCCGTATGACAAACCGGAAGCCATGCCTGACGGCGGCACTATCGTCATGGGCCACACTCATGTCGCTAAGGACATTATGTTCAATGCAGAAGACGGCAAGACATTCCGTTATATGAATCCCGGCTCGCCTTCCATTCCGAAAGAAGACACAAAGCCGTCTTACATCATCATCGAGAACGGCAAAGCCACACTGATTCCTTTTGAATAAAGGGCTCTATTCCAGCGGCATATTGTTTGTCACTTGATCTTCCAGTACCTTTTCTGTCCACTTGCCTGTCTCGGCATTATAGTACTGGAGGATCTCATCATACATATAATCGGTGTAATAGCCCCGGTCCAGTTCTTTTATCTGGGTATCCTTGCTTACGACCATATCAACTTCTTTAAGTTCGTCTTTGATACCTTTATACGTTCTGTAACCTTTGATATTGAGATAATAGTACGACTGCGGCTCATCGTCGCTTAACGGGAAATTGAACGCACGCACTTTTGCTCTGTCCACATGTATCTCTTCACCGTCCTTTTCATAAACAAACGGTTCAAACTGGTACGTCACATACTTATGCGTAAAAGATCTCTCATAGATAACTCCCTGTAATGTTGCGTTATAGTGCGTATCCGCATATCTTTTGAGCATCTTTCCGTTTATAGGTGATGAAGCATCGAAAACAAGGGTAATAGTATCAAGCGTCTTATAGTAGCCCTCAAACTTCAGAAGGTTATCGGAATTACATCTTGTAAACTCGCCTTCCATAACTATGCCGCCCAGATCAGTTTTGCCAAAATCAGGATGGTTCTTTGCATAGCACTTTGTAACGTACTTATCGCCAAACAGCCTGAAGCCTGCGATCAGGCTGACTGCTGTCATCAGGACAGCTATCAATACAATGCTCTTTCTATGCTTCATATGTTTTCCCCTAATAAGCTTGATACTATAAATACAAAGCACTTAGAGGAAATGTTGCAAAAGCAGGTTAAGAACAGATCATCGATTGCTGGAGATACTTAATCCAGTTCATTCCGGATGAAAGATCTCATCACAGATGCGATCTCATCAGCCTTGAAATAATGCACATAGTGACCGCAGCCGAGTTCTACGACCTTTGCATTTGACAGGTCAGCAGCATAAGCATAGTGATTGCCTATCCAGTCGCTGCCGTTGGTTTCTTTACCATCGGAAATAAACATTATCATCGGAACATCAGGCTTGGACTTGCTGTCTATTAATCTGACAGCATCGAAAATAGCCTTGCCCTCATTCATTACATCAACATTTACCAGGTTCCTTGACGCAATGGCGCGGTAGAGATCCTTATCCTCCTTTGAAAGGCTGGCCGGCAAAAAACTGTCAGAATAGTATAGTCTTGCAATACCCAGTTCCCTTGCAACGGTAAAAAGGCCCTCAAGTTTCAAGGTTCCTTCAACATCGTAATTGTCATATGTTCTGGGGAGCACATTATCAAGACCGACAATGGCTTCAACCTCATCAGGATAATCCTGGGCCCACAGGATCGCTTCAAGTCCGGACAAAGAGTGCGGACAAAGGATGAACGGACCTTCAATGCCGGCCTTTTCGAGCACTTCCCTGTCCTGTCTTAAGATCGTGGTAAATGACCTCTCGGTATCGACCACATCACTGAAACCATAACCGTACTTCTCGATAACAACGATCCTGTAATCGTCATTCAAAAGCGAGTATAAAGGCTTGAAATCAATAATAGGCGCGGGCGTTCCGGATCCTGAAAGGAACAGCAATGTATGCTCCCCTTCACCTTCCGTATAAACACACATATTGTGGCCGTCAACCTCAATAAGCTGACCGATCGGGTGTTCGAGCAGAGTTTTTTCCTTTTCGAGCATTATCCGGTGCCAGATAAAAATGCCAACCACAGCAATGACCAGCACTGCCAGCAGAGCGAGGATTATTACCCCAATAGTCTTAAGAGCTTTTTTCATAATCTTATCCCAAATAAAAATTCCTGCCCGAATTCTCAGGCAGGAACATTATAACACTCAGATTCTTTAGAACAGCGCTATTACTTAGCGAATGCAGCGCCTCTGTCGAATGCTTCCATGTTGATGGGGATCAGGTTGTGCTTTCTCTCGGGAAGGATCTCATAGAGTGACTTCTCGAAGGAATCTCTTGTAAAGCATCCTGTTGCTGTAGCCATACAACCGAGCATTGTGATAGGAGCGAACATCATCTTGCCGAGCTCGGAAGCGATATCGGAAGCTTCCATAGCGATGACCTTGATGTCTGTTCTTACAGGTCTTGTCTTGATGAGTGAAGAATCGAGGATCATCAAAGCTCCGGGCTTTAACTGCTTCTCGAACTTCTCCATTGAAGGCTGATTTAAGCAGATTACAACGTCTGCATCGTTAACAACGGGTGATCCGATAGGCTCATCTGAGAATACTACGGAGCAGTTAGCCGTACCGCCACGCATCTCAGGTCCGTATGACGGGAACCAGGATACTTCCTTGCCTTCGTAAAGAGCAGCTTCTGCTGCCATCTTGCCTGCGGAGAGGATTCCCTGACCGCCGAAGCCGGCAAAAATTACAGAGAAATCAATCATTTCTTCACCTCCCCAACGTTAACGCAGTTGTTGGAAGTTGCAGGGATAGCGCCGGATACATACTTGCCGTCTGCATCGAATGTGATGTCAGCGCCCTTGTAGCATCCCAACGGATACTGCTTTTCCATGTTCTCCTTGAGCCATTCCATAGCTGCAAGAGGCTCCTTACCCCAGTTTGTAGGGCATGTGGAGAGAACTTCTACAAGAGAGAAGCCGAGCTTGTTCTTCTGAACGTTGAATGCCTTCTGGATAGCTCTCTTAGCGTTCTGGATGTTCTTGAAGTCCGTTACGCAAACACGCTCGATGTAAGCTGCGCCTGCGAGGTTGGATAAGAACTCGGAAACGTTAATAGGATAGCCCTGATATGAAGGATCACGGCCCCAAGGTGATGTTGTAGTAACCTGACCTACGAGTGTTGTAGGTGCCATCTGACCGGATGTCATGCCGTAAACTGCGTTGTTTACGAAGATTACCGTGATATTCTCGCTTCTTGCTGCAGCGTGAACGATCTCAGCTGTACCGATGGAAGCGAGGTCGCCGTCACCCTGGTATGTGAAGACGAAGCTGTCCTTTAAGTTTCTCTTGATACCTGTAGCAACTGCAGGTGCTCTTCCGTGAGCTGCCTGAACCATGTCGCATGCAATGTATTCATATGAGTTGTAAGTACATCCTACGGATGCAACGCCTACAGCTGTCTCGAGAGCATCATTTGCGACAAGAGTCTCAGCTACGAGTCTGTGGATGATGCCGTGGCAGCAGCCGGGGCAATAATGGAAAGGCTTATCTGTAAGGCCTTTTGTGGGTTCGAAAACTACAGCCATCAGAAATTACCTCCTTCTGTCATTTTTCCCTCGTGGATAGCAACGATCTTGTCGAGGATTTCCTTCTGCATCGGGAGATTTCCTCCGAGTCTGCCGTGGAAATATACGGGCTTCTTGCCGTTAACGCCAAGTCTTACATCTTCGATCATCTGGCCTGCGTTGAGCTCAACGTCGAGGAATGCCTTAACGCTGGACATATCAGCTGCTTCAGAGATTGCCTTGTAAGGGAAAGGCCAGAGCGTGATAGGTCTGATCATGCCTACCTTGATACCAAGCTCACGAGCCTGACGGATAACGTTTCTGGAGATTCTGGAGCATGTTGAAAATGCTGTGATAACGATCTCCGGATCATCATCCATGCAGATAGCTTCATAACGGACTTCGTTTGCTTCAACGATCTTATACTTTTCCTGAAGCTCGAGGTTCTTCTTTTCGAGAACATCGGGATCGATATAGATGGATGTAACTGTGTGATGGAAGCCCTCGCCCTTTCTGCCGTTTGCAGCCCAAGGCTTAGCAATGGTCTCAACAGGCTCTTCATCACGGAAAGCTACAGGCTCCATCATCTGGCCCAAAGTACCGTCGCCTATGATCATGCAGGTCATTCTGTACTTATCAGCAAGGTTGAATGCCTCAACTACGAGCTCATAGAGTTCCTGAACGGAAGCAGGTGCGATAACGATGTTTCTGTAGTCACCGTGTCCACCGCCCTTTGTAGCCTGGAAGTAGTCGCCCTGTGCAGGCTGAATGCCGCCAAGACCCGGGCCGGCTCTTACGATATTAACTACGACTGCAGGAAGCTCAGCACCTGCAATGTAGGAGATACCTTCCTGCTTGAGGGAGATTCCCGGAGAGGAAGATGATGTCATAACTCTGAAGCCTGCTGCAGCTGCACCGTATACCATGTTAATGGCTGCCAGCTCAGACTCAGCCTGTACGAAGTTACCGCCGACCTGAACCATCTTCTTTGCCATGTAGTGCATGACTTCAGTCTGAGGTGTGATCGGGTAACCGAAATAATTGCGGCAGCCAGCTCTGATTGCTGCCTCGGCAATTACTTCATTGCCTTTCATTAATACTCTTTTCTGTGCCATAAAAACTCCCTCCCGATCAGAAACGCTCAACAGTGATTACAACGTCCGGGCACTGTGTAGCGCAGAAAGCACAACCGATGCACTCTTCCGGATTTACACTTGTAGCCGGGTGATAACCCTTTGCGTTAAGCCTTGTCTTGTCAAGCTCGAGGATTTTCTTAGGGCATGCTGCAACGCAGAGTCCGCAGCCCTTGCACAGATTCTCGTTAAAAGTCACTTTACCTTTTGCCACGATGAACCTCCTCTGTACACGCGTAAAAATACGCAGAAAATATTCAAAGTATTATAAACATTAAAGGGGGCTGTTGCAACAGTATTATTTCGTTGTCACTTAGCCGAATTTCTGAAGATTCCCCTAAGGGTTTCTTGGGAAAATCTCGGTATCAGCTTAAAAGACTGGAAGTACAGCTTCGTGAAAACGCGGGTTTCCTTGAAAAACAGCGGAACTATAAGGACTTCGTACACATAGGTAACCAAAGTGGCCAGAGCCGCACCGATAATGCCAAATTGCCATATAAACAGGATATCAAGGACGATATCGAGGACCGCAGCGGTCACCGTAAAGATCTTATCGAACCTGTAAAAGCCCTCTCCCGTGATCCAGATCGACCTGACATAGCCTGACATCGCAAAGAAGGTAGCCCAGGACAGGATTATCAGAGGAATTACCGCATCCATATACTCATTGCCGTAGACAATATAGATAAAAGCCCATCCTAGAGCCGACATCAGGAGCGCGAAAACAAAAGATACGAGATTTGCACCTGCCATAACGAGCTTAAAACGGTCAAGGTACTCTTCTCCTGACACCTTCCTCTTCTCAAGAACAACCGGCCTTGCCGAATCAATGAGCGATGAAGGCACGAACTGCCAGCATGTGGCAAGCATGACAGCCGCCGAATAGATGCCTACATGGGCAGAATCAGTCATCTTCTCCAGGATTATCTTATCCGCCTGCATGTATATGATTATGGACATGCTGGAGATTATGCAGTTATAGCTTATCCTGAGGAGCGCCCTGGCATCAGCCATGCTGACCTTGAGCTTTACGTCAGACTTCTTGATAAACACTGCCGTTATGATCACAGCCGCCACAAGCGCCTGAATGCTTATGGCAAGGGCAAACCACTCGACTGAGACCTTACGGTACAGCATCACGATCCTGATAATGCTCGTGACGGTTATCGCGCAGACCATTGCAATTGAGATGAACTTCATCTTGAGCTTTATGCGGAACCAGTAAACGAGCACGTCATAGGTCTGGAATATCATTCCGAGGCCCTGAAGCACTGCAACGATAAACAGAACTTTGTCTCCCGGGTGGAGCAAGGCGATAACCCCAAGGAACAACGGATAAGATACAAACGACGTAATAAGCCTCATTACGAGAGCTGTTCCAAGGTATCCGCCCTCTTTTTCCGGATTTCTGATTATCTCTGAGACGATGAGATTATCCAGACCAAGACCCGCAAGCGTCGTGAATATTGAGATGACAGATGCGCAGTAGTTGATAAGGCCATAGTCAGAAGGCCCCAGATATCTTGCGATAAGAGCGACAACCGTAAGAGATGTCAGCATCGAATAGAGATGCTGAATTATCATCCAGACGGAATTAGACAGGATTTTCTTTTTAGAACCGCCGCTCATTTGTAGATCAGATCCTTTACTTGATCAAAAGAAGGTTGCACTGCTCATCGTTATTCTCAACAGCGACCTTATCTATCTCGCTAATGTCCCTGAACTCATATTTCCCCTTCTCGGATTGCTCATAGCAGAGGAACTTGCCAAAGCATGACTTTATATCATTGAGGAACCCTTCGTAGCTGCCGTTATGCTTATAGAGCTTGGGATTAAACTCGCAGAATACGACAGAATCAGTATTCTTAAAGGTCTCCTTGCCGCATTTGAACGCTTCAGGCTCGTGGCCTTCGACATCGATCCAGAAGAGCACTGGAGAATCCGTAGGGATCTTGTTCTCCGAGACAAAAGCGTCAAGGGTTATAAGCGGGACCATATCGCCTACATAAGATGATTCGTCCTTTTCGAAAACAAGGTTGTCCTCGTCCGACCCTGCGATCTTGCAAGTCGCCATATTGGCAGGATTGATCTCCAGATTAGCTTCGCCAATTGAATCAGATATTCCGTACCTGAAAGCATTAATATCTGAGAAGCCGTTTATCGCACAGTTAGCCTTAAGAAGGTTAAAGTTGTCGGTAACAGGCTCAACAGCGTAGAACTTAGTGTCCGGGCCAAGCTTATTCCTGAAATAGATGACCGATGTTCCGACATTTGCGCCGATATCGATTACCGTTCCGGGACGTGATGAAATACTGTCGTAGTAACCCAGGATGAAATCCATATCGTTGCAGGCCCATATTTTCCTGCTCTCGACCATATAGTCCAGAATGGAATGATCCGTATTCTTAAAAAAGAACTTGAGGCCCTCAGCTTCAACACTGATATAAGGCATAACATCACGTGCAAGACTAATGATCTTCAGATCGGGGAGCTTGCTCAGGACTTTCTTTCCGGTTTTATCGATCAGACCCATATGGAACCTCTAATTCATTCTTCTTTTCAAAGTATATCAAAACGCTTACTTTCTCACACAACAGAAGATCTCGTTAGTATCGTAATCTGCAGGTCCAGTTACCGGAACGATCTCCTGCGGGAAGCCTGACAGGTCGATCGATTCGACGGCAAAGCCTGAACCTTCCAATATCTTTCTGCTGTCTTTTCCAAATACTCTGAGATGATCGTCCTGACCGAAGAGCCTTATTCTCTCTTCACCGGAACCCGTCTTCTCCTCATGCACCTCTTCGAAATCATAGTTTATGGGGAAACTGATAATGAGCCTTCCACCCTCTTTTAAGACCCTGTGAAGCTCAGATAAAGCAACCTTGTAATCGGACACGTGCTCAAGGACATGGTTGCAGAACACGATATCCTCCGAACCGTCAGGCAGGTCGATTGCCGTCAGGTCGAGCTTGAGATCCGTCCTCTTGTCGAACAGATCAGCAGTCGTAACCCTTATCCCGTGCTTTCTGAACCACAGCATCATCGAGAGTTCCGGTGCAAAATAAAGTATCTTGGAAGACTTAAGCATGTCCACATTCTGCTCTGCCCATTGGGCAATTATCCTCTGTCTCGGAGCCGAACGGCAGCAATCGCAGATAACGTCCTGCCTGGACTTCTTAAACATCTCGGGATTATAGTGCTTTAAGTCATCGTAGAATCTCTCGTCTTCAAAATGTTCGAAATGCCTGCCGCAACAAGGACAGTAAACATTTCCCTGCTTTTCCCTGAACAGGAACCTGGAAACAAAAGCATAGTAGCTATAGTAAAAGCCCGTATACCTCAAAAGATATGAAAACAGGAACACGGCAGCCAGACCGCAGATCAAACCAACAATTACAGATATGACGGTTGCAAGGTTAAATGCAAATTTAAGAATGCAGAAGGCTGCTGCAAAAAACACAATGAACAGCAAAGCCTTCACGGCAATATTAAAAACGGCATTTCTGTCATACTTTCTCATTTCCTTAATCTATCCTTCCCTTAAGCATCGCAAAATATATGTGCGGCATTATGGTAACGCCGATAAGTTTAAGCTTGAGCGCAAAAGGCGCCTGTGAAGAGATAACGTCGCCTGCGATTCCAGTAGCTTTCTTCCGAAGGACCCACGCCGCCTTTTTGTTTCCGCTGTTAACCATTATTCTCATAAGCCAGAGAGCGGTCTCTGCTTCCCTGTTGGATATTCTCTTACGGATAAAACTGTTATCAGCAAAGTCTGCCTTAAGCTTCCCGAACATCGCAAAGTAACATTCATACTTCTTATCAAGACCGGAATGCGTTGTTGAATTGCCGTGCTGTACATACTGGTAAAGAGGCGTGCCAAAACATACAGCCTTACCGGCCTTCTTCAGGCACTGGTATACATAGTAACCGTCTTCGTAAATGCTTAATCCGGTATCAAATCGAATATCGGCAAAAGCTTCACGCCTGAAGAGCTTTGCCCAGACACTGTCTCTTATATCCCCATGCGTTCCTGCAAAGAAAGCTCTCATTATTGAGTCAGCATCTTCATAAGTCTTATCAACAGGATTCGGATCAGGTGTCTTATTGCCGTCTGCATCCACATAGAAAGAGCACTGCGTGATATCCGCATTGCTTTCTTCAGACTTCTCATAAAGGGCTTTCAGATAATCCGGTTCAAGAAGATCATCTGCATCAACAAAGGCCAGATATTTTCCGTTAGCAGCATCTATACAGGCATTCCTTGCAGCAGAAACGCCATGCCTGGTCAAATGCAGAACCTTGATTCTGCCATCCTTTGCAGCATATTCATCTGCAATAGCACCTGTGCTGTCAGTAGAACCGTCATCTGCGATAATCAGTTCCCAGGAAGTGAATGTCTGACCTATAACACTCTCCAGACAAGTCCTAAGATATTTCTCCGCATTATATGCAGGAACGATAACAGTGATCTCAGGTGACATCTAACGGCCTTTCCGCCTGGACAGCCCTGGGCACTTTTATCAAGTCATCACATCCGCAGTATTTGCATGAAGATATGCGCTTTTTCCTGTCGATAAGATCGTAGATCGCATCATGGAGCTTTGAAGGATCATCATATTCGGGACTCATTACGTCGACCATCTCAGTCTTTTCTTCAGGAACCAGGCCAAGGCGGATAGCGTGAGCCTGCCTCGGGCAAACATATAGCTTACCTCTATATAAAGACGTGCAAAGCCTTCTGGAATAGCATCCGTCAAATCTGTGCTGTGTCTTGGATTCCTTTTCTTCACGGAGTTTCATTCCTCCGAAATCCCACCAGGAATCATCTTCGACGATATCAAATGCAATTCCCTCTTTCCCGCACAGTTCTGAGAATTCCGTGAGTTTGGAGGACAGCTCACCGTAGTTGCTGAAAACGACCTTGAGCTTGGGCGTATTCTTCATAGCATTTATGCATTCTTCAGACGGAATCAGGGTTCCGTTCGTGATGATGTCCACCTCATCAAATCTGTCAGTCTGATCCTTTAAGTATTCAAGCACCTTGATAAGAGCCTTCTGGCACACAAAAGGTTCACCGCCAAGAAGTTTTAACTGGGATACCCTCATGGATGCGAAAACTTTTCGAAGGCCTGATATAACTTCATCCGCCTCAAGATTCTCGGGATGGTGGTAATACTGCATGAGGTTGGAGCAGCTCTTGCATCTTAATGTGCAGCATTCGGTAAGGACAACGTCCAGATGTACTATCGTATCTGGATATTTCCTACGCCTTGCAGAATTAAACAGTCCCGACCTGACGATCAGGGGCCAGAGATGAAGTGTCCTTGCAGCTGAAGCCGCAAAATGAAGTAACTTATTCTGCTTGGGCATGAATCAATTTTACCATTCTGATATCCAAAAGAGCACAGTCTCAGTCATTAATGCGGTTAACAAGAGCGTGGTACCTCTTGCGTACTTTCGCATTCTTTGAACCGGACAGCTTTCCTCTCAGCAAAGGGAACGTCAGGTGCCAGAGCACACAGTATCTCATTCTCTGAGGCACGCTGTAGTGGGACGCTATTATATCTTTCCTGTCCTTATTCTTCTGCTTTAAGCCTTCCTTTGTCTCAGAAACGCCGCCGCCCAAGAAATTGCATACAACAGTATCTACGTGGAGGTGACTGGAAGTCTTTGCCATATCCTGCTCCAGATCGTAATCTGCCAGGATCTTATATCTTGTATCGTACTTCTTCTGATCCCTTAATATCCTGCCGTTAAAGAATACTGACTGATGACATAGGATCGTTCTGTACATGTTAAAGCGCGTCAGTGTCTCCGGCTGCTTTCTAACAATGCCGTCTCTTGAATAATCGCCGTAGATCATGCCGTAATCGCCGTCTTTTACGGCTTTTCTGACATCTTCCAGCACGGTATCAGAAGCAAACGTGTCGCCGCAGTTCATGAATATGAGATATCTGCCCGAAGAATACGAGATTGCCTGATTCATCGCATCGTAAAGGCACTTGTCAGGCTCAGAATAGAGTTTTATATGGGCATTCTCAGGGACATACTTCAATGTATCATCAGTGGACTTCCCGTCTTTTACGATAATCTCATAGTCATCACATGTCTGGCTTAAAGCAGAGCTGACCGTAAGACCGATCAGACCCCCTGCATTTAAAGACACAACAATAACTGAAAAGAACGGCTCGCCCATTTCAAAACACCTCTCCAAATCAATGATAGTTGGGAAACCGTTTATACGCAACTGCAAATTAAAAAGGCGGTGTCCAATAAGACACCGCCTGTGGTTTTCAATTGTTCTAAAAATTACTTTGCAGCAGCTACAACTGCATCAGAGATGGCAGCTTCGTCACCGATAACTACTACGTTCGGGTGGAGCTGGAGGATCGAAGCAGGTACTCTGGGCGTAACAGGGCCGCAGAATGCCTTCTCAACGATATCCTTCTTGCCTGCGCCTGTAGCCATGAGGATAACTGTTGTGGACTTCATGATGTAGCCGATACCCATTGTGTAAGCCTGTGTAGGAACTGCGTCGAGATCTCCGTTGAAGAAGAGTCTTGCGTTGTCCTGGATCGTCTGGTTCTCAAGATCGATGCACTGTGTGTTTACGCAGAAAGCGTCAGCAGGCTCATTGAATCCGATGTGGCCGTCGCCGCCGATTCCGAGGAGCTGGATATCAAGGTGGCCCAAAGACTCAAGGATCTTGTCGTAATCTGTGCATGCCTTGACAGCGTCTGCCTCAAGACCGTCAGGTACGTATGTCTTGCTCTTGTCGATGTTTACGTGATCGAAAAGATTTGTGTTCATGAAATATCTGTAGGACTGGTCGTGATCACCGCCAAGGCCCCTGTATTCGTCAAGGTTAGCGGATGTGACCTTGGAGAAATCAAGGCTTCCTGCCTTATACATGTCTACAAGATCCTTATAAGTTCCGATAGGTGTAGATCCTGTTGCAAGACCGATCTTGCAGTCGGGCTTAAGCCTGATCTGTGAAGCAATAAGCTCTGCACATGCCATTGAAGCTTCTTCGTAGTTACTCTTTCTGATGACTCTCATAATTCAATTCTCCCAACTTTTTAGTGTGTATATAAAACGGCTTCGCATGAAACCATACGAAGCCGTAATACTCTTTAGTCTGCTGCAAGGCCCTGTTCTTTAATGACTGCGATGAGCTGATCTACATACTTCTCACAGAGTTCATCCGTCTTGGCCTCAACCATGACGCGGATCTTAGGTTCCGTACCGGAAGCCCTGAGAAGCATTCTGCCGTCGCCGCCCAATGCCTTGTTTACTTCTTCAACGCCCTTAAGGACTGCAGGATTCTTCTGAGCTTCTTCCTTGTCCTTAACGACAACGTTCTTGAGGCACTGAGGGAACATCTTCATCTCGCCTGCGAGCATTGAGAGAGGGAGCTTCTTTTCGAGCATGGTCATAAGGACCATGAGGGATGTAAGGATTCCGTCTCCCGTTGTTGCATATTTTGCGAAAATGATATGGCCGGACTGCTCGCCGCCTAAGACGAAGCCGTTCTGCATCATGTTCTCTGCAACATACTTATCGCCTACTGCCGTCTTCTCGGTACGGATGCCGATAGCCTCGCATGCCTTGTAAAGACCCATGTTGCTCATGATTGTTGTAACGATCGTATTGCCGTCGAGCTTGCCACTCTCCTTCAGATACTTACCGCAGAGGTACATGATCTGGTCGCCGTTAACTTCGTTGCCCAATTCATCAACGCAAAGACATCTGTCAGCGTCGCCGTCGTAAGCGAAGCCTACGTTAAGTCCGTTATCGAGAACGTACTTCTTAAGGTTGTCGATATGTGTTGAACCGCAGTTTGTGTTGATGTTAAGGCCGTCAGGTGTGTTATTGATGATATAGACCTTTGCGCCCAAAGCCTCGAAAACCGATCTTGCGATATTCCATGAAGCACCGTTAGCGCAGTCCAAGCCGACCTTCATGCCGTTGAATGCCCTTGTAGGAACCGTCATGAGGTATCCGATGTAACGGTTGCGGCCTGCAGCGTAGTCAACGACGTTGCCGATTGCTTCGCGCTCTGCGAGAGGGATCTCCTCGATCTCGCCGTCGATGTAAGCTTCGATCTTCTCTTCGATCTCTGCCTCGATCTTCTGACCGTTGGCACGCATGATCTTGATGCCGTTGTCATAGAAGGGGTTGTGGGATGCCGATATCATGATTCCGCAGTCAAAACCGTCTGTTCTGCAGCAGTATGAGACTGAAGGTGTTGTTGTTACGTGGAGAAGGTATGCATCAGAACCTGAAGATGTAATGCCGGCAGTAAGAGCTGCCTCGAGCATATAAGAGCTTCTTCTTGTGTCCTTGCCGATGATGATCTTAGCTCTCTTGTCATCGTGCTGCTGGCCGTAATACCAGCCGATATATCTGCCTACCTGGAATGCTTTCTGCGCAGTGAGGGCTTTGTTAGCCTCTCCTCTGAAACCGTCGGTACCAAAATACTTACCCATTATGGTGTCCGCCTTTCGATAATTTTTTTCTTTAGCATTTTATCACAAATCTGCTGAATTCAATCGGTTTTTGTCAGGTCTGATAACAGTTCTTGGTGTAATCAGTCCGATGATAAACCAGAAATATACGGCGACATAAGTCACACTGCCGTTAAACAGCGCCTGAACACAATAAGTAACAAACATACCGAGCAATATCCACGTAACCGTGCGGCGTTCTTTTGATCCGTCTTTTATTACATTCCTTACCGCTCCGGAACAGGCAAAGACCAGAAGCGCCATATAGTTGATAAAGGCAGGAACCCCCTGGGTTACGAGCACATGGATATATTCATTGTGAGCCTTAGCCTGGAAGTAGATATCGGGAGCAGATTCGAAAACGTATCCGTAGTTGTCCAGACCGACTCCGGTAAGCCAGTTGTCCGGAACGCTCGCAAGGCCCATTCTCCAATTATAGATACGGTCAGTACCGATCTTATCGGCATCACCGATTGCCACTTCCCAGTATGATCTTACTGCTGCTTCCCTTATATAGTCGGTAAAGAAGAATGCTATCAGAAATGCAGCGGAGAATACCGCCAGGAGCACTAAAGAACGTCTGACCGCAGGCTTAACAGCCTCCCTGTCCCTCCAATACATTATCGTCATGGAGATAATATAGAAGATAAGAAGGCCTGCAAATCCGACCCAGGCAAGCCTTGCCCTGCTTCCGAGCATGGTATAGAAAAGGACAGCCAGTATCACCGGCAATGTATTTTTTATCATCTTTGGCATGGCAATCAGATCAGAGAAGATATACATTCCGGATATTCCTGCGATCATGACAACACACAGTCCTCCGTAGTAGTTACTGTTCTGCGTAAGACCGTATGCAGTATGTTCGGTGTAATAGTAAAGACTGTAAGACAACTGAATGTTGAATGTCTGAAGGAAAGCAAATATGCCTTCTGTCACAGCTACACCTGCAAACATGTAAAGGATATTTCTCCTGTATTTGGGATCATCAATAAGAGTTCCGGCAAAATAAAGCCAGTAATATGCAAGGAAATGCAATGGATTCTCGCAATAGAAGTAATCTCCGTATGAATAAAGTCCGGGATGACGTGAGAATACTGCAGATATGATCATAAAGAACAAAAGCGTGAAATAGAAGATGTCCGCCGGTCTCAGTTTCCTTTTCCCGGGCTCTGCGGCAAGCCAGCATAAGATCGTAAGAAACGTTCCGAATATTCCGAAAAGCCCTGTTATCTGCGGCAGGAAGAAAGAAGGTATGAACCTGTTATCAAATCTGACGATGATCTCCGTGATCACCTCAACTGCCGGAAGGCCTCCGAGCAGGATTACAACAGCTTTATAGAAAGCCTTCTCAGAAACCAGATCCCCGATATGATCTCTCACACTCATATGTTATCTTCCCTTCCGGAAGATATGGTCAATGCTTTCCCCTCAGCAATGCCCTCTCTCATCCATTTAAACGCATCGGCCGGCTTAACGCTGCTAACATAAGACTTCTTTTTTGCCATAACAAATCTTAAAGCCCATACAGTTGCAAGTCTGCCGTATAAGAAACTGTAGAGAACGCCCCTGTCTTTGAAGAACTTCTCATTATACCCATTAAACCATGTGGATCTTCTTGGTTCCTCGGTTCCTATCGTAACCGGAACAGCTTTTATCACCAGTCCTGCCTTAAGACAGTCCATAAAGAACAGATTGTCTTCCCCGCTTGAGTATTTTGCCCCGCCTCCGAAAAGATCTGAGAATCTGACACCGGATCTCTTTATGCTTCCAAGCCTTGCCGCTGCGGCAAACGCAGGATATCTTCCGACAGACCACTTGTGCACAGTCATCTTTTTGGTGATGTGATAAGTCCGGCGTTCCTCACAGACATTGACATTAAACATTAAGATATCAGCCTCAGGCTCTGAATTAAAAGCTTCAAGGATCCTTTCTGCATATCCTTTGTCATAAACGATATCATCATCTGCGAATAAGACTATCTTGCTGTCTGCCAGATCCAGTGCCTTGTTCCTGGATCTTCCGACACCCCTCTCCACGGACTCGAAAAGCTTGATGTTCAAGCCGTTTTCCGTCCTGAACTCATAACTTGCATTCCTGTCACACTGATTGACGATTACGGCATCACATTCAAGGTTCATATGGGATATCAGCGTTCCAGGATCCTTTTCAAGAGAGCTGACCAGCACTTCAAGATTACGTCTCATCCAAAGATCTCCCTATCTTAAGTGCATGTATTTAAGGATTCCGTTAACTGCGTAACAGCACTGGTAAAAATATCTTTCGAAGAGATCAAGACCGATATACTTATAAGTATTCATATTCAGTTTGGACGCACTCACTTTATTGCTGCTTATAGACTTCTTATGGATCCTGTATGTGATCAGCGGTTCATTGATGCCTCTTGCCTTAAGGCCTGCCCTGAGCATACACAGCCAGCAGGCAAAATCCTCATGCATGTCTTTCTCACGTTCCGAATAAGGAGAATACTTAAGAAAATCACTTTTTCTTAAAAGGACAGACGAATTGGAAATGATATTCTGTCTTAAAAGTCTTTTATAACTGACTTCCTCAGGGACATGCATTATCCACTTAAACATCTTTCCGTTCTCATTTATAAATGAAGATGCGGTATAGACGAGGTCACAGCCGGTCTCTTTTTGAAGATCTGCCTGCTTCTCGAGCTTATCCGGACTCCAAATATCATCAGAATCGATAAATGCTATCCATTCGCCTTTAGAAAGATTAATTGCCCTGAGTCTTGTCTCAAGCACTCCGATATTCTTGAAATTCACATAATACCGGATCCTTGAATCCATACGGGCAAACCTGTCGCAGATCGCGGCAGTTCCGTCAGTCGAAGCATCATTAATGAGAATTATCTCTATATCCCTGTATGTCTGCCCGAGAACGGAAACCAGTGTTTCCTCGAGTGTTTTCTCACAGTTGAATGCAGGAAGGATAATGCTGATAAGACCGGAAGGATCACTCATGGTCTGCCTCCCCGGATCTTGCCCTTACTGCGAAAAAATCTGCTAACAGCAAAACTGTCCAGCAAATATGCTGAACAAACCGACACCCGATGCCGCAAACCGTTCATGCACTTACCTTCTCCAATATAAAAAATCTATCCCCGGTCCGATTATACAACATCAGCAGGTGTCTTTTCGACACTTTTTGACAAAATCAAAGACATTCCCTGCAAATAACAAAAGAGGCTGCCTCCGAAGAGACAGCCTCTGAATTGATCACTTGCTGATCGAATAATATTATTCGATCTTTGTGCCGCACTCAGGGCAGAACTTAGGCATATTGCCGTCAGCGGGCTTGTAGCCGCACTTAGGGCAAGCTGTAGGAGCTGCTGCAGGTGCAGGTGCGCCACAGTTACCGCAGAACTTACCTGTGTTGCCTGTCTGGCCGCAAGAACATGTCCAACCGGCTGCAGGTGCTACGGGAGCGGGCTGAGGCTGACCGCAGTTGCCACAGAACTTACCTGTGTTGCCTGTCTGGCCGCAAGCGCATGTCCAACCAGCTGCTGCAGGTGCGCCTGCAGGTGCTGCTGTCTGACCAGCGAAGAAACCTGTCTGGGGCTGGCCCTGGTTAGACTGAACTGTATTAAGAGCTGCTGCTGTAGCGTTGTTGCCGCCGACTGCGCCCATCATACCGAGACCCATGAAGCCGTTAACTGCGCCGTTAGCGTTAGCACCGGCATTCTTCATAGCCTCTGTCTGACCGAGAGCAACTGCTGCACCGAGAGCTGCCTGATCGGAACCATAGAGCTTTGCCTCGTCGACCTTCTCGATTCTCTCACGTGACTTGTCGTCAGGTGTAACGGAAGCGATGGCAACCTTCTCTACAACGATACCTCTCTTCTGGAGCCACTCGTCATCGAGGCAGTCCTGCATGTATCTTCTGAACTCACCCTGCTTGGAAGGGAGTGTAGAGAACATGATACCCTGCGGGTAAGGTCCGCCGCACTTGTTGAGTGTCTCTGTGATGTTGTCAAGGAACTCAAGACGGGGCTGCTGAGGCTTAGCGGGTGTTCCCATGAAGTCTGCAACTGTGTACTCGTCCTTTACGTTGCCAACGATGTTTCTGAAGAAAGTAACAGGATTCTCTACTCTGAAGGAGAATGTACCGTTCAAACGGATATAGATGTTACGATATTCAGGGTCTGCATAAGGTACCGGTGAAGGTGTACCGAAGTTCTGATTCATCATCTCGAGCTTGTTTACGAAGTAAACTCTCTGCTGCTGCTGAATCTCTCCGCCCATCTTCATACGGTTCCAGATGTCACCGATGGACTGCTTTACGTTCTCGCCGAAATTCTTGTTGGCAAGAATTGAAGGTGCCGTGGATGTATCCCACTTGTAAGCGCCTGCGTCAGATACTACGTCTACGATCTCTCCGTTGTTAACGAGGAGACAGAAACAGCCCTCAGGTACGTTGATGATGGAACCATTGGAGATAACTTCGGAATTACCCTTGTTTCTTCCTCTCTCCATCTTATTAGCACCCTTCTTTACAAGGATCTCCTGTCCTAAAGAGTCCTGTGTGAAGAACTCAAGGTACTGATCTGAGATCTGGCTGTTGATAGAATCAAATGTTGCTCCGGCAACATTCTTGATTAAGCTAATCAATCCCATATTAATATTCCTCCTAGGTACTTGGTCGAATTATCTCCGCCAAGAAAAATAATATCATTTATTTAACAAAACAACAATAATATTTAACACGAATTAGTACGCGTAATGTATTCTGCGGCTCATCCTGAAAAGCTCTGTATTTGCAAGCATTCCGTCAGGAATCTCCACTCCTTCCATGACGCAGTTGGCAACCAAAGGAACACCCGTGATCTTGGAAGCTTCCAGTATCTTTTCTTCGCCCTCTTTCACCATCTCTGCGGTGGTCTCTTCAAGAAGGTTCGTGTTATTGATATAACCATCGATCTTAAAGCCTGCAGCGGCAGACAGTTCTGAGGTCATAATTGCGATCTGCTCAGGATCTGACGTAAACGGCCTTAAGCTGTTTACGGCCATGTAGATGACAGCATCAGTGTTTTCGATCCTGTGCTTAAGAGAGCCAAGGACAAGAGCGCCCATGTCTTCACCGCCGATATCAAAGATTCCCTGATATGACTCGTCGTCGAAAATGACATACATATCAGGAGGCAATACCGGAGCATCGACATTGGAGCCTGCATAAAGAGGCGTAACGAGCCTTATTCCGGCTTCGTCCAGGTCCTTTGCGCAGTCCGAGGATCTGTAGAACGGATTAACGATGTCGAGATCTGCGATAAGGAGCTTTTTGTCAGGCAAAGCCTTGCGCTGGGCAAGAGACATATTGACTGCGATCTCGGATTTACCGCTTCCGTAAGCGCCGATTATTATTGTTAAACGGTGATCAAGATAAAACATCAGAACAGGTTCTTCTTTCTAAAGATATAGTAGCCGCTTCCGCCGATTACCAATATATACAATAATGATCTTCCGATGTAAATAAGATTGAGCTTCGTGTAACTGATACGCATCGAATCCATCTTCTTGAGATCTCTAAGGGTAAGTCCGGAGCCGTCCGGTGCATAATCACCGTCATAGTAACTTATGAAATTACCTGTAAAATCGAGCTCATCGAGATATTCCGGATTTCCGCCAATAAGCTGCGTTGCGTCAGCGCCATAATCGCCGTTAAAGCCGAGATTGGATACGACATAAGCCGGATGGCAGAACTTCCATGCAATGTTCGTATAGGTATCTTTGGTATAGGTCTTTTTCAATGTTTTAACATAGTCATCCGTATAGATATTCTCCTCAACCATCTCGTCATAAGCTTCATCTCTTGCGGCTATGTAATCATTTACTGTCTTTGCAGGAAGATTAAACGCACCGACAATAGACGAGAGTGAAGACATTACAACAACTATGATTATCGAGAAGACGATCGGCAGTGCGCGTCTCCTGAATATCAGTGAAATAACGGTAAAGAACACTGTTAACACCAGAAGTATGACAATGGCAGTGCCCCACCTGCTGAACATCTCTCCTCCGTTCAGATCGACTCCGAATCCCGAGATAAGGAGTGCTAACAGAGCAGAACCGATGTAGACAGCGCAAAGAATGACCGTTGCAGCTATCTGGGTGATCAGATAAGAAAAGAAGATGGAAGTTCTCGAATGACCGGCAGTGATCTTATTTCTTACGATACCGTCCGTGAAATCCCTTCCCACATGCAGACATATAAACAATGCCAGGAACTTGGGCAGATCATTTATAAAACCGACGGTGATCAGCCAGTTTAAATATCTGATCTCACCTTTGTCCAGCCCTATGTCCGCAAAGTTCAGGCCTGAATCTTTCATGAATAATCCGAGAATAAGTCTCAGTAATAAGACAACAATAACAGGCCAGACGATGCAATACACTCCTACGATCCTGTAGAAAATGCTCTTGGAAAGACGTCTGAATTCAAATCTTAATAACTCAAGCATGTGACTCACCTCCTACAAGATTAACGAAGTAAGTCTCAAGATCGGTCTCTTTTGTGACGACCCTGGCAATATTTACACCCGCTTCATTTGCCGCCAGAACGATATTGGTGAGATTGTAATATCCCTTTGCATGCACAACGCCTGATTCGCTGTCAAATCTTGCGCTAAGGCCGTTGGCATTAAGGATCGGGATCAAAGCCTCAGGATTGCCGGTATAGAATTCCGTATGGAGTCCGCCTGCATCTTCAAGCACATCAGCCTTGATCTCCTTTACGACCCTGCCTCCCTCAACAAAGGCGAAATCCGTCGCAAGCTTGGAAAGCTCGGAAAGGATATGGCTCGATATTATGACCGTAACACCCTTCTCCTTATTGAGATAGATCAGAAGGTCTCTTATCTGGATGATTCCCTGAGGGTCAAGACCGTTAATGGGTTCGTCGAGTATGAGCACGTCAGGATTGCCGGCCATAGCGATGGCTATTCCGAGTCTCTGGCGCATGCCCAAAGAGAACTTTCCGGCTTTCTTTTTGCCCGTATCGGCAAGTCCTACCAATTCCAGGAGCTTATCGACCGATTCGTCGACCTTCAGCCCCAGGTTAATATACTGATAGATGAGATTATCTCTTGCGGAAGCATTCGAATAGATCGAAGGAAGCTCGACCAGCGCTCCGACCTTGCCCAGTGCCTTGTTGTCAAATCCGTATTCGACTGTGCCTTTGGTAGGCTTCTGAAGACCGGATATGATCCTCATTATCGTAGTCTTGCCGGCACCGTTCCTTCCGACGAGTCCGAAGATCGAACCCTTAGGTACTACAAAGCTCATGTCATGCAGTACATGCGCACTGCCGTAGTCTTTGCATACGCCGTTGACCTTTAAAATGTAATCAGACACGTATTTATCTCCTTGTATTCCCATGATTGACGGGCGCAATGCCCATCTTGGATATTATAACAAATTAGATAAGATACAGTCTTAATACAACCTTAATTACGAATGAGTTTTGAGGCACGCTCTCCGATAAAGACCGCTGCGACCATTTTTACGATATCGGGAATGATGAACGGGAATACGCACCAGCCCATGACTGTCGCAAGTCCTACAGGGCCTGTCTGGGCCGCATAGACCGTCATGAACCAGATAACGCCGACGATATACATTATGATCTCGAAAATAACAAAGCTTATCATACCGAATATCCAGGTCTTGACCGAAGATGTCATGAGTCTCTTGAAGATAAGCTTTTCGAGCATCCAGTAGACAAGGGCTGCGATCAGGAATCCGACAAGGAATCCGCCCGTAGGACCTGCAAAAGATGCAATGCCTCCTTTAAAGCCTGCGAAAACAGGAACGCCTACAGCTCCAAGCGCCAGATATACGAGAACAGCGATAGTGCCTCTTCTGCCGCCTGTCGTGAGCATTACGGCAAGGATCCCCAATGTCTGCAGAGTAAACGGCACAGGACCCAACGGGATGCTTATCCATGAACATACCGCGATAAGAGCGGCCGATATGGAAATGAGGACCATATCATAGATAAAGGCCCTGTTTTTTGTTGATTTAGACTTCGAATTGCTTGATTTTACGCTTGTTTCAGACATTGTAAACCTCTTTGCAGATTTAGTTGACAATCGGAAGTTTACTCTTCTGTTCCTGGATTTTCAAGCGCTAAATTAAAACTGATATTTGGGCCAGATACCCATCTTGTCGTGGGTATGTTCAGGGAGCTGGTAAAGGTCATGACCGGGATAGTCATTACCCTCAACGATTACGGGTCCGTCAGGCGTAAGGCAGACATCCCAGCCGATAAAACCTACCTGCGGAACGACCATCGCAGCCTTGGTGCACATCGCTATTACCTGATCCCACATAGGAAAAACAAAGCCCTTAAATACGGCACCTGTCATGGGGTGCTTCTCGTAAAGGACCTTGGTCTTATCTATAGGGAAATCGGTGATCTCACCGGTCTTCTCATCAACGGGCGCAGTCATGCCGCCGTTGTTGAAATTATCAACGCTGTGGCCGTAATTGCCGAATCTGCAGCAGGCACTGGCCACATGGACCTTTCCTTCCCTCTGGATGGTAACGATCCTTATCGTATTAATGGCGTAAGGATAGATAGCGCTTACCGCAGGATGCTGGACTATGACTTCCTCAAAGAAATGCGGGCGTTCCTGATTTACAAGGCGCTCGTAGATGTCTTCGGCCTTTTCAGCCTTGCAGTCTATCTTCTCTACCGTCTTGCCGCAGGAACCTAAATCAGCCTTGGCAATAAGGAAATCGTGGCTGTTAATGAAGTCTAAGACTTCCTGCTTGTTGTCTTTCCTGATCTCAAGCCACTTACGGCCAAGGAACTCGCCGAAACGCTTGTTAAATTCGATCTTGTTGTCGATAAGATCGGTATAAGCGGGGTCATTGTACCTCTTAACGAGATCATAGTTGCGGCCTCTGGTGATATACGTGTCGCGCTCTTTATCGTTGAGGTTGTACATCTCATAGAGCCAGTAATCCATATATCCTGCGCCAAACTTCCTGCCGCAGTGGATCATGTCGAAAAATATCCACACCCGGGACTTGCCCGACTTCTCGTGGATATCCTTGATCTTGGCGTTCATCGCCTTATAGTCCATGCGCGTAACGCGCCTAATCAGATACTTTATGTTCGGCATAGGGCAATTATAATACAATAAACGTATTTTTGTTATACTCGCAGGATATACACAAATTCCTATCAAGTTTGTTATAATTTCGAGCGAATATAAAAACAGTAACCAATAGTTACTTCATCCTTAGGAGGATCAGATAATGGCAATCAGAATCGGTATTTTAGGTTACGGCAACCTCGCAAAGGGCGTAGAGCTTGCTATCCGTCAGAATCCGGATATGGAGCTTGCGGTAGTTTTCACAAGAAGAGACCCTTCTTCCGTAAAGACACTTACAGAAGGTGTTGCAGTTGCTTCCACAAACGATGCAGCTGACTGGAAGGACAAGATCGACGTTCTCGTTATCTGCGGCGGTTCCGCTACAGACCTGCCCACACAGACTCCCGCATTCGCTTCAATGTTCAATGTAATCGACAGCTTCGACACACACGCTAAGATCCCTGAGCATTTCGCAAATGTTGACAAGGCAGCTTCAGCAAGCAGTCACGCAGCTCTCATCTCCGGCGGCTGGGATCCCGGAATGTTCTCCATCAACCGTCTTTACGGCAGCTGCATCCTTCCTGAGGGCAAGGATTACACATTCTGGGGCAAGGGCGTTTCACAGGGCCACTCTGATGCGATCAGAAGAGTTCCGGGCGTAAAGAACGGCAAGCAGTACACGATCCCTGTAGAAGCTGCACTCGAGGCAGTAAGATCCGGCTCCGAGCCTGAGCTCACAACACGCCAGAAGCATTTAAGAGAGTGCTTTGTAGTAGCTGAAGAAGGTGCAGACCTCGCTCTCATCGAGAAGACGATCAAGGAAATGCCTAACTATTTCGCAGACTACGACACAACAGTACACTTCATCTCTGAAGAAGAGTTCGTAAGAGATCACTCCAGGATCAACCACGGCGGCTTCGTATTCCGTACAGGCAAGACAGGCGTTAACGGTGAGAACAAGCACGTTATCGAGTATTCATTAAAGCTCGATTCCAACCCTGAGTTCACAGGTTCAGTCCTCACAGCTTATGCAAGAGCTATCTACCGCCTTGCGCAAAAGGGCGACTTCGGCTGCAAGACAGTTTTCGACATCGCGCCTGCACTCCTCTCACCTCTTTCCGGCGAGGAATTAAGAGCTCACCTTCTCTGATATCACTTAAACTTTGATCACAGCCTGCACACATTTCACTGTGTGCAGGCTTTTTATTGGCTGTTTTGCTAAAATCAGTTTATGGAAAAAGAAAGCTCTGTAACTGTTAGATCTCCCGCTATCGTCTTATCGATAGTCTTTTTGCTGCTCGTTCTGGGCTTTTTTATGTTCGTTTTCCTATATCCGCAGTCACCTGATGTTCCTCAGTCCCAGACTAAATATGAGATTTACGGCGGCATGACCGATGAACTTAAAGGCAGTGAGTTTTTTGAAGATCTCCAAAGCGGACGATCTATCTGCTTTCTGGGAGACAGCATTACAGCCGGAACCGAGATAAACGGGATCCATTGGTATGAACCGCTGACCCCTTATATAAAGGGCACCATCTCTAACCTCTCGACTGGAGGCTGGATGGTCGAAGACCTCATAGACCAGGCTGCAGCAATCCCCAACGCTGACATATACGTTATCGCCATAGGGATCAATGACGTAATCTTCAGAAAAGCCGTTAAATCCGCTCCGACGCCGGCTGAATTTGCCCAAAGATGCTCCCTGCTGGCAGATACCATTAAGGGCATCTCTCCCGCTGCGAAGCTTTACTTTATTGCGCCTTGGACCTTTATCGGTCAGAGTGAAGACATAATCGCTCTGGGCAACAACTTCCGCGCTGCGCTTAAGGATATGTGTGCCGGCTCCAGCTACCAATATATAAACCCCGACCCGGTCATTACATCGGTAATCTACACAGAGGGTTATGACAAATACATGTATAACGACTTCCATCCCAACGCTTCTGATGGTGTAGGGTTATACAGCTATGCGGTTTTAAAAGCAGCTGTTAAATAGTTTTACCGTTTTTTCGAAATATCGAAAACGTCGGCTAAATGAACGGTTACAACCGTCCAAAAAGCCCCAAAGCAAACTAAAAGAGCTGCCTCACGCGAGACAGCTCTTCAAATAAATCAAATTAGCTAAGGATCAGACCTTGATCTCCATGATCCAGCCCTCAGGTGCTTCAACAGTACCCATCTGGATGCCTGTGAGTGTCTCTCTGAGCTTTGTCATGACAGGGCCCATCTCCTCCATGCCGGAAGCAAACTTGAATTCCTTGCCGTGATCGTTGATGGAACCGAGAGGTGAGATAACTGCAGCTGTACCGCAGAGACCGCCCTCTGTGAACTTACCGCTCATGATCTCGTCGAGATATACTTCTCTCTCCTCGATCTTCATGCCGCAATAGTGCTCAGCAACGTAAACCAAGGATCTTCTTGTGATAGAAGGAAGGATGGAATCGGACTTAGGTACAACGAGTGTGCCCTGGCCGTCTGTGAGGATGATGTTAGCTCCGCCTGTCTCCTCGATCTTTGTACGTGTAGCGGGATCGAGATAGATGTTCTCTGCAAAGCCTTCCTTGTGTGCAGTAACGATTGCGTGGAGAGACATTGCATAGTTAAGGCCGGCCTTGATGTTGCCTGTTCCTCTCGGAGCAGCACGGTCAAAGTCAGAGATCTTAACTGCGATCGGCTTAGCACCGCCCTTGAAGTAAGGGCCTACAGGTGTAGCGAAGATCCTGTACTGATAGTCATCAGCAGGCTTAACACCGATAACGGGGTTAATACCGAAGATATAAGGTCTCAAGTAAAGAGATGCACCGGAGCCGTACGGGGGAACCCATGCTGCGTTGCCTGCAACAGTCTCCTGGACTGATCTTAAGAACAATTCCTTGGAAATCGGGGGAATCTCAAGGCGAACTGCAGAGTCATGAAGTCTCTCAGCGTTAAGGTCAGGACGGAAAGTAACGATCCTGCCGTCAACTGTCTCATAAGCCTTAAGGCCTTCAAATACTGTCTGAGCATACTGGAGAACGCCTGCGTCTTCGCTCATGACGATCATGTCGTCATCGATGAGAGCGCCTTCGTCCCATGCGCCGTTCGTGTAGTTAGCTACGAATCTCTTATCTGTCTTCTGATAAGAGAAGGTCAAATTTGACCAATCGAGATTCTTCTTTTCCATAAAACATTCCTTCTTTCTTAAAGATTGTTTTTAATTAGTTAAGCATTGTACCACTCAAAAACGCCAAAATCATCAATGATTTAAACAAATCTGTATCCGCAGGCGTGGTATACCTTCTTTCCTGCCTTGATGACAGGAGAAGCAAATCCTTCAAGGTTAACGGCATTAGGCACCATCTGAGCCTCAAGGCAGATAGCATCGTACTGGCCGTAAGCCTTTGTTGTCTTGATATCGAGCGGGCTGCCAAGATTGTTTCCCGCATAGATCTGGATGCCCGGAAGGTCCGTAAGGCACTCCATCGTGATCCCTGACTCAGGTGCTGTAACAGCTGCAGCAAAGGAGAACGTGCCTGCATTGGTATTCAGGCAGAAGTTCTGGTCGATACCCTTGGAGATGACCATCTGATGGTCATCACTGTCGTTGAGCTCGCCGATGAAGCGGTATTCCCTGCAGTCGAAAACCGTGCCCTCAACATCCAGGAGCTCGCCTGTAGGAACGTTCATGTCGTCCTTGATGGTGATCTTGTCGGAGTTGATCATGATGAGGTCATTGTTAACAGTACCCTCTGCAGCCTCACCTCTGAGGTTGAAATATGCGTGGTTTGTGGGCGCGAAAATCGTATCCTTGTCTGTCTTTCCGCAATAGAGGATCAGGAATGTCTTATCCTCAAGCCAGCAATACATAACCTTTGTATCAAGGTTTCCGGGGAAACCGGTAGCTCCGTCAGGGCTTGTGTAGCTCAAAAGAACTGCTCCGCCGTCGCATCCGGGTATTCCGGCGATCTTTGAATCGAGGATGATCTCGTCTGCTTCTTCCTCTGAAAGGATCTTGCCGTCCCAGAACACATTGTGATAACCGGGATTGCCTGAATGGAGGTTGTTCTCGCCTTCGTTCTTGGGGATCTGATATCTCTCGCCGTTGATTACAAAAGAAGCATCCTTGATCCTGTTAGCTGAACGGCCTACGACAGCACCGTGGTTTGCACCGTTGCCCATATACTCATCAAGGCCCTTGCAGCCGAGCATTATGTCCGTGGGCTTGCCGTCCTTGTCAGGAACGATAAGATCGGTAATGACAGCACCGTATGTGATAACCGAAGCCTCATAACCGCCTTCGATGGTCATTGTGAACTTCTTAGCCTTAAGATCGGGATTCTTTACTGACAGATAGTCACTTGTAGTAATACTCATTCCTCTAAACCTCCACAAAGATTTAATTAAAAAGAAGTATAGCATAAATATTCAAAGCCACGTATAATCGTTAATCAGACGGGGCATTAGCGCAGTGGGAGCGCATCACACTGGCAGTGTGGGGGTCACGGGTTCAAGTCCCGTATGCTCCACCAAAATAAAGACCTTCTCCAACATACGAACAGTTCGCTTCGCGAAACTAGTTGGAGAAGGTCTTTTTTGTTTTCAATGTTTATAATTTGCTGCCGCAAATAACTCGTAAAGAGGTTTATTTTCTCTTCTTTAGTGAACACTACAAGATATTTGTTATCTCTTGAATTCCGGGTGTTCGGCGTAGTACTTCTCCTTGTCTTCGTACATTTTCTCATCAGCTGCCTTCAGGACATTCGTGATGTCGCCCAAATTATTCTGATAGCAGTAGCCCATTGCAAATGATACGTTGCCGTAATGTCTCGAGAGCTTTTTTGCCCTTTTGATCTTTTCGACTATCGCTTCTTCTGTCGTAAAGGTCATGAGCACCATGAACTCATCGCCGCCGGCTCTGTAGATCTCGTCGCCGACAAAGACATTCTGAAGGAGGATCGCACCGTTCTTGAGGAGAAGGTCGCCTGCCTCGTGGCCCTCGGTGTCGTTGACTCTCTTAAGACCGTTAAGGTCAGCAAAGACGATTCCGAGGCCCTTAAGATCATCACTGCCCTCTTTCCTTAATCCGTCGATCCTGTTGTTCATCTCGTTTCTGTTCAGTAGACCTGTGAGCATATCCATCGAGCTCAGTCTCTTTAATCTCTGGACAAGCTTCTGGTTAGCGATCTCAGATGCAACGAAGAATGTTGTAAGTTCAAGCGTTTCCTTGATCTTAACGGTATTTTCGACATTGAAGTTGCAGACCCAGATGTATCCCAGGACCTCATCCGTGGACTTGAGCGGGAACAATACAATGCTCTCAACATGATTTTTCATAAGGGATTCATACCAAGACGGATTCTTCTCCCTAATATATTCCCAGTCGTTCCTGTTCTTTGCGATAAGGCAGTTGCTGCCTCCTATGGTATCTTTCCAGGATACCGTCAGATCGTAGAAGCCCTCCCTGAGAACTCTGGACATGGAAGGAAGCAGCGAATACTCATTTCTTGATTCACTCAGTGCCGTGCATTTTCTTGCCTCATCATCGGTAAGAAGGATAACGCAGGACTGGGCATTACAGAGTTTTCTGATATCTGAGATTATCTCATCCATCGTATGCTGGAAGTTAGTGGTTCCCTTTAACTTGATGCATGTATTAAGGACCTCTGAAGCAGTAGATGCAGATGTATTGCTCATCTCTTCACTGTCGGCATTTTTGGATACGATCTGGGAATATGTGCAGTAATGGAGATTTCCTTTGCTTCCCAAAGGCATCATGAAGAGATTGAACCAGAAATCGTATCTGTCAGGATGAACGTAGGTATGCATGGGCTGCTTTAATACAGCACATCTGAAGCAGAAATCCTCAAAGTTCAGATCGGTCGGAAAATAGTTCTGGTAAAGGCTGTTCGGAACGAACTTGGAAGTAAGCATCTGAGGCATTTCCGGGTTCGAATGCTCTATAGAATTAATATAAGCCTGGTTGCCCGTAACGATCCTGATCTCGCCATATGAACCGTCATCTTTTGTCTCGACCGAAATAATACAAGTCATGACACCGATCATCTCGACAAAACTCTTGAAATCCATGCTATGCCTCCACATATCAAAATTTCTTAAGAGAATTTTATCACAGCTTTAGTATCATTTGTTTAAATAAATTAAGTATATTTAAGGAATTAAGCTTTGATCTTCCATGTTTTCGGAGCCAGCTTATAGACACGGTTTCTCATGAAGAATACATACCCTGCCGTAATTACCAGAAGCACGGGCGCGAGGATATAAGATACCATAGGCACCCATACGATGATCGCTGCTGCCGAGTAGATGATAATGCTGGTGATCCTGTAAGCTCCTCCCTTTGCGATAACCGAAGTCGTAAACGGCTGGAAAAGATAGTAGAGCGCAAGCCACGTAACAGAAGTCATTACACTCAGCAGGAATGCGATGATAATCGTTACGAGATATTCGCCGGGATAACTCTGGCCGCCTGTGACAAAGAGGATAAGATCTGCAAACAGGCCTAAAGATATGACAGGTCCGAGATTTATCTTTATCAATTGCTTAAGCCTGATATCAAAGAGCTTGATTATCTTATCGCGCTGTTTAAAGAAGCTGAACGTCATAAGGCTGTTGTCGCAATTAATAAACATAGCCTGCGTATTCTTAAAAGAGTTGTCGGCGATAGACAGAGGGATCAGCAGACCAAGCAGATGGGACTGCGCGACATATCTGAAGAACTCGAATGCCGGATCATAGTCAACCGGCAGAAGCGCATCGCTAAAGCCTCTGAAAGTGAAGAAATTTATGATGTTCGAAATAACCATGTTCCAGCAATTGTCAGAGCCGAAACGGGAATAATAGCCGTAGATAAACTCCGCCGTGAAAAAGATCATGACAGCAGCAACGATTACCGTGAATATCACAGGCTTCATGCAGAGCATCGTCCAGTGTCTTTTTACAAACAAAGCATTCAGATATTCAAAGCCCTTCTTATCACCCTTTACGGTGCCTTTTGCCTTGATCTTCTTGAAGCTCTTTGTGTTATCGTACTGACTTGTTGACTTCACTTCCTCTTTGCCGATGTTATCGTGCAGAACTCTTCTGTGAAGGTATGAGCCGGATCTTCTAAACTCCGTAAAACCCCATATTCCGGCAAGGACCGTCAGTCCGGTGATGACCGCCATCTGAGGCATCGGAATATAATATCCGTTCGCAACAAATACGATCAGGAATGGTCCGGCGAGCAATACCAGAGCAAGTCTGATGAGGTAAGCTACAACATTGATCCTGAGAGACTTGTGATGTTTGTCCTTGATCTTAAAGCTCAGGAGCTGAAGACCGATCCCGATAAACTTGACAAGGATCGCAAGCACGGGGATACCGAGCCAAAGCCAGAACGGAGCACCTGTAATAACAGCAAAAACACCGGTCATTACATAGCCTATAAAGAGCTTTGCAAGATCGTAATAAATAAGCGTTTCATTGAGTTTTTTCGCATCCATCCGGAGCATAAAGACCAGGTATTCCTTCTCGGTAGTGCAATTGAAATAAGGCACTCTGATCAAGATCCCGCAAAATGCATATATAAGGAAGAAGAACAGGCCGAGATTGCCGTACATCGTACTGCGGCTTACACCATGGACCATCTCATGTTCAATGTACTGGTCGGATAAAAGAAATGCGGCAAGATAGATCAGGCCAAGACCGAAGATCTTGCCGATGAAGAGCTTAAAGACCTCAACTATTACATGAAATATCCAGTAGATAACCTTAAGGAAAGTGGTCGAATAAAGCTTGTCCGGTATAAGGTCTCCGATGAGCGGAGTCTTCTTAAGTGCAAAGACCAGGCTGTTGTAACCGATGATGCTCCTTAAGTGGATTACTTTAAAAAGAATGTTCTTATATTCACTGACCATCGTCGGCATCCCTTAACGCATTGATTATCTTATCCTTGAAAGCAGCATCACCGAGATCGTTCTTGTCAATGGGCTCAAGCCTTCCGTTATGAAGGAGCACGATCTCATCACAAAGATCGACGGCAACATCAAGAAGGTGCGTCGAGAAGATGGTGATCTTTCCCTGCTTCTGGCTTCTGATTACATTCTTCATCTCTTCGGCGATTATTACATCCAACGAAGTCAAAGGCTCATCCAGGAGCATGAGCTTAGGTGATGCAATGATGTTAAGAAGCATCTGCATCTTATTCTTCGTACCGTGTGAATAATCCTTAAGAAGCCTGTCGCGGTCATCTTCAGGAACTACCATGTAATCGAAATATTCATCTATAGTCTTATCGGGCTTGATATCTTCATGAACCTCAAGGAAGAACTTCAAAAACTCTCTTCCCGTCATGAATTCAGGCACTGTCGGAGTCGACACAAGATATCCGATATCCTGCGGCTGGAGTTCTGTTTTTACTTCAGGATCTTTATCATCGCGGAAATAGAAAGAACCCGAATTATAATTGATATCCCCGTTTACGCAGTTAAAAAACGTGGTCTTTCCGGAACCGTTGCGACCCAAGAGTCCGTAGATCTTCCCTTCTTCGAAAACAAAATCCACATCTTTAAGAACCTGCTTGGAGCCGTAACTCTTAACTAAATGACTTATAACAAATTCCATATATTATTCCCCCTACCGCGATATTCTATCATTATTATCCCGCCCAAATCTTAACGGCATCTTAATTTGCCATTAACGTTCAGATAACTTAAGGCTTTGCAATATCAGCACTTGCACGTACGCTGCAAAACCAAGGGCCGGAAAACTGTTCTTCTATCGCACAGGCGCAAAAAATCGTCAAAAATTACATAAAACGCCGTTTTTCTGTAATTTTCGTCCTGAAAAATGGCATTTGCGATAGTAACGCAGCCCAAAATAAAAGGGCACCATTTGTGGGCACCCTCTTATTGTTAAATTGCTTTATGCTTTCGGGCTTTCCTCAGGGATGAACTCATGTTTATCAATGCTCTTGTGGCGCTCGGCAACAGCGGCATCCGCAAGTTCGATGAGTCTTTGCTGTGAATCGATCTTCTCTTTTCCTCTGAGATCAAGTTTGTGATAAGTGCCGTCAGCAGAAAGGAATGACGCTCTTACGGTATCAGCCAGTTCGACATCAAGGACTTCCTTAACACGCGCCCTGCAGTCAGGATCTTCGATCGGGAATAAGAGCTCTACACGGCGGTTCAGGTTTCTCGGCATCCAGTCAGCCGATGCAAGATAGATATCCTCGTGGCCTTCATTGTAGAAATAGAATATTCTGGAGTGCTCAAGGAAGCGTCCCGTAATGGAGCGGACCGTAATGTTCTCGCTCATGCCGGGAATACCGGCTCTCAGGCAGCAGATGCCTCTGACGATAAGGTCGATCTTAACGCCTGCATTAGATGCGGTATATAGCGCCTTTATAATCGGCTCGTCAACAAGTGAATTGATCTTCGCGATAATGCGCGCAGGTTTTCCTGCCCTAGCATTGTCTGCCTCTCGCCTGATCCTTGCAATGAAATAATCCTTCATCCACAAAGGAGCAGGAATGAGTCTTCTCCAGGACTGCGGGATAGAGAATCCGGAGAGCATGTTGAAGAACTCGGAAGCGTCCTCACCGAAGGATTCCTTTGCAGTGAACAATCCAAGGTCTGTATAGATCTTAGCGGTTACATCGTTATAGTTACCTGTCGCGAGGTGCAGATATCTTCTGATACCGTCCTCTTCCTTACGGACGACAAGCGTGATCTTACTGTGTGTCTTAAGACCGACAAGTCCGTAGATAACGTGACATCCGGCATTCTCGAGTTTCTTTGCCCAGTTGATGTTGTTCTCTTCATCAAATCTCGCTTTAAGTTCAACGAGTACCATTACCTGCTTGCCGTTCTGGGCTGCTTCGAGGAGCGATGCGATGATCGGCGACCTGTCGGATACACGGTAAAGAGTCTGCTTTATCGCAAGAACATTAGGATCTCTTGCCGCCTGCTTAACGAACTCCAATACCGGTTCGAACGTCTCATACGGGTGATGGACGATCCTGTCCTTTTCCCTGATCTGCTCGAAAATATCGAGTTCTGATACAGGTCCGTCAAACGAAGCTGCCTCGGCAGGTTCATGAGGTTTATAGCAGAGTTCCGGATGCTTTGCCTTGCATGCGGATGTAAGCTTTGAAAGGAATGTAAGATCGATAGGTCCGTTTACGCTGAAGATATCAGCTTCATCTACTTCGAGCTCATCAACAATGTAATGCAGAAGGTCGGAATCGATGTCATCCTGAACTTCAAGCCTGATGATCTCACCGAATCTCCTTCGTCTTACCTGGGCTTCGATCTCCTTTAAGAGGTCTTCAGCCTCGTCTTCGTCGATATCGAGGTCGGCATTACGCATAACACGGTAAAATGCAGTAGCCACAACGGTCTGGCCGTCAAAGAGCATGTCGACATTGGCTCTTATGATCTGCTCTACCGGAACAAATACATCGCCGTCTTCAGTCGGTATCTGATAGAGTCTCTTTACGACTGTAGGGATCTGGACAGTCGCATACATATACTTGTCTTCATTGACGGATTTCTTCTTACTGTCACTTGCAAGACCGAACGTTGCTCTCTCCTGGAGCTTTACCTTCTTGGGTTCATTAAGAAGTCTTACGCACATGTTGAGCATGCGGTTGTAAATGAGCGGGAAAGGCCTTGAAGAGTCAACTGCCATAGGCGTTAAGATAGGATAAAGTACAGCCTTGAAATACGAATCAGCAATGGCTTTCAGCTGATCGCTCAGTTCGTCGTAATTCTTAAGGAAGATCTTCTCTGATGCAAGCGAAGGAACAAGTGATCTCGTGTATGTCGAATACATAAGAGACATGGTCCTTCTTGTCTTCTGGTCTATCCTTTCGAGCTGTTCGTCAATAGAAAACCCGGCGATGTCGCGCTCTGCAAAATCGATGCTCTGCATGTCCCTTAATGAAGCTACACGGACGATATAGAATTCATCGAGATTCGATGCGGTGATCGATAAGAAATTGAGTCTCTCGAGCAAAGGATTCTTGGTATCTCTTGCTTCGTGGAGGATACGGTCATCGAACTCGAGCCAGGACAGCTCACGGTTATAAAAGCATGCGTTTCCGCTTAAGAATGAAGCAGTTGATTCTTTGAAATTTGCTTCCATGATCTCAGGAGAAGCCACGAATGAAGCAGACTTTTTAGGCGCAGCTTTCTTCTCTGCTTTCTTTACTGCAGGCTTTTTTGCAGCAACCTTTTTGACAGTTGCTTTCTTTGAAGCAACTTTCTTGGCAGGCGCTTTTTTAACTGCAGGTTTTTTCGCAGCAACCTTCTTTGCAGGGGCCTTCTTCGCGGCAGCCTTCTTTGCTGCAGGTTTCTTGCCTTCCGATGTATTTACCTTACGCGCAGAGGCGTTTTTCTTAACAGCCATTAACCTTCCCTCCTGGTCTTGAGAACCGGCTTGATTCCCATTACGTCTTCAAACATTACGCTTCTGTTCTCGAATGCCCATTTCTCGAAAGACATATCTTCCGAAGCGTCACAAGTAATGACAAATTCATTGTCTTTGATCTTGCAGGATATCTTCTTGCCTTTTTCCTTATGCGAAGCATCGACCGCATCGGCGATCTTAAGGATCGAAGCGAGCTTGGATACTATGACCTTCTGATCAGGCGGCAGGATCGAATAGTAGTAGCTGTCGTAAGGCTTATTTCTCGGATAGAGTCTTACGATCATGGCAACCATGTTGATCTCATCGTGATCAAGGCCCATAAGATTTGTATTCTTGATGATCGAATAAGCAGCATCACTGTGATTTCTCGAGTGAACGAACTTACCTATCTCGTGAAGGATAACGGAAACCTGCAAAAGCAGTCTGTCACGGCTTCCCAAGCCGCTTATCTTCTTTGTCTCATCGAAAAACAGCAGTGCAGTCTTCTCGACATATTCGATATGCTTCTTATTGGAACGGTAACGCTTGGCAATATGTCTTGAAGCGGAGATGAGATAGCTGTCAGGAGATATCTCAGTCTTAAGTCCCTGCGAGTTAACGCAATAGTAGTAGATGATACCGTCTGACAAGGATGCATGCGGCATGTAGATCATGTCAACGCCCGTATATTCAAGCATGTTCTTAACGATAAGAGCCGTAGGAAGGAGCAACGGAGCGATCATGGAAGGTATGTTGTCCTTCAATGTAAGATCGGTTGCTCTCGTCTTGAACAGGTAATCATAGACCTTAAGGAATTCTTCCTTTGTGAGGATGCAGGAAGACATTGCACCGTATCCTGCAAGCTGCTTGATATATCCCATCTCGCCGGAGAAGGCTATAAGGCTCTTATAGATAATGCCCTTGGGCTCTACGGCGTGATAGTCTTCAAGGTCTTGAGCAATGAATTCCTCAGCGACTTCATCGTAGTGTATCGTCTTGCTCTGAAGATCCTGGAGCATTCCGGAGATCCTCAATGAACCGAGCAAAAGGTTCTGTGAGAATACGAATTCCGATTTATCGTAAACGGAAGCCTGGATGGATCCTGAACCGATATCCAGGATCATGGTGCCGCTGGATATGATCTTTGCAAAATCAGGATAGATAGCCTGTACAGCCAGAGTCTGATAGTAACGCTCCATTGAGTTATCAAGGACCTTGATCTTAAATCCCGTTCTGGTCCTTACTTTCTCTATTACGACTTCGGCATTTGAAGCATCTCTGAATGCTGATGTAGCTACGCAGAAAACACGCGCAACGCCGTATTCCCTGCACTTCTCGTCGAACATCTTAAGACACTTGCAGAGTTCTTCGACCTGCGAAGCGGCAATTACTCCGGAACTGTAGGATTTGGTTCCGAGTCCCGTAAACTTTCTTACTGCTTCTATCTCCTTCGGTTTGCCCTTTGAACCTATCTCAAAGATCTTAAGTCTGGCCGTGAGCGATCCGATATCGATCACCGCGACAAGCTTTTTTGCCATTGCTTAAATCCTCTTTTCCATATCCTTATCAGAGATTGGCGATAACTTCTTCCGTTATCTCCTTCGTTCCGACAAGTGTTGTATTGTTACCTTCTCCTACGAAGGTTATATCGCTTGTGCGAAGACCCTTTTCGAGAGTCTTCTTAACAGCATTCTCGATATCTGCGGCAACTTCTTCTTCACCGAATGCCATGCGCATCATCATCGCTGCGGACAGGATGCATGCCATCGGATTGGACTTGTTCTGGCCTGCAAGGTCAGGAGCTGAACCGTGGATGGGTTCGAAAAGTCCGGGCGTTCCGGGAGCACCCAAAGATGCAGAAGGAAGCATGCCGATCGATCCTGCGATCTGTCCTGCTTCATCCGATAAGATGTCTCCGAAGAGGTTGCTCGTTACGATGACATCAAAGCTCGAAGGCCTGCTGATAAGCTGCATTGCGGCATTATCGACATAAAGGCATTCGAGTTCAACTTCCGGATAATCAAAGCTCATCTGGCTTGCAAGACGTCTCCACATCCTGCTCGTAAGAAGGACATTTGCCTTATCGACCAATGTGAGTTTCTTTTTTCTCTTCATAGCGAGCTCGAAAGCGATCTTAAGTATCCTCGTGATCTCGCCTTCGGAATAGCTCTCGGTATCGTAAGCGATCTTGCCTTTAACGGTTCCGTCAGGAAGACGGTCGCCGCTTTGGTATGATCCGGTCTTGCCGAAATAGATACCGCCGGTAAGCTCTCTTACGATAACAAAATCAATATTTCCGGTATTCTTAAGAGGTGATGCATCCTTAAGTTCATCGTAAATCGTTACAGGTCTGATGTTCGCATAAAGACCTAAGCCGAATCTTAATCCGAGAAGCGCCTTTTCGGGTCTTATCTCAGGATCGACATTATCCCACTTAGGACCGCCGACAGCACCCAGGAGCACTGCATCGCTGTCTTTTGCGGACTCTATGGTCTCCTGTGGAAGCGGTATTCCGTAAAGGTCAACGGCTGCGCCGCCCGCCTTCAGCTCCTTGGTAAAGATCTCGATCTCTCTTTTCGAGGTTGCGGCCTCCAGGACATCGATTGCCGCCTTAGTGATCTCAGGACCGATACCGTCGCCGGGTATGACCGCGATATTGTACTTCTTTGCCATAGTATTTCCCCTTATACTCTTAACTCGGACTCCGTATAGCCTACGAGTCCGCCGCTGGCCATTATGTTCTTTATAAACTCAGGAAAAGCCTTCGCCTGAAAGCTCTCGCCTGTAGTCTTATCGGTTATGACTCCCGTATCGAAGTCAGCTTCTATCTCATCGCCGTCTTTGATCTTTGCCGCCGCTTCAGGACATTCAAGAATAGGAAGACCGACATTTATGGAATTCCTGTAAAAGATCCTCGCGAAATCATTTGCTATAACAAGTGCGATACCGCTCGCCTTGATCGCAACGGGCGCGTGTTCCCTTGATGAACCGCAGCCGAAATTCTTTCCTGCGACCATGATGTCACCGGGCTTTACCCTGTCCTTGAAAGACTTGTCGATGTCCTCCATGCAATGTTCTTTAAGGTGTTCCGGATCTGCTGAAGTCAGATGTCTTGCAGGGATGATGACATCAGTATCTATGTTGTCGCCGTATTTGAAAACTTTACCGCTGACCTTCATACCAACCTCCCTGAATTAAAGCTCATCCGGTGTGCCGACACGGCCTAAGACAGCCGATGCGCATGCAACGGGAACACCGCTTAAGATTACTTCTGATTCAACATCACCCATACGTCCCACGAAGTTCCTGTTCGTAGTGGAAACGCACCTCTCGCCCTTTGCGAGAACGCCCATATGACCGCCTAAGCAAGGTCCGCATGTAGGTGTGGAGATAACGCAGCCGGCATCGTCAAGGATCTGGAGCCACCCGTTGTCCAAAGCCTGTCTGTAAACTCTCTGCGAGCCCGGAATAACGATGCATCTTACATCCTTATGGACTTTAAGTCCCTGTAATATCGTAGCGGCAGCACCTATGTCTTCGAGTCTGCCGTTTGTGCAGGAACCGATCACTACCTGATCGATCTTCATATCACTGCAGTCAGAGGCTTTCCTTGTATTTGAAGGCAGATGCGGCAAAGCAACCGTGAGGTCGATCTCATCAAGATCGATATCAAGGACGTCACTGTATTCCGCATCATCATCAGCGGTATAGATCTTATAATCGCTCCTGATAAATCTGTCGGGATTTGTTCTGGAGATATACTTCAACGTGTAATTATCTACCGGGAAGATACCGTTCTTAGCACCGCACTCGATCGCCATGTTGCAGACCGTAAGCCTGCCGTCCATCGACAGCGCCTTGATGCCCTCGCCGTCAAATTCCAAAGACTTATAGAGCGCACCGTCGACTCCAATCTTACCGATGATGTTTAAGATAAGATCCTTGCCTGTTACGAACTTCTTAAAACTGCCCTTGAGGTTGACCTTTATAGCTTCAGGAACCTTAAACCATGTAACGCCTCTTGCCATCGCACATGCAAGATCGGTAGAACCTACACCTGTTGCGAATGAAGCTAAAGCGCCATATGTACATGTATGTGAATCCGCACCGATGACAAGATCACCCGGCAGCACTATGCCGTTATCAGGAATGATAACGTGCTCAATGCCCATCTCCCTGCGGCCGAGCTCATAGTAATGAGTTATCTCCTGCTCGCGCGCAAAACATCGCATGGTCTTATTCAGTTCAGCGGATTTGATATCTTTATTCGGAGTGAAGTGATCACCGATCAGAAGGACTCTGTCCTTGTCGAAGACTTCTTTTACGCCGAGCTTCTCGAAAACCTTGATAGCCGGCGGCGTAGTTACATCGTTACCCAGAACATAATCAAGCTTGGCTTCAATCAGGTCCCCGGGGGCGACGCTTTCCAGGCCTGCGTGATCAGCCAGGATCTTCTGCGTCATGGTCATTGGCATACGTGCATTACCTCCGGAACAATAATGTTTATTTTACAACATTATTTGATTATTTAAAATAACGCGCGTAAGAATGATTGAGGTAATTATTCGTCGCTGAGCTCGAAATATTCATCGTATAAAGCAGCGAGTTTATTGGCGTTATCTTCGTAACGCTTTAAGTCTTCACTGCTGCATGAACCGCCGAACTTTGCTTCTAGTGCCTTTTGTTCGGCTTCGAGTCTTGAAGTCTCTTTCTCTATGTCAGATATGCGCTGACGGCGCTTTGCGGATTCTTTTCTTCCGATCGCACGGTTGGCATTTCTTACCGTATTCTCATTTTCCTTTTTGGGTTCTTCGGAGATCACAGGTTCTGAAGATGCAGCCTGAACAGCTTTGCGGTAGAAATAATATGAATCGTAAAGTTCTGCTTTTCGATCTTTGAAGCCAAGTACTTTATCGGCGCACTTGTCGATGAAGAAACGGTCATGGCTTACACAGATGACAGCACCGCTGTATTCCTTTATCGCATCCTCAAGGATCTCTCTGGAATTGATATCGAGGTGATTCGTAGGTTCGTCCAGGAATAAGATATCCGGATTCTCTCTTAACAGACAGCATAGATATAGTCTTGATCTCTCACCGCCCGAGAGCATCGATATCTTTTTGAATGCATCGTCACCTTTGAATCCGAATCTTGCAAGAAGCGATCTTGCTTCAGTCGTTCCGATGTCACTTCTTGATACTAATTCATCGAAGCAGTTCATTTCCTCATCGTCGAAAGGAACGAACTGTTCCATGTATCCCATCGACTGAGCTGAACCGATCAGAACAGTGCCGGAAGAGCCTTTGAGCTTTTCTCCCGCATGCCCTGACAAGAGCTTAAGAAGTGTTGTCTTACCACAACCGTTGGGTCCTGCAAGGAAAAGTTTCTCATCTGCAGTCACTTCAAAAGACAATGCGTCAAAGAGATTTACGTCACTGTCTTCGAACTTCATCATGAGATCTTTTGCCTGCAGGATGATCCTGTCAGATCTTCCCGTTCTCTCCAGTGGCTGCGCCGTAAAACTCATTTTCGCATATCCTGCAGGAAGCTTTGATCTTGCTGCTTCGAGCTGTTCTTCAAGTTTTGCGACCATCTTCTCTCGCTGATGGTATCCGCTGATATTTCTGTGCGAGAGCATCGTCTGCTTAACATCCAACTGATGCGCGAGTTCTTCTTCCAATGCTTTGGTTACAAGGCTCTGCGACTTGATGAAGTGTTCCTTCTGTTCCTTGTAATCCGTATAACCGCCTTTGTATTCGGTAATGTGACCGCCGTCTAATTCGATCACTCTGTTTGCAACCTGATCTATGAAATGTCTGTCATGCGTGATAACGAAAACAGCTCCTCCATAAGATGAGAGAAAATTCTCAAGCCACTCAACAGCCTCCATATCAAGATGGTTTGTAGGCTCGTCGAGCAAAAGGATATCAGGCCTGTCGACGATAAGACGCGCCAAGCACACTCTCATCTTCTCGCCGCCTGAGAGGTCTGTAAAATCATCTCTTGAATGGATATCTTTTAGACCTAATCCCGCAAGCGCATCCTTAAGTCTGTATTCGTAATCGTAACCGCCTGCAGCTTCATAAAGACCTTGTGTCTTTGACAGTTCTTCAACAAGCGAAGTTGTATCTTCACCATTGTCTGATGCATGTGTGATCTTCGAAGATAAAGTCTCTATCTTTAATTCCAGATCGATAAGATTCGAAGGCTTTAACGAAGCACCTGAAAGGTCCTGTTCGTCCATATTCTGGGACAGATAACCTGCAATAGTATTGCCGTGAAGAATGACTTCTCCGTCATCCGGAGTAAGCGTTCCTTTGATGATCTTAAACAGCGTCGACTTGCCTGCTCCGTTATCACCGATAAAAGCTATGCGGTCGCCCTTATTTACGCGGAAAGAGACCCCGTCAAGTATGCGTCGGGGACCATAATTCATCGTGATGTTGTTAAGTGTCAGAAGCGGCATTTTATTTCCTCAAAAGTGTAATACGGCAATCATTTTATCACAGACCATAAAAAAGGGTTGCCCCTGAAAAGAGACAACCCCGGTTCATTCTAATTGCTAATCGAAATTAGAAGAGGTCTACACCCTTACCATCAACATCGTAAGCCTTCTTCTCAGCAGCAACAACATAGATCTTGCCTGCCTTAGGAAGCTTCTTTGCGATAGCAGCAGCAGAGATTTCCTGACCATCGATCTGGAAGATGATGTCAACCTTCTTAGGAGCAGCAGCCTTCTTAGCAGCCTTCTTTGCAGCGGGCTTCTTAGCAGCAGCCTTCTTAGCAGGTGCAGCCTTCTTAGCAGCAGCCTTCTTAGCGGGAGCAGCAGCCTTCTTTGCAGCGGGCTTCTTAGCAGCAGCCTTCTTTGCAGGAGCAGCCTTCTTAGCCTCAGCCTTCTTAGCGTCTGCCTTAGGAGCAGCAGCCTTCTTTGCAGCGGGCTTCTTAGCAGCAGCCTTCTTTGCAGCGGGCTTCTTAGCAGCAGCCTTCTTAGCAGCAGCCTTCTTAGCTTCTGCCTTAACAGCAGGTGCAGCAGCGGGTGCAGCTACAGCAGCTTCAACCTTAACATCTTTCTTTTCTGTATCCATACTAAAAGAACCTCCGTATTTTTCCTTGTTTGGATATAACTTTTCCTTGTTTGGATATAATAAATCTACATTTCTTTATATTTTGTGTCAACAAACATTTTTTATAATTTTTGCAAGAATAAACAGAATTCCATTTTTCTATTTGTTCAGTTTATACACATAAAACATTGCGTTTGCGGTTTTTCGACTTCATCATTTCTTATACAAAAATTCATTTTATCTAATAGAAAATTTTTTTGAGTTAAAATACAATGTGTTTATGAACAAGATCATCACGGTATTTAATTGGGAAATCAAAAAACTATTTTCGAGCTGGAGAAGAACAGTTGCGTTGTTTCTTCTTCCGGCAATACTGTTAATGGCAGCACTCAATGTTTTCCCGCTTCTCGTAAACTACATGGCAACAGGCTCTTTGAACAAAAAGCCCGTAACCGTTGTCGGTGCACCCGAATCATTCAGGACATATGTTAACGAGACTGTTGATGCAAGAGTTTATGTATATGATTTTAAGACTTATAAAGAATTTGCCGACATAATGCGCGATAAGGATTCTTATCACAAGCAGCTTCGCAAAGGTATGCTCGTCTGCTATTTCTATTCAGGGGATCCTCTCGTGGATTTTGATGATGAGGTGCGCAATTACTATAAAGAGATTTCCGCCGACAATACCAAAGCCGAAAGCAGAGCGGTCATATATGTTGCTTATGATGAGAACTCACTTACGATGGAAGCACGCGCAGAGCAGCTGAAGCAAGGTGTGCTCAATGATTATCAGGCGAGCCTCATCGATAAATTAGGCGGAGATTATTCCGTTGTCGGAAGTTCACTTTTTGAGACTGACAGTTTTAATCCCGTAACAGATTTTCTGGGTTACAGGACCACTGCAAACACTGCGGCTTCAAGAGTCGTACCCGGTGTGCTCATGATAATGATGTATTACTGTGTATATTCTCTTGTAAGTGATATGTTCGCATCAGAGCGTGACAGAGGCTTTATGGCAAAGCTCATCATGACTCCGGTATCAAGACGGAAGATCTACTGGGGAAAGATACTTGCAATAAACGTCATCGTCTCATGTTCGACTGTTATCACAATGCTGCTATTATTCTTCTCCTCGTGGGTCAACAGGAGCAACGATGCAATGTCTCTTCTCCCATTCGGAATGCTGCTTACGCCTTCCGAACTCTTAACCATTCTCGGAACCATTCCGATAACCGTTCTTCTCATGACCGCAATATGCATCAGCACGACTTTCCAATTGAGAAGAATGCAGGATATTACCGTAAATCTCCAGCTGCCGCTGATCTATTTCCTGGGTGATTTTTTCATTCAGATGTTCAGAGGCACAAGGCCCGTAACCATGGAATACTTCATTCCGCTCCACAACTCACTTGCCTTGATCGCTGAGACATTCAATGCACAGAACAAGGCCTGGCACGTACTGCTGATCTATCTGATGAATCTCGGAATCGCGCTTTGGGTCTTATCCGTCACATTCAGGAAAGAGGAAAACAAATGATCCAATTAGTTGATGTTCACAAGAGTTATACAAAAGAACACGAGACGATCAAGGGCGTCAGTTTTGAAGTTCACGAGGGTCAGATATTCGGCCTCTTAGGTCCAAACGGCGCAGGCAAGACCACACTGATGCAGATGATCGCGACTCTGATGAAGCCGACATCAGGACAGATCCTTATCGACGGCCTTTCTGCTGATAAGGATCTCCTAGAGATACACAGAAAGATCGGTTTCCTTACAAACGAGATAAAGCTCGATCCTATGTCTACTCCCAACAACTTATTTGATTTCTTCGCAAAGCTCTACGATATTCCCGAGAAGGATCTCAAGGACAGAAAGGATGAGAGCTTCGCAAGATTCGGCATCTCACCTTTTGCTGACAAGAGGATCAATGAGTTATCAACCGGCATGAAGCAGAAGATCTCGATCGCCATAAGCCTTATCCATAATCCGCCGGTCATCATTTTCGATGAGCCGACGAACGGACTTGATATCCTTACATCCAAACAGGTAACGGATTATCTTAAAGAACTTAAGGCAAAAGGACATGCGATCATCCTCTCTACTCACATCTTCTCCGTAGCAGAGGAACTCTGTGATGAGATAGCGATACTGGTGGACGGAAAGATAGCCGCACAGGGAACTGTTGAAGAACTTATAAAGCAGGCTGACGCAGAGACTTTTGAGAAGGCATTCTTTAAGATCTACGTCGAAAATCACGTTGAATAATTAATAAGGCAACTATGAAAGCAGGACGGGGAATCAGAACAATAATCGGAAGTTTCTTCCGCAAGAGAGGACAGATGGGTGCAGAAGCATCATCTGCCGCTTTCCTTATTTCGGTGCTCTTTGTAGTTGCCATATCATGCTGCGCCACTTCATTTATCTTCTGGTGGTTCCCCTATCACCTGTTCAGCGACGAAGTCTATAACGTCGTTGTAGTAAATGCGCCCGAATCATTCATTGAATATAACGAGCAGACACAGTCAGACCGCGATCAGAGATCCAAAGCCTACGGTGACCGCTATAATTTTATATATAACTGGCGGAACATGATGTTCTTCGAATACCGTTACGACGGTTACGGCTGGACTGAGTTCATCTATAAAGATACGGACGCGCTCTATGACTTTGTTACGTTCGGCAAATGGATGAGAGACAACGATGCTTATCTTACTATCGTCTTCCCCAAAGACTTCGATGAGCAGATAAAGGCTAGACAGGACGGAAATGTTGATATCAAGCCTCAGCTGCTTACTTACTTCCGAACGAATTCAATGGAGTATTCCGAGATGAAGAACGGCTTTATCGAAGAATACCTGGAAGGATATCAGAGTAAACTCCGTGCAGATTACGGCCTTAAGATAACGTCCGTAACCGATTCACAGATAATAAATGATCCTATTACGACTGCAGAGAGCGAATACGGAATCAAGGCATTTGTCACCACCATGAGCAGGACCTTCGTTCCGATCCTCCTGTTCATCATCCTGCTCTACTCATCAATGAGCATCGGTACAAATGTCATTGCGGGCCAGAAGGAACGCGGAACATTTACCGGAATACTGCTCACTCCGCTTCCAAGATACGCCATCATCTTAGGATATCTCGGCGGTGTCGTTATAAAGACGCTTATTCCCGCACTTATTGTTGCAACCGTTTCCGGCCTGCTGGTCGGTCAGTTCAACATCGGTGCTTACCTTGCTTTATATATCTATCTTATCGTTCTTGCAGTCTTCATTGCTTCAGTAACGATCATGATATCGGTCATCAACGATACCGTAGTATCCGCTCAGACCGCATTCCTGCCTATCTTCCTGATCCTCGTTGCTGTCTGCGTCACATGTATCCAGTCAGCATCCGAGAGAGAGGATTTCTACTTGTTCCTGCCCGTACACGGACAGTTCTACGGCATCGGTGACGTGCTTACCGGCTATACCAATGTCCCGGGACTCATAGTAAGTTCTCTTGCTACCCTGCTCCTTACGGTCATAATCCTGTTCGTTACGGAAAGACTCCTTCACAGCGAGCGTTATACGGTATCGATCGACACCGTTGATGCAAAGGAAGTCAGACGTTACCGCGAAGGCGGCAAAAAATCCGTCATGCAGGTCTTCAACAAGGCTTCTGATAATTTCAGCTACTTCGTAACAGAGCTCTTCTATCCTCTCGTTGTATTATCGTTCTACCAGTTCCTTGCAATGATACCTGTTGTGGTCTCCTACATGAGGAAGCCCGAATACTCATCATTCATTCAGGATCTCGCAAATGTCGGAAGCGTGGAAGATATCTTCAACAAGACATTTGAGATCTTCGGCATATTCTTCAAGGATCCGCTCTTCCTGGTAATGATGACAATAGGATATATCTTTATCATACTGACTTACTTTATCCACGCAGGAAGAGTCTGGAAGATCAAGGGCTTCAAGAATAAGGTAGGCGCATGCGGTTATCCTCTTACGAGCGGAAAACATATTGCCGTAAACTATGGTCTCGGCTTCCTGTTCGGCTTCCTTATGATGACCGGAACGATCGCTGTAATGGTGATCACAGGCCAGATATCCTTCTCCGGCTTTAATCTCAATGCTTCCGGCATAGGAGCATTCATCTTCAATCTCTTCATGTGGTTCCCTCAGGGAGCATCTGAGGAATTGATGTTCAGAGGCTACATGATCCCCGCATTCAACAAGAGATATAAGGTTGCTGTCGGAGTCATCGTATCTTCGATCCTGTTCTCCGCATTCCATTCGCTGAACCCCGGCTTTACTCCTCTGGCATCTGTCAACCTCGTTCTGATCGCAGTTCTCTTCGCACTGGTATATCTCTATACCGGAGATATCTGGATGACATCCGCCATGCATACGGCATGGAACCTCACACAGGGAAATATCTACGGTCTTCAGGTATCAGGCAACGAAGCTTCGAACACTGTATTTAAGATCCTTTACAGCAAGGATGCCACTTCTCTCATCACCGGCGGCGCATTCGGACCTGAAGGCGGTCTTGCAACGACGGCAGTTACTTCGGTCTGCATGGTCATAGTGATCATACTGCTCGTAAAAAAGTCCAGAAAAGCCCTAAAATAAATGCTTTTCGGTGTTGTCCTGAACAGATTGTTTTGCTATTATAAAATTACTTTAATAACTATACAGTCTTTATGTCAGGAGGTTTATTTATGGCAAAGTACGTATTATCAGAAGCAAAGAATGGTTTTAAGTTCAATCTTGTTGCCAGCAACGGCGAAGTTATCGCCTCCAGCCAGCTTTACAAATCGATCGCAACAGCTAAGAACGGCATTGCATCTGTTACTGCAAATGCACCTGTTGCTAACATCGAGAACCAGACAGTAAAGGACTTCAAGACAGAGTTAAACCCTAAGTTCGAAGTTTACAAAGACAAGAAGGGTGAATACCGCTTCCGCTTAAAGGCTAAGAACGGACAGATCATTGCAACCAGCGAAGGCTATTCAAAGGTCGACAGCTGCTTAAAGGGTGTCGCTTCCGTAAAGAAGAACGCTGATTCAAAGATCGAAGAAAAGAAATAATACAAACTTAGTTTTCCAACATAAAGGGGCTGTCTCAATGAGGCAGCCTTTTTGCTTTGCACTGTAAAAGCGAAAACTCTGTCTTCAAATTCCCATCACTCTTCAGCGATCTCTCTTGCGACAAATACACCTGATGCCGATGCATGCGACAGAGAATGTGTTACGCCTGAGCCGTCACCTATCACGAACAGACCGGGATAGCGCGTCTCAAGTCTGTCATTGATCGCAACTTCCATGTTGTAGAACTTAACTTCAACACCATAGAGAAGCGTATCGTCATTGGCTGTACCGGGAGCGATCTTGTCGAGCGCGTAGATCATCTCGATTATTCCGTCAAGGATCCTCTTCGGAAGAACAAGGGACAGGTCACCCGGTGTTGCTTTAAGAGTAGGCCTTACCGTTGACTCTTCGATCCTTGAGGTATTGGATCTTCTTCCTCTCGTAAGGTCGCCGAAGCGCTGTACGATGACGCCGCCTCCGAGCATATTGGAGAGCCTTGCGATCGATTCGCCGTATCCGTTGGAATCCTTGAAAGGCTCGGAGAAATGCTTTGACACGAGCAGAGCGAAGTTCGTATTCTCAGACTGGAGCTCCGGATTATCGAAGCTGTGGCCGTTTACGGTAACGATGCCGTTCGTATTTTCCGTAACGACATAACCGTTTGGATTCATGCAGAATGTTCTTACCTTGTCTTCGAATTTCTCCGTGCGGTATACGATCTTACTCTCATAGAGCTCAGATGTAAGATCCGAGAATACGACCGCGGGAAGTTCGACTCTGACGCCGATATCTACTCTGTTGGAATAAGTCTCTATCTCGAGTTCCCTGCAGACCTTCTCGATCCACTTGCTGCCGGAACGTCCGACGGAAACGATGCACTTCCTGCAAGTATATGATTCGCCGCCGCATTCGACTTCATATGTGCCGTCATCCAAGACCTTAAGATCTCCTACGGGTGAATTGAAGAAGAAATCGACCTTGTCCTTAAGAACATTGAAGATGTTTCCCAGTACCTGATAGTTTTTATCCGTTCCGAGATGTCTTACTGATGCATCAAGCAGGTGGAGCTTATTCTCAAGGCAGATCTTCTTAAAGGAGGATCCTGCTGTCGTATAGAGCTTAGTTCCCTCACCGCCGTTGGCAAGGTTGATGCCGTCGACATACTTCATCAATTCCAAAGCTTTTTCCTTGCCGATGTGCTCGTACAAGGTTCCGCCGAAATCATTTGTGATATTGTATTTGCCGTCGGAGAAAGCTCCCGCACCGCCGAATCCGCGCATGATTGCGCATGAAGGACAATTGATGCAGCTCTTTACTTTATCACCGTCAATGGGACATTTGCGTTCTTCAAGAGGTTTTCCTGCTTCGAAGACAGCAACTTTTAGATCAGGCCTTAAGTTAACGATTTCATAGGCAGAGAATATTCCGCCCGGGCCTGCGCCGATAATGATCACATCATATTTATTCATAATCAAGCTCCTTTACATAAAGGATTACACTTAATTATAAATCAAAACAGTGCAAAATAAAAAAGGCTCCGGATCATCCGGAGCCTTAAGTCAGTAATAGATCACAAGAAGTTGCCGCCTGTTCCCGTCATTACGAAATTCGGTTCTATCTTATCGTCCTTGAGAGCTTTTTCTGCCCACTTAGGAAGTACATCATTATTGCTTATGACGGAAACGCAATTGCCATCAGCATCGAGCAGGACCTGCATAACACCGTGATCAGAAACCGTGCCTCCGATATAAAGGATGAACTTAGATCCGTCATCGCCTTTCTCCTCATAGCGGAAATACTTGTCCTCACCGCAAACGTCTGTAATATCAGTCCATTTGTCATCGAGGACAAAGTAAAGGCGGTTATCCTTAACCTGTGCATAACTGTAACCGGATTCGACGTTGTAATCCAAAGTGAAATGACGCACCGTTTCTCCGTCGACAACGATCTCACTCTCTTCGGTGTACTTCAGGGTTCTGCCGTTATGAATAACAGTAATATTTCTTAATATCTCCCCTGCTGCTCTGACAACAACCGCTCTTGTGTACGGCACGATCATTATGACCGCTATTGCTGCCGCAACCGCAACAAGTGGAGCGAGCCATGTCTTCTTAGCTCTCTTCTTCCCCATAAGTGCGGCACGGATCTCTTCCTGCTTTTCCTCATCCATTACGACTTTATCAAATGTGTCTTTCATTTTTCTATTCCTCCAACCTGATCCGCAAACGCTCCTTGCCTCTATTGATCCGCACCGCGACTGCGGATTCAGAGATCTTTAATATCCCGCTGATCTCCTTATACGAGTAACCGGCATAGTAATGCAGATATATCGGTACCCTGAACTGTTCTTCCAGGCGCATAAGTTCATCGAAGACAGCTTTGTTTCTTTCCGTAAAGCCTTCATAGTACTGCAGGTGCCATTCTTCGGATTCCAGATCGACGTCAGATCTGAAGGAGGACTTAAGGTGATCCTTGCATTTGTTTGCAGTCATCGTCATAAGATATGCTCTCTCGTTCCTGTTCTCGAAAAACATATGCTTATCCAGAAGCTTCGAGAACACTTCCTGAACGACATCTTCAGCGTCATGCTTCGAACCCAGATACGATACCGCAAACTTGTAAAGATCATTCGAATAAAGATCGAACAGCCTTACAACATCCTCATTTTTCAATCCTGAACCTCCCCATGCAGCATTTGAGATCTCACTATATTAACGACTCAGATAATCAGTTTCTTACATTCTCACACAAAAAAATCAAAACCGATAAAAAAGCATCCTTTACGGATGCTTGATTCTGTTTCTCTTTGCCTGGCATTCGTTGCAGATACCTATTATCAATGTCTTGCGGTAATCCATGTTGATCCCGTATCTGTCGCGCATCTTTGCTGTTGCTTCCGCAAAGACTTCATTATCAATATGGAATAACTTGCCGCATTCAGAGCACTGTGCATGCGAATGCTCCTTACAAGAGCCGTGCCCCTCAGAATACTGGTAGCTCATGGCTTTGGAATTAGGCTCCTTGTATTTCACGAGACGCCCTTCATTGCAGAGCTTATCGATATTGCGGTATACGGTAGACTTCACCGCCTCGCCCTTCTTGATATTTATCCCATTATAAATATCCCGGGCGGTAAACCGCTTGTCGGGATTCTTCTTCAGGAATTCTATGATGAGAAGTCTGGGTAGTGTTTTATTGTTGCCCTTCATGAGAGCCTCCGGTATAAAACAGTCTTCGTATAATATCTATAGACTGTTATCACAAAAAAATCAACAGGAAAGCGAATATAACAAAAGCTTTTTATCTTGTCTGCCTGATATTTATGGCATAAGTAAGCGGTATTGCGATAACGATGGCCGCTCCTGCCTGAATAAGATTAAAGACGACCGCTCCTGCTGCAGCGGCAACATCATAATACAGGGCTTCAAAAACAAAATATCCGCCCACCATTATCAGTTCGGCACCAAGACATGCAGCAAGTCTTATCACAAATCCAAGAGCCTTCTTCCCGTGAGACCCGTTCATTATCAGTGCCGCAGTAAGGCCCATCAGACCCTTGATAAGAAACGACGGCGCTATATACATCGGATATCCTGCTATTAGATCACTTAACGCTGAGCCGATGGCACCGGGGAAAAATGCCGCAGGACCTATGAAATACGAAGCAATGAGTATGACTCCGTCACCTAAGTTGATATAACCTATCGCAGTCGGGATCCTTATCTGCGTTCCGATGAATACCAGGGCAGCGAAAATGCCGCACAAAGCGGTAAGACGGAGCTTCGACCTTGCTTTTGTTTTCGAGTTCTCCGGCATAACACTTACCTCATAAAGCTCCGGAGGTCTACCGGAACGGAACAGATATTGACGGCGCCGTTCTCCATAAGGAACTCACGTGTCCTGTATCCCCATGAGCAGCTGATTATATCAAGCCCGCTGTTTACCGCGGTCTTTATGTCGGTATCGGAATCGCCGATATAGACTGCTTCGCTTTTTTCGATCCCCAAGGCATCAAGGCACTTCATGACCGGCTCCGGCGAGGGCTTCCTCTCCACGCCTTCCACGGAACCGCTTACGTAATCGAAAAGCCCCGGGAAGAAATGATCCACAAGGATCTTCGCAGGTTCATCGTTCTTGTTGCTGACACAGGCGAGCAGCATGCCGTCGGACTTAAGGCGGTTTAAGACTTCCTGGATGCCGTTATAAGGCTTTGTATTATCAAGACAGTGTGAATCATAGTATGAGACGTTGTCCTTCAAGAGCTTTTGCTTGAGGTCTTCACTGTATTCTCCTGGATCTGCCGCAAGGCTTCTTTCGATGAATCTGACCACGCCGTTGTTGATAAAGGTGATCACCTGTTCTTCTGTCTGAGGCGCAAGATTATTCATCCTTCTTGCAGCGTTAAGACTTGAAGTAAGCCCTCCTATCGTATCCAGAAGGGTGCCGTCAAGATCAAAGCATGCAAGTCTGTATCTCATATCACTGCCTTTAAACAATATTTTCCGACTTTAGGACAAACCGCGCAGATTATAGCACGAATGTCCGTTCATTCAATATCTAGGTTATAGCATTAAATGACATATATGCTAACATTTACTGGAAAAGAATTATTCAGAGGTGGACACATGGCAATTATCAAGTTCAGCACTATGGATCTCGGCACCTATGACACAAGCGTAGTCGTATCCGCGGTCACCCAGACAAACACAGCCAACAACAAGCCTATGGTCAAGATCACGATAAGTGACGGTGATGACACCATTACGGCTATCCAGTTCGATACCACGAAGGCGGATCTTGCTTATGCAGGCATCGAAGAAGGCGTCACTGCGCTCATCAGGCTTGAGATCACGGATTATAAAGGCAGTAAGAGCTACAAGATCATAAACATCAATCCCGTAAAGCTCCCTGAAGATGAGTTGAAGCTCCTTATCAAGCTTCCGCCTGAAGATCCTGCCAAGCTTACCCATGACATCCTCATGCTCATCAAGCAGTCTTCCAGCAGAGCTTATGACATGACTAATACAGATGTGCCTGACGATGATTTCTCGCTCACGGCACTCGCCGTAAGGATCATCAAGTCCAATCTGGCCGCATTTACCAAGTCTTCCGCAGCCAAGGCAATGCATCACAATATCTACGGAGGCCTTGCTTATCACACCTACAGGATGCTCAGATCCGCATATGCAATGTGCGAAGTTTACACTCTTCTTAACAGGGAGCTCCTGGTCTGCGGCACTGCTCTCCACGACATCGGCAAACTCATCGAGATGAAGACATCAGATACCGGCATAGCCAAATATACCGATATGGGCAATCTCTTCGGCCATCCCCTTCTAGGCATTGAGATGATCGATCACGAAGTCTGGAACAAGAATCAGGCGATTGGCGGCAAATCCTATAATTCAGAACAGGTCGCTATGCTCAAGCACATGATCGCATCCCACCACGGCCAGCCGGAATGGGGAGCCATCAGAGTGCCTTCCACACCGGAAGCCATGATCCTGCACGAGCTCGACATGATCGATTCGCGCATGTACATGTACGAAGAGAGCTTCAAGGATATGTCTTCGGGAAGCTCGAGTGAACCTGTATTCGGCATCGCAGGCGACGGAAAGACCGTCATCTACAAGAATTCATTCAGCGATTACGAATAAAGGCTCTTATCAGATATCGTAGCGGAGTTCTTTATCTGCTCCATCCATTGTCCTGTAATGAAGTATCTTGTTCTCTTCATCCAGTGAGACAAATGTACTGAATGATCTTATGTTGTAACTGTTATCGGTTGCGGCATAAGATACATCCGTGTATTTTACCCATATTCCCGGAAGGACATCTACTGTAAGATCCGCTACAAGGCAGTTATCGTTATTTCTTTCGGCGTCGCTCATCATGAAGTAATCGAGATAGACTTGCTCCATACCGGCATAATTATCCAGTAATGCCCATGTTGTATCGATATGGTAGCCTTTTCCGTTTATCGTCACATACGTCCACGCGTGGCACAGACCGTCGTATGTACCGCACGGCAGCGCATCAACGCCTACCTGCATGAGCAGATAAGCATACACGGCCGCGAAATTGATGCATTGTCCGGTCTTCTTTACAAAAGTCTTGTATACATAGTTGTCCCATTGAACGACGTCATGCTCATAAGTGTAGTTCTTTGCGACATATAAGTAGAGCTTGAGGGCTTTCTCGAAATCCGTATCGTCTTTCTCAACAGTGCTGTTGATGATGTCAACGATCATAGCTTCAAAGTCGGCTTCTCTCTTTTTCCACTCATCGATATCCGTTTTGTACGTGATCTTGCCAATGCCGTTCTCGAAAGCAGGAGATCCGTCGGAACTTTCTGCATTAAACTGAAGTCCTGCCGCGGGGAAAAGGCAACACATAATGGTGATATCCGTAACCCACTTATACGCTTTTTCATCAGCGCACTTGAACGTGGTCTCGCCTGCTCTTAATGCGTCACAGAGGCTGTACAGCGCATCCCAGTGTTCCTGGGGCACAGTCTTGGCAAGCTGAGCCGAGTATACATGCGGATTAAATTCGAATTTGCCCTGAGTCTCAGTTGCAGATGTCTCAGGCTCTGATTCGGTAAATACTATCTTCTCGATTGCAGATGTCGTTTCTTCCAAACTTGATTCAGTCTGAACAGTTTCTCCGCTGTTGCAGGCTGACAGAATAAACGCAGCAGCAAGTATTAACCCTATTATCTTTTTGATCTTCACTTACTATTTCTCCCCATAGGACTTAAATATCGCCGTAGTAAAACTCTTTTGGTTCATTATACAGATCAACATAATGAACTGTCTTTTTCTCTTCATCGAGAGATACGAATCTGCAATAATCCCGTATGCAGTATTGTTCGTCAGTCGCTTCGAACTTAACATTAGTCTTTTTCACATTGCATTCGGGCAGCAGAGTTACATCAGGATCAGTTAACGTGCATCCGTCAGCTATCCTGTCTTTATCACTCATCATGAAATAATCCAGATAGATACCGTCAACCCCTTCTGCCTGAAGGGCCCATGTGGTATCGATATGATATCCCTTGCCGTCTATCACGGCATATGTCCAGGCATGGCAAAGATCCTCGTAGATGCGGTAACTTACTGCATCGATATCAGCCTGAAGGAGAAGATAGGCATAGACAGAAGCGAAATTAACGCACTGTCCCCTCTTTTCCATGAAACACGCATATACGAAGTTTTCATCATCAACCATTTTATCTATGAGCGAGGTATCGTAAACATAGTTCTTCGCCACGTAAAGATACAGCTTAAGGGCTCTCTCGTATTCCGTATCGTCCTTTTCTATTGTGCTGTTGAGGATATCCGTTATCAGGACTTCAAAATCAGATTCTCTCTTGAGAAAATCTTCAACAGGCATTTTATAACGGATCTTTCCTGTTCCGTTCTCGAAAGCAGGAGAACCGTCGGTGCTCTTTCCTTCTATCTTCGCACCTGCCGGCGGGAAAAGATCACATAATACACCCACGTCAGTAGCCCAGTTATAGGCTTCCTGACTTGAACATTGGAATGTATCCTCGCCTTTTCTCAAGGCATCGCAAAGATTATAGAATGAATCCCAGTAATCCTGAGGGACCCTTTCTGCGATTTTTCCTGAATATACATGCGGATTGAATTCAAAGGGCTCGGAAGCCGTAGTTTCCGTTACAGAGGTTTCTGTTACGTCAGATGTCGCCGTCTGTCCGGCAACACCGCTTAAAACCGTCTGTTCTGTTGTTTCAGCCTTGCCCCTGTTACACCCTGAAACAAAAAAAGCAAAGGCCAGTACAAGACTTAAAACTTTCTCTCTTTTCATAGCAATTCCCCTTCCGTGCGATTATACAGAAGGGGAATTAAACTAAAAGCATCTAAATTTCGGCAAAAATCAGGTATTTTTCTTTATTTCTTCATGGACTGGATCTTCTCATTCATTTTCTTTGCTTCTTTCCTGTAGTAGCGCATGAAGCAGAACCAGATGATAAATGCTACGGCAAGCTGGATGACTGCTATGATGATGCCCTGTACCGGTGTGGTTGAACCTCCGAACCAGCCTACTGCAAATGCTACTGCCGTATAGATCGCGCATCCTATTCCCATATGGATAATTACTTTTACCGGTGTCGGCAGGCTCTCCTTGTTATATACGACCGTCGGGATTCCGAATCCCAGGCCTACGACGATGCTGCCTAAGGCCATCTTGGTGTAGCCATAATTTTCGAGGCTGAAATTACCGCCATAGATGATATCGAAAGCAACGCCGATAAGGCAGAATATCGTCAGTGCCATGCCGATACTTATTACCGTACTCTTCAAAAGATCTTTAACTACATTTTTCATTGCTATTACCTCCTTATAACCCCAGATATTTCTTAAACTCCGGAAGATATTTTCTGGAAACATAGTCCTTGCTTCCGTTCTTTAATTTCAATAAGAGCGTGCCCGAGAATCCGGGTTCTATGCTGTCCATATATGAGAGGTTTACCAGTGTGGTCTTGGATATCTGCATGAACTTGCTTCCCAACTGCTCCGAAAGCTCGTAGAGCCTTCTTCTGGAACGGTACTGGCTTTTCGCGCCGTATATTATCGTATCACCGTCTTCTACCCTGACCATGTAGATCTCGTCGGGCTTTAAGACCACGATATCCTCTTCATTCCTGAAAGCCGTTACCGGTGTCTCGTTCGTGCCCAGCATATCCACTGCTCTCTGTATCTCGGCAGTGACCTTGTCCGTATGGATCACGGCAAAAGGCTCTTTATATTCAGCTGAAATATCTATATTAACCTTCACTTTGAGTAAGCCTCCATTGGAAAGATGCTCTTATGTTACCTCATTTTTCTTCCTGAACGATGCGAACTTCCAGAACTCATAATGAATGTCTTGATCATATCTGTCACCTCCTTTTTCCTTGTTTGTAGCCAAATACTAGCAAAGGCTTTTCGTCTTGTATCGCGAAAAGCGGTAAGTGGCGGATTTTCGAAGGTGAAATGCAAAAACAGCTTGTTGCCATTAATATATCTGTCAGTATAAAATAAACCATTCGTAATCAGGAGAATGTTTATGGACAATTCATTTTGGGACACTTTGGCAGGCATTAACGACGTTATCAACGAATTCGTCTGGGTAAAGATCGGTATCATACTTCTCATCGGCACCGGAATCCTCATGACGATCTTAACAGGATTTTTCCAGGTCACTCATTTCGGGCACTGGTGGAAAAAGACCATCGGAAGCCTGTTCGATAAAAAGGTCATCTCCCACACAAAAGAAAAAGCATCCATTTCACAGTTCCAGGCACTCTGCACTGCTCTGGCAGCCACAGTAGGTGTCGGCAACATTGCAGGCGTATCCGCAGCCATTATGACAGGCGGCCCCGGTGCTGTTTTCTGGATGTGGGTCGCAGCATTCTTCGGCATGATGACAAACTATTCCGAAAACATCCTCGGCATCTACTACAGAAGAAAGAATCATGAAGGCGAATGGTCAGGCGGTGCCATGTACTATCTCCAGGACGGCTTGGGCGGTTATCCGCACATGAAGATCATAGGAAGGATCCTTGCCATCATTTTCGCAGTATGCGCAGCGCTTGCAGCATTCGGAATCGGAAACATGGGCCAGGTCAACAAGATCGTAATAAACTTCACATCGGCATTTGACATCAAGCCGCTGTCTTCCAAGGTCCTCTATTCTTCCGGCGACACGGATGTCACTCTCTACATGCTCATCGTCGGAATCGTTCTGATGGTACTCGTAGGATTCGTTGTTTTAGGCGGTCTTAAGAGGATCGCTACCGTAGCTGAAACAGTAGTTCCTGTAATGGTAGTCCTTTTCGTTCTGGGAAGCATTATCATCATCATCGCAAACTATAGGGGCATCCTCCCTGCTTTCAAGGCAATCTTCACCATGGCATTCACAAAGCAGGCTGCCTGGGGCGGCGCTACAGGCGTTGCCTTCAAGACGATAATCACACAGGGATGCAAAAGAGGCGTCTTTTCAAACGAAGCAGGCCTCGGTTCATCAGTTATGGTGCACAGCAACTCCAACGTCAAAGAACCTGTTAAGCAGGGCCTTTGGGGCATCTTTGAAGTTTTTGCCGATACGATCATTGTCTGCTCGATGACAGCTCTTACGATCCTTACATCAGGAGTTATCGACCTTACGACAGGAGCTACAGACACAGCTTCTGATGCTACACTTGTAGCTGAGGCTTTCAATACTATCTTCAAGTTCGGAAACTTCGAATTCGGCAGGATCTTCATTGCCCTTGCAATTCTCGCATTCGCATTCACGACTATCCTCGGCTGGTCTCACTACGGCACAAAAGCTGTAGAATACCTGGCAGGAAAGCACGCGCCCGTTATCACAAAGATCTATAAGATATTATTCGTTATCATGATCTTGTCGGGCGCCCTCATGACTTCTTCTATCGCATGGGACATCTCTGACACCTTCAACGGCCTCATGATGATCCCCAACCTCATCGGTGTTCTCGCAATGAGCCCTGTTGTAATGAAGCTCACAAGGAACTACGTTGACAGAAGACTCCACGGAAAAGACGTTGAACCAATGCTCTCATTCGATCCGAAGATCCAGGAAGAAAACGCCAAGATCATTAAAGAGACTCAGGAAGACTGACAAAGTTACTGCACGTCGGTAACTTTGCCAGATTATTTATACACAAACATTTCAAACTTGTTTTAGCGTATAATCTTTTTATGAAGATCTACCGCAGCATAATCTCAGTTATTTCATTTGCCTTATCAATTTATATATTGATATTGAATCTGTTCTGCACCTGTTTTACGACAGCTGACAGATTCCAGATGAACTACTTCTCGGGTGACATCGTTATCTTCAATCTGATTGCAATAGCGCTTGCATTGACCGGGGTCATCTTCTGCGACAGGATAAAGATCTCTGAATTTGCAAACAAGCACTTTAAGGTGATAAAAGCCGTGCTTCTCGTGCTTATTGCGGTGATAGGAATGGTCTTCTCCCTTTCCTGCGGACTCGGCACAACCGCTGACCAGCTTTATGTCCAGGAAGGCGTCGCTGATCTGAGGAACGGCAATACACAGCTCTTTATGCCGACAGGATACATGGATATCTATCCGAACCAGTATGGTCTGACACTGCTCTCTTATCTCGCAAGCTTTGCAGTCGGCACATACAATTACACTTTCTTCAGACTGGTAAATGTCCTTTTTCTGGTACTGCTCTATAACGAGCTGTCACTGACCGGCAAACAGATAGGACTGGGAAAGACATCTCAGCTCCTTATCTTACTGACCGGCATATTCTTCATGCCGTCAACGCTCTATGCACTCTACATCTACGGAAACATTGCTTCCCTCGCACTGTCAGTTATGGCCGTAAGATTTATCGTACAGGCGTTCGAAAAGAATAAGGCGCTTTACGCAGTACTTTCTCTTATCGCCATGTTCTTTTCATGTGTTATCAAGAGCAACCAGATGATCTTTGCCGTGGGCATCGCTATATACTGTCTGTTTAAGTCGATCTCAGTCAAGAAGTACAAGAACCTTATAATTGTTCCGGCAATGTTACTCTGTGTATGGCTGTCTTCATTCATACCGCTTCTTGTAATGCGGAACTTAACAGGTCTCCCTCTTAAAGGAGGAGTCAGCTATGTTTCCTACCTTGCAATGGGCATTCAGGAGAATTACCAGAACTATCCCGGCGGATATAACGGTTTTAATGCTGATACTTACGCACAGTTCGGCGGAGATAAGGAAGCGCAGTCGGCATATGCAGCTGAAGTTTATATAAAAGAACTGACAGCAATGACCGAAGAACCTGCATATTTACTGAATTTCTTTACCAGAAAGCAGCTTCACCAGTGGGCAGACCCCGCATATAAGGCTTATATGTGCATCCAGACCTGCCCCGAGCACGATACTGCCCTTTGGTTCTACGAATTCATAAGACCGGAACATGCATATCCTGTAATCATCGTCCTGTCATTTTTCCAGGTCATAGTCTGGGCAGGAGTAGTAATGTCCCTCTGGTTCGTAAAAAGGCATAAGCATCTTGAAGAAGCTCTCATAATGCCCCTTATCTTTACAGGCGGATTTATCTTCCACACCTTCTGGGAAGCAAAATCACAGTATGTCTTCTCATACTTCGTTATTCTCTTCCCCATAAGCCTGCTGGGCTTCAGATTATTCAAGGAATGGTTTGCCGCAAGAGACAAGACCCCTATCAAGGAGAAGATAAAGAAACTCAATAACACCAGGATCTCCTGGTCATTCTCATTCACATTGGCAGCCGCAGCAACGGTCCTGGTATTCGGAGAAGTCTTGGGCCTTGCCACAATGCGCACCCAGCTTCCCCAGGACAGGGCTTTATTTAAGGACTACATAAGCAGGACATATGTTGAATCCTGGAACCCTTTAGGCGACGGCACTTATATCCTCACAAACGGTGATACAAAGATCGAATGCGAGCTCATTAACAAAGGCGATAAGACGTTCATAAAAGAAAAGGAAGGCAACAGATATCTTACTGTAGATAACGGGATCACAAGCTGGCAGGAAAAGAACAACAGCCTTACCCAGTCATTCAAGTTCTACACTGACGGTGACATGCTCGCGATCAGTTTTGATGACGACTACATCTTATGGTTTGCTGACGGCGAGCCTCAGGTAAAATATGTCCTCTACGGAACGCTTATGCACACCAATCTCGATGACAGCATGATCTGGCATTATGAGAAGATCGGCTAGATCAGTTCTGCTCTTCAGCTTCCTTCAGATTAAAGCTGACGGTGATCATGAGAATGCCGTCCTTAAGATCAGCTTCGATCGTTCCGTTATTCCTTGTTATGAGTTCTTTGGCGATAGAAAACCCGAGACCTGTTGAAGCATGACCTTCATTTACCGTAAAGTAGCGGTCGAAAAGCTTGGCTGCCGACACAGGCGTAAGGTCCGGTGCGGGATTGCTGAATATTACCTGCCCTTTCGGATCGAGCTTTACTTTCAGATCGTTGTTGGCATACTTGATCGCATTGCCGATTATGTTCTCGAAAATACGGTTTGCGCTCTTCTTATCGCATAATACAAATACAGGCTCATCAGGTATCTCGATATCAGGTTCGATCCCTCTCTTCTTAAAACCGGCATAAAACGAGAGCATGCATTCTTCCAATACTCTGCAGATATCGATAGGCTCGGAAGCAATATTCTCTGTCTGTACAGGATATCTCTCGGGATCTGTGGAAGTACTGTATTTGAAAAGTTCGTCTGCAAGATCGCTCAAAGAAAGCGTGCGGCTCTTGATACGCTCAAGATACTGGGCTTTTAAAGCCTCATCTTTCTCATCTGCCATGAGATCGAGATAAGAATTGATCGCCGTCAACGGCGTTCTTATATCGTGTGAAATACCGGTAACCGCTTCTGCGACCTTTCGGTTGCCGTCTAAGTATTCGTTGCGCTCCCTGTCAAGATTCTTAAGCTCTCTGTTAAGGATCTCAGCTGTGTGTCTTGCATGATGATCTGAAGTAGTCAGAGTAACAGGGATCTGAGTCTTTCCGCTTACCTGGTCTTCGATATTCTCCGTAAGCTCATCAAAACCGCGCCTTAAGAAAACGATCTTAATGACCGCAAGGGTAAGTGCTATGGCAAGCAAAACGCAGATAACGATAAGTACCGGCAAGATATATGACTTCCTTTATTAGGATATGGATAATGATAACACAAGAATAACTTAAGTCTTCAGCTGGCAACCTCCCGCTTCCTGAATACAGAAACCCCAATGCCTGATGACAATGTAATCCAGAACATATTGCATGCGATATTAACCGCAGCAAGGCCGTCACGGCAGATCATGTAGGGAGGAAGCTCGCTTCCTTCATAACTGAATGTAAACTGATAGACTGAAGCAGGATTCATAAAGATTGCAAGCTCAAGTGCGCACCTTACAGCCGGATTAAGGTTGCTTTCTGCGAAGATATCGATCTCTTCTCCTTCATAATAGATATGCTCCGAGAGATCTGACAGTTCTAAACGCCATAGATATGGCTGTAAATAAATTCCTTCCTCCCGATTCTTTCTGTAAATATTTAAGTACTTATCGTAGTTTTCGTCCTCAACGATATCCCTGGAATAAATGACAGCTTCAAAAGCCAACGCTGTCGGTGCATTAGTAAACAATAAGCATGGCACCAGGATAAATCCTGCAATAAATGCAAGTGCTCTTTTATGACTGACTAATAGGAATGCCAGACAGATCGAAGTAATGCTGAACAGCAACAGCATAGAGCAAGCAAGCAAAGCAAGCAAGACCGGAAGATATATGGGCGGCTTCCACGCATAATATAAACACCAGCCGGCAAATATCAGGAAGTTTAAAAAGACCATAAACACATCCAGAGCAAAACAGAACAGAAGCGATGCAAAATAAATCGTTCCTTTACTATGACCGCAGGCAATATAATTCTTTAATGTTCCGTCGCTGAAAAGCTTTCCGAAGAAAACCGGAATAAACAAAACCATCAGCACTGCAGGTGCTAAGATCCGTGACCCCATACTGGAGCATATAAATACCATCTCATCATCACACCAAAATAAGTGTTCATACACATCGGGATCATCTATCGTATTTATAACCGGTTCGCATTCACGCCTGTAAAGATCAGAAGCGCTGACACCTGTATATTCAAAGCGCCGGGAAACTATGGTTTCAGAACTGACCGGGCCATTTGAATCACTTACGAAAACGATATAATCATCACGATACGCCGATACTGCTACATTAGCAAAGATGATCTTATCAATCACAGCCGATGACCAGATCAAAAGCGCGATCAGGGCCCATATCTCAAAGCCTTTGATCAGCCGGAAGAATAATCCTGTAATGATCTTTTTCATCTGACAGATCCCTCAGGAAGGCAGTTCGCGCCTTTTAAAGAATGTGATTCCGGTGTACGCGAAAAATACTATCCAGAACACATTGCTTGCTGCATTTATCGCCATGAATCCGTCACGTAACAGAAGACAGGCTGGGAGTGTGTTGCTGTTAATGATATATTCAGCAATAAACGGATCAGCATATACAACTGCTAATGCAGAGGCACGTTCACCCGGAGTAAGAGAACTTTCCCCATATATCTTAAGGTCCTTATCACCATAATACGTTCTTATGATCAGTTCTGTCGGGTCCAACTTAGAAGAAAAGACATTACCGCCTTTTTCCTTGACAATCTGAATATATTCATCTTGTGAATCGAAGTCATAACCATAAGATTCATTCACCTTGAAATAACTATATGCACTGACAGGTATAAACATCAAGATCAGCATAAGGAATCCGGTTACAAGGGATAAGCGCTCACTGTAACTGATGAACAGTGCTGCCAAACAAACAGATGACATAGTAAACATAATCAAAAGCATTACCAGGATCACCGATAGAGCCACAGGTAAATATATAGGCGGCATCCATCCGGCAAGAACGCAGACTAAAGCAAACGCAAACAGTCCTGTAAAATACAAAACGGTATCTACAATACAAGCAAATATCACAGAAGCAATATAAATCATTCCTTTGCTTAATCCACAGGAAATATAATTCTTTACAGTTTTGTCACTGAACATCCGCCCGAAGAATACAGGAATGAATACCATCATCAGTACTGAAGGAACAATTATGTTCAGACTCAAAGCCACATCAAATACACCAGGCTCTATCGGAGCACAGGTATTAGGGATAGAAAGTCTCTCGTACGATTCATTCGGAACAGGCTCATAACAATACCAGTAGGTGTCATGAGCACTTACGCCGAGCTCACTGAACTTGTAGTAATCGTGCTCTTCATAATTATCACTATACTTCTCAGAAAAGAATCCCAACTCATATTCAATAAGCTGATAATTAATGTATACCGATGCTATCAGCATCAGCGACAAGAGGACCCATATCTCAATGCCCTTAAAAAATCTAAAAAAAAATCCGGAGATTACTTTCTTCATAAACGGATCCCTCAGCAATGGATCTCGCGTTTCCTAAAAACCGCCACTCCCAGACCTGATGACACGATTATCCATATGATATTGACCGCAATAGGTATATATATAAGCCCGTCACGGGTCATCAGATAAGGAGAGTATAGGCCTTCAACTCCATGGAGCATTGCCGGATCAGCATAGATCAAAGCAATCATTGAATATTTTAGCGGAGCAGGAATCGTATCTTTAACGCCAAAATCCAATACGATCTGGTCATCACAATAGAAATCGCTTGTGAATTCACTGAAATCAAATCTTTCTTCCAATTCGTTCCTTCGGTTTTCCTTCACCAGATTAATATATTCTTCATTATCAATGCTCTGCTGAGCTTCCATCTCAAAACTCCAAAGAGCGCTTGATAAGATTTTCGAGACCGAAAGATCAAAAGTAAAGAACATCAGAAATCCAATTATAAAAGTCACTGTCTTTTTATTTGTGATGAACAGAGCTGCCAAAGTAAAAGAATTAATCGTGATCATCAGGAGAAAAGAGATCAGTGCAGTCGGTATTAATACCGGCAGATATACAGGAGGCTGCCACTTGAGGAGCATACACATTATAACGAAGCCTGCTAATCTTAACAGGAACAAAACAAGCGAAGTAACAGCCGTCACGATAAAAGATGCGATAAAGATCTTAGCTCTGCTGTAACCGCATGTCAGGAGATTCTTTATTGTTCCCTGGCTGAACATCCTTCCGAAGAATACCGCAATGAAGATAACCACTATAAGAGAAGGGATTACATGCATATTTCTGATACTGTCAAAAATCGCATTCACCTCATCATAAGGATCGATGAATCTGTCAGCGATTTGATCGAACTTATCATGCGGAAGCGGATCCACATGGAATCTGTATACATCGAAAGCACTTATGCCGGAACCTTTAAAGCTGTACTGGTCGACGTTCTCAGGCGTTATTATAAGTTGGCGGTCTTCAGAGCTGTAGTCTCTGGTCTCGCCAAATGTTCCGACCGCAATAATGTCTATGTCTCTCAGATTACTAAAATCAAATAAAGCTCCGAGAATAACCACAGCAATGATAATGCACCATATTCCAAAGCCTCTGAAAAGACTAAAAAACATTCCCGAAAGTATTCTTTTCATATTCCTGACCCCATATCAGCAATGTAATTCACGTTTATTAACAACTAAGATCCCCAAACCGTTGATGCAGCATATCCAGAATATATTACTTGCAATGTTTATGGCCATAAGACCATCGCGGTACATTAAGTACGGCGTAAAACCCATATATACGTTATAATCCAGGTCAACCAGAAACGGATCAAGATATATCAATGCTATTAAAGGCTTTGTAACTGCGGGAGGAAGGTCATTTTCTTCCTGCCACATATACCTGATCTCTTCTCCGTTCAAATAGTACTTATCGACAAACTGTGAAAGGTCAAACCTGATCTCCAGACTGCCTCGTCCTTCTTTTTTGAGCTGCTCCAGCACATCCTGATCCATTTCGGCAACAGATAAATATTGACCCGTCCAAAGAAGACTGGTGCAGAAAAATGAAACCGGGAAAAACCGTACCACCAGCATTATGAAGCCGGCCACAAAAGCTATTGTCTTTTTAGCACCTGCAAACATAACAGACATACAGACAGACGTGATCGTGAACAGGAGCAGTACTGATATTACTGCTGCAGAGATCAATACCGGCAGATATATCGGCGGCTGCCACTTAAGCCAGATGCAGATACCGGCTATTATAAGAAAGCTTGACAGGATCAGGGCAATATCAAGGATTGCCGTCATGACCAGTGATGCGAAAAAAATCTTTCCTTTGCTGTAACCACACGCAACGATGTTCTTTATCGTACCGTCAGAAAACAGCCTTCCGAAGAAAACCGGGATAAATATGGTCATGAGGACAGCCGGTATAAGAAAAGACCTTTGGATCACCTGGTAGATCTTCTCCATTTCATAGAAAGGAATGTTGCCCATTTCTACATGGAGTCTGTCATACTCTTCCTGCGGGATATTCTCTACCCGTGTTCTGTAGATATCGAATGCACTAATGCCTGAATTCTTATAGCAGAACTGATCGGCATTATCTTTACTGATTACATTCTCGCCTTTACCATAGTCATAAGAATATGTATAACCCGGGATGTGTTTTGCAGACAGATATTCAAGTGTCATCACATCTGTATGCGTTAAATATATTGCTGCAAATAAAAACAATCCGATCAGGGCCCAGATCTCATATCCCCTGACGAGCCTGAAGAACATTCCTGCAAGTATCTTCTTCATAGATCAGGGGTACTCCTTCTTATTTATGCTTAAAACACCAAGGGCCGTCGCAGCGAGGAAAACAATGCCGGCGGCTTCTGTTTCCGTCTTAAGAGAGACCTTCTCCGGCTCAAAATAATTGAAAGAATACGGGTTCGTGTCATAGAAAAATTGCAGTATCGTTCTGGGGATTCCTCCGATATAATTTGGATTCACTGTCCAGCCGGTTACCTTTTGTTCCCCGTTCTCATCTTCTTCATATTGATATAACCTGTAAGGTTCTGTAAGTCTTGCCTCCAGCATCTGCGACGAAAAATTAATCGTAGGCAATATCAAAAGTGTGAGTATCAGCGCCAGGAGCTTATTGCTGCTGAAAAACTGCACAAGCACAAAGACAGCGCTAAATGCCGCACAAATGACCATGATGCCAAGAGTGGAATTGATAATTACTCCGGATACGGATATGTTTGACTTGACCGGAACAAATCTTGCATACAGATAGAAGATCAACATCTGCAGCACGATCGAAAACTCTGCAGACAGAACAGTAACGATCAGGTCTGATAATAAAATGCTTGTTCTGGATACGCCCGTGGTGATCTTGTTATTGATCGAACGGAACTGAATATCCGATCCCGTATGGATAGACGCAAAAAGAGCTATGCCGAACGGAACTACATATATGAGTGTCAGCATATTCATCATAATGAAAGTATTGTTGATATATCTCGGCTGCTGGAACGGTAACAGGCCAAGGTCTTCAGTACAGGTTCTGAAGATCTGGAAAAAAGCCAGGATCACTGAAAATATCAGGCTCTTAATGAAAAGTCCTGTACTGAAGAACCTGAAAAAAGATGATCTTAATGCCCGGATCATGAGATTCCGTCCTTCTTGGAAACGAGATTCATGAAGTATCCTTCAAGGCTCTCGTTATTCTCAGTTATGCTGAGGACTTCCGTTCCCGCTTCATTTGCAAGAGAAACGATCCTGCTTGCGGTAATGTCAGAATAAATATCCATATTCTCTTCATCAACGACCTTGTATTCGATTCCCTCGCGGTCGAAAACAGGACACAACAGTTCTGTTGAAGCAGTCTTAAGTCTTGAAGCCTTGCGTACCTTAGTCATCAGTTCACTGCTGCTCAATTCCTGCAGGATCTCACCTTTTTCGATGAAGGCATAGTGAGTTGCGAGCTTAGACAATTCCTCAAGAATGTGGCTGGAGATCAATATGGTAGTGTGTTTCTCGTGATTGATCCTTAAGAGGATCTCACGCATCTGGATGATACCCTGCGGATCAAGACCGTTGATCGGCTCGTCAAGGATAAGAATGTCCGGATTGCCGCATAGAGCAACGGCGATACCGAGTCTCTGTCTCATACCGAGAGAGAACTTTCCTGCCTTCTTCTTTCCGGTATCCTGAAGTTCAACAAGATTCAGAAGTTCCGGAATGCTTTCAAAAGATGTCATTCCCAGATTGATATATTGAAGCTTTACGTTGTCATAAGCTGAAAGATTGCGGTATATCGCAGGACTCTCGATGATGGATCCCATCCTTCTTCTGACAGTTAATATCTTTTTGTCATTGCTCTTGATCCCTGCGATACTGTATGTGCCTGAAGTAGGCTCTGCAAGGCCCGTTAAGATCCTCATGAGCGTGGTCTTACCTGCACCGTTCCTTCCGACAAGACCGAAGATCGCACCCTTAGGAATATCCATGTTTACATTCTTAAGGATCTCGTGCTTGCCGTATTTCTTGCACAGGTCTTTGGTCGAGAGTAAGTTTTCCATTTAATTGTCTCCTTTCAGCTTGAAGCCTATTCCCCAAACCGCCTCAATATATTCTGTATCTGTCAATTCCTTTATCTTCTTACGAAGGTTGCTTACGTGGACCTTTACCGAACTTTCGGTACAGTCGGGTGTCTCGCTCCTGATAAGGTCTAAGAGTTCAGACTTTGAGATTACTCTTCCGTCACCTGAAGCAAGCATCTTCAGGATCGCGTATTCGGTCCTTGTAAGCTTCAATTCCCTGCCGCCGACCGTTACCTCATGCTTGTCGGTATCGATCTCCATTTCCCCACATTTGATGCGGCCACTTGTCTTCTTCCCCAAAGAAGTTCTGAGAGCTGCTGCAACTCTCGCCTTGAGCTCCTTCATGTCGAACGGTTTTGTTATATAGTCAACGCAGCCGCTCGTTAATAAAGATACCTTATCGTCTATAGATGACCTTGCACTTACCGCGATTACGGGTATCTCCTTAGGTATGTGCGTAAGGAGCTCCTCTCCTGTAAGTCCGGGGAGCATCAGATCCATCAGGATCAGGTCGGGATTAGAACCGAGCATCATGCGCCCTTCAGTTCCGGTTACCGCGCGCAGTACTTCATAGCCGTCCTTTGTAAGCTCTCTTTGAAGGACTGCACCGATATCTTCATCATCTTCTACGATCAATATTCTGCTCATGTAAAAATCTTATTCCTAAACCTTTCCCAAATCAATTTGAGGACATAAATGTTACCTGAATCTTAACTCTTTTCGAGCCCTGATTGGTATAGAATAAACTCATGAAAACTCGAAAAGACATAAAATTCATTTCTGCTCTTCTGGTAATGCTTACCGCATTATCTTCCGTATCATGCGCTTCAAAAAAGAAAAACTATGAAGTGATAAAGGAAACTGATCCCTGGTATGAAGTTACTTCATTTGAGACATCTGATCTGTATTCTTCGGATGTATATGATTACTGCTACTTAGAGAAGATCGGAGCTTCGGAAGATTCTGTCTACATGAAGGCTGAGGCCGAGAAGCATTTCAGCGGAGACTACAAGAAACTGACAGACGAAGAACTTGCTGACTTATATGATGAATCAATACTGAGATTCTCATTTGACGGCAAGCTTTTGGAGAAAAAAGAATTCACATCATATGAGAACGGTAAATTCAGGACACTCCAGAAAGCCTGGATATCAGATGGCCAGCTTAATATCCTTGAGTGTTTGATCGCCAGGAGCAGTTCAGAGAAAACCTATTATTTAAACGGCAAGGAGATCAGCATTCCCGAATCCAGATGGTATAAGCCTGAAGAAATGTCCATTTCTGATATGTATACTACAAACGGCTATCAGATATTCTTATTATATGGAAAAAAATGGCAGGAACAGGTCATTATCGTGATAAGGCCTGACGGCAGTTCATATGAACCTGAAATATACAGTTTATTCTCGTATGGATTATCTGATATCTGGGATATGATCCCTTCTGAAGACGGCAAAGTCATCTTCCCTGTTATTGCCACAGACAATCTTGTATATGCACAGCTGGATCTTGCTACAGGAGTATTCTCAGAGTTAAAAGGACTTTACGGCAGTGAAGAAACTTATCAGCTCGAATACTGCAATGGCAAGACGATTTCGCGTGATATGTATGGTTTGAACTTCGTTGATAAAGAGACCGGCCAGCTTACGCAGATCTTTGATTACAACAGCGTCGATGAGTCTTTCTACGATGTCATAGATACTGAGACCTTATATGTTTCCGATGACGGAAGCGATGTCATTCTCGGCGGCTACACATATGACAACTCCGGTTTTTATTCATCGATAGACGGCTATAAGATAATGCATCTGAAGCGTGCCGACAAAAACCCTAATGCCGGCAAGACAGTTATTACAATGTCTCTTGGCAAGGATTCCTATCCTGAATACTCGGACCTCTATGCTGCCAAGATATACAACAGACAGGATAATCCATGCTTCGTCAAGTTTGTAATGCCATACGATGATGTCGGTGAATATCAGGATGTGAACCCGGATATCCTTATTATCAACAATCCCGTATCAGATGCTTCTGACAGCAGCCGATATCTTGATCTCGCGCCCTACCTTAACATTGATGATCCGTCTTTCAAGGAAGATTATTTCTGGAATGCGGTCGAGGCTTCGAGATCAGGTGACAGCCTTTATCTTATGCCTTTGGACATAAGTGCATCCGGCGTGATCACCGACTCTTCAAATGTTCCTGAAGGCAAGAAGGGCTTCACATTCGAAGAATATGAGATATTCTTAAAAGACGTTTGTAACGGCAACGATCCCATAAGCAAGACACCCGGATTCCTTATGAGCAAACCCGAGTACTTCACTAAGCTCTTCATGAATATGAGTGATGTGTTTATCAAGGACGGAAAGGTTCATATTGACGGCGAGGATTTCCGCAGCCTCATGCTTTTTGTTGAAGAATATGGCAGCGACAAGAGTTCTTCCACAAATAATTACGGATTCGGTTATGTAACTGAACATAACCGCGCCGTCACCGAAATGGAAGCGGAGATTAGCGGTACTCTTTCCGGCGAGACCGCAGGAGTTGACGGTAAGATCGGAGCCGTATACGGAAATTTCTATTCCTTCGAGAACTATATAGACCGTTATAAGATATTCGGCAGCACCTTTGGTGTTTACGGCCTTCCCTCTTACGACGGAAGAGGTCCGCAGACAGTATCAAGTGAATTCGTATGCGTAACATCCGATACAAAATATCCTGAAGCGTGCGCCGAATTCGTAAAAGTCCTTTTGTCATATGATGTTCAGTGCTACAAGGAATCCAACCCGATAAACCGCAGATCCATGCGTTATGTATCCGAACAGAAACTCGAAGCCTATAACAAATCTATAGAGATAGAGAGCAAGTACGATAAATCGGTAGAGAAGACCAAGCTCACAAACGATATCATAGATAAATATGAGGAAGTCTTATCTTCATCATACGGCGGCATGAGCGAAGGCAGCGCGATCGAGAGCATTCTTATGGAAGAATCCTCATCATACTTCAACGGTCAGAAATCCATGGATGACGTAATTACCGTAATGCAGAAGAGGCTTCAGACAGTATTGGATGAAGCTAAATAAATTGCAACTTCACGATTAATATCAAAAATCAGCTAACTCTCAACTTCTCCTTTAAGGCATCCTGCAGGACCTGGGAGAAGTTGATTCTTTCTGCCATGGCTGCCTCATTAAGCCATTCAGGGATTGTCAGTGTTTTCTTTACTGATCTGGTTCCAAACTTCCGTCTGCATTGAGTAGTATCGCATGCTACATATGAAGAAAACTCTTTTTTCTTAAGCTTGATCTCATTAATAGGTGTTGGCTTTGGAGCTTCAATGCCTTTCTCTTCATAGTTTGAATAAACCATAAGAGCAAGTGCTTCCTCTGCCATCATTATTCCCTCTTCCAATGTGTCACCACATGTAAAACAATTCTCAATATCCGGAAAATGAACAAAATAACCGCCCTCCGGTTCTGGTGTAAACACTGCCGGATAAACATATAAAGGAGAATGTGATAATTTCTTATTCATATCTTTCCCTCTCAACATTAATATTTCTCAATTCCCGCCTGCTTTCTGATTGCATTCTCCAAGCCGGTCTTCAGCTCCTGTGAATTGTGTCTTGGTATGATAAAGCTGCTCTTTGTAATTGGCGAATACCATTCTTCGTGGTTGGTAAGTTCCCTGACAAAATGGCAGCCATTCTTTCTAAGCAATTTCTTCATCTCGGATATTTTCATATCTGACACCTCTTAAGGCAGTTTTATAATAACACGTATAATACGTATTATCAACATTGAAACAAATAATGATCGGAACTGTTAATCCGATAAAATAGTTAGACTACATATACGGTAAGGATTAAATACTCAAACGTTTACTTAATTTGATTATACGCCGTTGAGACGCTGTTACAATGCAATAATGCCCCGTTTTGCGGCCATTCTTATCAGAGCTTGCCGGGTTCTGCCTTGCTCAGATATACAGCAACCGCATCTTCCTCATTGCTTCCGATGATGCCTGTTGCCAAAGCCTTCAGTTCATCAACGGCGTTAGATACCGCATAGGCCTCATCGGCGATCTTAAACATCGTAATATCATTTGCGGAATCTCCGAAAACAACAAGCTTATCAAATCCATACTCTTCTTTAAGTTTGAGTATGGATTTTGCTTTTGTGCTGTTCCGCGGGGCTATCTCAAGCCAGTATTCATCCCTGTAAACATCCTTCTGGAACAGGCATTCCCAGCCGTTATACTCCCTTGTCCTGAGATAAAGCGGCTCAGTCTCAACCTTATTCCCTATTATGGTCACATAACCCGGATTGCCCATGAACATTTCAGAGAGATCGGAAACGGTAACAACAGACGGATCATCCTTGTAGTAATCCAGATAACCCTGAAGTTCCGGAGTATGCTGCGTGTCTGCAAAGACCTTTTTCATGTCATCACCGAAATAGCATGACACGAAGCCTGTTTTTGGCAGTTCAGGAAGCATATTCTTCAGCATTTCCACTTCTTTTTCCGTGAATAATGCCTTCTCGATTATCTTTCCGGTATTGTTGTCTGCGAGAACTGCGCCGTTTCTCGTAATCACCGGAAGATTGAGCTTGAGATCTTTTGTGATCGTTCCTGCACTGGAAATGGATCTTGCCGTAGCATAGGTAAAAGCAACGCCCTTTCCGACCAGTGCATTTATAGTCTTAACCGAGAAATCCGATATCTTCAGATCTTTGTGCATCAGCGTGCCGTCAAGATCTGAAACGTATAATGTCTTTTCTTCCATTTGATCCCCTTTTGGCTTTTTCGCATTGCGAAAAAACGGTTATTTATGGCGATAGATAATAAATCCGTCCGTATACTTGGCAAACTCATAATTCTCTTCCACGAATTCAAGGAACTCCGGCGTTGTGATGTCACCGGCAGAATCGTGAAGAACAATGATATCAGGCTCTCCGTAATAGGTTTTATAGTACTGGAAAGTCAGTTCCGTATTGTTGGGATCCCAGAGATTTGCCGCGTCAGGCGTAAGATCTGTCATGAGATAGAACTCCATTGCAAACGGCCCGCAGGCGATTGTCTTGTCGCTGTCTGTTATAACTTCAGCGAGATCTTTCTCTACGACTGAATATCTTCTCGAGCTTTCAGGACTGTCAATGATCCCTTTGAAGATGCCTGACTTTATCATTGCCGAGCATTCATATGGTTTGAGCCCGTCAAAGGAAAACGAATATACAGCAAATACATTCATAACAACCATGACAGATGCCAGAATCCCAAAAGCAGTCTTACGGTCGAGCTTCATCTCACTCATCTTTATCACTTCAAAGAGCAAAAGAATGGTTACTATCGCGCCGGTCCTTGTGCCTGCAGAAAACTTGATTGCACCGTTAAGTGCAGTCATGGAATAGACAAATCCTGCAATGTAGGAAGTGACCCACATTATCATGATGAGATCTTTAAACTGTCTTCCCTTATCGGTTTTCTTTCTGACAAGCAGATACAAAGGGATTGTATATAGCGACAGATAAGTCATCAGCGTATTAAGGCAGTCCGTACGGAAGACCGTCATTAGCACATGAACAATGCATCCTGTGAGCATTACCACACTGAACATTATGATCCTGTGCTTATTCTTACGGAATACATAAAGGATAAGGATACTGACAGCAAAGAAGACCATCGGGAACATGTAGAAGACTATGTTCTCGGAAAAGAGTGCGATTATCTTCTCGATCATGCTCGCGAATGAGAAGAATCCTTCCCTGCCCGTTGATGACAATCCCGCCTCAGCCATGGCGTTGTTAAATATAAAGAGATTGCTTATACCGATCTTCAGCACATACAACATGAAAACGGCAAAGACCAAAGCTGATCCGAGGATATAGAACAAGGCCATAAGGTTATGCGCTTTAGCCGACTGCTTTCTCCTGTAAAAGAAGAGTATCGCAAGCACATAAACATAAAGGACAATCATTGTCGGATAAGCAAATACCATGCACGCATGAGCGATGCCTGCAATAAAGACCATAAGATAAGCCTTTTTCGCATTCTTCTGATCAAAAGGAGTGATCGCACAGAAGACCAGGAACAATCCTATGAGCCTGAAGAACAATTCCCAGTTGTCATACCACATGTAGAACAAAAGGAATGAGACCGCAGTCGAATAGATAATGACCGCAAACAAAGAACTAATACGGTCGAAAAATCGCGACAGGATCTTGTAAAGGAAAGTTGCCAGGAGCAGCTGCAGCACAATAAATACGATCCTTGAGAACAGGACGATGCCTTCAGTCGAACCGGTTATCCTGGTAAAGACAAAGATAAACGGAATTAGAAACGAATCTCCTGTCTGGAAATAATCCCAGTTCTCAACGAGGAAAGTATTCCCCTGAAGGGACCTTAACGCCTGGCCGATATTAAAGACCTCGTCCATGACGCTGATGCACAGGAATGCCCTGAAGATGACCGCCAGAATCAGGACAGCATTAATGATAAGTATTGGCAGATACTTATTCTTACTTGTCTTGATTGCATCAGGCTCACTCATCTTATTGGCACCACATTATCATCATTTCCTATGGAATATAAAATAACCATCAGTGTATCTTGCTAATTCGTAATTCTCGTCAACGAATTCAAGAAATTCTGGACTTGTGACATCATCTGCCGAATCATGCAAAACAATTATATCTGGCTCACCATAATACATATCATAGTACTGAAATAACAGTTCTGTATTATTTGGATCCCAGAGATTAGCAGCATTGGGTTTAAGGTCCGTCATAAGATAAAATTCCATCGCGTATGGCCCACAGGTGATTGTTTTGTCACTGTCGCTGATCACTTCGGCAAGATCCTTTTCCACTTTCTCATATCGTCTCGCGTTTTCAGGCATATCAAATAATCCTTTAAATATTCCGTTCCTGATCTGTGTATTACATAAGTATGGTTTTGTTCCTTCAAACGACACATAGTACATAGTAAAAACATTCATCGCCACTATAAAAGTAGCTAATGAACCAAAAACAAGCTTGATATCTTTTCTGATCTCACTCTGTTTGAGCACTTCATAAAAAAGTAGTATTGTTATCATTGCACCGGGTCTTGCACCGCATGCGAATTTCAGAGCTCCAAAAAGTGCTGTGTAGTTATAAGCTACTCCGGCAACATAAGATGGGATCATAACTAAAACTATAAGATCTTTATAGATTTCGCGCTTTTCGTTCTCTTTTTTGAGTAAATAATACAGAGGTATCGTATAGAAAGATACATATGTCATTAACATATTGATACAGTCACTTGTAACAATACTGTTTACCAGTTGAACCAAAAAGCCGAATACCATAATTATGCAAAACCAAAGGTTACGATTCTTATTTTTGCGCAATAAGTAAAGCATCAATAGATCAACAACCAGGACGATCAAGCCAAGCGCATAATATTGTATATTCTCAACAAATAAGGATTCCGTCTTCGTTATTATACTTTCAGCAGAAAAGAATCCGGCTCTTCCCGTAGATGACAGTCCGGCTTTAGAAATAACGTCGTTGAAAACAAATAGTTTGTTAATACCTATCCTCAATACATAAGACAAGAAAATTATGAATACAAAGGCTGAACCTAAAATATAAAACAAAACCCTGTATTTATGTATTTTAGTGTTCTGCTTTCTCTTGTAAAAATACAGCAGGCTAAGTACAAGTATATAAACAATTATCATTGTGGGATAAGCATAAACCATACATGCATGTACAACGCCGGCAAGAAAAATCATCAAATATGATTTCTTAGGTGATAATTTGTCATACGAACAATTTACAAGAACAATCAGAAACAACCCTATTAATCTGAAGTAAACTTCCCAGTTGTCATACCACATATAAAACAAGAGAAATAAAACAGCTGTTTCATATATCAGAACGGAAAAAAAAGCAGCGATTCTGTCAAAATAACGGGAAAGGATCCGGAATATAAACACTGATAAAAGAGTTTGTAAAACAATAAAAACAATACGTGAAAAGAGAATGATTCCTTCTGAAGAACCTGTTACTTTTATAAAAATATAAAGAAAAGGTGTCAGGAACGAATCTCCGGTTTGGAAATAATCCCAATTCTCAACCAGGAACTGATTTCCTTGTATCGTCCTGTTCGCTTGTCCTACATTAAAAGCCTCATCCAAAATCGCTATACAAAAAAATGCTCTTGCTATAGTCAAAAAGACAAAAAAAGCATTGATGATCAAAATTATCGTCAAACCCCTGTTTAGCGGTTTCTTAATTAATGAATCACTTTTCAACATAACTATACCTAATAAAGATTATAACATTAGTAAGATTACAAAAGTATTTACTTACAAACTAAGACAGTTCTCTCGTCTCCCCTATGATCTTTATCCCGATATCGCAGTTGATCTTATCCTTCATGGCTTCTTTGGCATTGCCAAGGAAATGTCCGTATTTAAATGTTCCGATCGATACAGTCAGGTCGGATCTGACATAAAGATCACCAAGGCCCGTATCGCCGTTAAGACCGCTGTTTATATCGGCGGACACGACGTAAGCACCTGACGAATTGATGTTCTCAATGGCAGTTTTTGCCGGCTCTTTGACTTCACCCTTAAAGCCTGTACCGAATATACAGTCGAGAATGGTCTTATAACCGCCGTAATTGCCTCTAGAAACGGTCCTGACACCTTTTTCGAGACACTTGTCATAGAAATACCGGCCGTCCTCAGAGAAGGCATCCTCGTAGAGCAGGACGATCTCACAGTCGATCCCGTGATCTTTTAGGAGCGATGCGACGACAAATCCGTCGCCTGCATTATTGCCTTTGCCGCAGATAATGCCGACTGGTGCCTTCCATTCGACATGCTCGAAAATAGCCCTGCCGGCTCTAGCCATCAGTTCTTTTGACGGGACAAGGTTCTCAATGGTCCATTTATCGCTTGCCCTCATTACCTCAGTAGAAACGCAGACAGGCATATCAGGCCTTCTTCGCCTTTACCATCGTGAAATAGATAACGCCTGCAACGGCGTAGAGGATCATGGCAGTAATTATGATGACCGTGTAGTTGTTATTGGTGTGGCTTAAGATGATCTCGGAAAGGTTATTTCCGGTGATACCTGCTACAGCCCAGGCAGACAATGAAAGGCCGTGTATCTTTGAGATATTCTTCATTCCGAATCTTGATTCAAGAAGCGCAGGCAAAGTTGAGAAGCCGCCGCCGTAGCCCAGATTGATTACCATGAGTAAGATGACGATGACCCAGCCGTTGCCGACCAACGCAGAAAGGCCGCAGAGAGCCACGCATGACAGGAATATGATCCCGTAAACAGTTGCCCTGTCCTTCATCTTATCCGATACGGTCGAATAACCGATACGGCCCAAAGCGTTGCAGACAGCTGTGATCGAAGGAACGACAGCAACAATAGTCGCAAGTATCGCAAGTCCCGCGAACTTCTCATTAAGGAGCTGCTTCTCATATGTGATGAGCATGAGCCCGCAGTGGATATTGATATAGAAGATGAGCCAAATGCCGATAAAGGTCTTGTCCTTAAACATGGACGTAGCCTTGAAGCTGCTATTGACGGCCTTATCCTCGACCCAGCCCTCAGGCTTCTTAAGAAGCAGGTGCCCTGCAAACATCATTACGAAGTAAACGCAGCCTAAGATAAAGAACATAGGTGCAATGCCGAACTTATTCTGGAGGAATTCCATAATAGGCGTAGCGATAGCCTTGGCAAGCCCGAATCCCATGATGGAGATGCCGGTAGCAAGTCCCTTATTGTCCTTAAACCAGAGCATCAGCGTCTTAACGGGCGTCAGGTAACCTATCCCTAAGCCGATACCCATTATACAGCCGTAGAAGATGTAGATAAGGATCAGGGCCAAAGGTCCCTGGAAGAACTTGATCGTGGCGCCTGTACCGAGCATGCCGACAGTAAAGCAAATGGCTGATATCAGGGAAGATCTGTGAATGTTCTGCTCAACGATCTTGCCCGCAAATGCTGCTGACATACCCAGGAAGAAGATCGCGAAGCTGAATGCCCAGCCTACTGCAAAAGGAGTCATGCCAATGGCTTCAGCGATAGATTGCTTGAACGTGCTCCAACAATAGACCGTACCGATAGAACAGTGAATCAACAATGCCGGTATGGCCGCTCTGGTCCATTTATTCATAGATCTTCCCTCCAAGATGATTATGAAATTAGTGTACCATTTAATTGACTAAAGCAATAATGGATTTTTATAGTTCTTGTTTGATCAAATTCCCGACTGTTTTCGCAGTTAGAAGACAAAATGCAGGCTACAAGTCCGGCTATAGCCTGACAAACAGCCGCGATTATCGCATTCTGATAAAACACCATGCAAAACACCAGGCAGCGCCATGTATTTTGCCGGGAGTTTTAGCATGCACTCATTAAAAAGCCCGGCTTTTCAACCGGGCATTAACTAAGATCAAAAATCAATAGCTGCTACATGTAGTCGTCGACATCGAACTTCCTGTCGCGGAAATAATAATGTCTGTCTTCTTCAGTAATCTCTCTTAACACACGGCAGGGATTGCCTACTGCAACCACATTGTCGGGAATATCCTTGGTTACTACGCTTCCGCCGCCTATTACGACGTTATTGCCGATCGTGACGCCCGGGCATACAAGAACGTTGCCGCCGATCCAGACATTCTCACCGATCGTAATGTCGATCCCGTATTCATAACCTGAATTCCTTGACTCCGGATGAATCGGGTGTCCTGCCGTGCAGATCTGGACATTGGGGCCGCACATGAAGTGGTCGCCGATCTTAACCTTGCCTACATCAAGGACTATGAAGTTATAGTTCGCGAAAAAGTCCGCTCCGACTTCGATGTTATAACCGTAGTCGCAGTGGAAAGGCGACTCGATGCAAAGATAGCCTTCCTTGGTCTTTCCCAGTATCTCGCGAAGGAGCTTTTCTCTTTCAGCCTGAAGCTCAGGCTCCATGTTGTTATATCTGTAAAGCTTCTTCTTACATTCCATGCGCTCTTCGTTTAAGCCGTCCATCCATGACTTATAAGGAAGATTCGCAAGCATTCTCTCTTTATTATCCATTTTATGCTTCTCCTACGTAATTTGCTCCCGGTACAAGACGGATCTCAAAAGTCTCTTTGTATTTAACGTCCTTCTTGACGGGCTGTGATGTAATGTTGTCCTTTGTACGCTCGATCTCCTTAGATGCAAAGTCGCAGAAGAACTCGCAGAAATCGTTGTTCATGAGCTGCTCTTCGTGCAGGAACTCATTCATCTGCTCGGGCGTATAAGGCAGTACCGTGAAATCGAACTTCGGGTTGTAGCCTATCCTTCTGATCTCGATCGAATCGCCGTCACCGTTCGTGAGCTTAACGACCTGTGTATCAGTGTGGGATGAGTTCTCGGCAGGCCTTGCATAAGGGTGGTAGATCTTTCCTGCTCCTGCGGAATAGACACCGAGCCTTGCTGCATTCTTACGGTCTACATAAGATTCGCCGGGGCCTCTTCCGTACCAGGAACATACGCAGTCGTCCCTGACTATCGGGAATCTTATACCGTATCTGACCATATCGTACTTAGGCTTGAATTCAAGTGTCACCCTGACTGTATCAGCTCTGGGAACTTCATAGAAAAGGATGACCTCGCCATGCATTGCAAATGACTTATATCTTGAGATCATCGTAAATTCGCCGTCCCTGCTGCCGTATTCGGAACCTATGTACTTAATGGATTCCTGAATATGCTCATAGTCGCTTTCCTTAGAGAAAACGGTCCTTGCAAGGATGAAGCTCCTGTCAGTCCTGTCGATATTTGAAGGACAGCGGTAAAAGCTCGGAACAAGAGGCCCCTTAAGGAAGTTATATCCTGCAATCTCCAGGCTCTCAAGGCTTCCCGGATTTCTGCCGAATCCGATCTTAAGATCACCCTTGCCTACATAAAGTCCGTGAGGGACCGTATAAACGGCGTTATGTGTAATGACGTCCGTGATCTTTTCATCAAGAGGAGCAGAACCGTCGTCAAAGCCTTCTTCATAGCCTGCGAGCCCGCTGTTGGAGCTCATGCGCTCTACCCTGCCGTTGTCATCTTCTGTCAGGAGCGCCTGGTCGCTGTCGACACCGGTATCCATGAGGGTATTCTCAGGATCCTTCATGCCGGAGCCGAGCTGCATGGGCGCTTTTGCCTCAGGCTTTTCGCCGTCTCCCAATCCTAATGAATCAGAAGGCATGTCACCTACAGGGCTTGCGATATTGTCAGTAAGAACGTCCTGATAGAATGCAACCTCATAGCCTGCCTTCGCGTAATAGGTATCCTTGTGGAGCTTTAACGTGATATCGAAAACAAGTTCTTTCGAGAGCGCATTCATATACATCTCAACGAATTCAGCCTTGCCCTGTGCCCAGCCCGGTGTCGTAAAGACATCTGTTGCAAAGGGGAACTTCAGGGTTCTTGAGCCGAAGGGTTCGATCTCGGGAATGACGCCTCTGCCGGACATTATCGCTCTTCCGCCAAGCAGGATCTTCCACTCGAGATCGAGCTCGGACGTATAACCGAACTGGTTGGAATTGCGCATCGTAAGCGTAGCGGGATCGCCTGCTGCCGCAAAGATGACGACCGACTGGCACTGCTTCTTGATATCAAGATAGATCGGGTGCGGATTACGTTCTGCATCAACGATTCCCTGACCGATGCAGGAATTCTCTTTCTGCTTGCCGCCGACGAGGTCTGCGTGATGGATCCACTTATAAGGTGTCTCATCATCTGTAAATCTCGTTCTTCCGGGGATCGTCTCGAAAAGATTTCTTCCTGTCCTGTTAAGGTCGAATATCTTCTTTCTGTCAAGGCACAGGTCTTCCCAAGGGCCGAATACGGCACCTGCTTCGCTCGGAAGAGGCTTCATGTCGGATATCCTCTCGAGAGGCTTTGCCTTCTTGTTTGCAGCGGATGCGATCTGTGCTTCGCAGTACCATCTTCTGGTATCGTCGATCATGGTGCACTCACGCTTGATCCGGTGTGCGAGTTCATAGTTGAAGTTGTACTTCTGGAAGCCCCACATAACGACTGACGGGTGGTTCATCGCAGATTCGACATAATCCCTCATGTAAAGGACGGAAGAAGTCGCGATGACATACATGCCGTACTGGTCGCAGAGATTTAAGAAATCGTCTGACAAAGGCATACCGTCAGCAATGACGCCGTTTATGCCGGCACGCTTCATGAGGATAATGTCCTGACGCATGCGGTCCAGAGATACGGCTATACCGTTCTGAGGATCGAATTCATAGTACTTTACGAGATTTAAGTTAACTCTTCTGTCATTGATATTGAGCTTATCCTGAACGATCTCTGTAGTCCTGAAGCCGAATCTCTTTTTCTTGGCGCAGATGACCTTTCCTTCAGAATCCATGACCTCGAAAACGATATCGTACTGAACAGGCGTACAGTCTGACCACTGCGCAACGTCAAGCGCTACGAAATCAGTGTTTGCCCTTGTCTCCTTCAATGCATCGACAACGCCTACTACAGGCTCGCTCTGGCCTTTGATGTTGACGAACGGGAGTTTATAAGGATCGTACTCGGCCCGCGCCTCCAAAAGCGATATGCGGACGGAATAAGGGATCATGTAATTCGTGTGGTTTCTTAAGCCGAAATCGACTTTGATCATGAAGTCGCCGTGAGGAACACGTGATACGGATGAACGCGTAGCAAGGGCATCCATTTTCGCGACCTCAGAGATATATGCCGAAGGAACATATTCGAGCTGGATATGAAGGTTCGACAATTCAAGCAGTGAATCCTCAACGATCATTATCGGTCTGAAAAGGCCGGAGAAACCGAAGTTCATCATGTCCAGGATGATATGTCCGTCGTCATCCCTGTCATAGCGGTTAACGATGATCGTGATCTGGTTAACGCCTGCCCTTACAAGGCCGGAGATAAGAAGTCTCTTTCTCGTGAAGACCGCATGAGAGCTGCAGAGGAGCTTGTCATTGACAAACACCTTGAAGCTTCCGCAGATACCTGACGTCTCAAGGTAAAGAGCCCTGTCGATATCTTCAGGCTTAAACACGACAGTAGTCCTGTAGATACCTACTTCGTCATCGTCGTAGCCGACTGACTTTAAGACATACTTGTCGCTTATCGTCTCTTCTTTCCTTGCCACATCCTGAGCAACTCTCTCAGGATAGTCATAGATGAGATTCTGAGGCAGACCGAAGCCTTCTGTCTGCCATGTCGACGGGCAGTTGATAAGCGGCCAGTCAGAATCGTCAAAAGAAGAATTCATTACGCCGAAAGGAACCTCAGACTGACCGTTCGCAAGATAGAACTTCCATGTCTTAAGAGGCTTCATGTAGGGTGATGCGACCTTGCCGAACTCCGGCATTTCGCGCTCGCCAAAGATATAGTCAAAAGATGAATAAGGCAGAAAGCCGTCATTCGAATATGTGAATTCCAAGACAAAGTACCCCCTTCGATAATTGTCCGATAATAGCCTACTGTGATTGTATCATTTAAAATAAAAGACAAAGTTTCAGGAGCGTTACAAAAAAGAAGAAATTCTGTGGTAAAACTACGGCAATTAAAAAGGAGCTGCCGCTTTAACGGCTGCGCCCGGTTAAGAGTTTAAGGAGTAAGGTTTTTGAGGCCTTGGCCTGTTAGTACCCGCTGGTTCAGCCTGTTAAGAATTGTTGCTTCAGATGTTGCTTCTTGAGTCCGCTTAGAAGGCAACAAATCCTTAACTGAGAATGAGGCGCACAGCCTGACTCCGGATCAACAAATCCATATCAGTACTGGATTCCGCCTACGTACCACTTGCCCTTTATCTTGACGAAATATACGTGGGCATCAGTCGGGATGACTTCCGGCTCCTTGGATCCGAAATACATCTGCATGTGCTGCTCGACATAGACTTCCATATAGACAACGTCGTCAGAGAATACTGTGATATCCTTGATCTCGCCGTTCTTGATCTCGACTTTTCCGTGCTTGGTATAGAGCTGTCTTGATGAATTCCGCTTGATGTAGCTGAGCTGCTGGCTTCCACTCGGGAAATACTTATCAAGGGCCGTGGCTCCGGCATCCTGTGAGATGTAATTTGCAAAGGTCGAAGCGAACTTGATCGCAAATTCGGAGAGCTCGTCCTTGCCTTCGAAATCCTTTATGAATCCGACGCTGTATGTATCGGTATTCTCATCGTAAATGCATTCACACTCGTGTCCCGTATAATCCTTTGCGGTAACAACGGGCTTAGCATAAAGGCCTGTGATCTGATAATGCGCGGTACCGGGGATCTCGGCATATGGCTTAACGTACTGGTTGAGTTCTGATTCCTCAACCTCACCTGCCAAATGGGAATCATTGAGTTCCTTGCCGTTTACGAAGATCTTATATGTCGAAGGCGCAGTGATGTCAGCTGTCTCGTTTGCTGCGGTATAGAACTCGAGCTGGCCTTCCTTCCATGCCTTAAAGCCGTAAGGAAGCTCCTTGCTCTTATCCTCTGCAAGGATGATCTTAGCGACCACAAGGCCGTCCGATGTCTTTACGTAGAATTCGGGATCGCTGTCAGTGGAACTGTCTGCCTCAGCGCATACGAATGTCTTGTCCGATATAAGCGAGGTTACGTATTCCTTGACTGTTGTCTCGTCTTCGAAAACGGTAACTTCAGGCTTTTGAGCCATATTCTCCCAGATATAGTCAACATCGTGAGCGTTGAAATGCGCGGTTACCGCCTCTGCAGTATGGTAAGGCAGGGATGCCTGATACTGTTCTTCGTACTTGGCGGCGAAATCATTGAACCTTAAGAGGAACCAGGCAATAAAGCCTGTTACCAGAACGAGCCAGCAGACAAGAAAAATGAGAAAGTAGTTTAACTTCCTACTCTTCCCATTTTCCGTCGTGTTGTTTTCATGTTTATTCGCTGAGGACTTCATTTAACCCTCCGCAGGCTTCGCAGCACCCTCGCTGCCCTTCTGGGGCAGGATAATGAATGCTGTAGGCATCTGGCGTGATACTCTGATCGATGAACTTGATACGAGCTCATCATCGTAAAGCCACATTGCGGAAGACATTCCGCCGTCAAGGTTAGCTGCGTTGACCGCACCGTAATCCTGCATGACCTTGATGAGATCTGCCATTGTAGCGCCCATTGAGGATGTCTTTCTTCCTTCGATTACGAGGAGAAGGATCGCGCCGTCTTCTCTCTGGCCGATAGCAGTTCTGGGGTTAAGCCCGCCGCCTGCGCCGCTGTACTTGGCAGCTACGCCGTTTACTATAAGTGCGGGACCGAATGAGACTGCATCTCTGACGCCGATATCAAGAGCCTTCTGAGCTGTCATTCTGCCTACTACAAGTACATTCTCGTTCGTAAGGCCGTAGACATCATATGTGCCGCCCTTGCTGCCCATTCTGAGCTTGCCTTCGGAGATAACGATGCCTTCAGGCCAGCCGCCAATGCCCATGCCGTTCTTGTCTTCGTACTGTCCGCCGTTGATACCGCCGACGCCGCCGTACTTATCGATAAGCTGCTTAAGTGTAAGACCGGCACCGTTATGGTTATAGTTGTCGATCGTGGCGACCATGATCCTTGAAGGATCGTAGATTACGAGCATCTTGCCGTGATACATCGGGCCGGAGACATCGTGTACTTCGATGCCGTCGCCGTCAGGATCAAGGTCATTTACTGCTGCGGCATCTGCTTCAGACTTCTTTTTCTGCTCAGCTGCCATAGCATTAACAAGTGTCGTATCGGTGATCTCGGAAAAGCCCTGAGTCTTATTGCTGTTCAAGATGGCGTCGATCTCTTCGTCAGTAAGGATCATTCTGGCAAGAACGCCGCCTGCAGAAGATTCCATTACAGAAGGAACGAACTGGTTCCTGAGATGAGGGGAAGGTCCCTTCATGATGATGCCGAGGAATGTATAAAAACCTGCAAGCACAAGTACAAGTGTAAGCACTGCCGTGCCCATTACTCTTGCAAGATACTTGCCCGTTACGCGTAAGATCTTTCTGGTAAGGAAGGCATTTCTTGCTTTCCTCTGCTGCTCCAATGTTGCAAGCTGCTCTCTTTGAGCGATCCTTCTTGCCACCTGTTCCCTGCCGGCTCTTGCCACAGCAGGCTCAGCTCTCTTAACGGGACGCTGGTCAGGTCTGGAATTATGGGGAACAGAAACCCTTCTGCCCGGATTCTTTACGATCTCGATCGTCGAATCTTCTGGTTCTACTCTATATGTGCGGGGTCTTGATACAACGAAATCAGTTCCGGAGGGAGCAGCTTCTCGTCCGCTTCCTGCCAGCACCTTGGGCCTTGCCGTGATCTCGATCTTGCGCTGCTCTGATATCTCGACCATGCGGTCAACAAGACCCATGGCCTCGTCCTTGGACATGCCCTTCATACGGGCCATAAGAGCCTCTCTTTTCGAAGGCTCCAGACCGGCTACTATCTTGCGAAATTTAGTAAGATTGTCAGTCTCCATAAATACCTCAAATACATGCAAAAACGCATTTCTTTTTGATCAGTTATTTTGGAGTATAGCATAAGCCCTTTATATAACAGGCGCGCGAAAAGATAATGTCAAGAAACTGTAATATGCCCTATATTACAAGCTTTGTAACATTGTTATGCAAATAGCGGAAGTTAGCGGGAAACGCCGACGATCTTAGGTATGAATCCTATTACGAAATGGATCAGGATGCTTCCCCAGACGGACTTGTTCTTCTCATAAAGATAACCTGTCAGAGCGCAGAGGATCGCTGCTCCGAACATCATCGGAAGCTCATATCCCATGTGAATGACGAAGAAGAACAGAGCGGTCATCCAGACCGTAAAATGCTTGTTGTATTTCTTGCAGGATGCAGTTATGTTATCCTCGACAACACCCTTTACGAAGATTTCCTGCAATACAGCGCTGATGGGATAGAACCAGCGCATATATGTGCCCAGATAAAGTCCGAACCAGGGCTTCTCCGCATAACCCGGAATAAAGACATTCTGTACCATGCGTACGACGATAAGGCCGATGATGAGGCCTACGCTGATGATGCCGCTGATTATGAGGTCATTCTTGACTCTCTCTTTGCCGGGATTTAAACACTCGAAATGGATCTTGAATCTGGTGAAGACTGCAAATATCACCGTAAGTATGACAAAGTATCCTTCCATCATTCTGGTAAGGATATAGGCATTATCCTCTACAAGCGGCGCACCGACCACATGAGGAAATATCTTTATGGCGACAACCTGGCAGGCTACTGATACAAGTAAGAACAGCAGAGTTGATAATGCAGGTGTCAGTCTTTTCCTGATCGTCATAAATAATCTCCCTATATGCAAAAGCTCTTCCTTTTGCAATTATATCCGGCAAAAGAAAGAGCTTCTAACGCTTTTTGGTGCTCAGAGACAGAATCGAACTGCCGACACGGGGATTTTCAGTCCCCTGCTCTACCGACTGAGCTATCTGAGCAAGAGTTAGGCCGAACACCTTAAAAGTGTTCGGCCTAAAGTTAATGGCGACGCAGAAGGGGCTCGAACCCTCGACCTCCAGCGTGACAGGCTGGCATTCTAACCAGGCTGAACTACTGCGCCGTACCATTGGTGGAAACTACAGGGCTCGAACCTGTGACCCTCTGCTTGTAAGGCAGATGCTCTCCCAGCTGAGCTAAGCTTCCGTTAGCCACACCTTTATTCAAAGCGCGAATGAATTATAAACCGAATACCGAAGATATGTCAACAACTATTTTCAGGAAAAATCAAAACTATTGAAAATTAAGGCTCAAAGCCTTATATGTTGCCTTCTGTGCGGACAGAAAGAGCAACATTTGAGGCAACAATTCTTAACCGTCAGCCCATGTGTAACAGCTTATGCGCGCTTTTTCGCCGTTGTGACCAAAATTATTACTGCCAGTACTATGACCGGAAGGCATCCGAGAAGCCCGAAGCAGTTAGGTCCAAGCACCGACAGATGCTGATTGCCGCTCTTTAACAGGAACATCAAAGGCATCGCGGATGCGTTCATTGATGCATGCATGAGCGAAGGGATCCAGATGCAGCCTGTCTTCTCATAGAAATGATCGATGAGAATGCCGAAAGCACAAAGCGTTATGCAGATCATGACAGGTCCGAGGAACGGTTTTCCGAAATAACCGTCTTCATAGAAATAATTGCCGAGTATTACCAGAGGCCAGTGCCAGATGCCCCAGAGAGCGCCTCCGATAAGCCTTCCGGCGACGGGACCGAGCTTCTCCTTAAGGAAAGGATACATGACTCCCCTCCACCCTGCCTCTTCGCCAAGGCTCGGCAGGATCTGCGATATCGGAAGAAATGTCAGGGACATGATAATTACAACGGCAAGAACAATACTAAGATTTATATCCGCACTGGAGAATGCCTCTTTTGTCTCAGAGGGCATCATCGCCAGATAGCCGTCCAGAGACACGCCAAACGCATCTTGGTTGAAAATGAAGAATATCCCTGCTCCGATCCAGCTTAAGATCTGAGGGCCTGCCAGAGCGCCTAAAAGGTATTTAACAGAGAACTTCGGCTTCCATCCCAACTTCTTGAAAGGAAGACGCGCAATAAGGACTGCGATCAAAGGAATGAAGATCGCTATAAATCTGAACAGAAACAGGCAAAGGATGGTATTCCCGCTCTTATATGCCAGACCTGCAATCGTTAAAGGTATGTATGCCGCCAAAAAAGCGACAATCATAAATATTCCGAACTTTTTATTCGTAATCTCATTAGGGTTTATCATGTTGTTTCTCCTTGGGGATCAGAGGTCAGCCGTTTGAATTGCCGAGTTTGGAATGCTTCCATTCTGCAAACTTCTTGAAATTCCTTCCGGTAATGATTATTCCGAGGATCAGTGCACCGAACATTATTCCAAGCAGAACACCTTCTGCAAAGGAATAAAGGACTGATTCCGTCTCCGGTCCGAAGAATACTCCGAGAATATAAAGTGCGCCGCATACAGTCGCACAGATGAAGAGTATCTGCATCCTCTTCATAACCTTATTCATGTGATCATCAGTATAATCTGCTGCCTTGAGCATTGTTTCCTTAAGATCCTTATCCATAGTCTCGCTTTTCCTTTCGCCATCGAAGATTTCTCTCAGATCGACGTCGTAAAGATCTGCAAGCTCGACCAGAATGGAGAGATCCGGAAGATTGCTTCCCGTCTCCCATCTTGAGACAGTCCTTCTGGAGACATTCATCTTATCTGCCAGTTCTTCCTGGGTAAGATCCTTCTCCTTGCGAAGTGTCTTAAGAAATTCACCGATCTTCTGCTGATCCATTTCCGTACGCCTCCTTGAGTGATGGCCTGAGTCTATGGTTTTTCGAGCTCGAAAAACAGGACACAAAACGGGCAAACGCCCTGTTCAGGCTAATGAGACACCATATGTCCCATTCTTATTTTCTGGAATAGTATAGATAGATAAATGCTTCAGTCTCGCTCTCAATGGAAATTATATACACGATATTCTCAGTGGAATTCTCTTTGATCGTAGATCCGAGCACCCACACAAATGACCCTTGTGCAGGATTCGGTTTAATGCCGACATTTGTCAGAACATCAGCCTCATACTGCTTATACTGGTCATAATCGAATATCTGGCCCTTACCGCCGTATACATTTGCCAGTGTGATGATGTAACCCGCCGCATCACCGTCTTTGATCTTAAGCTTCGCTTCATAAGCAGCACGCGCATAAAGGAAACCTACCTTATTCATCTTGACGACTTCAAGGTTGTCATCCCGGCTCACATCGTAAAGATTGGTCCTTTGGAGCAATGCACTGTTCCTGTCATAAATAAACCCGACGATAAGAACGATTACCATAATGACCGTAACAACTACCAGGATAATGTCTTTCTTACTCTTCATGATCATTCAACTCCATATAGCTTCTTGCCGTTATCATAGGTTATTTGCGCCGCTTCATCAATAGTAACGCCCTTGATCTCTGCTATCCTGGCACATACGAAGGCCACATGACACGGCTCGTTTATGAGTCCCCTGTTGGGCTCAGGTGTCAGATAAGGGCTGTCAGTCTCGATTACGATCCTGTCCCACGGAGTGTTAAGAGCCACTTCAGGCGTCTTCTTGTTGTTCTTGAAAGTAACCGGTCCGTCAAAACCGATATAGAACCCCATCTTAACAAGCTCCTGAGAAGCCTCTAAAGAGCACGAACAGCAATGGCACACACCGGGAAGGCTCCTAAGTCTCCCCTCTTTGTAAAAGCGCCTTAAGATGTCCAGGCAGTCACCCGTCGCTTCACGCTCGTGAAGGATTATCGGGATATCGTATTCATATGCAAGTGCGAGCTGCTTTTCGAAAACATCTCTTTGGACAGATCTCTCGGACAGATCATAGTAATAGTCGAGCCCGATCTCGCCTAACGCCATGATCTTTTGCGTCCTGCGGGTCTCCAGTGCGCTTCTTAAGTACTCTTCGGTATCTTTGGTATACGTTTTCGCTTCATGCGGATGAACGCCTACAGAGGCATACAGAGTGACTTCAGAGAAGCCGTCGTACTTATTTGCCATATCAACGGCGATACGGCTTGTCTCTTCCGAATCGGCAGGGATAAGCACGCTCGTAACACCGGAAGCCCTGCACCTTTGCAGGATGTCTTCCGTTGTCACGTTATTTGCGTCAAATTTTCTGTCGTAGATATGCGCGTGAGTGTCAAAGAACTTGGCGCTGCCGCTGTAGTAAACGGGATCTCTCACGGTCTTTTACGAAATATCGGAACCCGGCAGTACGGAGTCGTCGAACTCGACAACGCGGTAACCGTCACCGTACTTAACGGAGAGGATCATGCCGTTGCTCTCAAGGCCCATCATCTTTCTGGGCTCCAAGTTAACGATCATCGCAAGTGTCTTGCCGATAAGGTCTTCAGGCTTGTAGTACTTGGCGATGCCTGAGAGCACCTGTCTCTCGCCGAATCCGTCATCGACCTTGAACTTTAAGAGCTTGTCGGACTTCTCGACCTTCTCGCATGAGAGAACCTTAACGGCTCTCAAGTCCAGAGCAGCGAAGTTATCGAACTTCGTAAGAGGCTTTAAGGGCTCTAAGTTCTTACCCTTCTCCTCTTCTGCAGGGAACATTTTGTTGAGCTCATCGATCTCCTTGTCGATATCAATTCTCGGGAAGAGAACGTCACCCTTCTTAACTGTTACATCAGCAGCAAGAGCATGTCTTACCTTTGTGGAATCCCAAGTTGTGTTGGACTCGTCAGCACCGATCTGCTCAAAGATCTTAGGTGATGTATGAGGCATTACGGGCTCTAAGAGGATAGCAACACGTCTTATCGCATCGAGCAGGTTGTAAAGGACTGCAGCAAGTCTCGGCTTGGCAGTCTCATCCTTTGCAAGCTTCCAGGGCTCATTCTCATCGATATACTTGTTAGCTCTTGCAATGACACTGAAGATCTTTGCAAGGCCTTCGGAGAAACGCATTGTCTCGAATGTATCGGATACAAAATCCGGGAGTGCATCTAACTGCTCGAGCAGATCGTTGTCGGCATCCGTGAATTCCTTGTCAACAGGAAGCGTGCCGTCAAAATACTTGATGGCCATTGCAACCGTTCTCGAAACAAGGTTGCCCAGGTCGTTTGCGAGGTCAGAGTTGATCCTTGCAAACATCTGCTCATTCGAATAAGGACAGTCAGAACCGAATACCATCTCTCTTAAGAGGTGATATCTCAGAGCATCAACGCCGTATCTCTCGCAAAGCACGAAAGGATCGATAACGTTGCCCTTTGACTTACTCATCTTGCCGCCGTCAAATGTGATCCAGCCGTGACCGTAAACCTTCTTAGGAAGGGGCTCACCCAATGCCATGAGGAATGCAGGCCAGATGAGCGAGTGGAATCTTACGATCTCCTTGGCCATTACGTGTGCATCAGCAGGCCAGTACTTCTCGTAATCGTTGTAAGTATCGTTCATGAAGCCCAAAAGCGAGATATAGTTCGTAAGTGCGTCCATCCATACATAAATGTAGTGGCCTTCGTCGATCGTAACCGGGATGCCCCACTTAACGCTCGTTCTTGATACGCAGAGGTCCTGGAGCCCCGGCTCGATGAAGTTGTTGATCATCTCATTAACTCTGGACTTAGGCTCAAGGAAATTCTTCTCAGGATCCAGGAGGAGTTCTTTAAGCCTGGGGCCGAACTCGGAAAGCTTGAAGAAATAAGCCTCCTCGGAAGCCTCTGTTACTTCTCTTCCGCAGTCAGGACACTTGCCGTCAACGAGCTGGCTCTCTGTCCAGAAAGATTCACAGGGTGTGCAGTACTTGCCTGTGTAAGTTCCCTTGTAGATGTAACCGTCGTTGTAGAGCTTCTCGAACATGTTCTGAACGGTCTTGATATGGTAATCGTCAGTAGTTCTGACGAATCTGTCGTACTTGATGCCTAATGTTGCCCAGAGCTTCTTGAAGTTTGCGACGATATCGTCAACATAGGCCTTAGGCGTAACACCCATCTCCTGCGCTTTCTTCTCGATCTTCTGACCGTGCTCGTCTGTACCTGTGGAGAACATTACATCATAGCCCTGCATTCGCTTCATTCTCGCGATAGCATCGCATGCGAGAGTCGAATAGCAATGTCCGATATGCGGATTGCCCGACGGATAATAGATCGGTGTCGTGATGTAGAATGTCTTCTTTTCTGCCATGATGTTCCTCCTCGCGCGTATATATTATTAGTCTGCGCGTAATTAAAAGATTATAGTTATTTATCCCGATGTTTTCAAGAAGCAGGGATTTTATCCGTGCAGAAGCCCGCATCCGGGCATCAGAGGCGCCCGGGCAGCGCTCATCGAAAATACCGCCGTTTAAAGATCAGAGTTCGCTTGCCATCTTATAGGCTTCCTTCTTGTTCATGCCGGTATATTCGGATACTACGGCGGCGATGTCCTTTGAAGACATGCCCTTTTCCTTCAACAGAGCAATAAGAGCCGTGCCGTCACCGGCTGCTGCCATTGTCTTCTGTTCAAGGGGCTCTAAACAGATGCAGAATTCGCCGCGGGGCTCATTCGAGCCATAATAAGCGACTGCCTCAGACACAGTCATACGGAGGACTTCCTCATATTTCTTGGTAAGTTCGCGACACAAAGAGATCCTGCTACCGCCAAATCCGGCTTCAACAAGTTCATCGAGGAGCTTCTTTAAACGGTGGGGCGCCTCGTAAAGAACGATCGTCTCCCCTATCAAGGTCAGAGCCTTCAATCGCTCACGCCTCTTTGAACCCTCCGAAGGCAGGAATCCTTCAAAGTGGAAATATCTTGTATCAAGACCCGAAATGCTCAAAGCCGCAGTAACAGCGGACGGCCCGGGAATGACAGACACATCAATGCCGTTTGAAGCTGCAAGTGACGCAAGATCTGCACCGGGGTCACTGATCGCGGGCATACCGGCATCGGACACCTGTGCAACAGTAAGACCCTGCTTCAAAAGATCGAGGATCCCGTTGCCGCTTGCGGCCTTGTTGTGCTCGTGGTAAGCGATCAGGCGCTTGCCCGTGATACCGAGCTGGGATAAAAGGATCCCGGTGACTCTTGTATCCTCACATGCAATAACATCAGCGCCCTTTAGCACTTCGCATGCTCTGGGCGACATATCATCGATATTTCCGATGGGTGTTCCGACTAGATAAAGCAATCTGAGTGTTCCTCCTCATATATGTGTGCTGCTCTCGCGGTGAGAGCAGAAGAACCTTCTTCGTTAATGAACAAAGGGGCCAGCGCCTTGAATTCGGCATTTGGCGCGCCCTTCTTTCCTGCGATCAGGGCCAGAAACGCATCCTTGGAAGCATTTGCGTGGACTGTAAGCAGTCTTACCGGCGTGATCTTGTATTTCGAATACAGCGAAAAGACCTCGGGCACCCTGTCCGGGCTTATGCACATGACCGCATAACCACCGCTCGTGCGCGTCCTCAAAGACTGGACCCTAACAAAATCCTCCAGTACGCCGCAGTCAGCAAAGCGGGCAGCCTTCTCGTGCTCAGACTTGGCCGAAGCATCGGTAACAGAGCCCTTAGTTCCATCGTAAAAAGGCGGATTCATAAAGACAACGTCGTAGGCCTTATCCTTTACCGATGAAGGAAGATCGCGCAGATCACAATTATATGCAGTGATTCTGTCTGACAGGTTATTGAGCTTAATGTTTTCACAGAAAACTTCGTAAGCAAGCTCATTGATCTCAACACCGTCAATATGTGCATTCTTGCAGCGCGCTGAGGCAAGCAGCGATACGCCGCCCGTACCGCTTCCCAGCTCGAGCATCTCACAGGGCTTGCCGCGGCGCACAAAGCAGGAAGCGAACCATGCCAAAAGAACGCTTGCAGTATCAAGCTTATAGCAGTCTTTATGCTGCAAAAGCAGCAAACCGTCGCGCCCTAAATCTTCAGGCACGATATCACAGCCTCCGATATTAACAACTAAAGGATCAGACAATTATCCTTACCGCCAATCTTAAAAGTTACAGCTATTATACAATTATTTGGCAAGAACGCTGTCACCACGCGATTCAACGATCAAATTGCGCAGTTGTCTGAAATCATCCTCGATCTTCTTATTGCTTACCCGGTACGGGTAAGCCTCGCTGAGGAGCTTAGTTCTCTTCTGTTCCCTTTCGATGCTGAAATCCTTGCCATGGAAAGCAACATCCATCACAGCTGTACCGGCGTCAAAAGCTTTGACCTCGAGTTCGTTCTCATTGATCTTTTGCATGTTTCTCTTGTACTCTTCGCAATAGCCGACCATCTTTTCGACGTTCTCGAAAAAAGGCACGTTATGTACAGATGCATGCTGTTTTGCCTCTCCCAGGCGTCTCCTGACTGCTTTATAGCTTGATACGTCAACATCATCAGTAAGATCGATATCACTGATCTTAGTCCATCCGCCCTCGCAGAGGACGCGACCGAGAAGCGCTTCAAAATCAGACGGATGTACCATAAGGATGCTGCTGAATCTCTGGTTGGCATCATCGTAAAAACCTGTATTGAGCGAATTCAGAGCCTTTTCCATAGGAATGCCGAAGAACAGCGAGATGCCGTATGCAACACCGCAGTGGTCACACTGATAGACACGCTTATCTTTATTCAGAGCCAGTCTGGCAGCACACTTCGAACAAATAACGATCTCGGAAGGATCTATATTACTGTAATCGATTTGCGGTTCCTTCAAAGAAGCACTCTCTTTACCGGAAACAGCGCTCTCCTGATCCCGGAGCTTGCTGATCCTGTCTGTAGCCGGATAAAGAGTTCTCAGTTTACGGTATTCTTCATCGTATCTGTTAAATCTCTCTTTTATCCTGCCACTGAAAGAATTTGTAATATCATCAACGGGTTTAAAATCCCGGTCATGCAGCTTATCCACAATAACTATGCAAACAATGATGACAGCAACGACTGCGAGCGGAACCAGAAACGGTACAAGCAATGACTTTTCATCGTCAAATTTCCCGTTCATCCCGAGCATTACCAGGAGCATGACGGCAATAGCCACCCATGTAAGGATCACGGGAACCGTATTACTTCTGTTTAATAATCTCTCGTTCTTAAAATCCGTAACGAGCTTATCATTTACTTTACGACCGATCTGTTCAGATGACAGTTCGGATTCTTCTTTCCGGAGCCTGGCCACATCCTCTTTGACAGAGACAAGTTCATACATCTTTCCGAAGTATAAAGATCCATTCTTCTCAGTATTTCTCTTTGCTTTCAGGATCGATTTTCTGACATTAACAACATCATATTCAGGAAGGAGATCGGGGAATTCCAGCCTGTCTGCAGAAGTGACCTTAAGATCACAAAGAACAACTCCCAGATTCGCTTCAAAGTTTTTGGGGTCATATTTCAAAATGGCTTTGTATTTCTCCCTGGCCGCATCGAAAGACTCGTTCTTAAGCAAGGATCTGGCCTGCTCCATTACTTCATCGCCATGGAAATCCAGCACATCAAACGCCGTACCGCAGAACGGACATTCAAAAAACTCCTGATCAGAATCGAAGTTCAGGACGCCTGCACATTTTGAACATGTATAACTCTTTAACATTGCCATGCATTTTTCCTCATCTTACGAAAGAACGGTTACGGTAATCTGTTACGACCTTTGCTTTCAGCTCATCAAATCCGGTCTTGGCATTATGCTTTTTCAGCAGTTCTTCTTTTCTCCACTTTATGTAATCAGATTGATTTTTAAGTTCGGAATCATCATTATTCTTCAGGAAAGTAATTCTGTTCTTCGAAATGTATTCAAGCTTGCTGCTGAAGACTGATGCTGCCTGTGTGGCCTTCACATAATCAATATAAAATACGGCCAGCTTCCTTATATCTTCCAAAACGGGCTTATCTTCTTCGGAAACATGGGAAACTGCATCATCAACACGTTCCAAGATATTTTTCAGTCTGACATCCGATACGGCGAGATCAGTCAGAGCGATATCACTCACGGTCTTCCATTTTCCTGCACAAAGCACCCTTCCTAAGAGCGCTTCAAAGGAATTGGGATCTGTCATCAGCATATGAGAGAACCTCTGATCTGCTTCAGCAAAATCGTTCTCCTCGATCGCTTTTTTCGCCTTCTCCAAAGGATTGCCGAAGAACAGCGAAGCACCATAAGCAACGCCGCATGATCTGCACTCGTAAAGATTCTTCTCTTTATCCAGAGTCAAAAGGCCGCCGCACTTATTGCAGATGACAGTCTTCTCAATATCGATGAAAGGATCATTTACGACTGAATTATCATGCTTTGGCTGCGGCAAGGGGTTCTCATAAGCCTTGGGATCAGGAACGATCTTCTTGAGCTTGATATATGTATTCATGTACTCATGTCTGATTTCCTTCATCTTGGCAACTGCCGCATCATCTATCTTGAATTGGGTCTTCATCTTATCATCGAGACTCTTTTCAATATTCTTTTTCGCAGAAGCATAATGGATCTTCAGGCAAATGCCGACGATAGCGACGACCAAAACAAAAGCGATGGTTATCCACCACATCTGAAATACGAGCGAAAAAGCAAATATGACAGGCAGGAATCTTGTAGCTAAGAATCCGATGGCCTTCTTATACCCGTCGAAAGTAGCTTCCTCCTCCTCTTCGACACTCATGATCTGATAACTCATGTTTCTGAAATGCATGTTTTGTTTTTCTGAAGCCTCATTTGCTTCAGCACCGCTCTCTAAATAATCACGGGCAATTTCAAACATCCTGACAAGCAGACCGAAATACTCGTTTTCTTCCGGCAGGGCCTCCCCTGCTTTTTTAGCAGCCTGGATCCCGGCTTTAAGATCCGAATCTTCCAGATACTCGATCCTGCAGAGTCTGTTTACAGCAGTGATCCTGCCTTCAGCAAGGATCATACCCTGAAGAGCTTCAAAGTCTCTGGGATTCCTGTTAAGTATCGCCTGGAATTTATCTTTTGCAGTAGAATAGTTGCCTCTGTTAAGGCTGATATTTCCCTGTCTGATCAGGTCTCCTCTGTGGAAATCCGTAAAAGCAAATTCGCCGCCGCAGAAAGGACAACCGAATACTTCCTGATTCTCATCGAAATTCAGGACACCCCCGCACTTAACGCAGGAATAACTTTTAAGCAATGCCATTTCTGATCAACCCTTATACCCTATAACCCCGGAATGAACCGGCAATCCAACACCACAATTTATATTATACAAATATTTATATTTTGTGGGGGATTTTTCGAAAAGAGTCGACCTTATAAAGCCCTTATTTCTTCAGTCTGTTAAGTGCTTCCTGCATCTTCTTGTTCTCGGCTTTTTCTTCCAAGCGCATGATGAATGCGCTCATTACCGAGCATACAGAGAACGATATTATAAATCCGATCCATGCAGCGGGATCGTTCAGAGGGAACCATCCGAAGCATACTGCAACAATAATTATCGCTACCATGAGAGTCATGAAGAACAGGATATGCCTTACGATCAGAGACATGTTCTTTATCAGAAGATCCGTCAGGAAGATATTCTGTGCGATCGTAGTGATAATTCCCATCAGGAACAGCTGAAGCATCATTGCTGACGAGAGGCCCTTTGAGCCCAGAGCAAATAATGTCGATACACTGCCGGCCTGATCACCTATAAAGAAGTTGATCGCAATGAAGATCAATATAACTATTCCGTAGCAGGTAAAGAGTTCTTTTATATATTCGAAAACACTTTTTCGTTCTTCCATTATCTTAACCCCAACTTTCTTCTTAGCTCATCAGAATACATGCGTGATACGACTATCTGTTCGCCGTTCTGCAAAGTAATCCTTATCTTGCGGTTAACGTCAGTCTTAAGGCTCTTGATCTTCCTAAGGTTCACGATGCTCTGCTTGCTTATGCGCAGAAAATCACGCTCGGCAAGCTGCTGCTCGAGTTCATAGAGCTTAAGTTCTGACTCATAAGTATCGACGTTTGTGTATACGAAAGTCTTCCTGTCGACCGCCTCAACATACAAGATCTTATCCGTGTCAAGAAGCACGGTCTCATTATCCTTCCGCACCGCTATCTGCATGTCGATCATGCGCATCATTGCGACCATCCTCTCGATGTCGTTATTAAGATGCGGTGCACGGATTATGACTTCTATATCGTCATATTTGCCGTCTATATCAAGATTGATCTTCATCATTCAAGTCCTTTTTTCCTGAAAGCCGCGAAAAAGAGCACGACCGCCAGCACTGCATTCACCACAAGGATCAATATGCTCTCCGTCTTAATTCCCTCAAAAGACATCTGGTTCATCAGGACTCTGAGCTGCTGCGTATAAAAGACCCTGGCGACCTTCTCTATTTTATCATTGAACATAGCGAGCATGGGCGAAAATGAGAAAACCATCATGACCGGCACAAAGAGCGATGTCGCAGACATCTGGTTTGATGCAAAGACTCCGATGCACGCACCGATAACGACAGAGATCACTAATCCTGCTGCCATAATGCCAAGGTAGAAAGGAATGTCTGATGCAGGAAGCCCTGTTGCCATAATTCCTGCGCCCGCCATGCAGAGCGTCCAGACATAGAGTCCGACACCTAGAAGATATTCCCACGGCTTGACGTTTGCCATCATGAGAACTCTGAGAGTGTTCTTCTCCTTCTCTTCCGAGATGATCGCCGCAGCCGATGTGATCGGAGCCATTCCGAGAAACATGACAGAGAACAGTTTGGTAAAGAACAGTTCCGGCATGTCAGGGATCTTGACCGCATTTTCCATCAGGAGAGTCATCGCGGGAAACATTATAAACTGGATAAGGACAGTCTTGTTCTTCAGCGTGTCCTTCAACTGCTTTTTAAAGATTACTCCGGCATTACGCATATCTGATCTCCTCTTCTGCTTCAAGTTTTCTTCCGGTAAGTTCGATGAACACGGTCTCAAGTGTCGGTTCAGACGAATGTATCGTCTCAAGTCTTCCCTGCTCTATGAGCCTGCCGATCTCGCCTGCCGATTCCGCATCATGCGCGAAAGAGACGTCTCCGCCGGTCTTTAGATGGATATTTATCTTCTTCTGGTGGTTATATCTTCTGCAGATCTCAGATGGCTGCCCCCGTTCGACGATCTTTCCTTCATTCAGGAGCGCGACCTCATCACAGAGCACTGTCGCTTCCTCCATATTGTGTGTCGTAAGGAAGACCGTGCAGCCTGCATCCCTGCGTGCTTTTATGAGCCTGTGAATGTACTTCATCGTCATGGGATCCAAGCCGCTCGTGGGTTCATCAAGGAATAAGATCTTCGGTTCAATGAGAAATACTCGTGCAAGCTTTAGTCTCGCGAGCATTCCTTTCGAGAGCTTTGCCGCAGGCTTTTTTGCACTGTCAGCAAGGCCGACTTCTTCAAGCGCTTTTCCAATGCCTGAATAAGGAATGCCGTAGATATCACAGAAGACCTTAAGGTTATCTGCAACCGACAGTCTGTCGTAGACACCGTGATCGTCCATCATGATGCCGATCTGCTTTTTGTCATCACCTGTCAGATCTTTTACGTTCTTTCCGAAAACATGAACTTCGCCTGAGTCTGCACCCAGCTGTCCCGTGATTATCTTTATGAGTGTCGTCTTGCCGGCGCCTGAAGGTCCGAGCAGTCCGAAGACCGTGCCGGACTTTATATCCAGATCGATCCCGGAAAGGACCGTCTTGCCGGCAAAGCTTTTAAATATGCCTTTAGTTGTGATCATGAAATGTCTCCTTTTTTCCTTTGCCGGCTCGAAAATAGCAAAGTCCAAAAGGGCATTCAACGGCTTACAACATGAGTTGCCAAATGCGCGTCATGAGTTGCCAAAAAGCTTATATTTTAGATAAATTCCGGATCCGTGAATTCAACGCCGTTTTCCAGCAATTCCTCAATGAAGATCTTATAGTAACCCGGGACAAGTTCTTCCGTCTCATCATGTGCATGAAGAAGGAGAATGTGGGAACTGTTGTCATTAAGGAGCACGGCACCGTCTTCCGGCTCCTTGTCGTGGATCCTCTTCATTACATCTTCCAAACCGAATCCGCTGCCCGGCCTGATGCAGTATTCCGCAAAATCGAATGTCCAGAATGTATCGATGTCCTTATCAAGTCCGCGCTCACTCCACCAGGGATATCCGAGTTCCGTATCCTTAACCTTGTCAAAACCGTTGTCCTTAAGAAAAGCCTGCAGAAGCTCCTTATTATCTCCACCCTTGTCACCGTACGGGAAACGGAACGGCCTGAAGCGTCTTTTAACTCCTGCCTGCTCATAGAAACGGTCAAGGACCTCTTCGTTCTTTAATATCTCTTCCTTAGCCTCTTCGAAGCTTATCTCAGAGAAATGCGGATGGGAATAACTGTGGTTGCCCACGATCATCCCGTGCTTTAACGCATAGACCAGCTCGTCAGGGTGGTTCTCGGCCCACTGTCCAACCATGAACATAATGGCTTTGATGTTCTTACTGCAAAGATAATCAACAATTGCCGGTGTGTTCTCAGATGAAACGTCATCTATCGTAAGTAATGCTCTGATCATTTTCTCTCCCGTTGTAAGATCACATCTGGTGCCTTACGGTCTTATATTCATCACCGTCCTTATAGAACGGGCATTCTTTTGTAGGACGGCTCGAAAATCTTATGACCTCATCTTCATCAAGATCAAGATCGCAGACAGCTTCGCCTGTCTCTTCGTCTATGTATGCATACTGGCATGTCTCACAGCTGGCCATAAAAACCTCTTCTTAATCGTCACTCTCACTGCTCGGCAGGAATTCCATAACGTCATCGCTGGGCGAGAATTCGGTCACGCCGTCATCTTCGGAATTCAAATCAGACTTGGGTATGACTGAACGGATAACTGCCGTAACAACTTCATATTCTTCCATCAGCATATTGTGCTCAGTCTTTATCGTCCCGCTGTCAACGGCATTGGCAGCTGCTTCGAGCTTGGCAGCACGGAGGGACAGAGCCGATGCACCGATCATCTTTGATGAGCTCTTAAGCGCATGAACATAGATGGAATAGTCATGCCAGTTCTCATTCTCGTAGCTCTTCTGCAGGTTGTGCGACTTTTCGAGCTCACCATATGCATATTCGGCAAGAAGCGAACGGTACAGAGCCTCATCTTCCTGGCAGTACTTAAGGCCGGCCTTAGGCTCGATACCGACAGAGCGCAGGATCGTAAATGCATCCTCTGACGTGCCCTCTTCGATCGTGGACATCACAGGCTCATCCTTGACCCGCTCGACCTTATCATCAGGCAGGTACTTCATTATCATCTTCTCAAGCGCATAATTGTCGATAGGCTTGGTAAGATAATCGGAGAAGCCCTCAGAAAGGTATCTTTCTTTCGCACCTATAACGGCATCGGCCGTAAGGCAGATCACAGGGACGTCATTACTTAAGCTGTTCTCATCATCACGGATCTTGTGGAACGCTTCGGTTCCGTCCATCTCAGGCATGCGCTGATCCATGAAGATTATGTCGTACCTGGTCTTAGCAGCCATATTGACGGCATCCGCGCCGGATGTGGCTGTATCGATCTTCATCCTGGTATTCTTCAGGAGATTGACCGCAACAGTAAGATTGATCCTCGTGTCGTCGACGATAAGGATAGTAGCCTCAGGCGCCCTGAAAGACTCCTTATACGGCCTGTCACCGGGCAGATGTTCCTTGAGGCGCGCCTGGAAATCACCGATAGGTTCTTCAGAAGCAACGGTCTGAGGGATCGTAACGGTAAAGATGGAACCCTTTCCGTATTCACTCTCGACTTCGATGGTACCGTTCATGAGATCGATAAGGCTCTTGGTGATCGCTAATCCTAAGCCGGTGCCTTCGATAGTGTTGTTGCGCTCCATTTCGAGCCTTTCGAACTTCTTGAAAAGCATATCCCTGTCTTCAGGCTTGATGCCGATTCCGGTATCCCAGACGGTGATGACAAGGTTGATCTTCCCTTCTTCTGTCTTCTTGCCGCGGATCTTAAGGCTGACAGAGCCCTTGTCCGTAAACTTGACGGCGTTATTCAGAAGATTCGTGAATATCTGACGGATCCTTACCTCATCACCTGACAGTTCATCAGGGATAGAAGGATCGACTTCGACGGTAAACTTAAGGCCCTTATCCTGCGCCTTAAAAAGGATCATGTTGTTGATATCGTTAATGAGCGAGCTTAACTGGTAAGGCGCTTCCAGAAGGTCCATGCGCCCGGCTTCGATCTTGGAGAAATCGAGGATATCGTTAACGATGGCAAGAAGGTTATGTCCGGCCTTCTTAACATCGCCTGCGTAAACGCTGATGTTCTCCAGAGAATCCTTAACGAGCAGAGGATCGCTCGCCGCAAGATCCATCGCCCTGTGGTTCTCACGGATTATCATCTCATTCATGCCCAATACGGCATTGATGGGGGTTCTGATCTCATGGGACATGTTCGCCAGGAAGTCACTCTTCGCATTATTGGCGCTCTCAGCCCTTACCTTCTCCTCCAAAAGCTCACCCTGAGCCTTAACATAAGGTCTTACGGTAAGAAGCGCCAGGACAGCACCGACCATGAGCGAAATAACAAGGATTATCACATACCCGATCACCGTGGATCTGGTCTGAGCCGAGAGCTGGTCTTCAAACCAGCTTACGGAGAAGTCAACTGCGATAATGCCGGACACATTGCCCTGCGCGTCAAATACAGGGCTGTACGCACTGTAGAACTCGCCCCACTTATCCGTATAAGGGGTCTCGTCCACGGCAGCTCTGCCCTTTGCGGCACTTGAAAGCGCTATGGTGTATTCGACACTATCGCCGTAGCTGGCAGGATCTACAAGGTCTAAGTCCATCGTGAAGATAAAGCTGTCAGGACCGGCTTCCTTGATACAGTAAACATATTCAAGCTCTACATTGTCCCTGAAGACCGCAAGAGTGTTATAGATCTTGTTGTAATTGTCATCGCCTATGGCATCTTCCGTGAGATACTTCATGTCTTCGCCGCTGACAGAACCTGCAGCACAGTTGGCGATGTCGAGCATACGCTGCTGGATGGCCTTGCGGATACCTACTCTGGATCTGTAGATCGAGACTGCGCAGAAAAAGATACTGGAGATGAGCAGAATGAACTCTACCATAAGAATGATCTTGGAAGACAGGCTGTGCTTTGATAACACGGTGCATTCCCCTCCGTTTCTGCGGTTTTATAACTGAATTATACTATCTAATAAGATACAGTAAAATCAATGATTTATGAGGTTTGAATCCCACGAGTCCGGGTGCCGGAAATGTTGCTTTCTGTGTCCGCCGAGAAGGCAACAAATCCTTAACGGTGTGGTCCGCCTCCATCTGCGGTGTGGTCCGCCTCCATCTGCGGTGTGGTCAGCCTCCACCGTGATGCAACACTCCTAGACAAACACACAACAAAAAGAGGTCACCCCAATGGGATGACCTCCGTAATCTGCTTATCGATTATAACTTACGATTAGCCTTCAGCGATAGCACCTGTAGGGCAGGAAGCTTCGCAAGCGCCGCAGGATACGCAAACATCGGGATCGATATTGTACTGTGTATCGCCCTGGGAAATAGCTCCAACGGGGCATCCGTCAGCGCAAGTACCGCAAGATACGCAAGCGTCAGAAATTACATATGCCATAAATAATATCCTCCTATTCAGATAATGAGATGATTATTCCATAAAACCCAAAATACAACAAGTATAAGAAAGGGTGTTTGTCAAAAAACACCCTTTTCTGCCACTTTTTATGACCTTAAAAATCGACATCGGTCGGAAACCTTAACCTTCGTCACCGTCCATGTCGCTGTATGCCCCGTTCATGTCGGGATAATCGTTGAAATCATTCTTATTGGAGTTATGTCTGACCATATCGCCGTTCAGATCCTCAAGATCAGCCCATGAGAACTTCTCGATCTCAGTCTCGCTCTCGGATACGAACTTGATGTTCAGTGTCTCTTCTATGTAGTTAACGTCAGTGACCTGTCCCATTCCGCGGGGTGTCCTTACTCTGGCACCGGGCTCGGGAAGCCTTCTGTGTGCATCGTCATAAGCTTCCTTCTCAAACTGGAGGCAGCACATGAGCCTTCCGCAGGCACCGTTGAGCTTGCCCGGGTTAAGAGATAAGCCCTGCGATCTTGCAAGCTTCAAGTTGACGGGCGCAAAACGGTTAAGGAATGAGCAGCAGCAGAGCTCTCTTCCGCACATTCCGATTCCGCCTACAAGCTTTGCCTGGTCTCTCGACCCGATCTGACGGAGCTCGATCCTGGTGCGGAATGTGTAAGCCAGATCCTTTACGAGCTCTCTGAAGTCTACTCTGCCGTCAGCCGTGAAATAGAATGTCAGCTTCTTCATGTCGAAGGTATATTCACAGTCAACAAGGTTCATTTCTATAGAGCGTGCGGCTATGAGCTCCTTGCATTTGAAGAATGCGTCCTTCTCTTTGGCGCAGATATCGTAATACTTCTCGAGTTCCTTCTCGCTTGCGATACGCTTGATATAAGGGATATCTTCGGCAGTATCCTCGGAATAAGGTTCCTGCGCTACAAAAGCGATCTCTTCGCCTGTCTCGAGTTCCACCATGACCGCGTCGCCCAGTGTGAGCGAATAGCCGTCACAGCGGAATCTCAGCGTGACGCCGGCATCTCTTGTTCTTAAGTTTACGATCTTCATTTTTTTAGCTCCTCATGTATTCGAAGAAGCATGGCGGATGCGGAGGAATCGAAATTCGAATTGACCTCCAGAGCCCTTAAGAAGGTATTGACCGCCTCAGTGCATCTTCCCAGTTTAAGTGTTGTTATATGTTTGTTCGAGGCAACGAAATTCTCTATTGCCTCCCTGTCTGCTTCGTTATTGATCTTGCGGCAATCAGGATAATTGCTGAGCCTTGCGACATCGTCAAGAAATAAAAGGATCGCGGAAGCTGCGATCTTCGCATCATCCTTGAAGCCCGTTAAGACGTCAACATAGTCTTCGAGCACATCGATATATGACGCCGTTGGCATGCCGATCATTATGCTGTTGATCTCATGCCTGATGCTTACGCCTGAGTCCTCCCTGGCAAGGCTTATGGCCTTCCCCGGTATCCTGCCGCTGTTATATACGGCCGCCTTGACCTTGGAATCCTCAAGATCAGGGCAGTTGGCCTTTACTATCTGTTCCAGTTCCTCCTCGGAATACGGATCTAACTTTATCTCCGTTACTCTGGACATGACCGTATCAAGGACAGCATCGGTATTCGAACTTGTAAGGATGAATACCACGTCTTTCTTGGGTTCCTCGAGCGATTTAAGAAGAGCGTTCTGGCTCTCTACGCCCAGATAATCGAAATCTATTATGAATGTCTTAGTCCTTGCAAACTGCGGCTTTAAGTAAGATTCCGCAACGACATTGTCCTTGATGAAATCGACTTTTACATTCTTGGTATCCGCGGGCTCATAGACTCTGGTGATGTCAGGTGTCGTGAAGTTATCGAAATACCTGCAGTTGGAACATACTCCGCAGGCGCCGTCCGGGCCTGCATCAGAGCACATAAGAGCCTTTGCGAATTCTTCTGCGATGAGCCTTTTGCCCATACCGGCAGGACCTGAAAGCATGTATGCTCCGCTGCCTCTTCTCTGAGCTTCGGCAGCTAATCTGAGCTTTATCTGCTTCTGTCCTGTGATATTCGAAAAAGCCATCAGATCTTCCCTTCCAACGATCCCTTCACCACTTCAAAGATCTCATCTATTCCCCTGGAAGCATCGATCGTGATCACACGACCTTCGGAAGACTTGGCGAGCTCGAGATAGCCCCGTCTTACATCTTCTTGGAACTTGAGTCCGGCAAGCTCGATCCTGTCGGATGCTTCGCCTCTCTTGCCTCTTCTCTCCAATGCTTCTTCGGCACTGATATCAAAGAAGAAAGTGACATCGGGCTTAAGACCGCCTGTGGCAGCCATGTTAAGGCCTGCTACAAAGTCCATGCCCATGCCTCTGGCCATTCCCTGATATGCAGATGACGAATCAAAGAACCTGTCGCATAGAACGATCTTACCTTCTTCTAACGCGGGCTTTATAACTTCATCCGTTATCTGGGCTCTTGCAGCCTCAAATAAGAGAAGCTCGGTCCTTGCCGTCATCTGGGTATTCTTCTTGTCAAGAAGGATCTCCCTTATACGCTCGCCGATAACGGTTCCGCCGGGTTCCCTGACGAAAATGAAGTTCTTGTTATTTGCCTTAAGATAATCCTTAAGGAGCTCGCACTGCGTGCTCTTGCCGCACCCGTCAATGCCTTCGAAAGTTATAAATATACCCTTCATGATCAGTTGAGATTGATATTCTTGAGCGACGCGATCTCAAGATAGATCTCCTTGGTTATTCTGGCATTGTCGCTTCTGATATCTTCGATGGTCTCAACCTTCTTGACGTTCTTGGCGACTTCGGCGTCTAATTCTCTTGAGCGCTTATTCTTGGGCTTGCGCTCACCGTTGAACTGCTGTCTCTTCTCAGAGCCCTGGTTCTGCTCGCGCTTATTGAACTTGTTGTTATTGTTCTTATCGCGGTTATTCTGTCTGTCGGAATTACGCTCGCGGTTCTGATTCTGGTTCTGGCCCTGGTTCTGATTCCTGCCTTCAGTCTGAACCTCAGCGTTATCGCCCTTCTTGTCATATCCGCCCTGTCTGGGACCGTTATTCCTTCTTCTGCGGTTACGGTTGTAGTTGTTCCTGCGTCCGTCCTGCTTCGCAGGGTCGAATTTCTGGCGCTTTTCTCTGTTCTGGTCGCCGCTTCTGTTGTCCTGCTGCGGTACAAATGCGCCCGAATTGTTTTCTGACATAAATTCCTCCATCTTTCTAAATGACGTGCCTAATTATAAACTTTGATACCTGATAACTCAATTATCCGCGCTTCCGATAAAGGGACACTTCTTTATCGTCAGGGTGATCCTGTCCCACATCCTTAAGTTCTCTTAAGGGGACCGTTACAAATGACCTGAGATACCACCTGGGATGCGGGATCGTAAGTTCAGGCTTCATTATTACCTTGTCCCCGTAGAAGATGATGTCTATATCTATCGTTCTCGGGCCCCAGTGGACATCTCTTTTCCTTAGAAGATCATTCTCGATCACGTGGATCTTATCCAGGAGCTCGAAAGGTCCGATATCCGTGTAGAAACCTACGCATGTGTTAAGAAAATAAGGCTGGTCCTCAAGGCCTACGGGCTCTGTCTCATAGATCGAAGCCTGCTTAAATCCTTCAACGCCGGGCAATGTTTTCAGAGCTTCTTCTGCTGCAAGGATATTCTCCTCGCGGTTGCCTAAGTTGCTTCCCAGAGACAGGATGACGAATTCCTTTTTATTCCTCTCAATGGTTACTTCCATCGTCTCGAAAATGCCCTTTACCGGTGCTTCGGGCTTAGATACGGTAACGATGACCTTCTCAATGCGGCTGTCGGATTTAAGGACTCCGTCCGCGATCTTCTGTGCAAGATGTTCGATAAGATCGCCCGTATCGGAAGTAACGATCTCCTTTACAACTTCATAGATCTTGGAATAGTCTGCGGTATCGGCAAGATCATCAGTATAGCAGCCCTTGATCCTGTCCATGAAGATGTCCAGTGAAACGATGAACTTCTGGCCGTCCTTCTTTTCGAAATCAAGACAGCCGGTATGTCCTTCAAATTCCATTCTCGAGAGCGTTATCTTATCCAAATCATTATTCCTTTCACATATTCGCGAATGCGTAGAATGTCTCGTCAAAGCTCTTCAGAGCCATCCTCGTTGCTGCAACATTATGGACTCTTACCATCGAAGCACCGACTGATGCGGCCGTGAACGAAAGGCCTGCAGTAGCATAATCGAGCTGGGCTTCGCCTGCCGAATCACCGCCCGCAAAGAGCCTTGCATATCTTTTCCTTGAAGCGGCATAAAGAACCGGGTGCCTGCCCTGCATGCCCAAAGAGAGCAATGAGGCGCTGAGCTCCGCGTCCTGGATCCTCGTTGTTCCGAAGCCGATTCCGGGATCAGTCATTATCATGTTGTCGGCAATGCCTGCTTTCCTTGCGATCTCAATGCTCTCGGTAAGCTCTCTTACGGCTCTCCTGCTGATCGTCTCGATGTAAGGGAACGGATCGCCCTTAGTCCTTGCGTTAAACATCAGGATGCAGCCTGCACCATTGTCACCGACTGTCTTGGCCATGTCAGGATCTCCGAGAAAACCGGTGATGTCATTTATTATGTCGGCACCTGCGGTTATTGCGGCAGCTGCCGTTACTGACTTGAAAGTATCTACAGAGAGCGGAGTGTCGAAGCGGCTCCTTATGGCTTCCAAAGAAGGCATGAGCCTCTCCATCTCCTCTTCAGCCGTGACAGGAACAGCGTTGGGGCCTGTTGCCTCGGCACCGATGTCGATGCAGTCAGCACCTTCACGGATCATCCTCGCGCACTGGTCTACGGCAGCATCAACGTCGGTATATCTTCCGCCGTCGGAGAATGAATCAGGCGTAAGATTTAAGATGCCCATGATGAGCGTCTTCTTGCCGAACTCGAGCGTCCTCGCACCGCACTTATATATTCCTGTGAATCTTCCGTCAGTTGAATTCATCTTGCGTCTCTCTTTTAGATTCCCGCACGCTGTCTGTTGATGAGTGCGAGAGCTTCGTTTCTGGTCCTGATGTCGGATCTGCAGCCGCCTCTCATCGCGGAAGTGACTGTCTTCGAACCCGGCTTTCTGATGCCCCTCATGGTCATGCAGAGGTGCTCAGCTTCAAGAACGACGCATACTGATCTTGCATCTACGGCCTTCTCGATGGCATCGGCGATCTCGGATGTGAGCTTCTCCTGGAGCTGGGGCTTTCTCGATAATGTATCGACGATCCTTGCGACCTTGGAAAGACCGAAGATCTTGCCGTCCTTCGGGATATAGACTACGTGAGCCTTGCCGTGGAAAGGAAGAAGGTGATGCTCGCACATCGAATAGAACGGGATATCACCTATGAGGATCATCTCATCGTTGCCCTCACCGTGGAAGGTCTTGATGTCCTTATTGATGTCTCTGTGAAGTCCTGCGAAGACTTCCGCATACATCCTTGCGACTCTCTGGGGTGTCTCAAGAAGGCCTTCCCTGTCCGGATCTTCACCGATAGCTTCGAGGATATCTCTTACGGCATTCTCGATCTTCGGGAGATCCATATTCTGACGGCTCTCCTCAGGGATCGAATTGTCATTTGCGTAATCGTACATTTATCTCTCCTTCGTTCTTACAGATATTTTTTGCGGTATTCCATGGGTGTCATGCCCATCTGCTTTCTGAATGCGACATTAAACCTCTGGGGTGAAGAGAAACCGGACTGCAGAGATATCGCGGAGACCTTGATCTCGTTATTCTGCAGGAGCTTACAGGACTTCTCGATCCTCTTCTTCATGAGATAGTTCATCGGGCTTATTCCCGTCTCATCCCTGAAAGCGCGGGTAAAATAACCCTGGCTTAAGTAAACATAAGATGCGGCCTCCGATACGGTAATGCCCTGATCGAAGTTCTCATCCATATACTGCTTTGCGATGGCAACGAGCTCTTTAGCCTTGCCGTTCTTAACGCTTAAGCTCTCTTCCCATTCGCTTCTTAATGCTCTTGAGAGGATTATCATGAGCTCTACCGTAAGCGTATGGATCATGAGGTCTTTTGCATAGCGGTTGTCCGCATGCTCCGTTACGATCCTTTCTGCAAGCTCATTGATCTCTTTCTTCTCATGTCCCTTGATGACAAAGAACGGGAGCCTGATCATCTCGTTATCCTCGGTGATGCCGAGATCTGCAAACTTCAAAAAGCTCTCGAGTGTTATTTTCGCGAGCGAACCCGGAATATTGACACTCGGGCCCGCATTCTTGTTCTTAGCATCCTTGTTGACGGAATTGCTGCCTGATTCCTTGGTAAGCTTAAGATCCGAAGTATCATGAACGAAGCCGAAATAGAGATTGAGCATGTCGGCCTTCTCGCTCTTTATCATGAGCTTATGTCTTACGAGAGGTCTTATAACGACTACTGAACCCTTGGTGAGCTGGATGGTCTCACCGCCGATCACTGCTTCGATCTTGCCTTCGCGGAGGCACAGCAGTTCATGAGAATTATGCATGCTCTCATCAGGCAGGAAGTCTTCCTTATCGTAGGAATGCTCGAGGCCTTCAATGACTATCGGCACAGAACCTTCTGACAAGAAAACGTCGTCTTCAATAGCAGATAAAAGCTTGTTTGCCATATATGGCTCCTCTCTTTAGATAAAGTTGATAGCGTCGATATAAATCTCGCCGTTACGGTCTTTGTCCTCAATGTATATTCTCAGGCTGTTAAGTCTGATGGGTCCGTCTTCGGAATAATCCAGGGTGATCGTCTGCCAGGTAAGCTGCTGACGGATCTCGGCTTCACCGAAGTCTTCGACGATCAGCTTCTTTTTCTTCTGGTCAGGATTAAAGATCGACAGCTGGATCCTTGTTCTTCCGTATATCTCGATGGGCGAGAAAAGCGAAGCGTATTCGAGGCACGGTTCGAAGCCGTAGAGCGACTTGTCCGTCTCATAACGGATCCTCAAAGACGCACTGCCGGTAAGCTTGTGGATATTGTCCTGGGATATGATTCCCTTGCCCTTGAACGTCCTGTAGATCTCAAGATTCTCAAAATCAGATTCGGGTGTTCTCTTGCCTACGAATTCCAGCTTGTCACAGTGTGTGAAGCTTAAGTCGGGTGCGAAATAAGCAGGATCCCTGTCGAATCTGAAAGGCAGGATCGGGAGATCCTCACCGTTCTTAAGCGTTGCGTCATGCGGGAAAGGCGTGAAGCCGTAAGTGATGGACTGCGGCTCTTCGATATCGTCTCTCCAGACCATCACGCACATACCGTAAAGGCTCTTTGCGTGCGCGGGATAGAAGATACGGTCCTCGCCTGCAACGGCAAATCCCGTGATCTCGCCTGAAGCATCCTGGCTGTTTAAGCCGGAATTGAGATTGCTGAACTTTATGATGCGCTTATTGCCTGCGATCTCGATATCGTTGGGCTCGGGTGAAGACTTGCTCATCTTGGGCGAGAAGTGTGTTCCGAGAGCGATCGTCGCAAGACGCATGCCGAGTATGAAGCTTATCGTCTTATCGGGAAGCAGCATGTCGTGCATGCTTACGATTCCGGAAGGCATGCTGAGCATCTTCGTAAATGCCGTAAAGTTCTCATTGAACTCGAGCACGCTGTAAGGATTCTCAAAGTCCACGTCATTAGGATGCATCGTTACGAAAAGGATCGAAGGCATTACTGTCTCATCGAATACTTCCTTGGGCTCGAAAACATCAGCGAGCGTCGTAAGAAGTCCCATGAGAAAGAGATCGTATCTCTCGAACATGAGCTCACCCTTATCAGGCGAGAAGCAGAAGCCCCTTACTGCAAGGTTCTTCAGAGGAACGAGCTTTGTCCTGTAAAGGATGGACATTCTGTACTTGAGCTTTATGAACTTCCTCATGTCAGCCCTGCTGAGCTTGTCGTCGTCCTTCTTCTCGGGGATCATGCCGAAGTCAAGCTGGCTAGCGGAAGAAAATGAGATATTCTCCTTGTGGCCCTTTGTCTCGTTGAGCGTACTGTCGCCGGTCGTCGGGAAGTCGATATCAAGGGGCTTGATGTCATCAGGATCCTGGCCTTCGAGTCTCTTGATCTCATCCTGCATGGAGATATCGATATCGCCTGATTCAATGGTCTCCTTGTATTCTTCCTTGAGTTCTTCAGCCTTCTTCTTTTTCTCGTCGATCTTGAGCAGGTTCTTATATGCATCTTCGTCGAGATAAAGGCCGGCCTTCTTGACGACATCCTTAAGCGCCTCCACTCTGTCGAGTGCGAAAGGAGCGATCCAGTTAAGGATCGTCGAATCGTTATATGAGAGATCGACAATGCCGACAGGATATGAGATCTGGTCACTCAAGCGGTATGCAAAAGCAAATGCGGAGGATGAGACCTCGGCAAGCTTGGCAGTATCCGTAACCTTGATCCACTCGGCATTCTTATAGTGTGTCTTGTCTTCGTATGGATAGATCTCCTCACCTTTTTCGAGGCCTGAACGTGAAGGCATGAAGAATCTCAGGTAGTTCATTACCTTGCGCTTCAGGGGAGCCTTAGTGGCATTAGCTTCCTTCATCGGGATCGAGAGGAAGTCGGAACCCAGGAACACCCATACGTCGCCGCATCGCATATCAGTAAGCGTGGTCTGGTCAGTAAGGCACTTGAACGTGAACGTATAAGCGTCTGAAGAAGCCTTGTAAGGCGGGATAGTAAAACTGAAGCGGCCCTTGGCGTTGGTCGTGGCCTCGCGGCTTAAGATGACACCGTAATCGGTATCGAGCTTACTGACCTTCCTTCCGTCTGTAGGGTCCTTGACGATCTCGAGTGTAACAGTCGCTGACGGAGCCGCAATACCTTCGATCTTATGCTCTACGCCCTGCTGGAAAACGCACTTGCTCATGAGCCAGCTTGGCAAAATTATCGGATTTATCTGCATCTACTTAACCTCGGAAAAGTAAAATTATTCTCATCCGAGTATTATACATTAAAAATTTAATAAAAAGAAATTTGTATATCAGGCGTATGTCAGGCAATCAGACTTCGGCAATGAGGACTTCTATTCCCTTGGCACGGCACAAAGCAACGCTCTCGGGCGAAGCGCCTGAATCCGTAACAAGATAATCGATCCTGTCAGCAGGGATAAAGGACGATGCCGAATCTGCGCCGAGCTTGGTGGAGTCGATCAGGGCTACGATCTTCTTTGCCCTGTCTGCGCAAAGCCTCTTAAGCTCAAGTTCAAAGAAATTATCACCTGAAAGTCCGGCATCGGCAGAAAAGCCGTTTCCGGAAACGAAATAAAACTCAGCTGAAAGTCTGCCTATCATTTCCTTGGATGAAAGTCCCTCGATAGCACCCGAATGGGGTCTTAACATGCCGCCCAGGATTATGATCGACTTGAAGTTGGAATTCCTCTGAAGCTCCATGGCCGTATGGATTCCGTTGGTTATGACCGTTACGTCTTTTGCCTTCTTGAGGTAAGGAATCATATGAAAGGTCGTGGAGCTTGCATCCATGAAAATGGTATTTCCGTTTGCAACAAGGCTTGCGGCCTTTGCACCGATGGCATTCTTGAGGTCAACGTGGGTAACGGCCCTGACCATATAGTTCTCGCCGCTGTATGAGGACATCTTGTGTGGAAGCTTGATACCGCCGTGGAATCTGACGATCGCGCCCTCTCTCTCGAGAGCCCTGATATCCGTTCTTATCGTGGCGCCTGTAACGCCAAGCCTTGATGAGAGAACGGTCGTATTGATCTCGCCCTCAGCTTCAAGGATGTCCAAAATCTGTTTTCTTCTGTCAGGATTATTCATGCAAAGATATTATCAAGTGAAAATCAGATAGTCAAATATTTTCATTTGCCTTATTTCTGAAAATGCTGATAATCCTTTGGGCTCGACCAGTTTCCGCCCCATGACCAGCCTTTTTTGGTAAAGAGCTTATATGCCTTGTCCGATGTAGTAATGACGTGCGCCTTCTTGGAAGATCTGTTGCTTACGTAATCGGCGGCATTGCTGTGTGAATACTGGGGCTTGCCGTCTTTGTATGTAACATATGGATTCTGCATGGGATTGATGTCGATCGCCCTGCCCAGAGCATGCTTGGAGAGCTTGCTTCCGCCGGTTGCGGCACGGTAGCAGAAACATGAGGTGTTATTTGCTTCGATCGAATTCCAGTCAGCGGTACCGGCGTTCTTTTCCCAGAAATTATCGATCAGATACATCGAATAGATCTGATAACCATCTGAAAAGAGCTGCTTGAAGATCCCGAGCACTTCGTCCGCAACGCTTTTATTTACAATCATTTCGCCGACCTGAATATCATTATTGAAATTCCGGTGGAGCATCTTGAGATATCTCAGGTCACTTAACTTGATGTCATTGTTCTTCTGGTAAGACTTGCCGTTGATCCTCTTGTATACGCTGTCTCCCTCTTCGATCTTAACGGAGGTAAAATACTGCGAGAGATTATTCTTATCGATCTGGCCCTCACTGAGGAGCGTACCTGCAGAAAGATCCGAAATGCTCGTAAGCTGGTCAGGTTCTGACGAGAGCGCGAAAAAGACCTCTTCTCCCGTTGTCTCTTCAGATGAAGTCTCCTGCTCTTCCGACGTTGCGGGAGAAGGCGTGACCGTCACTGCAGGTGTTCCCGAAGGAGTTTCTGCCGTACTTCCCGAAGTGCTCTCTGAAGAACTCCCTGAAGTGCTCTGAGATGCACTTTCCGTTACGCTTTCAGTTGTGCTTTCCGGCGTACTCTCCGTCGTGCCCATGTCAGTTATCTGCGACTGAACCGAATCCAGATACAAGGTTACATCGGTTGAAGTAACGCTAACCTGGGATTCCCCGTTGCTTCTTAAATACTTGGCAGCGAAGATAATGGTGCCGGCAACGATTATGCACATTCCTGCGATCAGAAGTGCCGTAATAACGTTCTCTCTGCGCTTTCTTCTCTCAGACAACTCAAAAACTCCTCAGATGTAACAATTTTCCAGGGGCATATTTCCCCGAACAATCTTATAACAGTTTATCTTTTTCTCGTCAATTATGATATTTAGTAACCGAAGTGTTATAATGGTCGGCGAAATGCGCCTGTGGTGAAATTGGCAGACACGCCAGATTTAGGTTCTGGTGCCGGAAGACGTGCAGGTTCAAGTCCTGTCAGGCGCACCAAATAACGCAAAAAATAACACCCGCACTTCGAACAGTAATTGCTGACGCAATTAACTCGTGCGTGGGTGTTTATTTTTTGCTTAACGATTAAAAGAACTTGAACATACCGTTTAACTCGTACAGGGTATATGTTTTTGCTCTCGATTTGCTTAAGGCGTATAATCGCATTGTATCAAATCGTTTTTAGGAGCCCCTCATGACCGGTAATCAGGAACCAGCTGTGAATAAGAAGGATTTCTCCCTTACATTCTGCCAGGTCATTTCGGCTTTATCCGTTACAATACTTCACACAAACAGTTTTTGGGATTTCTCGGCTGATGAACATTACTGGTTTGCCGCAAACATTATCGAGAGCATTTTCTATTTTGCAGTTCCCGTATTCTTCATGATCACAGGCATCACGCTGGCCGATTATAAGGACAGGTATTCTACAAAGACATTCTTCAAAAAGCGCATCGAAAAGACCCTTATCCCTTACATTGTCTGGTCTGTCCTTGCTGCTCTGTTCATGCTTGCAACAGGTGTGCTGAAGCCTGCGGATATTACACCTGTCTGGATTATCACGTCAGTTATATGGACAAACAACATAATCACCTATTACTGGTTCTTCGGGGCATTATTTGTGTTCTATCTGCTGATGCCGGTCATAGCTTCCATAAAGAAGGAGCAGAAGCTCACTGTTTTCAAATGTTTTATCATCATTATCTTCATCATAAATGTTTTCGTATTCTTCATACTCAGATTATTAGGCATGTATCCTGAAGTGATAGACACAAGCGGGATCGGATTGGGAAATCTGATCTTTGTCTTCCTCGGGTATTACGTTTATAAAAAGCCCCCCACGCTAATCGCGAAGATAGTCATCTATATCCTTGCACTTGCAGGTTTACTGGTACACATGATCGGAACATATCAGTTATCCATACGGGCAGGTCATATCGATGAACTGTTCAAGAACTATCCGGATTTCCCGAGTGTTTTCTTCGGACTTGGCATGTTCATCCTGTTAAGAGATATTGCAGCCAAGATCGAAAAGATCGGATGGCTTAAAAAGTTCTTTGAATTCCTCGGGAATTACAACTTTGAAGTCTTTCTGCTCCATTGGTTTATAATCAACATCACAGATCTGATCATAAAAGCCGATAAGCACTCTCTTGTATACAGTCTTATTTTCCCGTTGCTAATCTATGCGGTCATCATTCCGGTCACATGGTGTCTGAGGAAGATCCCCGTTATCAGGAAAATCGTTCCGTGAGGTAACAGTTATGAATATCACCGGCATTAATTTCAAGCACACAAGGATCAACATATCCGAAGAGTATACATTTGATCACACTACCGAATGGGACATGCCGTTCGGGGGCGAAGATCTTGTCATAACCAAGATCACTAGAGATGAGACTGATACCAAGATCTGCAAGTATCCTCTTGATCAGGGAATTATCAGCCAGTTCAAAGACCTGATCGCCAAATTCGGCATCACAGACTGGTGCGGAAAGACACCTGCCCCGCCAAAGATCATCGAACCGGGCAAATCAGGAACAGCCTGCATTCTTACGTTGAGATCAGATGACGGGACAGAATCGGAGATCACATTCAGGGAATCACCCGAGGATACAGGCAAAAAGGCTTCTGCAGAGTTCAGTTCACTTCTTTTCGAGCTTACCAAAGACGATAAAAAACTGTCAGAGGAAGTCATCTACCCTACACTTAAAGAATGCCGTAACATCAAGGAAAAACACGGTCCTGTCATCGCCGTTGAGACAAGTTCTTTCGAATCCGGCATGATGTATAACAGCAATATCTGGCGCAGGCAGACGATCCGTAAGATTCCCGATAAGGAAGGCTTCGTACGCGTTACTTTATACAGAAAACAGGGCAATCTTCCCGAGCAGACCGATATAAAGGAAGTTAAATCAGATATCTTTACCGGGATCCAGGAGATCTCAGACAAGGAAAACATCCCTGTCTGGCACTATGCGTCCATAGATCCGAGCATTCCTCCGGAATATGTGGTAATGGATTATTCTGCTTCTTCATGCATCAACGTCTACTACGATGACTCGCTGATAACGGGCGCTCCGAAGATCAAGCGTACCATAGGCGAATCCGCCTGCAGGATGGGAGGAAAGGAAGTCGATAAAAAGCTTTCAGAGCTCATTAACGAATGTGTTTCGCAATCCGGCGCAAAGATCGAAGTATCGAACGTAAATCCTTTTCTTGCACCTGTTGAGGGTGCGCCCGGCACGATGAACGGATTCATGGGCATGGGGATGTTCCAGGCCCTGAACACGGCACAGCAAAAGCCTGCCGATAACACGCCTTCGCCTGAACCCGCCGGTCCCTGGGACTGCAAATGCGGCCAAACGGGCCTTACATCAAAATTCTGCCCTGAATGCGGCAATCCGAGGAGTTAACATGAACGTAAGACGCGCTGAGATAAAGGATATTCCGGGAATCTTAAACCTCCTTGTACAGGTCGATATGGTCCATCACGAAGGACGGCCCGACCTCTTCAAGGGGCCTGCCACAAAGTACAATGCGGAAGAATTAAAAGGCATAATCGCAAACGAGAATACTCCTGTATTTGTCTGCGTTGATGACAGCGGTTTTGTCGCAGGACATGCATTCTGCATTGCCAAGCAGGAATTAGACAACTCCGTGCTCACGGACATCAAAACACTCTATATCGACGACATCTGCGTCGATGAGAAAGCAAGAGGCAAGCACGTCGGCACGATGCTCTATGAACATGTCAGAAAATACGCTGAAGACAACGGCTTTTACAACATCACGCTGAACGTCTGGGAATGCAATCCCACAGCAAGGAAATTCTATGAATCTCTGGGCTTTAAGCCTCAGAAGACAGGAATGGAGGTAATCCTCTGATACCGGCTGTCATTGACATCAAAATACCCCTTTTGTATATTAAAAACGGATAAACAGATAAGAGGGGTAGTTTTTATATGGCAATCTGGGATAAACCTGCTAAGGCCGGCGGCCCTGGCAGTTCAGAAGCACAGACATTTTCAGCTAATTCCGTAAAATGTCCCAACTGCGGTTCCAATCTTGTTTTCGATCCCATCCGCGGTGAATGCATCTGCAGTAACTGCGGCGGAGTTTTCGATCCTTCCACGCTCGATAAGATCGGTGCATTCGGCTTTGTCAATCCCGAGAGAGAGTACGACGGCACGATAGAGATAAGCAAGGAAGATGCCGAGCGTGTCGAGATAGTCTGCAACTCGTGCGGCGCCCAGATCGTAACCGACAAGAATACGGCATCGACATTCTGCGCATTCTGCGGCTCCCCTGCCCTCGTCTCAAGAAGACTTACCAGGGAGTTTAAGCCTGATTACATCATTCCATTCAAGTTCGATAAGGAAAAGGCAATAAGTCTTTTCGAAGAGCATTGCGCTACAGTAAGCCACCTCCCCAAGAGCTTCAAGTCAAAGAAGATCCTTGGGAAGATGACAGGCCTTTATGTGCCTACATGGATCATATCGACTGAGGTCGAAGTCAATGTCGCCGGAAAAGGCAACAAAGGCAAGATGGTGGATGAGGTCTATACCGAGACCCATGCGAACACCTTGAGCAATTACACGATGCTCACATTCGGCAAGGTCAAATTCAGACTGAACAATGTTCCCTTTGACGGAGAGATCAAGATCCCCAACCGTCTTATGGCGGCCTGTGAACCTTTTGATTATTCGGAGCTTATCAAGTTCAGACCTGAATATCTCCAGGGCTACTTTGCCGAGAAATACGATGAGCAGCCTCTGGACATGACAGACAGGATCTATAAGCGTTTGGACAGATATGCTTTCTCTGTCTGCGAGAAGATCACATTCGGATACGATACCTTCGTTCCCGATACCAACGCAAGTTATACGAGCTACAACAACCAGAACATCAAATATGCGCTGCTTCCCTGCTGGTTCCTGAACATTGAATTTGACGGCAAGAGCTATCAGTACATAGTAAACGGCCAGACAGGAAAAGTTGCCGGCGATTTCCCTTACGCCAAAGGCTGGGAGACTATCGAGAGGACAGGCAAAAGAGCCAGGATGAATGCGGTAAGCATCAACTCAGGTCTTCGCGCATCTCTCTATCTGCTTCCCGCACTGGTGCTGGCATTAGTCCGGTTATTCCGCTTCGGTGATACATTCAAATGGATGAAGTTCGTTTATACCAATCCCGGTGAGCTGTTCATAGTCCTTATCACCATGGGACTTCTTACATATTTCCTCGCAGAGATCCTTCCCAAGATCCTTCACAGCAGGGAAAAGAAAGACATTGAATCGCTGTCTAAGGCAAGCAGCCATGACATAGCCGAAGAACAGGGCGCAGAGGCTTATTTTGATACCTCCTTCCCTGTCATCGCTTATGAGACGACGCAGGACTTCGTATCATTGGAAGGCGGCTGGAGATATGGCGAGGAAAAGCAGTACGATTTCATTTCCGCACAGCCTGAAGCCGAGGAACAGACCCTTGACGAGAACGCTACCGAATTCGAGAAGCAGGGTCATGGCAGACGCATGATGCACTGATGCGTCATGCTTTCTTAAGTCTTATCGCGTTAGAACAAATGAAATCTGCTGTCAGATCTTTCTCGCTTTGACCAGAAGGAAATCCGGTCTGTGGTAAAGGTCATAATAGTCAGGATACTTCGCTACAAGCTCTTTTGTAGGCACAGGCTCCGTCAGCCTCTCTATTGCAAATCCCGCATCTATCAGGTCATTTATCACGGTCGAGAACATCCTGTGATACTTCTTTACGTTGTCTACGAACCACGTGCTCTCGCGCTCGCCCTCTATGCCGTAATTTGCGAGATTGCTGTAGATCTTGATCCCGTTCTCATCCTTGGTCCATCTCTCTCCGCCGCCATAGCATGAATTGACCGGGTGCTCCTGCGAGAAGATGAACTCACCGCCCTTTTTAAGGAGCCTGTTAACTTCCCTTATAACGCCCTTGTAGTCTTCAACATAATGAATGGCCAGAGAACTTACGACGACGTCAAATCCGCCTTCAAGCTTATAAAGATCCTCCATGGGCATTCTGATATATGTGATGCCGGGATCCGCATTTTTCGCCTTTGCGGCTTCAAGCATCTTCTCTGAGATATCTATTCCGACTACTTCTTTCGCGCCCCTTCTTATGTATTCCCTGCAGTCGTCGCCCATCCCGCAGCCGAGATCCAATACTCTAAGGCCTTTAAGATCCGGCAGCAAGGCATATCTTGCCGGTATCTCAAACAGATTATTGGCGTTCACACCGCGTTCCCTTAATTTCTGATAGCCTTCGAAAAAAATCTCGTTGTCGTAAATGTTCTGCTTTGCCATATCTATTACCCCCGTTTTCGATGTCATTCATTGTACTACATAACATGAGTTATGCACACTGCAGCCCGCCGCTTCACACAAAAAGACGGTGCCTGTTAAGACACCGTCTGAAGATCTTTGTTTGTTCCGTATCAGAGCTGAGGTGTATCGTTGTGCTGCGTTCTCGGGCTCTTGTTGACATGGATGAACATGTTGTGCAGGAGGTTAACGCTCGTAAGGATAACTTCACCCTGATTGAGCTTTCTTACGTGCTTGATCGCATAATCATCAAGGTGGCTCTCTACTGCACGGATCTCATCGTTGAGCATGAGTCTGTGGATGAGCATCGTACCGATCTGACCGAAGAGGATCGGTGATACGTCCTTCGGGTTCTGTGTTGTGAGGTAAAGGAAGATACCCTTCTTACGTCCTTCTCTTGCAAGGAGCGTGAGACCGCCGTGATACTCCTTGTCGGAGTATCTGGACTTGGCATATCTGTGTACCTCATCGATGAAGAATACGAACGGGCAGACATCCTCTCTGGACATAACGAATGTACTTACGAGGTCGATGATCATGCCGCCGATACCTTCGGATGCACCGAGTTGTGACGTATCGATGTAAAGGCTCTCTTCAGGAAGATGAATGAAGTCTTCGATAACATCGAGAAGGTTATACATGCTGGGATCGTTGGAGAAGAATGACAGGAACTTCGTGTTTGTCATCTGGTACTGGATCTTCTGAACGAGTGAAGAGTTGAGGTTTGCTCTCAATGTATCGTAGCGGTACTTGAAGTTGTAATCGCTGTCTCTGTCAGGTTCGCAGACGGACTCGGCCTGGATCTGCTCAGGAAGGAGCTCGATATTGAAATCAACGTCGTCCTTGCCTACGGATGCGATATTCTCCTGAACCTCTTCGATATCCTCACCGACCTTCGGATAGTAAGTATTCTGTCCGATCTTCTTCATATAACGGAGTGATGTGATAGCCTCGGAAAGGACAGCGCCCTGCGAGCTGTTCTCGGTCTCGAAAAGCTTCTCCCACTGCTCCATTGAGATCTTTCCGGGAGATACCGTAGTATCAACACCGAGCGTGAGCTTTGTGATCTCTTCGTTTGTGAATGCGTTTCTGTACTCGCCCGTAGGGTCGATGATAAGAGCCTTTCTTCTTGTGGAGACAACCTTATCAAGGATAGCGAGAGCCGTTGTGGACTTACCGCTGTTCGTAGCGCCGATGCACATAAGGTGACGGTTGAAGAGCGTGCTGGGCTTAAGGCAGACCTCAGCCTGTGACTTGTTGAGGTAAGTAGCGAAAGCCGGAAGCGGTTCCTCATTCTCGCCCGTGAACTCGAGTGAAGCCAGGAAAAGCTTATAAACATCGTCCGTCGCAAGGTAAACCTTATCGGTGATACCGAGAGTGTTGAAGCCTGCGAGCTGGAACTTGTCGGAATCTGTAGGCATGAGTGAGATCGTGTCGATGCAGATTTCCTGATAGTCGTTGGACTTAACGTCACCGGTCTTCATCTCATAGATGCTCTTTCTGGAAGCCTTATTCTCAAAAACCTCGCCCAGGAACAGACCAACTACCGAGTCGATGATTACGAAGTTGTTGATCGTGTTAGGCAAAAAGGATTTGTTAAATCTTGTTCTGTCAGACATAAGATCGAAGTTCTCGACCTGTGCAACGCAGTTACTTCTGTATACCTGGGTTACCTTGCCGATATAAAAATCCTGGGGATTCTTTCCTGCATAAAGAGCTTCAATGTTCATGTAAAGCCTCCTGAATTGTAATGTGAATGGACCGGGTGTCCAAAAAGCACTTAATATATTATATAACCCCGACAGCGAAATTGGTAAATTTTTCTTTAAAATCTGATATTATATATATCGGATTATATCTTTTTATAAGGGATGGTAATATGGCAATACTTAAGAGCAATGTATGTAATATGTGCGGCGGTCTTCTCGATATCGATATCGACCGTCAGGTCTACATCTGTCCTTTCTGCGGTGTTACATTCGACTACGAATACTTCAGAAAAGACAATGTCCTTGATATAGCCAAGAAATCTATATCCAGACAGGAATTCGGCGCCGCAAAGGACGCTTTCGATTACATGCTCAAGAAAGACCCTCATAACTTTGAAGCATTAAGAGGCCTTATCCTCTGCAGATGCAAATGGACTTCACTGAGACCCATGCTCAAAGAAAAAGAAGTCTTCCTTCAGTCTAACGATCCTGCTTTGATGAACGCGATCGAAAAATGCGAGCCTGTACACAAGGATTACTTCAACACGATCAAGGAGTCTTTGGATGTTCTTCATTCCTATAGAAAAGGAAGAGCCGAGCTGGCAAAGCTCTCAGATGATCTGTCTGTGAACCGGAATACTTTAATAGACCTTGCAAGAGCGCAGGCGGCCAACAGGACTCGTTTCACGCAAGGCTTCTCCGATCTTATTGATTCAATGATCATGGACGACGGCAGATCGTTCATCCCGATAATTGTCATCGGTACATTGTTTATTCTCTATGGTCTCGGATATGCCACTTTCGCCAACAGGCAATATTGGATACCAGTAGTGGTATTCGCAATATTAGCGCTGATCATCGTGATCTACAACGTACAAAAAGCATTTACGAACAAAGCTATAGAAGCTGCCAAAAAGCCCGTCAAAGACGCAATTGATGTGCTCAACGTGAAGATCGATGAATTAAATAAAGAAAACAATGAATTGATCAGAACCTATAATACAATGGCCGCAAAGATAGTAAACACCTATCCTATCGCCGAAGTTGAAGAGGTCCCTGCCGAAGGTGACACCGACTCCAAACCGAAAGAATCCAAAAAGTCTTCCGGCTTCCCTTCACCATCCAAAAAGAGCTGATATAAAACACTGCCGTTTTGAGGCAGTGTCTTTATCGCTTTTATTTACTCGTCATCAAGCTTAAGTACGCTCATGAAGGCTTCCTGAGGAACCTCGACAGAACCTACCTGTCTCATTCTCTTCTTACCTTCCTTCTGCTTCTCGAGGAGCTTCTTCTTACGCGAGATATCGCCGCCGTAACACTTGGAAGTAACGTCCTTGCGGTAAGCCTTGATCGTCTCTCTTGCGATGATCTTGCCGCCGATTGCTGCCTGTACGGGGATCTCGAACTGCTGCCTCGGGATGTTCTCCTTGAGCTTCTCGCACATCCTTCTGCCTCTTGCATAAGCCTTGTCGGCGTGAACGATGAAGGACAATGCATCGACCGGATCGCCGTTCAAGAGGATATCAAGCTTAACGAGCTTGGATCTCTGGTATCCGGCAGGCTCATAGTCGAGCGAAGCATAGCCTCTCGTGCGTGATTTCAAAGCATCGAAAAAGTCGTAGATTATCTCATTTAAAGGCATCTTGTAGTGGAGCATTACACGCTTCTCATCAAGATACTTCATGTCGGTATATTCGCCGCGTCTCTCCTGGCAGAGCTCCATGATGTTGCCGACATATTCCTTGGGGAGCATTATCGTAGCCTTTACGACGGGCTCTTCCATATAATCGATCGATGCCGGATCAGGCATGTTCGTAGGGTTCGAACAGTCCACAACGGAGCCGTCAGTCAGATAGATCTTATAGATAACCGAAGGCGCAGTGCTGATAAGGTCGAGATTGAACTCGCGCTCTAATCTTTCCTGGATTACTTCGTAGTGGAGGAGTCCCAAGAATCCGCATCTGAAGCCGAAGCCCAAAGCTGCCGATGTCTCAGCGTCGAAAGAAAGCGCCGCATCGTTAAGCCTTAACTTCTCCAGTGCATCCTTAAGATCGCCGTATCTTGCGCCGTCAACAGGATAGATACCGCAGAATACCATCTGCTGGATGCCCTTATATCCGATAAGAGGCTCTTCTGCGGCGTTGTCAGCGAGTGTGACTGTATCGCCGGGAGCTGTATCTCTTACGTTCTTGATAGAAGCGCAGATATAGCCTACCTCACCTGCCTTGAGGCTCTCTGTAGGCACGAGTTCACCGGGATGGAACATACCGAGCTCTGTTACCGTGAACTCCTTGCCGGAGTGCATCATCCTTATGCGGTCACCTGTCTTGACGGTGCCGTTCTTAACTCTGACGCTGACGATAACGCCTTTGTATGAATCGTATTTGGAATCGAAAACAAGGGCCTGCAAAGGGAGAGTCTCATCTCCCTCAGGCGCAGGAAGGTATTCGACGACCTTTTCGAGCACTTCATCGATATTGATATCGCTCTTTGCAGAGATCAAAGGCGCATAAGAAGCGTCGATTCCGATATCGTCTTCGATCTCCTGGCGGACCTCTTCAGGTCTTGCGGAAGGAAGGTCGATCTTGTTGATCACGGGAAGGACTTCCAGGTCGGCATCGACTGCAAGATACACATTTGCAAGCGTCTGCGCCTCAACACCCTGAGAACTGTCTACGACAAGGATCGCGCCGTCGCATGCTGCCAAAGACCTTGAGACCTCGTAATTGAAGTCCACGTGACCGGGAGTGTCGATGAGGTTAAGAAGATAAGTATTGCCGTCAGATGCAACATAGGGAAGTCTTACGGCCTGTGATTTGATCGTAATTCCGCGCTCACGCTCGATATCCATGTTATCGAGGATCTGGTCCTGCATCTCGCGCTTCTCCCTAACGTGGGTATGCTCGATCAGGCGGTCAGCCAGAGTGGACTTGCCGTGATCGATGTGCGCGATTATGCAGAAGTTTCTTATGTATTTGCGATAGTTGCCGCTCATTTAAGTCGATATCCTTATGTGAGTATTTTTATCTCGTTGAAAGGGTACACTCTGATGACGCCGACTGCCTTGATCCTGTCAGCAGTAAAAGGGCCTAAGTTACGTGAATCGTTGCTTACCGGCCTGTTATCACCTAAGCAGTAATACTCATTATCGGCAAGCGTGATCTCGTTATAGCCTTTCCTTATGCCGTCTTCCATCATGGTAGTCTTGACGCCGCCGGGCAGATAGTTCTCAACGAGCTGATAGAAATCAGTACCGTCAGCAGCCTTGATATAGACGCATCCGTCAGCGATCCTTACTGTCTCTCCGGGAAGGCCGACGACTCTCTTAACGAGATATTCCTTGCCGTAATAACCTTCCATATGGCTGCCGTCCAGGATAACGATATCGCCTCTCTTGAACGACTTGAAATATGTGGAGAGCTTCTGTGTGAAGATCGCGTCTCCGGAATTCAATGTGGGACACATTGAATCGCCGTATACATTGTCTTTCTGGACAAGGAATACAACGATGAAGATTCCCGCAAGGATACCGATGCAGATCGTACGGAGCCAGTCAAAGACCTCGTATGCCACGGTGCCCTTCTCGAGCTTTCTGTGCTTCGCGAAGACCTTCTCATTTGAAAGAGACTTCTCTTCATTCAGCACATCTTCAGCGGAAAGTTCCCTGCCGGAAGCATCTGATGCTTCTGCCAAAGACTTGTCTTCAGATCCGGCTTCAGAGACAGAAGTCGTGCCGGCCACTGCGATTTCCTTTTTCGCGGGTTCATCGCCAAATACGACGTTCCCGTTATTGTTCTTCAATTCGTCATTCATCTATTCTATTATCTCCGCATTTTTATTCTTCAGCTGATTCAACCTTGGTAATGCTGATGTGAAGCTCTTCAAGCTGCTTGTCTGTTACGTATCCGGGCGCATCCATCATGATGTCCTGGGCATTCTTGTTCATCGGGAAAGGAATTACCTCACGGATAGTCTCCTCGCCTGAAAGGAGCATGACCATTCTGTCAACTCCGGGAGCGATTCCTGCATGCGGCGGAGCGCCGTAGCAGAATGCGTTGTACATAGCGGGGAACTTCTTCTTTACGTCCTCTTCGCCGAGTCTTACGAGCTCGAAAGCCTTGATCATGATCTCAGGATCGTGGTTACGTACGGCGCCTGATGAGAGCTCGATGCCGTTAACAACGAGGTCATACTGGTCAGCCATGATCGTAAGAGGATCGATCTCGCCGCGCTCAGCCTTGAGAAGGACATCAAGTCCGCCGGAAGGCATCGAGAAAGGATTGTGGCAGAACTCGAGTTCGCCTGACTCCTCACCGATCTCATACATCGGGAAATCAACGATCCAGCAGAATGCATACTGTTCCTTGTCCATGTGGCCCGGAACTGCTGCGCCGAACGTCTTAACGAGAACGCCGGCCATCTTCTGTGCCTGGCCCTTATTGCCAGCTGACAATACAACGAGTGTATCGGGCTTAAGGCCGAGCTTTGCGATTACTTCATCCTTCTTAGGAGCTACGAACTTGGAGATACCGCCTACGATCTCGCCATTCTCATCCATTCTGAACCAGTAGCCCTTGCTTCCGGACTGGATCTCGCAGTCAGCCATCGTCTTGTCGATGAACTTGCGGCTCTCGTGGAAGTCAGAGATAACAACTGCCTTGATCTCGCCCTCTGCGAAAGGTGCGAACTCGTCTGTTCTTAAGAGTTCCGTAACGTCTGTAACTGTAAGGTCGATACGGAGGTCCGGCTTGTCCGTGCCGTACTTCTCCATTGCCTCAAGATAAGGAATGCGCATGAAAGGAGAGCCTGATGCCCTGTTGTACTTTCCGTACTTTGCGAAAACAGGAGGCAGCACGTCTTCGATGATCGCGAAAACATCTTCCTGGCTTGCAAAAGCCATCTCCATGTCGAGCTGGTAGAACTCACCCGGGCACCTGTCGCCTCTTGCGTCCTCATCTCTGAAGCAGGGTGCGATCTGGAAATATCTGTCGATGCCAGACACCATCAGGAGCTGCTTGAACTGCTGGGGTGCCTGCGGCAGAGCGTAGAACTTGCCGGGATGCTTTCTTGCGGGAACGAGATAGTCTCTAGCGCCCTCAGGTGAAGATACCGTAAGGATAGGTGTCGTGATCTCCATGAAGTTGTGGTCGATCATCGACTGTCTTAATGCAGCGATGACGTTGCTCCTCAGGATAAGGTTCTTCTTTACTTCAGGATTACGGATATCAAGATATCTGTACTTAAGTCTCGCTGCTTCATCAGCTTCCCTGCTGTGGTTGATCTCGAAAGGAAGCTCATTGTAGCGGCAGCGTCCGAGCACCGTAACCTTCTCGGGAACGACTTCGATGTCGCCTGTCTCGAGCTTGGGGTTCTTAGAGCTTCTCTCTCTTACAACGCCCTCTACGGAGATCGTTGATTCCTTCGTGATAGCCTTGAATGTCTTCATCATCTCGGCTGTCTCGATAACGATCTGTGTTGTGCCATAAAAATCGCGGATAACTACGAATCCGAGCTCTGCTCCGACTTCACGGAAGTTCTCCATCCAGCCCGAGAGCTGAACCTTCTTGCCGGCATCCGTGATCCTTAATTCTCCGCATGTATGAGTACGTGACTGCATATATATTCCTCCAAAATTGTTTGCTTATTTATCTGCGAGATACGCTGTGAGCTCATCAAGCTTTACGGGCGTCTCAGAGCCGTCAGCCATGTTCTTCACCTTGACTTCGCCTGAGCTGAGCTCGTCATCACCGATGACTGCAAGGAAAGGTATTCCCTTCTTGCCGGCGTATTTCATCTGTGCTTTGAAAGACCTGCCTGCCATATCCGTCTCGCAGCCGATGCCTGCATTTCTCAAAGCGTAGCAGATCTTAAGAGCTTCGATCTTCGCAGCTTCAGACATCGATGCGATGTAAAGCTTAACGTAAGAAGGAGCTTCCTCAAGTACTCCCTGCGCCTCTGCCTCCAGAAGGAGTCTCTCAACGCCCATGGCAAATCCGATACCCGGTGTGGATGTGCCGCCGCAGTCTTCGACAAGTCCGTCATATCTTCCGCCGCCGCAGATCGTTCCCTGCGTTCCGACGTTCTCTGATACGAACTCGAAAACCGTTCTCGTATAGTAATCCAGACCTCTTACGATGTTCGGGTCGATAGTATATGTGATGCCGACAGCATCAAGTCTTGCCTTAAGGCCTTCAAAGTGCGCCCTGCAGTCATCGCAAAGGTGGTCGATGAGTCTCGGTGCATTCTTGACGATATCCTTGCCGCCGTCGACCTTGCAGTCGATCATGCGGAGCGGGTTCTTTTCGAATCTTGCCTGGCAGTCCTCACACATTGTGCCGACGTGAGGTCTGAAATAGTCCTTGAGCAATTTGTTGTATTCGCCGCGGCAGTTAGGACAGCCGATGGAATTGATGTGGAGTGCGATGTTCTTAAGACCCATCTTCCTGAAGAAGACGTCAACTACAGAGATGATCTCTGCATCGATATCAGGTCCCTGTGCACCGAAAGATTCAAGGCCGAACTGGTGGAACTCACGCATTCTGCCCTTCTGCATCTTCTCATAACGGAAAGCGGTAATGTTGTAAAACATCCTTACCGGAGTAGCAAGGCTCGACATGCCGTTCTCAATATAGCTTCTGACGACGCCTGCAGTACCCTCAGGTCTCAAAGTGATGCTTCTGCCACCCTTGTCCTCAAAGGTGTACATCTCTTTGGTTACAACGTCTGTGGTATCGCCAACGCCCCTCTGGAACAGATCTGTCTGCTCAAATGTCGGGATCCTTATCTCCTCATAGCCGAAGGAATGGCAAACATCCGCAAAAGTCTTCTCTGCGCGCTGCCAATTGTGTATCTCTGAAGGAAGTATGTCCCTCGTGCCCTTCTGTGCTGCGTATCTCATCATAGTTCTCCTAGTCTAATAAATAACACGCGCTATTATAATATTAAAAGGGTCAATTAACAACCTGAAAGGCGTGGTTTTGAGCATGGCAAAAAAGTTTGTGTCAGATTTGTTGATGTAAAAAAGCCGTTTCAAACCGACAAATAGTCGTATTTTTCGAAAATGTGAGTATTTGTTGCAGTCTGCAAGTCATTTCAGACCGACAAATCTGCTACAAGCGTTATAGGCAAAAAAGCGGAGACCTGAGTCTCCGCCTGAAATCATATCAAATAATTAAGATCTCACGCTTTCTTGGCTATATATGCCATCCAGTCATTCTTAGACTGCTCGGCAATGATCTCCATTCCGGCGGCCTTGAGAGCCTCGATAACGCGCTCTTTCTTGTTGTTGATGATGCCGGAGCATACGAAAATACCGTCATCTGCAAGATCAGAAGGAATATCGCATGCGATCTCCGCGATAACGTCAGCTATTATGTTTGCGATGATAAGGTCATAAGGCGCATGCTTTACGCTCTTGAGCTCGCCCGTGTAGCATTCGATATTGGTGCAGTCGTTTATCGCGCAGTTCTCTTCGGCTACCTTGACAGCCATGGAATCGATATCGACGGCATCTACACTCGCAGCGCCGAGCTTGCTCGCGATTATCGCCAGTATTCCGGAGCCGGTACCGAGGTCCAACACAGTAGTGTCGGGCTTGATCACACGGTCAAGGATCTCTGCGCACATAGATGTTGTCTCGTGGGTGCCGGTGCCGAATGCGGAGCCGGGATCCAGGATTACTTTAACCGCATCCTTTTCGAGCTCGGCATCGCCTTCTTCCCAGGAAGGACAGATGACGATACGGTCAGAGAGCTTGAATTCCTCATAGTATTTCTTCCAGTTGTTGGCCCAGTCTTCGTCGTCGACATAACGGAAGCCTTCAAAGCCCTTGCCGACATCAAGGAACTCGCCGATCGATGCGATGCGGGACTTGATGAAGTCCATGGCCTCAGATGTCGGAAGTTCTTTATCTGTGATGGAACCGTAGATCATGCCGACGCCGTCAGGGTTGGCGAACTCTTCGCTCTTGGCGCCCATGCGGATCACGCCGTCGTCTGTCTCGGCGAAATAAGCCTTGATGACAACGTCCTCGCCATAGCTCTCGATCGTTCCGTCATCGCAGTAGCTTAACGGGTCGTTGTCTATGGTGTTGCGGAATTCCATTGGGTCCTGTGACGCAATGCCGTCAGCGCCGACCTGCGCGAGCATCTCGCAGATCGCCTCGGAAGCTTCTTCAGTTGTCTTGATCGTAATCTCTGCCCATCTCATAATCTTGTCCTCTAACGAAAAACAAGGGGATCCGTTCGTCAGGATCCCCCTGTGAATTTACTTAAACAGGTTCTTTATCCTCTGGAAGAACTGGCTCGATCTCATGTAGTTGCGGTCAGTAAGAGTGTCGTTAAATTGCTTTAAGAGCTGTTTCTGTTCGCGCGAAAGGCCCGTCGGGACTTCCAGAACGAACTTTACGACGTGATCGCCCTTCATGTTGGGATTGCCCTTGTTTGGGATACCCTTTCCTCTTATTGTTATCGTGTCGCCGGGCTGTGTGCCTTCCTTGAGGGTGTACTTTTCCTTGCCGTAGATGGTTGGAACTTCGACCTCACCGCCTAAAGCTGCCTGTGCATATGTGATCGGTACGCTGCAGGATGTGTTTATTCCGTTGCGCTCGAAAACATCATGTTTCTTGACCCTGAATTCGATGTAAAGATCGCCGTAAGGTCCGCCGTTCGTACCGGGTTCGCCTTCGTTTCTGATAGGAAGGAGATCGCCTGTATCGACGCCTGCGGGGATCTGTACGGAAAGATTCTTGACGGTCTTAAGTCTGCCCTTGCCTCTGCACTGGCTGCAGGGTGTCTTTATCACCGTTCCCCTGCCGTTACACGTAGGGCACGCCTTGGTGACCATGGTCATGCCAAAGAGGGTCTGGGTCTGCTGCTGTACTCTTCCGGCGCCTCGGCATGTGGGACATGTCTCGGGTGTTGTTCCGGGCTGTGCGCCTGAACCGTTACAGGATTTGCAGATATCTTCCTTGGTGATCTGGAATGTCTTGGTGCAGCCGAAAGCAGCCTCCATGAATTCCAAAGCCATGTGATACTTAAGATCGGCACCCTTCTGTGGACCTGTACGTCTTCTGGAGCTCCCTCCGAAGCCGCCTCCGAAGAATGAGCTGAAGATATCACCCAGGTCAACGTCGTAAGCGCTGTATGCGCCACCGCCGCCTCCGCCGAATCCGTTGGGATCGACGCCTGCGTGACCGAATCTGTCGTATTTGGCCTTCTTGTCAGGATCAGACAAAACCGAATAAGCTTCGTTGACTTCCTTGAATTTGGTCTCAGCCTCTTTGTCGCCCGGATGCAAGTCCGGATGATATTTCTTGGCCTGCTGTCTGAAAGCCTTCTTTATCTCGTCATCGGAAGCACCTTTGTCTACTCCCAAGACCTCATAATAATCTCTAGGCAATGAGGAACCCCTCCGTTCTGTTATACATGTTCCCTATACAAGTTTATCCGGCACGACCATTACGGAAGTGCCGGATTATTGTATCAGATTTTATACGGATTAGAAGTCGCCGCCTGCGTTCTTGAATCCGTCTGAGCCTGCGCCCTGGTTAGGGTCAACTGACTCTGTGCCGTAGCCTGCGAAATCTTCAGGTGAAGGCTGTCCCTGAGGACCCTGAGGGCCTGCTCCCGGAGCACCCTGTGCAGGACCTGCTGCCTGGTAGATCTTCTCGGAGAGCTTGTAGAGAGCCTGTGTAAGGTCTTCTGTGCCCTTCTTCATAGCATCTGTGTCATCCTTTGCGATGGCATCCTTGAGCTTGGAGATGCAGTCATTGACCGGAGCCTTGTCTGCGTCAGAGATCTTGTCGCCTGCGTCCTTCATGGTCTTTTCTGCCTGATAGCAAGCTGTCTCAGCCTGGTTCTTTGTCTCGATCTTCTCCTTGTTTGCCTTATCCTCTGCAGCGTGCATCTCTGCTTCCTTGACCGCCTTCTGGATATCTTCCTCGCTCATGTTGGAAGAAGACTGGATCGTGATCTTCTGCTCACGGCCTGTGCCCTTATCCTTAGCGCTTACGTTAACGATACCGTTAGCGTCGATATCGAATGTAACTTCGATCTGCGGAACACCACGGGGTGCGGGTGCGATACCGTCAAGGATGAAGTTGCCCAATGTCTTATTGTAAGCAGCCATCTCACGCTCACCCTGGAGTACGTGGACCTCAACCTGTGTCTGGCCGTCAGCTGCCGTGGAGAACACCTGGCTCTTCTTTGTAGGGATCGTTGTGTTACGCTCGATCATCTTTGTGCATACACCGCCCATTGTCTCGATACCGAGTGAAAGAGGTGTAACGTCGAGGAGAAGGAGTCCCTTAACGTCGCCTGTAAGGACTGCTGCCTGGATAGCTGCGCCGATGGCAACGCACTCGTCAGGGTTGATGCCCTTGAAAGGCTCTTTGCCGAAGTAATTCTTAACTGCATCCTGAACTGCAGGGATTCTTGTGGAACCGCCTACGAGAAGGATTTTGTCGATATCTGAAGGAGATACTGAAGCATCGCTCATAGCGCGCTTAACAGGATCCATTGTCTTCTGAACGAGGTCAGCTGTGAGCTCATCGAACTTAGCTCTTGTGAGAGTGATGTCCATGTGCTTAGGACCTGTTGCATCTGCCGTGATGTAAGGGAGATTGATGTTGGAGGATGTAACGCCGGAAAGCTCGATCTTCGCCTTCTCAGCTGCCTCTCTCAATCTCTGCATAGCCATACGGTCAGATCTTAAGTCAACGCCGTCAGATGTCTTGAAAGACTCTACGAGGTAGTCAACGATCTTGTTATCGAAGTCATCACCGCCGAGCCTGTTGTTACCTGCTGTTGCGAGAACCTCGAAAACGCCGTCTGCGATATCAAGTACGGATACATCGAATGTACCGCCGCCCAGGTCGAATACGAGGATCTTCTGATCAGATTCCTTATCAAGACCGTAAGCAAGGGATGCTGCCGTAGGCTCGTTGATGATTCTCAATACCTCAAGGCCTGCGATACGGCCTGCGTCCTTTGTAGCCTGACGCTGTGAGTCAGTAAAGTAAGCAGGAACTGTGATGACTGCCTGTGTTACGGGTGTTCCGAGATAAGCCTCTGCATCGCTCTTGAGCTTGGAGAGGATCATTGCGGAGATCTCCTGAGGTGTGTACTGCTTATCGTCGATGGATACCTTATAGTCGGAACCCATTTCTCTCTTGATTGACTGGATCGTACGGTCAGGATTTGTGACTGCCTGTCTCTTTGCTACCTGTCCGATAAGTCTCTCGCCTGTCTTTGTAAAACCGACGACTGAAGGTGTTGTTCTGTTGCCCTCGGGATTCGGGATGACTACTGTCTCCGAACCTTCCATAACTGCAACACATGAATTTGTTGTACCAAGGTCGATACCAATTACTTTTGCCATTTTAATTTCCTCCTGAAGTTCTTTTCGAACTTTCTAAAAAATCTATCACTCATTTATGCTTTCTTGCTGACAAGGATCTTGTCTACAATACCGTAATCCAAAGCTTCCTGAGCTGTCATCCAGTGATCTCTGTCGGTGTCCTTCATCAAGGTCTCAAGATCTTTTCCGCAGTTGTCTGCGAGGATCTGGTTGAGTCTCTTTCTTGTATCCTTGATGTGGTCTGCTGCGATCAGGATCTCTGTTGCCTGACCCTGAGCTCCGCCCAAAGGCTGGTGGATCATGACTTCTGCGTTAGGAAGGATGCATCTCTTGCCCTTTGTTCCTGCAGAAAGGAGAACTGAACCCATTGAAGCTGCCATGCCCATGCAGATCGTCTGAATGTCCGGCTTGATAAGACGCATAGTGTCTAAGATCATGAGACCGTCAGATACGGATCCTCCGGGGCTGTTGATATAGAACTGAATATCCTTATCGGGATCCTCTGCCTCGAGGAAGAGGAGCTGAGCCGTGATAAGGCTTGCTGTTACTGAGTTGACCTCTTCGGAAAGAATAACGATTCTTTCTTTGAGGAGTCTTGAATAGATGTCATAGGCACGCTCGCCGCGGCCGGTAGTCTCGATTACTGTAGGAACCAAGCTTGATCTGATTAAATCCATTGTCTTTCTCCTTTATCTGTTATTTGTTTTTTCTTAGTTTGCTACCTGGACCTGAGCATGTCTTATGACTCTGTCCTTGTATTTATATCCCTTGGCGAAAACCATCGCTATCTCCTGCTCGCCTAACTCTTCGTCATCTATATGCATCATAGCTTCGTGAAGGTTCGGATCGAATTTTGTTCCTCTCTCTGCGGGTATCTCTTCGACACCGATCTTCTTGAGAGTATCCTGTGCCTGTCTTCCTACGAGTTCCATTCCCTGAATGACTTTATCGAGAGAATTCTCGTCGGACTTTTTGGCACCTTCCGTAGCTCTGTCCAAGTTGTCAATGAGCGTTAAGAAGTCCTTGGTTACGCTTGCGATAGCATCTGCGTAGAGGTTGTCTTTCTCTTTCTGCGTACGCTTACGGTAGTTATCGTATTCAGCGTAGAGGCTCATATATCTTGCTTCGAGATCGCTTACTGCTTCAGCATTGTCGGCAGGCAGCTCGTCTTCATCATCGTCTTCTTCGTCAGCTTCGGCTTTCTTTGCCTCTGCTTCCTCAGCCTTTGCTTCTTCCGCCTTTGTCTCCTCTGCTTCTGCCGATGCCTTGTCGGAAGCTGCGGCATCTTCTACGGAGCTTTCCTCGTTCTCGTTGTTAACGGGTTCTTTGTCAGCTCCGAAGATCAACTCTTCATCGTTGCTCATTCTCTTTATCCTTTCCCATTTTTTATTTATCTTTTTCATCAGGTAAATTTCTTCATTTCCTCGTTAAGCTTCTTCTTAACGAAATCTATCTGCGAAATTACCTTGGAATAAAGCATTCTCTTGGGTCCTATTACTCCGATGTTGCCGGAGACGGAATCCGTAAGATTATATGTGGCTGTAATAAAGCTGCAGTCATCTAAGCCATCCAAAGTGATCTCCTGGCCGATCCTGATCATGTAGGAATCGTCACTGCCAAGCTCCCTTGCGGCATTCTCCATCTCGTTGACGTAGCCTGCGACCATGCCGGAATCCGATAACGTTCCGAGAAGGTCTCTTGCACGTCCCAGAGAACTGAAGTCCGGAAGGCTCAGCATCCTGTGCTCGCCTTCAAGGTAGATATTGAGTTCATCAGCCTGCTTGATCGCTGCATATGCTTCGTAGAGGACCTGCTTTAAAAGGGGCTCGGGTACATCCGTGCTCTTGCCTGCGGTCTCGACCGTAACAAGCGTGATCTCGTCTAAAGGCTTGCCCGTAAGGCTCTTCTCAATAGCGCCGGAGATCTTCATGATCTGCTCGTCATTTAAGAAATTAGGGATCCTTACGACCTTATCCTTAACAACTCCTGCAGAAAGGACCATTACGACCAATGCCTTGCCGGGTTCGATCATGAGGATCTTAAGCTGCTTTAAGAAGCTCTTCTTAAGTCTCGGGCTCATTGCGAGGGATACGAATCCCGTTGTCTCGGAAAGTGTATGTGTCGCATTCTTGATGAGTTCTGTGACCTCATCAACGCTGGTATTGATCCTCTTCTCTATCTCGAGCTGCTCTTTGGGTGTCAGTTCCTCGATCGTCATGAGGGAATTTACGTATTCACGGTAACCCTTGTCTGAAGGAATACGGCCGGCAGATGTATGAGGCTTCTCGATAAGTCCCAGGTGCTCTAATTCTGCCATGTCGTTACGGAGAGTAGCGGAGCTGACATTAAAGCTGTGGCGCTCTATGAGGCTCTTCGAACCGACAGGCTCATTAGTAGATACATAATCATCTACTATGGCATGTAAGACTTCTTTTTTACGGTTGTCTAACTGCATCTTAATGTCTCTCCCTTCCTCTGATTAGCACTCTATCCTCCCGAGTGCCAACATCAATATACTCTTAAAGTCAAAAATAGTCAAATGAATATTTGAGGGAAATCTGAGGCTTCGAAAAACCGTTGTTTTCGGGCTGTTTCAGGCCGTTTGTCCTCAAATGGGATATTTTGACTTTTGAGGCGCGATCCCCGATCACCAGTGCCAGAGCTGCATGTAGACAACAAAAACTATTGTCAGAACAGAACCTGCGATCGCAATGATGTTGTAGATCTTGCGGATTACGGAAGAGTCCTTGCGCGGAGTCTTAATGAACTTGAAGATACCGTAAAGCGTCAGAGCCAAAAGGATGACCGTAAGAACGCCTGCAGCATAGAAGAACCACATATAGATGGTATGAGGCAGCCATACTGAGATCGACAGGATTATGGCAAGGCCGCACAGACCGAGCAGAAGCTCAACGAGAGCGATGAAGCCCGTTGTCTTGCCGAGCATGATCTTCTTCGTGCTCTTTCTTGCCTTGCGGACGATGGCTCTTATGCCCTTGACTATTAGGCTTATGAGCGCAAATGCCAGGAACAGCATCCACCCGTAGAATAATATGCTCTCGAGAATCGCAGTTCCGGTGTCAGCAAGATAATAATCTCCGTAGGGCATCTCGATCTTGGAAATGCCGTCCTTCTCGTTATATGTCCAGAGGAACTCACTGAAAGTATCAGGCGTTACATAGCTGGCACCCATTATCTTAAAGCGGCCCTCGAGCACTGTTCTGGCCGGATGGTAAAGACCCTTTGCATAATCGGGAGCTACATATGAGAGCCACGCTGACCTGCCGTAGATCGAATCGAAGAGCTCACCGTTGTAATATTCCTCTCCTGCCTGGTTGGTCATTACGACGCAGCCGATCTGCTTTTCGGGATCGAAAGAGATATAAGACGAGCATGCCTGAGTATTGCCGCCGTGGCCGTATGTGTTGTTTCCGTAAGGAAGCGCCCAGAAACCGTGAGCATTCTTCACAACGTTGTATTCAGTGTAATAAGATGTCGCCGACATCATTTCATCGTATGTCTCCTGCTTTTCGAAAAGCGGGAACTCATCCTTAACAAAGCAGGATGCGTACTTGATGTAGTCATCGAGCGTCGATACGCAGGTACCTGCAGGATAAAGGCTGATCAGATAGAATGCGTTTCCGACAGGTGTTGTGCCTGAATAGCACATGAGCTTGTCACGCCTCTGTCTGACACCGGGATTATCCATAAGGTCAGGTGCCAGCGCGGAGTCCTTCATGTCCAGAGGCTCGAAAATATGGTGGTGAACGTAATCAACAAAGCTCTCGCCTGAAACACGCTCTACGATATAACCTGCCAGAGCAACGCCCCAGTTCGAGTACGCCGTGAGCGTATCAGGTTCGAAGACCTGAGGCGGCTGGTCGAGCTTTAAAGCTTCTTCCAATGAGTATGCCTGCATGTTTGCAGGAAGGAACATATCCGTATAGTATTCCTGGAAGCCTGCCCTGTGGTTCATGAGGTCGATCATGCGGACGGGCTTCTCATATCTTAAGTTGGTAAGGAAACCGTCGGGAAGATATTCCCTTACGTCCTTTTCCAGATCGATCTTTCCCTGTTCCCATAGCTGCATGACGCTGACCCAGACCATTGTCTTTGTGGTCGAGCCCCAGTCGATAACGGTATTCTCATCAACCTTTATTCCATTGGCGATGTCTGAATAACCGTAATAGCCTTTAAATACTACACCGTCTTTATCGAAAACTCCGACCATCGCACCTGCAGTGGTATCTTTGTGGTCTTCGTAGAAAGCATTGATCTTCTCTTCGTAGGATCCTGCATAGAGCTTCTTTTCCGGTTTTTCCGCTTTAGCCGAACATGAAGCCAGTAAAGACAGCGTCATAAAAGCTGCGGCAATAAGCGCAAGGCTCTTTTTAAGTACTTTCATATAATTCTCCCTTATTCCATTTTCTTGAAACTGCTTTATTATAATACAAACAATCTTAACCTAACCTTAAATCGGAGAAGCCATGAGAGGAATCGTTTTCGACATCGACGACACACTATACTGCAGACAGGACATGCTGGTCCGGGCCGCAGAGACCGTGCTCGGCGTCAAGGTCCCTGACTGGCCTCAATTCATCAGCATCTTCTACGAGAAGAGCGACATCAACATGGCGCAGCTGGAATCCGGTGAAGTCTCAACCCGCGATATCAACGGCTGGCGCTACAACGAGACATTCAGACTGTTAGGTCTTCCCTATAAGCCTGAGGACGGCGGACGCGCTGCCGATGCTTATCTGGAACTCCAGAGTCACATGTTCATAAGCGACGATCTCGCTTCCGTACTTGACAAGCTCGCCGAAGATCCTGAGATAAAGCTCGCGATCCTTACCGCCGGCGAATCAAAGCACCAATGGAACAAAGTCGACATGCTGGACCTGGACCGCTGGTTTGACCGTTCCTCTGTTATCGTTACCGGAGACACACCGTATACCAAGCCTGATGTCGAACTGTTCCGCATGATGGAAGACCGCCTAGGTCTCTCACCTTCCGACCTCTGGATGGTAGGCGACAATTACGATAAGGATATTTCAGGAGCGGTAAAAGCCGGCTGGCATTCCCTCTGGATCAACCGCCGCAGGCTTCCTGCTCCTGAAGTCATTCCCGATATATCTGTACTTGATGACGCTGAATTCGTTGAAGCTCTCGCAAAGGAGTTCTTATGATGTTCGGTAAAAAGAAACCTGCACAGTTATCCTACGACAAGGACAATGAGACGCCCGCAGTAAAGTCCAGCATCTGCACGGGCGAGAAGACTGCCGGCTTCATCGACAATAAGACCGGCAAGTACCACGATGTAATGCTCATCAAGTCGGACGCTGACCTTATAGAGTTCAAGAGGCTTTACGGCGTCGATGAGGTAAAGACTATCTATTAAGCCGCCTATAGATTACCGTTTTTAAAGAAGCCTCACCAGAAAATAAACTATCGGTACCTTCCTCTTGCTTCCCTTCTCTCGCGCTTTACGATCTTTTTGAGCTTCTCCTCATCCTTATCGCGCATGATATAGAAGATTATTCCCGAACAGATTGCATTAAGTATAAGCAGCATGACACTTAATGCAGATGCCCTGTTATACAGATATCCGTTTTTGAAAGCGAGATTATTAAGGAAAGTCATGTTCGTAAGAACCGCGTTATTAGCAATAATACCGAACATCTGCGGAACATCGAACATGCCAAGGCCCCCGATGATGCTCGTAACAAGAACAAAGATAAGTATCTCGCGCATGCACGGAAGAGTGATCTTAAAGAATGTCTGTATCCTGTTGCATCCGTCCATCTCCGCAGATTCAAATATCTCAGGATTGATTCCGATGATGCCGGCATAAATGATAAGCAGTGTGTATCCGTAATACATATATACGTTGATCAGAACGACCAGCTTTTTGAGGTCGCCTCCATTGATCAAGAAGTTCCTGTTTTCCCATGTCATGCCGAAGAGCCCGTACAGTTTTTCCATAGCCTGGTTTATGGCTCCGACAGGATAGCCGAATAGTTTTATAAACAGTGTGGCTGTAACAGAACCGGCAACAAGGTGAGGCATGTAATAGATCACCTTGAATATCAACGTGCCTTTGACTTTCAATCTTCTGTCGGAATACCAGACACTGAAAAGAAATGCCAGGAACAATTCCGGTATAAAGCCCGATATCCAAAACAGCCATGTATTGCCAAAAGCTTTCCAGAAAGTCTTTGACTTTAAGATATCTAAATAATTCAGATACCAGGGTTTGCCGACTGAGGTAAGAAAATGCCACTCAGTATTTCCCGCTCCCTTAAGATCCGTAAAGCCCAGGATAAAAGTCAATGCAGTCGGATACAGAAAGAATATGCTGAATGCAAGAATAAAGGGTATCGAGTATAAATACCCGTATTTCGCATATCTCTTTTTAAGATTAGACTTTGCCATAACTATTATCCCCTAAAAAGTTCCTCAGCTATCAGCAGGTGCAGAGATTATTGAAATGCTCCTGAGCTTTCCTAATGCTCCTTCACCATATTTCTCATTGTGTGCCTTCTCATATTTAATTGTGATCTCTGAGAGTTCGTCCATCATAGCGTGCATTTCATCATCATAGAGATACAGATAAGCTGTTCCAAAGCATAAAAAGTCATTCGAGAATTCTTCTTTAAAATTCTTATGCGGTTTCTTATTAAATGCATCGAACCTCGAAAACAGTTCCATAAAGAAACAGTAAGCTGAATCAGAGAGATCACTGTTATCGACAAATGCTTCGGTATTATCTTTAAGAAGACGTTCAATGCCTCCTCTGACCTTACGTTCTTCTTTTACAATGATAGTCCCTGCCTCGATCAGGAAATCAACATGTCTGTATAAAGTCCTTCTGGGAATATCAGGAAAATGATTTGCCAGCTCTTTGACTGTCACTTCTCCGTGGATAGCCAAATATTGCATGATCCTCATTCTGGACGGATTCCCCAAAATATCCTTGAGTTCCATAATACTAACCCCTTTTCGATTGCTGTTTTTATATTAGTGCCATTTTTGGCACAGGTCAAGTGTTTTTACTATTTCTTATAATCTAGCACGAGGACGGAGCTTTTCTTGAAGTGAGAATATTATCAATATAAAAGCCGCAGGCACTTACATGTCTGCGGCTTAATTTCAGAAGTAAATAACTATCACAGATCGTAATACATCTCGTACTCCATAGGTGTAGGCATGGAGATGTGGCGGCCAAGATCCTTTCTGCGGTTGGCGATCCAGAGGTTGATCAGTTCGATCGGGAAAACGCCGCCTGCGGTGAGGAAGTCGTGGTCCCTTTCGAGAGCCTTAAGAGCTGAACCTAATGACTTCGGCAGGCCCTTGATCTTTTTCTTGTCTTCTTCGGAAAGATTGAAGAGGTTGAAGTCATAAGGACCGTAGCCTTCTGCTTCAGGATCGATCTTGTTCTTGATGCCGTCCAAACCTGCCATAAGGATTGCTGCATAGCAGTAGTAAGGATTGCATGTGGCGTCAGGATTACGGAGCTCGAATCTCTTCTTGTCCGGAGTCTTTGCGTACGCCGGGATACGGATTACGGCACTTCTGTTAGCCGTTGCATAGCCGATGGTAACGGGTGCTTCGAAGCCCGGAAGGAGTCTCTTGTAAGAGTTTGTCGAAGGGTTCGAGAATGCGCAGATCGCAGGAACGTGACGGAGCACGCCTCCGATGAAATGCAGAGCCGTCTCGGACAGGCCTGAATAGCCGTTCTCGTCGTAGAATACGGGCTTGCCGTCCTTGAACATCAGCATGTGGACGTGCATGCCGGAACCTGCCTCGCCGTATATCGGCTTGGGCATGAATGTGGCGGTCTTGCCTTCCTTGACTGCCTCATTCCTGATGATGTACTTGGTAAGCATGGTTTTGTCGGCCATCTCGGTCATGGGCGCGAACTCGACTTCGATCTCCATCTGGGCAGAGCCTACTTCGTGATGGTGATACTTGACCTTGATGCCCTGGTTCTCCATGAGCATGGATACGCGTGATCTGTAGTCGTACGCGATGTCCTGCGGAGGAGCTGCATGATAGCCGCCCTGGTGCGGTGTCTGGAAGCCGAGGCTTCCGATCTCGCCCGTGTTCCAGAATGCTTCTTCACCGTCGATCGTAAATCCGGAACTGTTGGGCTTATTTGCATATGTGACTTCGTCGAAAACATAGAACTCGAATTCAGGTCCGAGAAGGAATGTATCGGCAACGCCTAATTCCTTCATGTATTCTTCTGCACGCTTGCTGACGTTTCTGGGTTCCTGGTTGAAAGGGATGTTCTCATCTTTGCCGATGATCCTTACGTCGCCGATCATGGACAGAGTCTTGATCTCACAGAAATCGTCGATAGCGGCACTGGAGAGATCAGGAATAAATACCATGTCACTCTTTTCGACAGGCGCAAAACCGTAGTTGCTGCCGTCAAATCCTATGCCTGCTGTCATTGTAGATTCGGAGAATCTGTCGGCAGGGATCGTCAGATGATGCCATCTGCCATTCAAGTCGATCATTCGGAAGTCGATCATCTTGATGTCGTTTTCCTGAATGAAGTTCTTCGCTTCCTCAAAGTTACTTAGCATATATTCCACCTCCGCTAAAGTATTGATTTAATCTTATCATGCGCGTGCATGTAAAAACCTGTATTAATAAATAAAATTTACGTTTTCAGTCTTTGGTCAATATGTTTGTTGAGAAACTTCCCCATAACTGTAAAATAGAAGAATCTTTTTTACGTGGGAGCGGCATATGAAGGTTGAATTCGGTTACGGTAAAGGTGTACAGACAGTAGATATCCCTGACAAGAATCTCGATCAGATCCTTGTTGCAAATGACATTGAGCACGTAAGGCGCGGCCCTGATGCCGTTGTCTATGCACTCGAGAATCCTATCGGCTCCCCCCGCCTCAAAGACCTCGTAAAGCCCGGCCAGAAGATCTGCATCATCACGAGCGACATCTCCAGACCGATCCCGAGCTTTGACGTAATCCCTTCTATCCTGGATGAGCTCTATCTTGCAGGATGCAAAAAGGAAGACATCTATGTCGTTTTCGCGCTTGGCTCACACAGACCTCACACAGAAGAAGAGAAGAAAAAGCTCGTCGGCGAGCGCGTTTACAGCGAAGTAAGATGCATCGACTCTGATCCTTCAGACTGCATCCACATGGGCGACACTTCAAGAGGAACACCCGTTGATATCACAAGAAGCGTTGCTGAGGCTGATTTCAGGATCGGCGTAGGCAACATCGAGTTCCACTATTTCGCAGGATATTCAGGCGGCGCAAAGGCCCTTATGCCCGGCGTTTCCACACCTTCTGCGATCCAGGCCAACCATCGCATGATGGTCGACGAGAAGGCCTGCGCAGGCAACTTAAACGGCAACCCCATAAGAGCAGACATCGAAGAGTCTGAGACATTCTGCCACTTGAGCTTCATCGTTAACCCTATCCTTGATGAGCACAAGCACATCGTTTACTGCGTCGCAGGCGACGTTACAAAGGCTCACAGGGAAGGCTGCAAATATCTCGATAAGATGTACAGAAAGCCCCTTAAGAGAAGAGCCGACATCGTTATCGTCTCACAGGGAGGCGCGCCCAAGGACGCCAACCTCTACCAGACACAGAAGGCTCTTGATAACTCCAAGTATGCCGTAGCTGACGGCGGCACGATCATTGTCGTCGGTGCATGCAATGAGGGCCTTGGCAGCGCAAAGTTCGAAGAGTGGCTCACGACTGCAAACACACCGGATGAACTTATCGAGAGAGTCGGAAAAGACTTCCAGTTAGGCGGTCACAAGGCAGCTGCCATCGCAATGGTATTAAAGCACGCCAAGATAGTTCTTATCTCAGAAATGGACGACGACTTTGTAAGGTCCATATTCTTAGAGCCTATGCACTCAGCACAGGAAGCATTCGACGAAGCATATGCAAGATACGGTGAAGATTGCTCTGTCATCTGCATGCCTTTCGGCGGTGCGACACTTCCGATGCCTCCCGAAGAGTAAAGACCTGTTCCCTCAATTTTCACGGGTTTGTAACAGAATTAGTATTACAATAATCAGGTAAAACTAATTTTAGAGGTTGGATATGAGCTGGGATGCAGGCTTTCTGCTTTACATTCAGGAATATATCAGGTCGGATTTTCTAAACCCGATCATGAAGGTCTTGACCCATTCCGGTGATAAGGGCATTCTGCTGATCGTCCTTATCCTGGCTTTTCTCATCATTCCGCGCACAAGAGCCATCGGCATCATGTCCACGATAAGCATCGTGATCGAAGCTCTCCTCAATAACGTTCTCCTGAAGAATCTCATCGCAAGAACAAGACCTTATGACGAGATCGAAGGACTTATCAATCTCGTCGGCAGACAGAGCGATTACTCCTTCCCTTCCGGCCACACAGGCGCTGCTTTTGCCGTCGCAGGCGCAATGCTCGTAGTCGCATTGTTCGGCCTTCCCATGATTGAAAAGACCGGCGAGTTCAAACGCGAAGATCCTTCTCTCACCTTCAAGCTTATTTCTGTAATCCTCATCATGTATGCCACGCTCCTCGCATTCTCCAGAATGTACGTCGGCGTCCACTACCCCACAGACGTTCTCTGCGGCCTCTTACTTGGTCTCGGAACAAGCGCTGTTGCCTACCTGATATACCAGGTGGCAATAAAGAAGATCCACGAAAGAAAAACTGCTGTATAAAAAATGTTGAAAGCGCTGCCAAACGACAGCGCTTTTTGAATTGCAAAGAAGCTTGTGATGAATGTTATGGATCAAATTCACCGCCATATTCGGGAGAACATGAGTAGGTAATAATATCTTTCTCCTCAAACATCACAACCTGCACTTTCACTTCTTCATAAGACTCTTTCATATGTATTCCTCCTTATCTTACTCATGTAAAAAATACGCTTTGGCTGATTTACCGTAAATTAGCATAGCTCTTGCCAATTCTTTAAACGCTTCATCGGTCGATTTCTCGAGCCTGTTATACACATAAGTCTCGATGCTGTAATAAACCACATCACTGATCAAAGTATCACCATCAAGTATCTTAGCAGTAATGACACTAGACATATCTGCCGCAGAAATACTTGTAATCTTTGCGGTATATGCTTTGTAGGTTGAATCATATGCGAAATCAGACGCATTAATTGTTGTTGTATATGTTTCGCCATTAACAGCAACATATGAAAGAACCAGTTTTACGTTATCATTTGGCGCTCCGGAATCAAATTGCATGAAATACTTTAATTCTGTACTGTTGCCAAACACAACCATTTTTCCAATGATTCTTGCGGTAGCACCTTCGGTCTTGTCAGTTCCTGCTGCAGACTCGGCATTAAGCACGGTTGTCTGATATGCTTTTTGTTCGTCTGTCAGGTCTGCATTTACAAGATGACTTGCGCTCGAGTTGTAGTTGAAATACTTCTGTGCTGCCGCACCATAATTCAACATATCAACAATCAATCTCTTAAAAGTATTATCACCGGAATACTTCAGTCTGTTATAAATGTACTCCTTAATACTATATCTGTCTGGCGTTGTGTTATAGGTATTACCATCTTTCTCCATGTAGAGAGTGGCATTCAGTTCATCACCCATCTCACAGGCAGCTAATCCTCTATAAACAAATTTATAGTACTCTACACCGCCTTGGACCTCAACAATATAATCTGTTAACGTTGTTTCGTTCCAAGTAAAGGATGAACCGCTGGCATTGAACACCTGTTTCTTAACTACAAGTCTGTAGTTTTCAAAACCTTCGACATCTTCCTTCGGAATGTAGAAACCTACTGCCAGATTATTACCGAATGAACAGTTATGCGAGAACTTTAAGATAATGTCGCCTTCTCCCAGCGGTACCCACTTGATCGTTCCGCCGTAATCCTGACGCACAGATTCAGTCCATGTGGAATCAGTTGCCGGATAGTATGCGTATGTACTTACGTTTTCGAAAGCACGGTTTGTACTGATCAATGGAGCATTTCCTGTAAAAATAACCGTCTTAAGAGAAGTACACTTTGAAAAACCCTTGTTGCCTATATAGGTAACTGTTGAAGGTATCACTATTTCTTTCAAGCTGCTGCAATTACTGAAAGCGCTGTCATTTATAGTTTTCAGGCCTTCATTAAGCTCAACTTTCTCAAGTCCCGTACAGCTATCAAATGCATAGTTGTTTATAATCGTAACATTAGAAGGTATAGTTATTTCAGTAAGTGCCACGCATTCTCTGAAAGCTTCCTTGCCGATTTTGGTTACACTTTCCGGAATAGTAACAGTAGTAAGAGCTTTGCAGCGGAAGAATGTACCTTCACTTATTTCCTGCACACCATCAGGAATAACAATACTTTCCAAATTACTACAATTAACAAATGCATGGCCCTGTATCTCAGTAATAGTATCCGGCAGTTTCAACGTCGTAAAACCACAGAAAGCAAATGCAAAATTTTCAATAGAATTTATGCCTTCTGGAAGAATAGCAGATTTCAGATTAGTAAAATTATAGAAAGCAAAACTTCCCACATTAGTTACACCTTCTTCAATAATTACGCATGTAATATCGTCTTTAAATCCATTCCAAGGAGCTATTAGACTACTATCACTTGCGAAATTCGGATTTTCATAAGAATTCATCTTTCCGAAACCAAATATACGTAATTCACCGTCCCAGAAAAGTCTCCACATAACATCACTGTACTCAGTGCTGTCATTCTTGCTGCAGTCACCTTCAGCGCGTACGCAACGGACTATATTAATCAATGCAGCATTAGATGATCCTTTCGTAACAGCATCCCACTGCTCAGGTGTTCCATAGAAGAATGCTTCACTCAGAGCTGAGCAGCCTGAGAAGACTCCGTAGTCAAGGGATTCGAGCTTATCATGGATTTTTATCCTCGACAGTGATGTGCAATCAGAAAAAGCACTCATGCCAAGTTCTTTGAGTGATGCCGGCAATTCAATATAATCAAGCGATGAGCAGCCCATAAAAGCATAATTATAAATTGCCGTAACATCACCTGAAAACTCAACAGATGCCAGATTCTTACATGAACTGAATGCGCTTCCAGGAATTACTGTAACACCCTTGCCTATCTCAACATATTCCAACGAAGAGCATTGAGCAAATGCGCGCAAGCCCAATGTAACTACGCTGTCAGGAATTACAACAGATATCAATGAACTGCAGCCCATGAATGCCGTTTCATCAATAACAGTAACCTTATCAGGAATAGTTATCTCTGACAAAGCATAACAATAATAGAAAGCACTTTCACCGATGGTCGTCAAAGCTGATGACAGATTGATGCTGCTAAGTCTTGAGCATCTGTAGAAAGCATTCTTTCCTATTGTCTTTACAGTTGAAGACATAGTAACGCTCTCTATCTTCGAGCAACTGTAGAAAGCTCCTTCACCAATGCTTGTACAACCTGAAGCAATCTCGACACCAACTATATCATCCGCCCACTTATACCAAGGGAGAGAGAAATTACCGGGATAATCATACATATCTCCTGTTCCGGTAATGTGAAGTATCTTATTCTCATCGATTCTCCAGAACAAGTTATCGCCGCACTGACCATTTGAAGGAATCCATGTAATGTTGCCGCCATAAGAAACCAATTTTGAATCAGTCCACGATTCATCGGGAGTGTAATATGCGTTCGCGGTTATTCCTTGGAACATTTGCACTCCCGGTTTGGGCGCGCTTCCATAAAAAACTATTGTATTAACATTACTGCAATTTGCAAAAGCATGTCCACCAATAGACTCTACTCCCGGCATAATATAAATTGTTTTAATCTCACTTCTTCTGTTATACCAACCAGGACGGTTGCCATCTCCGAAATTGGATTGCATTGCACCGCTTCCTGTAATAGTTAACACACCTTCCGAGTCCAATGTCCAAGTAAGGTTCTCTCCACACTTCTGTAAACCTACCCAAGTTATTGTTCCTCCGTAATTCTTAAGTGTGGAAGAATCCCATCCATTCAACCCGATCACATAATATGCCTTCGCAGTATCATTGCTAAAAGCATTCGAACCAATAGTAGGAGCACCGCCTTCGAACTCAAGTTTTTGGAGGGCCGAGCAATCTGCAAAAGCTCTGGCACCAATATTAGTAACGCTGTCAGGGAACTTAATTCCCCATACAGTTTTGTTATTGCTGAAAGCGCCTTCTCCAATACTTGTTAACCCTTCAGGAAGAACAATCTCATTAATCCTGCAATTCGCAAATGCACAATCTCCAATAGAACCCAATGAAGACGGGAACGTAACTTTCCATAGATTCGGATTTGAAGCAAATGCATTACTGTTGATCTGAACTATACCGCTTGGAATAGTTACATTTCTAAGATCATTGTCGGCAAAAGCACCTGTCGGGATGAGCATAATATTCGAACTGATCGTTACACTCTGAAGACCTGCTTTATAGAATGAATACTCGCCTATCTGTCTTATACTTTCCGGAATTACTATCGTCTTAAGCGATTTGCAATCTTTGAAAGCAAAATTTCCAATCGTGGTAACATTCGAGCCTATATTAACGGAAGTTATTTCATCTGATAGCCAGTGCCAAGGTGCGGAACCAATAAAGGAATCATCATAATTATACATTGCGCCAGTTCCGCAGATCGTGAGCACACCATTTTCGTATGACCAATTAAGGTTATCACCGCATTTACCTGAAGTATCTACTTTTCTGATTGAAAAATAGTCTGACCATATATAACTTGTACGATAATAAGCTCTGATATAGTATTTGGATGAGGATACAAGTCGGCTGTCAGAATAATCAATTTTAAACTGTCCCCATTGCATAAACAGATTATTTATTGATGCAATATCGTGTTGTCCTCCATTTTCATCAAAATACCCGAGAACAGCATCTGCCATAATCTCATTATCCATATAAAAGTTTGTTGCAAAACTCAGTTCTGCGGTTTCTCCTGGTTTCACAGTAACGTCATTTGGTATATAGTAAATATTCAATGGAACCTGATTAAGCGAGAACCGAGCTGAATCAACATATATATCGTTCGCATAATCATAATATGCTCTGATATACCATTCAGAAGAAGTTACTGTTCTACCCCAAATAGCAAGAACTGAGTTCTTTCGAAGACTTGGATCGTAACTGTTTTCGGCATTCAATTCATAAGCGATATTACGTTGATTACCGTCCCAATAACCGATTTCTATCCTTTCGGGATAAAAATTGGTCTCCCATCCAATATATTGAGGGTCTTTGTTCGGATATACTTCTCTTGGTGCATTTATACCTTCAAACTTTATAGGTTCTTTTTCTATTGTAAATGTTCTGGAATCAGCATAGTCCTCTTTGTTTGAATCAGCATATGCCCTAACGATGTAATTAGAAGATGCTATAAGATCCTCATAATACAAATATGTTAAATCATCAACCATAGGATCGTGACCATTTCCAGTTGATAACGTCTTTACAACATGGAATGAATCTCCGGATAAATAACCGATTTCTACAATCTCAGGTTTGAAATATGTTCCCCATTTAATCTCGATTCCATATCGCGGTGAAACCGTTCCGCCAACCGGTTGCTTTTTGAAGGCAACCGCACCCCTATATAGTGCAAATTCTTTTGAATCTACAAATAGTTTATCGTTGTAATATGCTCTGGCAATATATTGATTAGACGTAATGATATCTTTATATGGGATAGTTATGGAAGCGCTTAATGGTATTTCACCACCCAGATAGTCTAAACGTTCTCTGACTGCAACAATATTAAATTTGCCGTTGTAATAAAAGCCAATTTGTACATATTTAGGTTTAAAATTCGTTTCCCAACTTACCGAGACAATATCATTTGGCGCAGCGATTCCACCCTGCGGCTGAGTTTCAAAAACTAAAGCTTCTCTTTGAATCGTGAATCGTGAGGAATCTAAATATTGATCCTTCTTTACCGAGTAATAGGCTCTTACGATATAATATGGAGAATCCTCAAAATCATCATCGTATTTCAGATAAGTTTGAGTTGATTTCGGGATCTTTCCGGCTAAATAATCCAATTCATTAATTTCTTTAACAACGTTAAACACATTTCCAGACCAATAACCAATCTTGATCAATTCAGGATTGAAATTAGTGCTCCATGAAAAGAAATTAAGATCTTTAAGGGGAATTAATGTATTAGCTGGCGATGAAGTGAATTTAAGAGATTCTCTTGAAAGCGTAAAACGATCAGAATCCTCAAAATTCATCTTAGAAGAGTCGTAGTACGCTCGGACCACATAATTAGTGGAGTTTATTACATCATCATATTGCAAATTAACAGTTGGATTCTTTGGAATCACACTCGTAAAAATGGTGTAAAAATCCTCTTTTTCAAATGTCTTAATGACCGTGAAAACACCATTGATCCAAAATCCTATTTCAATTAGCTCGGGGTTAAATGTTGTTTCCCACTCAATATTAATACCGTCATCAATCTTTACAGTCCCACTTTTAGGCTGTTTTATAAAACCTGTGGATCCTTTGGAATCACCGGCTCCTCTTGACTTTGTAGAGGTATTATCTTGTTTATCATCTTTCACTTCTGCAGAATTAGTCTCAACAACTTCATCTGTTTTTTCATCATTATTGTCAGCAAGAGTCTCTGTTTCCGGATCATCTTTCTTTTCTTCGGGTGCCTTTTCAGCAGGCTCTTCCTTCTTGTCATCAGAAGGTTTTTCTGCCTTGTCATCTTTTGAAGTATCTGCCGGAGCTTCTTCCTCAGTCTGAACTGTGTCTGTGGAAGTATCTTCGTTTGTTGACGCAGCGAGCTCTCTTGCAGGTATGAGCGTGAATGCCAATACCATTGCAAGTGTCAGGCTCAGGACTTTACACATCTTTGCTTTCATAGGATTACCTCTCTTTATATAGACCCTTTGTTGATCACTCTTTAAGGCGGTCCCTGTCGCTTACGACAAGGCCTAATAATTTGGCATTTGTAGCAAGGTCGAGCCTGCTCTCAAAGCCTGTCTTTTCCATGATGTTCTGGATATGTCTCTTTACCGTGTTGACGGAGATCTGAAGCTTATCGGCGATCTCCTCGTTCGTCATGCCGGAAGTGAGTTCTCTTAATAATTCGAGTTCGCGGTCAGTAAGATCGCTTCTTGTGATCTTTCCGAACTGGACCTTTGGCGCTTCGGAAGGATAAACGGATTCACCGTTCATGGTCCTGTCCATGATCTCCATAAGACCGTGTTCATCGTATTCCTTGTACCAGAAGCTCTCGATCCCTGCAGCTTTGGCTTTTTCTTCCCAGCTGGTCTCAGAAGTCGATGTGGTAAGGATTATCTTTATTTCAGGATGATTTTGCTTTATCTGAGCTGCTGCGCTCAGGCCGTCTATGCCTTCCTGCATCATGACGTCCATGATGATAAGGTCAGGCTTGTTCTTTTCGATAAAGCCTAATGATTCCTGTGCGCTTCTTAAGCCTGCGGTCAGTTCATATCCGGATGCAGCACGAACATACATCTCGAAAAAACCGCGCGAGATATTCTGATCATCCACAACAACGACACGTGTTTTGGAAGTCTTATCAGACATTTTAGGTTAACCTTCTTTGTTTTCATTAGGAAACCGGACAAAGCCTCCCGCTTCATCCAATTACACAAATAAATCTTACAAAAATAAAGAAAATTTGAAAATCACCCATTTGTACCATATTACAAACATGTTACAAACGCTTTGTCGTCAAAACTCCAAGATAAGCCTGAATGCCCCGTCACTTTCTATTCTCATGCTGCCGCCTTCTTCTTCAACGCTTTTTCTGAGGGACAGCAGGCCGCCGCTCTCTGTGACGGCATCCTTCGGTGGTTTTCCGTTGTTGGTGATAACGATCACTGTTTTCGAGTCCTTGCTGATATCGATATTAACAGTATCGCCTTCTGCATGTTTTACGGTATTTGCAGCGCATTCTGTGACCGCACCGGCAAGGATCTTCCGGATCTTGCTGTTCTTAGGCGCTTCGCCTTCGATCACTACCTTAACGCCGATGCTTCCTGCCATATTGACTGCAAGTGCAAGTTCTTCCTCTTCGCCGCTATAAGGCTTTACGGATTCACCTAACAGGAACTGATTCATCTGCCTCGTCGCAAGATATACCATCTCAGGATCTGTCGAATCCTTGTGTTCGATATAGTATCTGCCCATAAGAAGGACCTGGCCCAACTGGTTGTGCAGCGCCGCTCTCGCATCGGCTTCTTCCTGCGCTACGAACATATCACCGGAAAGGTCCGTGACAGCCTTCATACGCTTCTGAATATCTTCAAGATGTTCTTTCTTTGCTTCCAGCTCGTCAATGATCTTGAAGCGTTCAGTAACGTCTGTTGCAGTTATCTGCTCGAGATCATTTCCGTCTGATTCGAGCCTGTCTTTCTCAAAGATCCATACTCTGTCATCAGGAGTTCTCAACAGATATGTACCGCCCTGCTCTTTTCCTTCATCTGCCACGTAATTCCAGAATCGCTTGGCATCGATATAGTTCTCTCCTGTCAAAGCCTTGCAAAGGTCGTTCATCTTAAGATTTGCGAGGCGCACAGGACCGGACATGTCACTTATCGAAATGCCTTCCGGAAGTAAATTGATGGCATCGATCACGGCATCGCCGGTCAGGTATTCTTTCCTGTATCTGACATTGTCGCGGAAACAGATGAGCAGCAGCACACCGTTTACCACCTCAACGCCTGCGTAGAAATACCAAGGCAGATCAAACAGCATAGCCTGGAAAGATGAGAAAGGTCTATCCTCAACAGGTGAGACATACCTCGAACAATCCATCAGGATGACGAACACAAGGAATGCGAACAGTGTATTTATGAACGCGAAAACGCGTGCACTCAGCTTACGCGAATCCAAAAAGATGCGGATGAGGATAGATATCGATCCTGCAAGCAGTGTTAAAGATACGCAGCATATGATATACCAGATAGCGGAATCCACTGTCAGATAAAGAGATGTCACTTGCCATCACCCCCTTTATCTTTCACACGGACAGTAAAGAACAGCAATCCGTCGCTTTCCTTGCATTCTACGGGAAGTATCGTGCCCGGCAGTTCTGCTTTGCCCGTTGCTTCCATGACTATCCTTATGCCGTCAGATAATATGGACACGGTCATCCTCTTAAGTACGGAAATATATGCTTCGATGACTGACTCAAAAGTGTCGTATATATCGTGGATATCAGACAGAGGAATATCAGAGTACTCCTCACCTGTTGCAGCAGCCTCTATCCCGCAGCACTTAAGGAATCTGGCAGATTCAGAAAGCGCAAGGAAGAGTTCCCTGTTGCTCTTAGGAAGAGTTGCTTCATCGATAAGTGAAAGATTTGTCTTTCTCTTGGAATAAGCATTATAGACACAGGCAAGGCCAATTGCCTGTGCAAAAAAATCTGAGCCGGGCTTTATGTTATCGAGCAATTCCTCTATCCGCTTCTGCTTTGGCCTTATGATCGAAGATACATTCTCATAGACCTGATCCTGCGCATCAAGCCTTGCTTTCTGCTCCTTGAGCCTGTTCTCGACTGCAATAAGATCGTTCTCTTCATTCAAGATCTCATTGGCTCTCGCGAGGCGTTTTTGCTCCTCGTGAAGCTCATGTTCATTCTCAGTCCAGAATGCATATCCGGCACGTATCTTCATGCCGGAAAGCCTGGTTTCCGCGTCAATATGTACGGGGTCTTTTCTGGCACTTTCAAGGATCTCTTTTGACACACTGACCGGAGAAGCGCTCTCATGAACGACATTGATCTTGTTGTCCGTGATGATCAAAGGCACTTTCATTCTCGAGAGAAAGCCCGAATAATTCTCGTTATAAGGAATAAGCCTGTTCCTTATACAGCATTCGGCAATGAGCATCAGGCAGAAGATATTGATCTCGGGCGGGTTATACATCCTTACGAGATTTAATCTCTCGATCACGAGTGAGAAGAACACGCTTAACACGATCCACACGGCAACGATCAGGATGAGTTCAATGACGATCTTCCGTTCTTTTTTCCTCATGACCTTGAAGAGCATGAAGAACATGGCAACAAGATTAAGGATGATCCATCCCCATATGATAAAGAAACCCGGACCTTGAGAATACGTGCCGCCGTCCATCCTGAACTCCGAATAATCCACTTTAGGCCTGTATACCAGAAAGTGAAGATCATTCGTTAATGCCAGGAGCGTCAACACGATTGCCGAAGCAAACAGCGCATATTCGATCCTTCCGGCAAAACGCCTTTTTCCGAATGAGAGTTCAATACCTGTAATTACAAGCAGCGTCGGGATAAGGAGCAGCGGAATAAAGTACAGATAAGCGGTATATCTTCCAACTATATTTGAACTTATAAGAACACGGTATCTGATGACTCTGATAAGCAGATAAACGAGCATCAGAGCGCCGCACAAAAGAAGATTGAAGCGGGATCTTGTCGGAAGCAGGCGGTCTCTTACCGTCTGCATCCAGAAGAGGATCAGACCAAACAGTATCGCAGCATTTAAGCAGAACATAATGCTGCCTATAAACTCACTTTCAGATCTGGTAAAGATATTGCATATTCCGGCGGTCAGGAAAAAAGCGACAAACAGCGTTGTGGTCTTGTGTTTCTTAACAACACTCACTTTTAACAGATTCCTTTCCTGACCTTGCTCGATCGGTTATTCTTTTGCGCGCCCCGTCTTTTTCGCGATCTTCTCCTGATAAAGAAGCTCGTCCGCATTGTTCAGGATCTCGTAGATATCGATCTTTCCCGTGATCGTGAACTTGAAGATGCCTGTGCTCATCTCGATGGGATAAGGCTTTCCGGCCTGCTCATTAAGACGCTTGGTAACAGTATCGATCCTGGCTTTGAGCTTGTCGACATCAATGTCCGCGCCGGTGATCGCGAGGGTTACGAATTCATCGCCTCCGAACCTTCCTATGACATCCGAATCTCTGAAAGATTCGCGCAGTATCTCGGCGATCGTGCAGAGCGCGAAGTCACCGTCGTCGTGACCATACTTATCGTTGATCTTCTTGAGATTATCCATGTCCGCGTAACAGATGACGGCGACCTTGTCCTGATTGACCGGATCGTCTAATTTCTTCTCGGAATTTGCGATAAAGCCTCTTCTGTTATAAAGGTCCGTAAGCTCGTCTTTCTGCGCGATCTCTTCGAGCTTGGTGTTGTCCCTGATAAATCTTTCCAAAGAGTTCTGCAGCGCCTGCTTGGCCTTATTCTGCTCTTCCATCATGTAAAGGGATCTGAGCGTTACAGAGATCTGTGACGCGATGGAAGACACGCTTATCGAATACTGGAGTGGAAGCTCGATCACGAGAAGACCGTATACATTTTCGCCGACGAAGAGAGGCGCTACGATCATGGTCCTTCGCTTTGATTCATCTACGAACTCGTTCTCGAAAACATACTCGGTACGAAGGAGCTGGAGCTCTTCTGACGGAGTCTTTATCTCCTTGCCTTCGCTGTATGCCTTAAGAAGGATCGACGCAGGAACACGCCAGTTGTCAGCGTCGCCTTTGTTCTTAACATTGCCCTGGAAAAGATACAGCATCGACTTCTCGAATCCCAATCCGTAAAGACCTCCCAAAAGGCTCTCATAAGGGATCTCCGATCCGCCCTCGTTGAGGAAGACCTCACCCATCTGGCGGTTTACGACGCTCCTCATCCTCTCATTTCTTCTTCTCGCGGAATTAGCCGGCAGTATGCCCGAGAAAGCGATCCTTCTGTAGAACTTCGTGAAGACATCATTAATGAGGTCTCTGTCATTGTCGCTGCCAATAAGGCTCAAAGACTTGTTCTGCATTGTCTGGAGAACATTGAAGAACTTCTCTCTCGTGGACAGAACGAACAGATCCGACTTGAGAAGAAGAGCAAATTTATCGTTCATCTCTCCTGTCATTGACGCTTTATCTTCAGCCTTAAGGAAAGCGATGAATGAACTTACAAAACCGTCCAGTGCTTCCGTGATCGCACCGGCGTCAACAAAGTCATTGAACAGATATTCCTTTATGATCTTATAGACCTTATTTACGTCGATATCATTGCCTTCAATGTGGAATCTCTTATACATTACTTCGGCATCGAAATCTTCGCATCCGCATGAACTCCTCTGCACGAGATGCGTGTCGACCGTCATGTCTTTAAGCGCTGTTCCCTTTATGTAATTCTCCGCATTAAGAACGGCCTTGTAAGCGAGCGATGCAGAGCTTGCTTCGACAGTTGTAAGAGGCGGTTCCAAAGACACGGAGAAGATGTCGTCATCGAATCCTGCGACCATGATATCCTTGCCCGGAACAAGGCCTCTTGCGTTAAGTTCGTTATATCCGCCAACAGCCATTGAGTCGTTCGCGAAAACGACCGCATCAAGCTTTTTGTTCTTATCTAAAAGATCGCCCGTGACAGCTTCGCTCGACATCGAGAAATCGCCATATACGATCTTGTTCTCATCTACGGGAATGCCATGGTTTTCGAGCACCTGCTTATATATATCAAGTCTTTCCCTTGCATCCCTGTTCGTAACGGGTCCGGATACAAAACCGATATCTTTTGCACCGTGTCTTTCTATAAGGTGATCCAGCGTTTCTTTAAGGCCGGAAGCATTGTTGAACGTTACCGAATGATATCCTTCAAAGTCAGAGAAAAGACATACGATCGGGACCTTGGGCATCTTCTGCAGAAAGGCCTTCTGGGTCTCGATATCTGCCCTCGAACATATAAGTCCCTGAAGGATGTAGATGATATCCACGTTTCTTTCGGTCGGAAGATCGAAGATCATGTTGTACTGATATTCATACTTCCTGTCGGCATATCTGCTGTCGGTCTTGCCGATGTAGTGGCCCGGGAAAACGAACAGATTGGCATCGATTGTTTTTGCCGCCTGCTCCGCACCTATGGCCGCCTGATTAGAAAAGAAATTGTCGATATCGTCTATTACCAGTCCGATATTCAGTTTACGTCCCATGTGTTTCTCCTTCCGTTCCTATTATCACCCTGATTGTCAGAAGCCGCGCAGACGCTTTCTTGCCATCTTGTCTGCGTACATTTTCGAATCGGCTTCGAGGATCATGTCCTCAATATCTATATTGCTGTCTATTACGCGCTCTGCAATGCCGAGACTTGCGCTTACTTCGTAAGGCTTATCAGTCATTGCCGGATCGGAATCGGCATACTGCTCGATCTCCAACCTGATATTCTTCACTTCATTCTCGAGCTTCTTGTCACCGATTACCGCAAAAGCAAATTCATCACCGCCGTATCTTGCGGCGATACCGTTGTCCTTAACATACTTCAGCATAGCCCTTGCAAGAGTCTGGATCGCAAAGTCGCCGTTCTCGTGTCCGTATGTGTCGTTAATGGTCTTGAGCTTATCCATATCGATAGAGAAGAGCGACAGTATCCTGCCCTTGTTGGAAGGCACGTTAAGGAGCTTGTTGAGCACCGTGAAGAAGCCTCTTCTGTTATAAAGGCCTGTCAGGAAATCCTGCTCCGAGAGCATCTCATTTGTCCTGCTCGTCGATATGAGCTTGCGGTTGTTATTGACCGCGTTAACTGCAGCGTTAATGAAGTTTCCGAACTCTTCGAATCGCTGCTCCGATCTCATCGATACTCTCGTATAACCGTTTACGACATAACCGAAAGATTCAGTGTTCGATCTGATCTGCTTGAACAGCAGGACATTGATATTGCTGTCTTTTGCAAGGATCAGGTCGTAATCCGGCATCGGATATCTCATGCGGTAGAACTTCTGCGCAAAAGTATATTTATTCGCTCTTCCGTGGAATATCGAATGACAGCATTCATCAGGTTCGACGATGCCTACGAAATAGTACTGGCTGCGCCACATCCAGATGGAATTCTGCAGGTTATCCGCAGCTTCATCCAGGTTCTCCGATGAAGTCATCCTGGATACGAAGCGGCCCATTTCGAGCATGTGCCTGAACGAATCCATATTCTCTTCAGCAAGTATATCTACGGCCTTTGACCACTGGAATTCCGAACGATCCTTGCATCCGCAGGACTGCATGTGCATAGGTCTGTAAGGTATCAGGAACGAATCGTTCTCTGTCTTTTTGCCGTCACTCCAGTCATTGATCCTCTTTAATATCTGCTCGGGTATCTGCTTATAATCGAGTTCGCAAGTCGTTAAGACAGGATCGTTGTACTGGCCCTGCCAGATGCCGTCAAATCCCGTAACTATTACGTCTTCGGGAATGCGTTTTCCATAACGCTTCAACGCATCCATAACGCCTATCGCCATTGAGTCGTTCGCGCAGATGATCGCATCCGGAAGTTCATAGCCGTTCTCCAGAAGATCGCACATAACCGTAAATGCGGGAGCCTGCCAGAAATCGCCGTAATAGATGTTCGCCGTATTTGTCTTGATGCCGTGATCGTCAAGGACCTTCTTGAAGATCATGATGCGCTCTTCAGAGAACGGATTATCCCTAAAGCCGCCGAACATGTCGAGCCTTCTCGCACCATGCACTTCGATGACATGCTTTACCATCTCTTCGAATGCCGAATCGTATTCAAAATCAGCATTGATGCAGCCTTTGACGGGACGCTGGAATGTTATTACCGGAACGCCCTTCTCATGCCCTATCTCAACGAGCCTGTCAATGACTTCCCTGCTCTTTATCATCTCTCCGAATATAATGATGCAGGCAAGATCCATCTTCAGAAGAAGATTGGCAAAATCAAGCTCCAGTTCAGTCTGTACGGGATCCGGATTATCAACATTGAAAGTAAAGCTCGAGAGTATGAATCTGCTCTTTATCTCTTCAGTCTGCAATGCTTTCATGAACAGACTGTAGTTATCCGAATCGTCCCATACGCCGCACACTGCTATGAGCTTGCGCCTGTCTTCATTATTGATGCGCTTGCGCAGGAGGATATTGCGGATATGTATCGATGCTTTTGAGAATGCATTGATCGCGAAAACAATGGAAGCGCTGTCATAATCCTTCGGAGCTTCGAAGACCATCCTGTGCTTCTGCCAGTTCCTGTCGAGCCTTATCGTGTAAGGATCCGTGATCTGTTCGGACTCCTCATTGTCAGACTTGAATATGCATCTTATGGTGCGCTCTTCATCAGCTCTGCCGTCGAAGGAGAATTCATAGAATTCGCCTTTCCTGAAAGGGAATCCTCCCTGAAGGAGTCTCGTCTCACCCGACACTCCGGAGATGTAGGAAGGCGTGATAATGAGCTCATCTTCCATGAAGCTTACGTTGGCGTTCAGATCGCCTTCCGCTACATAGAATGCATTGTTGTTATTCCCGCTTTCAGGGCCTTCCGTATTGAGCGATAAGACTCTTGCGGGCCTCGTTACCTGTCTGTTATATCTGGGCTTCTGATAGACTCTTACATAGTCTATCAAGAGCTCTGCGTCGTTGCCTTCTATCTCAGCCTTATTGTCACCTCTGCCAAGTCTGTCAGAACCGACGCTGACGCCTATTACAAGGTGGAAAGGCTTGTTGAACGGTGCCGGATAAGGCTCTTCGACTTCGCCTGATCTTGAGAACCAGTATGATGTTCTGTAATATTCTTTTCCGTCGCACGCGAAAATGATCTCATCCTGATCCCACTCGCACGAGAAGATATGGAAGTCACTTGAGAAATCCGTATTAAGCCTCTGGAAGCTCCCGTAACGCTCTGTGTAAGGATAACCGAATGCAACGCGCGAGCACGCTTCATCCGTCCTGCTTCCTGATATCTCGACCATGTCGATCTGACCGTGCAAAGGAAATTCCTTGTAGCTTTCCGATCCTTTATCGTAGCCTTCAGACGGCATCAGCCTGATATAGCTTAAGAGCCCCTTTGCCTTAGGGACCTTGATCCTTGCTATAATCTTGCCGTATGTGAAATCCTTTTTGCCGATCGAAGTGATCCTGCCGGAAAGATATCTCATCTCGCCGGAGTTATTTGTAGTGATCTTAGGTCTTATGGAAAGGCATCCGTCTTTTACTTCAATGCACTCGGTGCCTGAGTATTCCTGCTTCTCGCCGTCAAGCCAGCCCGGCGCACGAGTCTCTGCGTTCCAGAACTCTTCCTTAAGCTGACCCTTATTAAATTCTTCAGCCCAGACAATATGATAATTGTCCGGCAGCGAGACTTTATTACTCATTAAACCCTTATTCCGCGAGAATGACGGATATTACTTATTATCTACTGCCCAAACGTCAGAGTCGTTGCTCCTTGCCATAACGTATTTATAGCAATCGTCAGCGCAGACTTCGAATGCCTTGAAAATATCTTTAACCGCATCGTAGATGGCTTTGCATCTGATGATGTCAACAGTGTCATGAGCCTGTGAGAAAAGGCCGAAGATGAGCATGTCATACATCTTGTAGAAGTCGACCTTAAATGCGTCGAATTCATTGATGGCTCTTAAGAAAAGCTCCTTATTCTCAGGATCATAGGTGCGAAGGATATTAAGAAGATGCATCTCTTTCTTAACGCAGCCGGCAATGGCATTAACGCTTGCCTTCATGCCCGGATTGACTGTCCTTGTGTTGTAACGGACGATAGTCATGGAGAGCTCATCTACCATGTCGATGCACTCTTCGATATGTCTTGCCATCTGGAAGATATTGATCCTCTTCTCGGGGTCCTGCTCCACCTGATGGAGCTTATCCGCAAACGCGTGGAATACGTGATCGCCGTCATCTTCAAGCTTGTTGATACGTCTTGAGATCGCTACTCTGTCCTCGATCTTTTCGAGCATTCCGAGGAGCTCAGTGCATTCTTCGTTAAGGATCTCAGACAATTGCTGAGCGTGGTCAAATAAATATTCGCGATCTTCGTTATTCATTAATCTATATCCTCCGGACACCTAAAGAGACTTTGCTTTAATTATTATATATTAACAAAGATATTTTATTCAATGGTTAAGATTCGGCAAAGAAAAAGGGTTGTCATAAGACAACCCGTTATTTCTTTTTTGTTTGTGAGTTAAGTATTAGAGAGCGGAAACCTTTGTGCCGATCTGCTCAGCTTCCTGATTCTCAACAACGAGGTTTACAGACTTAGGTGTGCAAACGAATGTTGTCTTAACAGGTGTAGGCTCAACTCTTCCGCCTAATGCATAAACGCCGCCGGAGATGTAGTCAACTACTCTCTGATTCTTATCTGTGTTTGTGAGGTTGCAGATAACGATGTGGCCTTCACGGATGTGATCGCAAACGATCTGGCTTGTTCTGATGTCATAAGGTGTGAGCATTATGACTGTTGCGTTGTGCTGCATTACAGGTGTAGTAACTGCGGGCTGCTCCTGAACGAAGGTGCGAGGCTCCTCATAGTAAGTCTCCTCTGCAATAGGCTCCTGCTCGTATGCATCTTCTTCATTGTAGCCCTCTTCCTCACCGTAATAGTTTTCTTCCATCTCATCTTCTACAGGTGTGAACATGCTGCCGAAGAAATTCTTAACGTTAAAAGTGCCCATTTGTTTTTCCTCCTTAAAAATTCGCCCGACCAAGGACATTCATATAAGATACTTCGGATATTAACGAACTTTGATTTTCGCCTCAATAGTTTTGGGCAATATGACACAAGAAGGTAACTTAAAACGGGGTTTTATTACAAAATGTAACAAATATCAGGGATTTTTTACCGAACAATGTTACACAGGCTTATATTCGGCTCTGTTTCCGAATATTGCCGTGCCGATCCTGATATGGGTAGAGCCCTCTAAAATGGCGCTTCTGTAGTCCTGGCTCATGCCCATCGATAAGACATTCCAGGAATCCAAACCGGTATATGACCTGAGGTCTTCATATATTACGCGCGTTTTAGCAAAGACTTCCCTTGCCTCGCCTTCATAAGTCTCAATGGGCGCCATTGTCATAAGGCCGCAGAGCTTAATTGCAGGCATATCCATGATCTTATCTATGGCAGGCTTTAATTCGTGAGGTGCAAAGCCGTGCTTGCTCTCCTCGCCTGACACATTGGCCTGTAACAAAATACTCGTAGTAACATTGTTACTTAATGACCTCTTGGATATCTCCTCTGCAAGTTCCACAGTATTTACAGAATGAATAAGACTTGTCTTTCCGATAATATATTTGACCTTATTCTTCTGAAGAGTTCCTATGAGATGCCAGTTTACATCAAGCCCCAGGCTCGAAAAACGTTCGACCTTCGGAACCAGTTCCTGGACACGGTTCTCGCCCAGATCGACAAGTCCTGATACGGCAGCAGCCTCTGCGTACTCCACCGGGAACACCTTCGTTACTCCGATCAGGGTAACGCTCCCCGGATCTCTTCCTGCGAGTGCTTCAGCTTCTCTTATAGATTCTTTTACGGATAAGATATTATCTGAGATCTTGTTCTTAAGTTCTTCTGTAAAATCAAATTCCATATTATTATTCGACCTTATCTCCCGGCTTTACAGTCTTGGGATTTGTAATGATGACCGTATTAAGATTCGGAACAGAAGACTTGCCCGCACGTTCGATGATCGCAAATTCTCTGTCGTTATCGAGCAGGATTACCCTGACCTCTTCAACGAAGCCCTGCTTGTTTACATAGACCGATGCCATACCTGAATAATCAGATACCTTGATCTTATCGGTCATTATGCCCAGGCCTGTCGCAGTATCGACAAAGGATGCCCTGTAACCTGCCTTATAGAGCTTTTCGATCTTCTTGAGGTTCGAATAGTCATTCGGTGTCGAGAAGGCAACGATCATACCGCCGTCAGGCAGTACTTCCTTATAGACGACCTTACAGCCTCCGACGGATGTATTCTGCTGTTCTATCGCATTGCCTGCCTCATCTGTCTGTGCGTTAGGAAGGATCGTAACGTTGAATATAGCTTCATCACCGAATGTATCGGCGCTTGCTTTAGCCTCAGGTACAAGGTAAACGCAGAAGCAGGATTCACCCTTAGGCGCATAGACTTCGTTTACAAGGCTCGATACAGAGACTCTCATACCGTCTGTCTCTGTAATAACGATCTCGATGTCGACGGTCCTTAAGTCAAGGAGCGCCTCTACGCTTCTTGAAGTCTCAAACGTAATGAGCATTCCCGACTGGTCATTCTCGCAGCGTACGACCTTGCAGTCATCGATCGCGATACCTTCCGTACGGATATTGATGTCATGAAGAGTGCCTACGGCAAAGTCTGACAATGTCGCGTCATTTGAAGAAAGATAGACTGAAAGGTACTGGCTCTCGTTCTGTGCGATCCTTACGACAGGTGTCTGTTCATCTATCGTGAGGTCAGATGAGATGGCACCGACAGAGTTGTTGATAAGACCCTTGACCTCATTGACGGGCATTGTAAGGAATGCCTTGTAATCAAGATCCTGCTCCTTGCCGTCAAGTCTGAAGGATACGATACCCGGTCTGTGCGCGGTAACTTTTGTCGCATATTTCTCGACCTGTGCTTCATATACCGCTTCGTCGCCTCTTAAGACGGAGATCCTCTCATCGTTGAAATCGATCTTACTCATCTCGTCGTCTCTCTCATCGAGGATAACGTTGACAGAAGAACTGTAGGATGCGAGGTTGCTAAGATTGCCGCCCATAGCATCGAACCTGACGGAGTCAAGGATCGAAGACAGATTCTTGTTATAGTTTCTGTAGATTACGTCTGCTTCGGCAGAACCGCCGGAGAGGATCAGCTCCTGCTGAACGTCTGATATCTGTGACTGAACATTTCTAAGGCTCTGTACCACAGACTTCATGTCTTCGGGAACGACGATCGCAAGTTCCTGTCCCTTTGCGACTCTGGAACCTTCCGTGATCTGCGTAACGAGTTCGCCCGCATTCTCACTGTTGATAACGTCCTCATCTCTTACGATCAAAGCTCTCGCACCGATGGTGTGTTCAACGCTTCCTACCGTAACGAATGAGAAATTAGGCTTCTCGGCGATATAGTCATATAAATGGTGAACTACGAATACGAGCACGAAAAGAGCTGATGCCACAACAACGGCACCAAGGATGCCGTTCCTTATCGCACGGCCCTCAGCACTCTTCTGGGAAGGATTCTTACGCTTGAATTCGCTTCTCTCTATCTTTGCCTGTTCCCTGTTCCTGGCTTCTTCCTTACGCCTCTGCTGAGCCAGGATCTTCTGCTGTTCCCTTGCCCTTGCTCTCTCCTGGGCGGTCATGGGTCTTCCTGACGGAGTCTTTACCTGAGCTCTTGGAGCAGATGCTGACGGCTTGCCGTTGATATCGATCTTAGGGATTATGCTGTTTGCGGGTGCGGCAGAGCTTACCCCGTTATTTCTTACCTGAACGGGCTTTTTGCCAGCCTGAACGCGGAATCTCTTATCGGCAGGCTTGCCCGAAGGACGCTTAGCGCCGCTCCTTATTGCCTGAGGATTTCTTCCGTAAGGCTTAGCCTGAGGCTTTCCCTGCAGTCTTCCCTGAGGTCCTGCAGGTCTGTTCACAGCGCTTCCGGATACGGGCTTTCCTGACTTGTTCGCAGGGCGTGCCGGATTCCCGCTTACTTTTCTCTTAGCGGGTTCATTCGGATTGTTGTACCACTGCTTACCGTCTGCCATATCCTTTATTCCTCAATAACGAGCATGCAGGCAAGTTTTGCCTGTTCCTTTGCAAGGCTTCCCTGCATATATGCGATATAGGGCGGCTTCATTGGACCGTCGCATGAGAGCTCGGTCGTGGCGCCCTGTACGAACGCACCTGCTGCCATGATGACCTGGTCGTCATAACCGGGCATATCCCACGGCACGGGTGTTACGAACGAATCAACGGGAGAGCATGACTGGATCGCAGCACAGAATCTGCTCATCTTATCAGGATCTCCGAATTCTATAGTCTGAACGATATCGCCTCTTACTTCATCAGAAGCCGGGCTTGTCTTATATCCCTGACCGCCAAGGATCTCAGCCGCAAATGCAGCACCCTTAAGGCACTCTCCGACACACTGAGGAGCCGTGAAAAGGCCTCTTGCGATCATGGAATTGGCACCTAACGTAGGACCTACTTCGCTGCCTAAGCCTGGAGTTGTAAGGTGTCTTGCGGCATTCTCTACAAGGTCTTCTCTTCCTGCAATATAACCGCCTGTCCTTGCGATTCCGCCGCCCGGATTCTTGATAAGGGATCCTGCGATAACGTCAGCGCCGGCTTCAATAGGCTCTCTCTTCTCGGTGAATTCGCCGTAGCAGTTATCTACTGCTACGATGATGTCTTCTCTTATCGAATGAGCAAGAGATGCGATCTTCTCGATATCATCTGTCAGGAGCGCTCTTCTGCCCGTATAACCTCTGGACTTCTGGATAAATACCATCTTGGTCTCAGGCTTGATCGCTGCCCTGATCGCTTCAAGATCAGGCGTGCCGTCAGCCTTGAGCTCGACTTCCTCATACTTGATGCCGTAAGACACGAGCGACATGTCGTTCTTACCGGATGAGATGCCGATCGTCGCCATAAGCGTATCGTAGGGCCTGCCGGTAACGGAGAGCATGATGTCACCGGGCCTTAAAGCTCCGTAGAGCATGGCTGAGATTGCCTGCGAACCCGTGCTTATCTGCCATCTGACATAAGCTTTTTCTGCCTTGAATACTTTTGCGAAAATGTTCTCTATCTTCTCCCTGCCCACGTCGTCGTAGCCGTAGCCTGACGTAAGGCCCATGTGTGTATCGGAGAATTTCTCTGATCTGAAGGCATCAAGCACCTTCAGCTCGTTATATGTAACAATGTCATCGATACGGGCATAAACGTCTGCAAGCGCCTCTTCAGCCTTAACTGCGGCCTCGATCGCCCTGTCATTTACGCCGTATGCTCTGTAGTTATTGATCCTGTCTCTGATTATGCTTTCCATAACTTGTAATTATAGCAAAGATACTCACGCTGACAAAATAAAATACTTGTAATATCACGCGCGTAATATATGAAAAATGTAGATTGCTGTAATTTTGCCTAATTGCTTAGCCGTAAAAAGCGAGCTTGATGGCGCCCGGCACGCACTCGAAGGTGACTTTGTGGCCTGAGAAGTCCTCGCCGTCATAGTTGCCGTTCAGATCCCTGGCGCCTGTGGCCGTAACGGTAAGAGAAGCCGTAGTGAAATTATCGATCTCCTTATAGCCGTCATGCGTGCCCTTCTTGTATTTCGTGATCAGATAAAGAGATCTCATAAGGCTTACCGCATCGATGGCGCAGCAGTTCATCAGTCCGTCGTCTAAAACCGCCTTCGGAGCCGGACAGAAGCCGTCGCCGTAGTAGGACGCGTTGCATACCGAGATGAGCGTATACCTGGATTTCTCAGATTCGTCAGGCTTGCCGTCTGATCTTTTCGCATTGAACTTAAAATCAAAATGCCTGTTGCCGAAGATACATCCCAAAGCAGATGTCGAGTAGGCGGTGCTCCTTATAAGACTAGAGTTCGGATGAGCTAAGACCTTGCCCTTTGCCCTGAGCTGGACTTCAGTATCAAGTCCTATAGACGCAACGTTGATGCACCAGGCGGAATTGGCGTCGATCTTCTTATCGTTCCTGTCATAGGATGTGACCTTAATGAGGTCGATATCCTTTATCTTGTAATTGTTCCTGAATACATCCCCGATACAGACCTCACAATTGCTCCTGTGATCCTCATTCATCACGGACCTCGTGAAATCATTGCCTGTGCCAAGAGGGATTACCGCAAGGGGCGTGGAAGACTCTGCCAGAGCATTTGCGACTTCATGGATAGTACCGTCACCGCCGCATGCGATAACGAGGAGATCGTCTTCTTCAGCAGCCTTGGATGCCACCTCTGCCGCATGTCCCGCAAACTCAGTATAGACCACGCGGGTCTCACTCTCTTTGCCTGCGGAATAATCGAAATAAGCTGACTTAAACCTTGCAAGGGCTTTGGATTCAGCTCTGCTGTTAACGATAAATAGCTTCTTCATCGGAAATGCCGTTTATGCCTTTTTGGTAAGCTTCATGACGATATCGATCATGTCATCTACAGTCTTGACCTGATCAAGAAGCTCATCGGGCAGACGGATGTTATATGTCTCTTCGACATCAATAACAAATTCATAGAGCTGAAGCGAATCGAAGGGCAGATCAGTATTGAAAGCCAGATCGGACGTTATCTCTTCAGGAGATATCTCAAGAGTCTCTGCCATGATTCTAATTACGTCTTCTTTAACTTTCGTTCTAAGGTTATCAGAATCAGCCATATTACTTCTTCTCCTTATTGGTGTCTGTAGCAACCTGTCTTGCGGTCGCTCTTACATTCTCACTGCTGTCGTAACGCTTGAGCTGCTGCTCAACGTATCTGTCAACTTCATCAACGAGATCTAACAGATGCTTTCTGTCTTTTTCGTCGTAACCTGCAAGGATATGCTTAGCCAAAACTCTGTGGAACTTGCTGTTCATTCTGCATGCAAGCTTTCCGTTATGCGTAAGGCTGATCCTTACGATCCTCTTATCGCGCTTATCACGTTCCCTGTGGACATAACCCTTCTTGACGAGCCTGTCTATGGCTACAGTCAGAGTACCCGTCGTAATGCCGAGATCTTCTGCGGTATTCGTCATCGTACGGGCTTCATAAGGTCCGATAGCGGTAAGGGTATGCATTTCAGCGATAGACAGGTCCTTGAAATAACCTGCCTGAAGAGATTTCTCTTCGGTCAAGACAACGTTCTCAAAGATCCTGACCAAGGCCTCTGACATGTGTTCTTCTTCGTTAGGCACGTCCGATATCTCCTCAGAAATTGATTTACAAATTTATTTTATCATAAAAATTCTTATCAAGCGGGTTCTTTACGCGCTTTATTATCGCCGTTTACGAGTATTACGGTGAATACAAGAACGAAGAGTGACAAGCCTCCTAAAATAAGAGTTCCGCCTTGGGGAAGATCGAGTTCACCGATAAGCTGGTCACCATATGTACCCATCAGGTTGAAGAGAATATGGGCTGCGACAGTGATCTTTAATGAGCGGTACTTATATCTCAGGAATCCGAGGAAAAAGCCCAGGACTGAAGCATAGATTCCCTGTACGAGATTCATGTGCATGATACCGAAAAGAATGCCTGAGATAAGGATGATGAAAAACGGCTTGATGTTGGACTTTTCGAGGAAACCGAAGCATACGCCTCTTAAACAAAGCTCCTCAAGGACAGGTCCGAGCAATATTCCGTAAAGAATAGTGATCAGCGGATTGTCCATCAGGCCGGATGCTTTCATGAGCTCCACATAGTTGTTCATCGTATCAGGGAATACCCAGAATGCTATTACAAAAGCAGCATTTATAAGGAACTGCAGGCCGATAACGACACCGATAACGGCAAGTATCGATTTAACGCCGAAGACTTCCTTGATCCTGACCTTGGGATTCTTTTTGACAAATCCCAGATAATACCAGAGCCCGAATACGATAAGGCCGATCACCGCATAGAGAAGATAAGCATAGACAGCATATCTCGTGTTAAATATCTCAAGGAGTTCCTCGCCGACTGCAAAGGGATCACCCGAAGCTGTACCTGAATTCAGATCAAAGATCGCCTTGATCAAAAACGGAATCTGCGTTACCGACTGGATACCGATAAGCGCTGCAACAGGAACTATCGAAAGGAAGATAAAACCAACCCTTACCCTCTTCTTCGGCGTTGCGGCTGCAGGCTGTGCTTCCTGCGCCTGCTGTACAGTCTCTGCCGGCTGAACCTGCTGTGCTGTCTGTACCGGCTGCACCTGCTGATCAACATTGTTCTCTGACATGTTTCTTCCTCCCTTATTATCTGAACTTGATTATTGTAACACCTGCGTCTCCCTCGCCCTGTTCGCCGGCGCGGAAAGACTCCACCCTGTCATCTTTTATCAGCATATCCTGCACGCAGGATCTTAATGCTCCTGTACCTTTGCCGTGTACAATCCTCGCTTCCCTGATACCCGCAAGAACGCAGTCTTCAAGATATTTAGCGAGCCTGGACTCTGCTTCGGCTGTCGTCATACCGATCAGCATGAGTTCAGATCTTGTCGTGGATGCCGCATTGAACCTTACCTTGCCCATGTCATCACCGGAAGACATGGTCTTGATGACCTTGCCCTTCTGCGAGCCCTTGTTCTTACCCCTTAAGAATTCATCTCTCTGGGCCTTTGTGGGCATCATGAGCTGGCTCTTCTTAACGGCGATCTTCATGCTTCCGCAAAGGATATTTACGGTTCCGCTCTTAGAAAGGCTCGATTCAGCAACACCTGTCTGCCCCAGGGACGGGACATAGTAGCATTCGCCTTCGATGACTTCCTTTACGGGCTCGCCGCTTAACGCGACCGTATCAACGGCTTCATCGTCTTCTACTTCAAGATCCTGAACTCCTGCACGGAGCTTTCTTCTGATCTTATCGAGCTCTTTCTCGCGCTCGGCCCTGTCCATATCCTTGGATCTCTTCCTTAAGTCGCGGAGCTCTTCGCTTATCTCTCTTTCCTGCTCCTGCAAGAGCCTCTTCTGTTCGGCTCTCATGTCATTTAAGATCTTGGTCTTGGACTGCTTGAGCTTCGCATTCTCCTCTTCAAGGCGTGCCTTCTGAGCCTTAAGTTCGGCATTGAGCGCATCATTCTCCTTTGCAAGGTCTTCTGCTCTCTTGGCATCTTCCTCAGCCTTTGAGAGAAGCTCTTCATATCTGAGTTCGTCCGTGGACATCCTCGTCCTGGCATTTTCGAGTATATGCTTGGCAAGGCCTAACTTTCTCGAAATAACGAATGCATTGGAAGAACCCGGCCTGCCCGTTATGAGCTTATATGTCGGTGCAAGTGTCTCCGTATCGAACTCGCAGGATGCGTTCATTACGCCTTCCGTGGTCTCCGCATAGCTCTTAAGTTCTCTGTAGTGCGTCGTTGACATTACAATGCAGTTCTTCTTGCGGAGTTCTTCGATTATCGATATGGCAAGCGCAGCGCCTTCCGTAGGATCCGTGCCTGAACCGAGCTCGTCCAAGAGCACCAGTGACTTTCCCCTGATGTTCTTTAAGATGAATACGATATTCGACATGTGCGACGAGAACGTCGATAAGCTCTCTTCAATGCTCTGTTCGTCACCGATATCAGCAAGCACCTTGTCGAAAACACAGACTTCTGACCCGTCGTCTGTCGGGATCGGGATTCCTGCCATCGTCATGAGAACAAGAAGTCCGCATGTCTTAAGCGATACCGTCTTACCGCCCGTATTAGGACCCGTGACGATAAGCGAATCGTAACTGTCTCCGACCTTGATATCGACGGGGACTACGCTTTCCTTAGGGATCAAAGGGTGTCTTGCGCCCTTAAGATCGATCCTGCCTTCGGTATTAAGCTTCGGGCAGAATGAATTATTCTCCACTCCGTATTCGGCCTTCGCGAAAATATAATCCAGGCGCGCTGCGATCTCCATGTTGTTCTCGAACAAAGGACTGATCGATACTACTTCATTGGTAAAGCTCTTTAAGATCCTCTGGATCTCTGCCTGCTCTGCAAAGGTAAGCTCTGCGATCTTGTTATTGGCTTCAACGACGCTCATAGGCTCGATGAAGAGCGTCTGGCCGGAAGATGAAGCACCGTGCACGATGCCTTCGATCCTGCCGTTGAAATCTGCCTTAACAGGGATACAGTATCTTCCTTCACGGAGCGTTACGATACCCTCCTGGAGCATGTCTGCGTGATTTTGGATAACGCGGTCGAGCAAAGACCTGATTCCGCTTGCGATGTTCTTCCGCTCTCTTCTAATCGAAGACAGTTCCCTGCTCGCCTTATCCGAGACTTCGTCCTGGCCTAAGATCGATGTCTCGATCTTCTCCAAGAGCTTATCCGATGTCTCGAGCTTATCCGCATAAGCACAGACATCAGGCTCAGTCTCATCCACCAAAGGAGATCCTGCAGATCTCGCCTTTGCTATGGCTCTTCTGATCTCGTCAGAAGCCTTCAGGAATGAAGCAGCCTCCAACAGCTGGCCGCACGTCAAGGTGCCGCCTGCCTTCGCATAAGTCAGGGCTTCCCTTAAGTCTCTCATGCCGCCTAAAGGAAGCATTCCGAATCTTAAGATATGGTCCATTGCCTGCCTTGAGCAGGACAGTTCCTTTGTCACGTGATCAATGTCGCATACAGGTGCCATGTCCCTGCAAAGCTCACGTCCGTAAGACGTCCTTGCTTTGGAAGTAACGCTGTCCCTGATCTTGGTAAATTCAAGCGTATTCAAGACGCGCCCGCGGATCTTCTTCCGCTCAAGGCTCTCTTCAAAGCTTAAGAATTCATACATAGTCGGCTATCCCCTACTGACCTGTAAGATCAACCAAGCCTCTTGATATTCTCGATGATGTCGGGAGTAATGGTCTTTGTCATAGCAAGACCTTCCTCGATATCGACATCGGAGATCTCTCCGTGCTGCTGGACTACAAGTCTGTTAAATCTCTTCTCAACGAGGCAGTCGATGGCCTTGATGCCCATAAGGCTTGCCATTGTCCTGTCTCTTAATGTCGGCGAACCGCCTCTCTGGAGGTGTCCAAGGATCGTAGGACGTGCCTCGATGCCTGTAGCCTCTTCGATCTGCTTGGCGATCTCTTCAGCGTGGCCGACGCCTTCTGCAACGATAACGATATAGTGCTTCTTGCCGGTATTTCTGCCGTCAAGGATAACTCTCAATACGTCCTTATTGAAGTCATAAGGAACTTCAGGAATGAGGATGCTCTCAGCACCCGTAGCGATACCTACGTTAAGTGCGATCCAGCCTGCATGTCTGCCCATTACTTCGATAACGCTGCAGCGCTCATGTGATGAAGCCGTATCTCTTAACTTGTCGATGCACTGCATTGCAGTATTCATCGCAGTATCGTAACCGATCGTATATTCTGTGGAAGCGATGTCGTTGTCGATCGTACCGGGCATGCCTACAACAGGGATTCCGATCCTTGCGAGAGCTCTTGCGCCCTTATAGGAACCGTCACCTCCGATTACGATCAAGGCATCAAGATCGTAAGCTTCCATCATCTTGGCGCCCTTGAGAACGCCCTGATCAGTCATGAAAGACTGTGATCTTGCGGTCATGAGGAATGTGCCGCCGCGCTGGAGTGTCTCTGATACGCTCCTGCCGTCGAGCTGCTTGATCTCGCCCTTCCAGAGTCCGTGGTAGCCTCTGGTTACGCCATACATCTCAAATCCTGCATTTATACCGGCTCTTACAACGGCTCTTATTGCCGCATTCATTCCCGGAGCATCACCGCCGCTCGTAAGCACGCCAACGCGCTTTACCGGCTCAACGGTGCTCTTGTCTACTTCGTCATAATTTAAAGCCTTAAGGCTGTTGATCTCGGGAAGGTTACTCTCGTCATAAAGAAGTCTGCCCATACAAATGCCTCCGAAACATCAAAAGATTTTCAGAGATTATTATACACTAAATAAGAAAAAGGACTAAACCGTTATGATACCAATTTCCTTCAGTAAACGAGAGGACTATTTTTCAGTGTCTGAATTCTTGTGTTGCAAATAATATATATCTTTCTGTTTCTCAATCTCTGCACGCAATTCATCTTCGCTTGGCAAATAGAGCTTATATTTCGTGGCAAACAATTGCTCACTTCCATGCATTACCGAATAGCGCGCTATATCTTCATCAGTTTCAGAACACAATATGATTCCGAGAGTAGGATTATCTCCTTCTGATCTTTCCAATTCATCATACATGCGGATATACATATCCATCTGGCCAACATCTTGGTGAGTTACTTTACCATTCTTCAAATCAATTAGCACAAAACATTTTAAAATATAATTATAGAAGACAAGATCTATGTAATACTCTCGTTTATCAGTGCTAATTCGCTGCTGACGTGCAACAAAGGCATATCCCTTTCCTAATTCCATAATAAACTTCTGCAAATTAGACAATATAGCTGTTTCTAGTTTTGTTTCAGTTAAGTCTGTATTAGAAGCCAAGCCCAGAAATTCTGCAATAAAAGGATTTTTCAAGTAATCATATTTTTCATTTTGATATTTAGCCGTACGACTCTTCATTTCGTGTTCAACAATCCTCTTATTCTGTGATGAAAGCAATCTATAATAATATTGTGTCTCCACATTTCTTTGTAAAGTACGAACCGACCAATTCTGCTGTTTCGATTCTTGCTCATACCAAACACGAGCCTTGCTATCACCGACGCTCAAAAGGACTCTGTAATGTGACCACGAAAGCAAGTCTTGAGATTGTTGACACGCTGTGTCAACAATCTCGGGAAAGTAATTATAGAATTTCAGATATCTATAGAGATTCGTCTTATCAAAACCTCTGCCATACTGTTTTGATAAGACTTTTGAAAGATATTTAATGATCTCCAGTCCATATTCCGCTCTTCTTTCTCCCTTCAATTCTTCTTCAGCTATTCGTTTTCCTATTAGCCAATTTCTTCTTACAAGAATAACATTTACGGATTGATAAGCGGTCGCGATACTTTCATCAATAATAGAGCACATATCTTTAAGGATATCCCCACTATTAATGTAACCGATTTCATTATTAGTCTTTTGCATATCAATAAACACCGTGATTATGGAACTCTAGATTTAAGGAAGCGTTCCTCGAGAATCGGCTTCGTCCTATACCACTCTTCAGTTCTAGCGTTGCCAACCTCATTCAGATCGAATTCACCTTCACTCTCAAATTCAGGATCGCCAATCAATTTATAACCACGCTTCTCGAAAAAGTTTACTTTCAAGAATTGGTACCAGATTTCCGGTTCAAAAAACTTTCCTGGAAAAGAAACCAAATTCAAATTCTTATCAAAAAACCAAGGATTGCTAAACACTTCGTCCTTACGGAAATCATCCGGACAGGAATACTCACTAAAGAACAGGTATTCCTTAATCATATCCGCTGTCGGTTCCGGTTCAATCTTCAATCTTCCTAACGCTACTGTCCAACATCCCATAACGGATCTCCTTTCAAAAATATACCATTGGTATATTTGATTATAATATATACCATTGGTATAATCAATATATTTAAACATAATTTAAGGAGAATCTGATGCAACAGGAAATAATGATCGAGAGACTCAAAAATCGCCGTACAGAACTCGGAATCACCCAAGCTGATGCAGCAAAACTAATTGGTGTAAGTCAACCTGCTTATCAAAGATACGAAACAGGCATAAGAACACCATCTATTCAGGTGGTCAAGGAAATGGCTAAAGCATTAAACACTTCAGTTGATTATCTTTCAGGTAAAAGCGAACAGGGTTCCTCAGAGTACATTATTATCAACCGCAATGATTCGCCGCTGCTATTTGCAGTTGTAAGTCAATGCATAGAATTAGACGATGACGCACTAAACAGGCTGAATAACTATTTCAGCAAATTAAAACCATAACAATCAACATCAATATCAGTTTTCAACGATTCTATTCCAGAACTATCGAATCCAGAACCTCAGTGATATTGTCATGAAATACAAGATGTGCGTTCCTGTCCGCAAACGTCTTATCCCTGTTGATTATTACAAGATACTTGCCTGAGAAATCATAAGCCAGTGAAGCTGCCGGCTGAACAGCCAGCGAAGTACCGCCGATTATTAGGCAGTCTGCCCTGAACACGAGCCTTTTGGATTCGATCCATGCTGTTTGAGGCAGTCCTTCGCCGTAAAGCGTGACATCAGGCCTTACCATGCCGCCGCATTTGGGACACTTGGGGATAGGACCTTCTGATTTGAAGATGAAATCGAAAGGATATTGCTCATGGCACTTCATGCAGTAGTTGCGGTATGTTGTGCCATGAACCTCCTGGACATTCTTGCTTCCTGCTCTCTGATGAAGTCCGTCGATATTCTGCGTTATGATGCCGTCGAGTTTTCCGGCCTTCTCCATCTCTGCGAGCTTATAGTGGGCTCTGTTCGGCTCGATGCCTGCAGTGTTGAGCTTCTGTCTGTAGAACTCATAGAAGACATCCGGGTGATCGACAAGGCAGTCGATGCTCAGGAGGTATTCCGGACTGTATCTGTCGAACTTTACGTCATGCTGGTTATAAAGGCCGTCCTTGCTCCTGAAATCAGGGATCCCGCTCTCAGTCGACACGCCTGCTCCGCCAAAGAAAACAATGTGATTGCATTCTCTTACTATTCTGTTCAGTTCAGCAACTTTTTGTTCGTCCATAAGGCTCTCCTCCTTTTAGATCATCTCGATATTATCTTCACCTACTAATTCGGCAAGTTTAGTGAGCACCGCCTCGTCAGGCGCTATGCTGCACATGTTATCAAGTCTTAATACGCTGTTATCAGCTTTGAAAAGGACTTCTACCGGCATATTGCCGTGGAAATATGCAAGGAAGTTCAAGAGCCTGTTAAAGCCCTTCGAATCAGGCCTGCCGGAATAGCGGATCCTTAAGACTCCGCCGCCTGCCACGATCTCAGGAGCCTTGTCAGGAGCAGCTTCCTGCTGAACCTGAACAGGAGCTGCGGGAACACTCTGCGTAATACCGGTCTGAACGGCCTTAGTATTAACGGCAGGAACCGGTATAGGCTTTACGGTCTGCGCTCCGTCTCTTTCCCTTAATGCAGTCTGGTATCCCCTGTCATTTCTTATCCTGCTTAAGAGCGTGGGATCGTCAGACAGTTCAAATACGGAATCAGCGAACATCGAGAGCTCGCCGCCTTCCCTCATCTGTCTTCTGCCGACAAAAAGATAAGGCTTATTCTTCTCGACCAGTCTGTTATATGTATCGAAATTCTTTCCGAAGAGCAGAACTTCGAATGCACCGCTCAAGTCTTCACAGGTGATGGTGCTCATCATGGTCTTTTTCTTCGTATAACCGGTACGCTTGTCAGTTACCATTCCGCACATTGCAACCTGCTTGTTATCGTCCAATGCATCACTTCCCGAGAGCGATAAGATATCCGATGCTTCGGACATGTCGAACGTCGCGACTTCAGATATCAGCTTGGTATAGGAAGCAAGAGGATTGCCGGACAGATAGATGCCGACCATCTCCTTCTCATATCCGAGCTTTTGGGCTTCAGGATATTCAGGAATATCGGGGATAAATATGGACGGCCCTGCGGCTTCGCTCCCGCCGAGATCAAAGAGCGATAACTGGCCTTCGATATTGCGGCTGTCAGAATGTGCGATTCTGTCTAATTCAGTCTGCACGCAGGCTGTCATCTGGGCTCTGGTAAGACCGAAAGAATCCATGCAGGAAGCAAGTATCAGTGCTTCTGCAACATTCTTCTTAACGCCGATCTTTGCGCCTCTTACGACGAAGTCTTCAAACGACTTGTAATCGCCGTTCTTCTCCCTGTCATTTAAGATATCGAGCACGGCGCCTTCACCGACATTCTTGATGACGGTCAGGCCTATCCTGATCTTGCGGTCGCCTTCTGTCGTGAAGCGCTCACGGCTCTTGTTGATATCAGGCGGAAGCACTTCTATTCCCATCGCAGAGCAGCAGGAGATATAGTACGAAGCCTTGCCGAGATCGTTCCTGAAGGAATTGAGCGTAGCCGCCATGAATTCTGTCGGATAGTAGTATTTGAAATAAGCCGTCCAGTAACCTACGACCGCATAACATGCAGCATGCGATTTGTTGAATGCGTATCCGGCAAAGCCTGCTACATCGTCGAAGATCTTTGCAGCAGTCTTCTCGGGAACGCCGCGCTTTATGCAGCCGTCGATCTGACGTCCCTTATCATCTATACCGCCATACATGAAGAGGTTCCTGTAGTTCTCCATTATGGACTTCTTCTTTTTGCTCATTGCACGTCTGATGTTATCGGACTGTCCCATCGAGAAACCTGCAAGATCTCTTACGATCTGCATTACCTGTTCCTGATAGATCGCGCATCCGTATGTAACGTTTAAGATGGGTTCGAGCAGCGGATGGTCGTATGTGATGTGCGAAGGATTCCTCTTGCAGTCAACATACTTCGGGATCTGATCCATAGGGCCGGGTCTGTAAAGTGAGATTCCGGCGATGATGTCCTCCAGGCTTTCAGGCTCTAACTGCTTCATGAACGAAGTCATGCCGCGGCTCTCAAGCTGGAATATGCCGACGGTCTCGCCTCGCCCTATCATCTTAAAGATCTCAGGATCATCCAAAGGAATGCGGTCAAGATCTATAGTCTTGCCGTAGTTATTCTTTACGAGCTCTACACAGTCCTGAAGAACGGTGAGAGTCCTAAGGCCCAGAAAGTCGAACTTAAGAAGGCCTATGCTCTCGACATCGGTTTTCGCGAACTGCACAGCGACCGTATCGTCATTTACCGCCAAAGGCGCGATGTCCGTAATATCTTTACCTGATATGATTATTCCCGCCGCGTGCGTACCGGCATTTCTCGGAAGTCCTTCAACACGCATTGCCATGTCGATGACTTTCCTCGCTTCGGGATCCGTATCGTAGGCTTCCTTGAATTCAGTGCTGATCTCCAACGCCTGCTTCAAAGTCATTCCGACCGTGAAAGGTATCATCTTCGTGAGCTTATTGCTCTGCGCTATCGGCATGTTAAGTACTCTTGCAACGTCCTTTACGGCCTGCCTTGCAGCAAGCGTACCGAAAGTGATTACGTGAGCAACTCTCGTCTTGCCGTATTTCTCAGTAACATAGTCTATTGCGATCTGTCTTCTCTCATCGTTGAAGTCAACGTCGAAGTCCGGCATCGATACTCTCTCCGAGTTTAGGAATCGCTCGAAAACAAGACCGTATCTGATCGGGTCGATATCCGTGATACCTACCGCATATGCAACGAGCGAACCTGCGCCTGAACCTCTTCCAGGTCCGACGATAACCCCGTGAGTCTTTGCATAATTAATGAAGTCCCAGACTATGAGATAGTAATCCGTATATCCCATGCTGTTGATAACGGAAAGCTCATATTCGGCGCGCTTAATGTAGTCGTCAGCGCTTCCCGTGGGAGGCGTTATCTCGAATCTCTTCTTAAGTCCCTTATAAGTCAGATCAGCCAAGTATTCCGCGTGATCCTTATATCCTTCGGGCACCTCATAAACAGGAAGGTGGATGGTCTCAAAATCGTATTCGGCATGGCACATGTCAGCGATCTTTCCGGTATTCTCGATGGCCTCGGAAAGCTCAGGGAAAAAGCGTCTCATCTCAGTCTCTGACTTCACATAGAAATCATTGCAGGACATGCGCATACGGTTCTCGTCATCTATCCTTGCCGCCGTTGAAATGCAAAGAAGGATATCCTGCGCTTCATAGTCATCCTTCATCAGATAATGACAGTCATTGGTCGCAACAAGAGGAATGCCTGTCTCATTCGATATCTTAACAAGGGCGGCATTAACCTTAGCCTGTTCGGGCGTCGTATTTGCCTGGATCTCAAGATAGTAATTGCCCCTGCCGAAGAGCCTGTCATACCATACCGCAGTCTGCGCAGCCTTCTCAGTCTCACCGGATAAGATGAACGAAGCTACTTTCCCCGCAATGCAGCCTGAAAGACAGATCAAACCCTCGTGCCATTTCTCGAGGAGCTCCTCATCGATCCTCGGGCGCCTGTAAAAGCCTTCAGTAAAGCCTGCAGACACGAGTCTGTTGAGATTTGCAAGACCGACGTTGTCCTTAGCCAGAAGGATCAGGTGGTTATAGTACTTGTCTTCCCTTCCGGGAACAACTGTCTTATCGAATCTGGAACCCGGTGCAACATAGACTTCACAGCCGATTACCGGATGGATCCCGTTAGCCTTCATCTCACGGTAGAAAGAAACTGCACCGTACATTACGCCGTGATCGGTTATGGCGCATGAAGTCATGCCCATGTCCTTAAGTCTCTGCGCAAGATCCTTTATCTTGATCGCACCGTCAAGAAGACTGTATTCAGTATGAAGATGTAAGTGACAAAAGCCGCTCATTTCTTCCCCTTCAGTTCAATGATTATATCCCTGATCTCAGCCGCCTTCTCAAAGTCGAGGTCCTTGGCAGCCTTGGTCATCTCTACCGTAAGCTTCTCGATAAGCTTCTTGTTCTCTTCTTCCGTACCGCCCGATACGCCTTCGTTGATGAGCCTTGCAGCATCTATGCCGCCGCTCTTCGAGCCTTTGCCTCTGCCCTTGCCGCCGGAATCCTTGCTGCTCTCGGCGACGATATCAAAGACATCTCTTACGGCCTTCTTTATCGTCTTAGGCGTTATGTTATTAACTCTATTGTACTCCTGCTGGATCGCTCTTCTGCGGTTTGTCTCAGATACGGCATTCATCATGGAATCCGTTATCTCATCCGCATAGAGGACTACCCTGCCGTGATCGTTACGGGCGCAGCGTCCTATGATCTGGATCAGGGATCTCTCGGACCTTAAGAATCCTTCCTTATCCGCATCAAGTATCATGAGGAGCGATACCTCAGGCAGGTCGATACCTTCCCTCAGGAGATTGATACCGACTATTACGTCGACCTCATCATTTCGAAGCTGGTTAAGTATCTGCATGCGCTCGACTGCCTTGATATCGGAATGCAGATAGGTGACCCTGATATTCTCCTTCTTAAGGAAGTCGGTCAGGTCTTCAGCCATCCTCTTGGTAAGTGTCATGATAAGGCTCTTATCGCCTGTCTTCTTCTGTTCCTTGAGCATGGCAAGGATATCTTCGATCTGGCCTTCTACAGGGCGTATGAATATCTCAGGCTCCAGAAGACCCGTAGGCCTTATCATCTGCTCTACTACCTGTTCGCTGTGTTCCTTCTCGTAATCTGCAGGAGTGGCGCTGACAAATATCGTCTGTCCCATTCTCTGTTCGAACTCGGCAAACTTCAAAGGCCTGTTATCGAATGCCGAAGGAAGTCTGAATCCGTATTGGACAAGCATCTCCTTCCTCGATCTGTCGCCGTTATACATGGCGCCTACCTGAGGTATGGTCTGGTGGGACTCATCGATGAACAAAAGGAAATCATCCGGGAAGAAGTCCATCAGCGTGCACGGAGGCTCGCCTGCTTCTCTTCCCGCAATGTGTCTTGAATAGTTCTCGATGCCCTTACAGAAGCCCGTCTCCCTTAGCATATCCATATCGTAACGGGTGCGCTGCTCAAGGCGGTATGCTGCGATCATGTCACCTGATTCCCTTAACTCCTTAAGCCTCTCCTCAAGCTCAGCTTCGATCCTGTCTATCGCCTTATTGAGCTTTGCCCTGCCGGTCGCATAGTGCGATGCCGGGAACAGCTCGATATAATCCTTTGTAAATTCGGTCTTGCCCGTTATGGCATCGACATAACTGATCTTATCTATCTCATCACCGAAGAAACTGATCCTCGTGAGGGTATGTTCTGAATCAGGAGTCCAGATGTCGATAACGTCTCCTTTGCGTCTGAAGCAGCCTCTTGAGAGGTCGAAATCGTTCCTCGTGTACTGCATGTTGATAAGCTGCGCCATGACATTATCCATCGGGATCTCAAGACCGGTCTCGAGCATGAGCGCAAGGGACAGATAATCTTCCTTCTCACCGATACCGTATATGCATGAGACGGACGCCACTATTATGACGTCATCTCTGGTCAAAAGCGACTTGGTCGCCTCGTGGCGCATACGGTCGATCTCGTCATTGATCGATGAATCCTTCTCGATATATGTATCGGTAGCCGCGATATATGCTTCAGGCTGATAGTAATCGTAGTAGGAGATGAAATACTCTACGGCATTCTCAGGGAACAACTCTTTAAACTCGGCATAGAGCTGGCCTGCCAGGGTCTTGTTATGGGCAAGCACCAAAGTGGGACGCTGGACACGCTCTATAATATTTGCCATGGTAAACGTCTTGCCCGAACCCGTAACACCCAGGAGCGTCTGGGCGCGCATACCGTCCTTAATACCCTGAACAAGATTATCTATGGCCTGAGGCTGATCGCCTGACGGCTTAAAATCAGATACAAGTTTGAACATATATCACCAAGGTCCCGCAAAAAATAATTCTACAAAGAAACTATACCAAATCTTTGTAGAATTATCATAGAACGTTTGTTTGTTTATTGCAATATGAAAGGTAATTATTGTCCGCTTATCGGGGCACTGTTAAATAACTCCATTACGCGCTCTTTGGTAGGCGGATTCGTTCCTTCTGTCTCGGCTTCCGCACCGGCAAGTGCCATGCAGAGCCTGAAAGAATCCTCCGATGACATTCCGGTCTCCGAAGCATATGCAAGACCAGCCGTCATGGCGTCTCCGCAGCCCGTGGTGCAGTTGGCCTTAACATCTAATGCTCTTGTATATGTCGCTTCCATGTCCCTGCTCGCGAAAACGGCACCTACGACGCCCATTGAGATAAGGCATCTCGTAACGCCTCTTAAGACGAGATCGCCGGCTTCGTATTTCGCGCTGTCGGCATCGTTATCGATGCAGAGCTCCTCGCATGTGGGCTTTACGGCATAAGGCTTTTCTGCAAGCCCTTCTCTTAAGTATTCATCGGAAGCATCAAGGATGACTTTTACACCTTCAACTTCCTTAAAGCTCCTGATAAGTTCCGCATATATGTCTGAAGGAGAACCCAAAGGCGGTCTTCCCGAGATTACGATCGTATCACCTGAAGTGATCTTGGACAGGATAATGTTCTTAAGCTCTTCAACAGTATCTTTGTCATACTGGGGGCCGTTGCCGTTGATATCCGTTGTTACACCGTTCTCACCGGTAATCTTGATATTGGTTCTGGTGTTTCCCGCAGGATATCTGACGCTGATGACTTCGGAGCCGATGCTCTTTAACATGGAAAGAAGCCTGTCACCGTCCTCGCCGCAGATGCCGACGCAGATAACGGAATCCTGGCCCATTACCTTAAGAGTCTTGGATACGTTTATTCCTTTTCCGCCCGGGTCTGTTCTTTCTGCAAAAGACTGGTTGATACTTCCGGGCAAAAGACCTTCTCTGACATGAAGGCTGACATCGACTGCAGGATTAAGAGTAATTGTATAGATCATGACTTACGCCTTCCTTTTGAGTGTCTTCAGGTATTCTTTCTGTTCGGGTGTAATTCTATAACTTTCTACGGCTTTCTGAATCGATTTGTTGTGTGTCCAAATGTCTAATTTATTCTTCTCTATATATGGTAAAGTTGCGTCATATTGTTTTGCAAGAGCTGTTGCAAAATACCAGGCGATCATCATGTTGACGTAATACTCGTCAGATCTTATTTTCGAGACCTTGGTAAGATAGGAGGTCTTAAAGTCCTCATCAAGGAAATGCTCCATAAGCATCCCTATTCCGAACCTCTTGACATAAGGGTGATCCGAACCTATCCACTTGTCTGTGTATTCGAGAAGAAGATCCTTATGCTTCTTAAAGACCTTCGGAGACATCTGGTCACAGGTTGCCCAGTTGTCAACGTACGGAAGAAACTTATCAACGAGCTCAAATGCTCTTGCGGCATCCTTCATGCCCGAGAGAATGAATGCGTGGAGCTGGTTCTCTTCAAAATGCTTATGAGGAAGGCTGTCAAGGAACCGACCGATGTCTTCCCTCTTCGACAGCTCTTTTGCAAGGGTCCTTAATGCCGGTGTCCTGACACCTATTATCGAATCAGCATCAACCGTGGGGATTATGGTTATCTGCATATCGCGGTAACCTTTGTCCTGAAGAGATACTAATTCCTTATAGATATCGCCGGAAATCATAGGAATATCAGAAAACGAGATACATTACGATAGCAGTAGCCACGCCGAGCACAAAGCCTGCCGCAACCTGCAAAGGTGTGTGTCCGAGGAGTTCCTTGAGCTTCTCTTCGTTGGGAAGATCCGTGCCCGTAACTTTCTCAAACATCTCAGCCATGACATTGAGAAGCTCAGCCTGCTTGCCTGCCTGATATCTAACGTTCATCGCATCATGCATTACAACGATCGCGAGGATCATCGCAACAGCGAAAACAGGAGAATCAAAACCGTTATAAAGGCCGGCTGCGATCGCAACCGAAGTAACTGTCGCAGAGTGCCCCGAAGGCATTCCTCCGTCACCGAAAAGCCTCTCGATGCTGAATTTCTTTGTCAGGATAAAATTGCTTATACACTTAAAGACCTGGGCCAGAAACCAGGAAACAACGCCTACGACCAGGATCTTATTTGTTACTATCTGCAGAAGGAAATCCATACAATCCCTTTCAATTCCATAATCTAACCTATTTTACCCTATAAACGGCAAAAATAAAGACTGTCAAAATGACACAAACAAAAAGATGCCGTAGCTTTCAACTACGGCATCTCTACAAACAAACTCAAAACTCTTATCCAAAGTGGTCTCGTTCTTACGCTTTAATAGTACAGTACCATTAAGGCATCATAAGGGAACGTTTGTTAATAATATGTGAACAAAGAGCTCCAATTTTGAAATCTTAGTCATAATAATCGAATTCGAGATCGCAGACCTTGACGGTATCGCCTTCCTTGACGCCCATTTTCTTGAGTTCCTCGAAAACGCCCTCGTTCTCAAGTGTTCTCTGGAAGAAGTTCGTCGATTCGGTGTCTCCGAAGTTCGTGGAATTGAAGATCTTGTTGATCCACTTTCCTGTTACTTCGAAATTGCCGTCCTCGTTGATGATGATCTCATACTTCTTGCCTTCATCAAATGTGTAGACTCTCTCACTGCCGTCAGCAATATCGTGAAGGACCGTGGGAGGGAGCTTCGATACTGCCTCAGTGATCTTGTCAGCCAGTTCATCGATACCGATACGGCCTGCAGCAGAAATGATGTAAACATCCTCATAACCCAGTGCCTTTACCTCGTCAACGAACTTCTGAGCGTCCTCATCCGATACGCCGTCACACTTGTTGCCGACAACGATCTGTGGTCTTGAAGCGAGCTCAAGGCTGAATTCCTCAAGTTCCTTGTTGATGGTCTTGAAGTCGTCCATCGGATCCCTGCCGTCAGTACCTGAGAGATCCACGACATGGACAAGGAGCCTTGTTCTCTCGATATGTCTTAAGAAGTCGTGGCCTAAGCCTGCGCCCTCGTGTGCATTCTCGATGATGCCCGGAATGTCTGCAATTACATATGAGAAATCGTCCTTGGATACTACGCCCAAAACGGGTTCCAAAGTCGTGAACGGATAGTCCGCGATCTTCGGCTTGGCTCTTGTAAGAACTGAGAGGAGTGTTGATTTTCCGGCATTAGGGAAGCCTACGAGACCGACATCTGCGATGAGCTTTAATTCGATCGCGAGCTCTCTTTCCTCACCGTGAGATCCCGGTGTCGCAAACTGCGGAGCCTGTCTGATGGAATTGGCATAGTGCATGTTGCCAAGGCCGCCCTTGCCGCCTCTGGCAACTATGATCTCCTGTCCGGCTTCCGTAAGATCAGCAATGATCTCGCCGGATTCGACGTCTTTTACGACAGTGCCGACGGGAACACCGATGATGAGGTCCTCACCGCGCTTGCCGTACATCTTTTTGCTCATGCCCTTTGCACCGTTCTGCGCAATGAACTTGTGCTTGAATCTGAAGTTCTGAAGGCTCGTCAGATTCGGTGCGGCCTGCAAAACAACATTTCCGCCGTCGCCGCCGTCACCACCGTCGGGTCCGCCGTTGGTAATGTACTTCTCGGTATGGAAGCTGAGGCAGCCGTTACCGCCGTCTCCCGCTTTAACATAAATCTTAGAGTGATCTATAAACATCTGATTCTCCTAAATACAAGAGCAGCCCGATCGCAATAATGCGACAGACTGCTCCTCTTGGTTTCTTCTGAAATACCTAAAATTAGGCTACAGGATAAACGCTAACCTGCTTCTTATCCTTGCCCATACGCTCATACTTGACTGTACCGTCAATCAAAGCGAAAAGTGTATCATCGGATCCGATACCGACGTTTGTGCCGGGATGGATCTTTGTGCCACGCTGTCTAACAAGGATATTGCCGGCCAGAACTGACTGTCCGTCACCTTTCTTCGCTCCTAATCTCTTGGACTGGGACTCACGGCCGTTCTTGGTGGAACCCATTCCCTTCTTATGTGCGAAGAGCTGTAAATTAAACTTAATCATAATTACACCTCCGGTGTTCTTGAATGAATTATCTCTACGTACTTCTTCTTACTGTCGTTATAATCTCTTGCTATCCCGATAAGACCTAATTCACAAGTCCTCATTATTACCTGAGCCCTGTCCTTTGTCTCATCGCTCCCTATATCGGGAACCGTTATCCTCAAATTAACGTCTTCTTCGCCCTCATTGCTGATACGGAAGAAAGATTCGCTGTCATAACCGCAAATATCTTCCAGGGCGCTCGCAGCAGTAAACAAAAGTGTTGAAACTGCGCTGCAGATTATGTCTCTGCCGAATTCATCGTAGCCTGCATGCCCGTTGGCATAAATAGCACAGATACGAGAATCTTCCCTATTGACGATAACGGAAATCATAAAGCCTTAAGCCCTGACTTACGCGTTGATAGCCTTGATAAGTACACGTGTGTAAGGCTGTCTGTGGCCATTCTTTCTTCTGTAGCCCTTCTTAGCCTTGTACTTAGAGACGATAACCTTCTTGTTTCTTCCCTGCTTAACGATCTCACCCGTTACTGTAGCCTTAACATCACCGGCTACGATACCGTTGTCATCAGATACTGCAAGTACTTCATCGAAAGTAACCTGGCTGCCAGCCTCACCTTCAAGCTTCTCAACGAAGATCTCATCGTCAACAGAAACCTTGTACTGCTTGCCGCCTGTCTTAATTACTGCGTACATATTCGTTCCTCCTGTTCTTCCAGTCTCGCTGCATAAAACCAAGGCATCGCTATAAAAAAGCGCATTTAAAAAAGCCCGTCGCATGCGGTCACCCGCGTATAATACACCGAAGGGCAAGTCAAAGTCAACAATTATTTTATATAAGGAGAAGTTTTCCGATTAATCTAAGGTCAGCCGGCCAGGAATACGATTATTCCTGCGATGATCCCGAAAACAAGCCCCGACACCTCATAATAGTCAGAGATGCGCTTGATCGGTATGGCGCAGACGCACGGCAGGACGCTGATCCCGACGCCGACCGCGGAATAAACGGCAAGTTCCTTATTTCCCTGCATCAAGCCGATGACCAGAAGGACAGCGGAAGGCACGAGCGACTCGATAAAGTAAGCAGGGCTCGCAAAATATGCCGTTCTTCCCTGGCCTGAAGCCTTTGATTTCTTGTCAGACAGGATCAGGGCAACGGCAGAAAGACTCATTACGATAAAGACAATAAGAGCATTTACCCAGTTGGTGCTGTTGCTGAAGGCCTTCTCGATATTCGTAACATTTAACGCCGTGCCCGTTATCACCATGATCTCGACAATGCCGATAAAGATCGACGCGAGGAAGATCGGGAAGCCGTCATCTTTCCTGGAATACTTGAACTTATTGCTCAGAAGGAGCTTTAACTGGGCAAGTGCCATAAGCGCGATTATAAGGACCGGCGCATAGAGGGCCACATATTTCGCATACATCTTAACCTGGGGAATGAAGGTCAGAACGATCCCCGTAAGAGCGAGCCACCCAGAAAGGCCGAGGAAGATTATGGCTCCAAGGCTGTCACGGCCCTTAAGCTCTTTCCTGGCTTTCTCCGGAACTGCGACAGGTACCATGAACAGGAACAGCGCAAGGGATGCGACAGACAGGAATACCGCGATCGTCAGGATCATCTGTCTTACGGCGATCCTTGAAGATGCAAAGCCCTTTCCGAAGGTCGTTCCGAGATACTGCGAGAGCTCATTCTGGAAATTGACCGACGATATAAGGCCTGAAGTGCCGATATCCGTGGAATAGAGCGAGAGATATCTCTTCTGGTTAGGCGACACGTAGACTTTGGAAGAGAATACCTTTCCTCTCTTTGTGGGATGTCCGTACATCGTGTCGACACCTGAGATCTTCTCGAAGATCATCTGCGCACCCGTAAGGTCATTTGAGGTCTTTGCTTTGCTGTCAAAGCCGAAGATCGCACATGGAACATCCGGATTGTCTTCCGTATATTTTGCGAGCGAAGCGTTGCCGGGATATTCAGGTGAGATCAGGACATAGCCTTCGATATTCTCAGCGCCTGAGGAGATAAGGTCGTCCATGATCTTAAAGGCATCCTTGCCGACGGCGCAGACCACTACTTCTTCCTTCGTGTATCCCTTGGGGAGCTCATAGATATAGCTCTGATCGTCAAGCATCTTTCCCGGGTCGATTATCTCGTAGCCGAATTCGGAAGCCGCAAGGCTGTTCCTTAAGGACACTTCAGGGATCGTCGACCCGTCGTTATAGATCAGGAGGGTCCTCTTCGTATCCTTTGTCCCGATGAAGGTGATAAGGTACAAAACAAATAAAGTTACTGCCATGACAAAAGCCAGCAGCAGCGCATACCACGCCATCTTCGGGATCTTCAGAGGCCTGAGCTTTCTGAATCCGTATTGAGGCGCGATCTTATTCTCTGTAGGTTTTGTAATTGAAGTCTTCTTCATCTTGGCTTAAGGGCAGAGCTCGTCTCCTAATGTCCTGATGTCTTCAGGTCCCAGGATAAGGATTATATCACCGGGACGGATAAGCTCGTCGATCCTCTTCTTAAGGTCTTCCCTGTTTTCGAAGAACTCGGCATCGCCCCCGCGCTTATTGATCTCATCCGCGATCATCCTGCTCGACATGCCGAGAGTATCGCTCTCCCTGTCGGAGAAGATCTCTGCGAACAAAACCTTTTTGCAAGGCAGAAGGCTTGTTACGTAATCTTCGAACAGGAGCTTGGTCCTGTTAAATGTCAAGGGCTGGAAAACAACGAGGATATCGTTGTGCGGCATGTTGGAAGCCGCTTCGATCGTAGCCATGGCAGCCGTCGGGTGATGAGCGTAGTCGACTACGACGTCACAGCCCTTATACTTGCCCTTTACGGTATATCTTCCGTCAGCGCCTCCGAAACTTAACAGCGCGCTCTTTATCGCATCGGACGATGCTCCGTTAAGATATGCTGCAGCTGCTGCATTTAAGGCATTTGCGATATTGTGGCGTCCCGGAATGTTGAGCTTTACGCTGATCCTCTCCTTGCCGTATATAACGATATCGAATGAAGGAAGTCCTTCCTCGAAGACGATATTATCCGCATAGAAATCAGCCTGCCTTCCGGTCATTGCGCAGATCTTATCGTCAGATGCGCACGTTACGATCTTCGGGAATGTCCTTCCGGTCTTACCGAAATATTCCTTCGCTTCGACAAGCGCACACGCAATATTCTTATCGTGGCCTGATACGACAACATATCCGTCGTCGTCAACGAGCCTTATGAAGCGCGCGAAAACATCGATCACATCATCAATCGTCGGATAGCAGTCTACGTGATCGTGATCGATATTGGTGATAACAGCCGTTGTTGATGAGAAATTCAGGAACGACCTGTTGAACTCACAGGCTTCAGATACCAGAAGGTCCTTTGAACCGGCTCTTACGGTACCGTTGAAGATATCAAGGTCAGCACCCAAATGGACCGTAGGATCCAGGCCTGCATCTATCATCATGAGCGATATCATCGATGTCGTTGTCGTCTTTCCGTGCGTTCCGGATACATTGATGACGTTCTTGAAGCTCCTTGTAAAAGCGCCCAGAAATTCAGCCCTGTCAAAGATCTGAAGGTTGAGCTCGGTTGCTCTTCTTACCTCTTCATTATGGGGAAGGATGGCAGCGGTCTTAACGAGATAATCAGGCTTAAAATCGTCGATATTTGCAGCTATCTGGCTGTTATAGACCGTGATCCCCTGCTCTTTGAGGATCTCTGTCCTCTCAGACGGATGGTTGTCAGAGCCTCCGACAACGAATCCCGCATGCTTGGCAAGTCTTGCAAGTCCGTTCATGGAGATGCCGCCTATTCCGATAAAATAGATCCTGGCACCCTTCTGAATATCATTTAACGTGAAACACTTAGGTTCTAACATCAGTTATCACTTCCCGTTTTGGCTTTATTTTCCCAGTAATTCTATCATTTCAGGAGCGCATAGCAAAATCGCCTACTACGGCATTGGTGAAGGAAATGAGGTCTGAAGCCTTGAGCCTTAACTGCACTCCCCTCTGCCCTGCGCTGACGCAGATATCGTCAAGGAGCTCTGCCATCTCATCGATGAAGGTCCTGTACTGCTTCTTCATGCCGATCGGCGAGCACCCGCCTCTGATATATCCCGTGACGTTCAGAAGGTCTTTTACGTGGATCATGTTGACGCTCTTGCATCCTGCAAGCTTTGCAGCCTTCTTAAGATCGATCTCGTCATCAACGCTTATACAGAAGACAAGGTATTCACCCTTGTCCGACACTGCCGTCAGTGTCTTGAAAACTTCCTCATAGGGGATCCCAAGGTATTCTGCGACGTGATGGCCGTCTAAGTCATTCTCGTCGTATTCGTATTCTTCGTACGTATAAGGTACTCCCGCCTTATCGAGGATCCTCATCGCATTTGTCTTTTTAAACTGAGCCATAGTGCTCTCCTTATACATTGTTCCCGCATATTCTATCCTTGTTGCCAACACGATTCAAATTGGTAGAATAGACATATTGTATCTTCGAGGAGAATTTTATGCTTAATAAAGAATACCCCCTGCACGACATGAACGTTGTTTTCGACATGATCGAGAGCGCCATTGCCAAAGGCGGCACGCACGACAAGGCATTAGAGGAGATGAACCTCCTCATGCACCTTTACGCAGGGCTCCCGGCTGAAGGCGTCGAGGAAGGCATGATGTTCATTCACGGCAGAGCGTGCGAGATCCCGGCTACGTCCGACATCATCCCCCTTCACGTAAGGCTCATGAACCTCCTCGAATACCTCGAAAAGGTCGAATACTTGGCTGACATTCCCGCCACGCTCTCTCCTGAGGAGATCACAAAGCGTTCTGACATCATGAATTCTCTCGATGAACACGAGAAATTCTTCGGCACACCGCTTCTCGGATATCAGTTCAACATGGGGACTTCAGCTCCCGTCAAGGCCGAAGAAGGCGAAGAAGAAGGTTCCGGCAGGCTCCTTCTCATGAACAGCCAGGCTGCAGTCTTTGCCTGCGAAGACATCTATAAAACAGCACTTTTCTATGAAGACAAGCTGGGCTTCAAGGCCGCTCACTTGGACGATGAGGCCATGCCCCACATAAAGCTCGTAAGAGATAACATCGCGATCGTTCTCGTAAAGGGTACGGGCGACATCACAAAGCCCGCAAGGAACTTCGGCATCAAGTATGACATGTATATCTACTGCTCAGAGCCTTTCCTGCTCCACAACGAGGTTGCCGGTAACGGCATTAAGATCGTCGAAGACCTCCCTGAGGCAAAGGCCGCTCAGGACATGACCACCAACAGGCAGTTTGTTTTCGAGGATGTCGACGGAAGGCACATCTGCGTGTCGCAGTATATCGAGAGCAAATAAAGTTTCCGCCTGAAATCTGCAAGACTCCAAATCGTACGTTTTTGACCCCGAAAAGAGTACGATTTTGCCCTTTGCTCTTTTCGCGCCCGGCATATTGATCCTTCAAAAGCAAAAGGCCCGCCACTTCAAAAGTGACAGGCCCTTTTTATGTTTTTTCGCTATTAGATCTTGTGGAATTCCACATCGCCGGACGAGCAATTGATCTGCATGTCATTGGTACCGTTGCCGCTAATGTAATCCTTGCCTTCTTTCGTGAAAGGAAGCTCGTAGCTGAAGTCTCCGCTGGAGACCTTTACGTGAACAGTAATGTCGGAATCTTCCGGAAGGCTTACGTCGATTCCGCCGGAGCTGCAGTTGATCTTGGAAGTTGCAGGCGCCTTATCGAGGCTGATCGTGGAATGGCCGCTTGAAGCCTTTGTATAAAGGTTCTTTACTTCATCAGCATCAAGAACGATCGGGCCGGAGCTTACTTCAATGTTAAGATCATCGACTGTTCCCATTTCAGCCTTTACTCCGCCCGAAGAAGAGTGGATCCTGGCATTGCCTACGTTACCTGTCTGGTACACTTCGATCTTGCCTGAAGACGAATCAATATCGAATGTTTTGCAGTCGCCGTTCTGTGTGAGAACGAGATTTCCTGAAGAAAGCTTTAACTTAATGGAATCGGTATTTCCCGTCTGAACAAGATCCACATTGCCTGAAGAAGACTTATGTTCAATGGTCTTGGCTGAACAAGCGATCCTTGTATTGCCGGATGAAGCATGAGAATTAAGTGAATCCGTCGTAAAGCTGTCTAAAACAATGTTTCCGGAAGAAACGTTGATGATGAACTCGTCAAGATCCTGTGCTTCGGGGATGGTGACCTCGAGGCTCTTCTCGATACCGTTGAAAGTGAGCATGTCCTTTGATGCACAGTATCTTATATAAAGAGTGTTGCCGTCTACCCATGTATGAACCTGATGGTCCTTGTCGATGTCCTTGTTTACGGTTTCCTCAACTTTAACCGAATCAGTAGCTGTTCCCTTGACTGTTACGTTGCCTGAAGCATAGTCGAGGTTGATCTTTGTGATCTTATCATCGATCTCGCGGTCGCCTGCTTCGTATTTGTCTGCGTTATCGTACTTATAGTTCATAAAATTGATATTTCCGAATGAACATCCTGTGAGGCAGACTGCTGCGGGTACGATAAGAGCCATTGCTCCTGCTGCTAATTTACTTGTTTTCATTCTTTTTTCCTCCCTTAAACATTCCGATTAAGAAGCCGATTCCGGCAATTAAGATTCCTACGCCGCAGATCGAAAGCATGAGAGGCAGCGTGGGTGTTGAGTATGATACGCCTGTGTTGGATACTACTTTTTCAGCATTGCCTGCGAGCATTGAAAGCACTCCGGACAAAATACCTGAGGATATAATGCAAAGGCCTACCTTGGTGCATGCGTTGAAGCGCAGATATCTTATGATAGCGAAGAATGCCCAGCACATTGCTACGAGGGGCATAGCGATCGCAAATGCCATAGGCGCGAACGTCTTCATCCCTGTATAAAGACCGATGCAGAACATCATGAAGGCAAATGTGACAGTGTATGCGCTCATGATCGCAAGGCCCTTGTGATTCTTAAGATAAGCATTAACAGGTCTTCTGAATGCGATAAACGGCGCGAAAAGCATGGTCAGTCCGAAGAGCGTTGACGAAGCTGCTACTAAGAACCAGCTGCCTCTTGTGTAGATGGCGATGATTCCGAGGAGAAGCAGAACGCTTCCGGTAAATGCTGCCATCGTCGTGAACATCTTATTCTCCGGCACCATGAGCGGAACGATGATCAAAGATGCTGCTACAAGGATTCCTGCAAGAACTATAAAGAACCATGTAAGTCCTGCGCCTGTCGCAAGGTTTACGATGAGGCATACGAGGATCGGGATCGAGAAGATCAAAGCGATAATGCTTCCTGCAAATGCGCTCTTCCTCTTAAAGAACTTTGCCTGGGAATTTATTACTTCGTCTTTTTCCTTAACGATCTTCTCGTCTATGGTAACGTCGCTCATATCGGCAAGCATCTTCTTGCATTCCGGGCACTCGGCAAGATGCTCTTCAACGATCTTCTTTGTGACTTCGCTGCAGATATCGTCTTTATATAACGGCAGAAGATCTGAGATCAAATCACAATTATATTTCATATTCATCCATCCTTTCCTTGATCTTTAATCTGGCTCTGTGATACGTGACCCGGGCCCAGGTCTCGGTCTTTCCGAAGATAGAACCGATCTCCGCGAATGACAGCTCACCGAAGACCCTCAGCTGGAAGACTTCCTTGTACGGTTCCTCCAGCTGATGGAGTATCGTGTGGATCCGAAGTGAGGTTTCCCTGTCGGAGAGCTTTTCCTCGATTCCCTTATTCTCATCTGCAAGCTCTTCCGGGACCTCATCTTCCTGGTTCGCGTAACGCCTCTTGGAGTCGATAAAGATATTCTTTGCTATCGCGCACAGCCACGTGTAACTGTCGCTGTCTCCCCTGAAGCTCTTATCAGTCGATATCGCCCTGAAAAAGGTCTCCTGGGTTATCTCCTCAGCATCGTTGCGATCCTTGGCAAGCGTCATTACGTAGGAGAAAACCTTCATGTAAAAGGCTTCATATAGCTTTTCTGCGGTTTTCTTATCCACGTATCAAACAACCTTTCTTTTGTGATCTCACCTGTTAGACGTACGGATCGCAAATTCGTTACAAGAAAATTGAAAATTCTTTCAAATTATTTTTCGAAGGGCTCAAAACCCTTGATTTTATTGTGTTTCAGCTTGTTTAATCCCGACGGTCACCCTGTCATTTCCGCCGTAATCCCTGACCGTCATGCAGTTTTTAAGTCCGCCCTGCTCGAAAATCTTCCTCACAGAGTCACCCTGTTCATACCCGTGTTCGACTATCAGGGCGCCGCCTTCCTTAAGAAGTTCCTTAGCAATATTAAGGAGAGGACCGTAAAAATCAAGACCCGTGTCTCCGGCCCTCAAGGCGAGATCCGGCTCGTGATCCTTGACCACGCTGTCCAATTCATCCATCTCCTTATTAGTTATGTAAGGAGGGTTGGATACGATGAAGTCGAGCTTTTCGAGCGCGGGGCAGGATGCCAGAATATCGTGCTTGATCACCTTTATATCTTCAGGCTTAAGCGCCTGAGATTCAACGTTAGATGCCGAGATGCCTGCAGCGGTATCGCTGATATCGACAAGATACCCTTTCGCGCTGCCGCCTGCTCTTACTATCTCATTAGCTACGGAAATACCTATACAGCCCGTGCCGGTGCAAAGATCAGCAAACCTTATATCAGCAAGACCTTGACCATATTCAGGCACATTAAGGATGTCACCTGACGCCATTTTGTTAATGCCGAGGAACTTTAAAGCGGACTCGACTACGATCTCCGTGTCGGCTCTCGGGATAAGAACGCCCGGAGCCACCTTATAGCACTCCTTATAGAAATGGCGGTATCCCAGAATATAAGCAAGAGGCTCGCCACAAGCGCGCCTCTTTACAGCTTCTTCTAAAGCATTACCTTCGAATTCTTCCTTAAGGATCTTAAGGTCCAGCAAAGCTTCATCGTCGCCGGATTCCTTCAAAAGATCCAGAAGCCTATCCTTACCAGTTGTCATCTTCCTTGTTCTCCGGAATAACTGCCTGCATTGAAGCAATTGCTACCTCAACGATAGGACCGTCAGGCTCCTGGGTCGTGAACTTCTGGAGCCAGAGCCCGGGCTTCGACAAAAGCCTGCAGAACCAGTTCCTGTCGTGGCGTCCGACAAATCTCAGGATCTCATAAGAGATCGAACAGATGACCGGGATCGCTACAAGTCTGATCGCAACGTTGACCCACGCAGGCTGCGCGCCTGTGAAGATGCCGATGACCGTATAGATGATGATGGAAATGGCAAGAACGTTGAACATAAAGGATGTTCCGCAGCGGGGATGGAATCTTGTCTGCTTCAGTACGTTCTCAACTGTAAGCGGCAGGCCTGCCTCATAGCATGCGATAGTCTTATGCTCAGCGCCGTGATAACGCCATACTCTCTTGATATCCTTAAGCTTGGATGCGAAAACCAGATACAGAAGGAATATGATCAGTCTCAAAAGACCCTCAACAACGCTCGTAAGCGCATTGAACCATGTAAGTTCCCTCAAATATTCAGGTACGAACTTAAGAGCGATCTCAACCAGAAGTCTCGGAGCAAGAATGAAGAGTCCAACTGACAGAAGGATTCCGACGATAGCAGAGATCGTCATCATGACGTTGAAGTGCCTCTCGGCAAATTCATCAAGACGCGACTTCTTCTCGCCTTCCTTCTTCTCATCCGGCTTGCCCTCTTCGGAGATATCGGCAGCCTTCATGAGCGCGCCGGTACCCGTAACGAGCATCTTATAGAATCTGATGCAGCCTCTTATGAACGGAACCTTATCGAAATAAGATGTCTTCTCGCTCTGCTTGATCTCTTCAACATAGATCGTGCCGTCGCCCTTCCTTACAGCCATTGCGGTTCTTGAAGGTCCGACCATCATGACGCCCTCGATCAGGGCCTGACCGCCGATCGTTGTCTTCTTTACCGGAACGGGGCAGGACTTCTTGCCCTTCTTTTTCGAAGCCTTGGCAGGAGCAGGTGCCGGTGCGCTCTGCTCTTCTGCGATCGCACTTTCCTTAACCTGAGCCGCGGGCTCGATCGCTGTTTCCTCTATCATATCCGGATCGACCGGAACCATATTGCCTTTATTCTCTGACATATTCTTCCCCCAAATCTAGGCATAATTATTCATTCTGCCTTGGATTATATCATTTTAAATCGCGCGTGATATTACAGAGTAAAGGCAAATTAGCGGTGTGTACGGATTAATAACGTTTTCCCGATAAACAAAAAAGGTTGTCTGCAATAGACAACCTCTTGTTAGCTTTTGTTGAACGAGAATTAAGCCTTTTCCATTCTCTTCTTGAACTTATCAACACGTCCGCCTGTATCAACGAGCTTCTGCTTGCCTGTATAGAACGGGTGGCAGTTGGAGCAGATATCAACTCTCAGATCGCTCTTTGTGGAAAGAGTCTCGAATGTGTTGCCGCATGCGCACTTAACAGTGACAAGATGCGTCTTAGGATGAATTCCTTCTTTCATGTCCTTTCACCTCTCAATCAAAGATATGACGCGTAACCCTAATCTCACGTATGTCATACCGGATTCTTCGTGTTAGCCTTGCTATATTACTTGAATAGCTTCCGGTTGTCAATCGGTTGCAAAAGATTTCTTTACGGAGAGGACGAAAGACTTGTTGCTCGTGGTCTTCTCCATGAAGCTGATGACGGCATTTGTGGCCGTGATCGTATCTGCTTCCGCGATCCTTCTTCTGATGAGCCATACGGCATCGAGCTCTTCGGGTGTGAGCAGGAGGTCTTCTCTTCTCGTACCGGACTTGTCGACTGCGATAGCCGGGAAAACTCTTCTGTCGGCGAGCTTTCTGTCCAGAGTGACTTCCATGTTGCCCGTTCCCTTGAATTCCTCGAAAATGACTTCGTCCATTCTTGAACCGGTCTCGATCAAAGCCGTAGCGAGGATCGTCAAGGATCCGCCGTGCTCGATATTACGTGCCGCACCGAAGAATCTCTTAGGTCCGTAGAGTGATCCCGGATCAAGACCGCCTGACAAAGTTCTTCCCGTAGGGTTGATAGTAAGGTTGTATGCTCTTGCAAGTCTTGTCATGGAGTCCAAAAGGATTACCACGTCCTTGCCGAGCTCAACAAGTCTCATTGCTCTCTCGAGAACAAGCTCCGTTACTCTTACGTGGTTCTCTGGGCGCTTATCGAATGTAGAGTAAACTACTTCGCCTGAAATATTCCTCTGCATGTCCGTAACTTCCTCAGGACGCTCGTCGATGAGGAGAACGATAAGTACGCAGTCAGGATTGTTAGCTGTGATTGAATTTGCGACCTTCTGGAGGAGGATCGTCTTACCTGCCTTCGGAGGGGAAACGATCATACCTCTCTGGCCCTTACCGATAGGCGAGAAAAGGTCGATGATCCTTGTTGAAATGTCTTCCTTCTCTGTCTCAAGATCAAGTCTCTCATCAGGATAGATAGCCGTGAGGCTCTCGAACTTGGGACGTCTTCTGATGTTATCGTAATCATTCTCGATCACGGGAATGCCGTTAACTTCAGTAATGCGCTTGAGCGGAGCATATCTGTCCTTGCCGCGCTTAGGTATCGCAAAGCCCTTGATGTAGTCGCCTCTGCGAAGTCCCATTCTCTTTATCATCTGGCCGGGAACATAAGCGTCATCCTCGCCGGGCAGATAGTTATTTCTGTGAACGAAGCCGCAGAAATCATTCTTGTTGCCTTCATTGTTGTTGATCGCGAGAACGCCTTCGATCTCGATCTCAACGGGAAGGACCACTTCAGGAACTTCCTCCTCAGCCGCAGCAGGAGCTTCCTCAACAGTCTCAACTGTCTTGGTATCCTGACCGGGACCGAATGTGATCTTCCTTCTCTTGGATCTGCCGTGCCTTCCCTGGCCCTGTGCCTGCTCAGGCTTCTTCTCTTCAGCCTTAGCCTCTGCGGGTGCTTCAGTTGCAGGTGCTTCTGCAGCAGTTGCCTCTGATGCGGGAGCTTCTGCCGGAACCTCAGGCGCAGCTGCCTGAGCGACTGCTTCCTCGATAGGTGTGGGCTCAGCTGCCTTTGCTTCCTCAGCGGGAGCATCAGCCTTCTTCTTGGGCTTTCTGCCCCTGGCAGACTTCTTTTCAGGCTTAGGTGCTTCTTCAGCTGCTTCAGCAGGAACCGCTGCTGTTTCAGCAGGCGCTGCCGGAACTTCTGCTGCCGGAGCTTCTGCTGCCGGTGCGGCTTCTTCAGCCTTTACAGCCTTCTTTCTGCCTCTTGCCGGCTTTTTCTCAGCCTTAGCCTTCTCTTCCTTGGGCTCTTTTGCAGCTTCTTCAGTTACTTTCTTAGCCACTTTCTTCTCCTTCTTCTCTGCCTTGATCATGGCATCAGCCAGCTCGTTAGTCTCGAACCTTGCGGTCCTGCCGACATCAACGATCAGCTCGTCCAATGACTTCTGGTTCTCAGTACTCTTAACGGGTTCCGGAAGAGGAGCTGCCTTCATAGTAAAATCTTCTTCAGCAAGGTCAACGGCAGTAATATCACCGATGTCCTTTGCGCCTGTGATGGCCATGAGGAGCTCATCTCTTGTCTTTGATTCTGCTTCTTCCGGTGTGAAATCACCGAAAGCAACAGCTATCTGTCTCAAGTCAGAATCTGTCTTGGAATTCAAATTGTCAAAATCGTCCATAAACGCCTTTCGAAAAATGTAATGATCGCAAATCCGTTATATGCCTATACGCAGTAATACTTAAATGGGATATCAAACTTCAAACGTAAAAGGAAAATATCGAAATATAAAGAATGCGCGCCGGGGACTTCACCCGACGCGCATAATATAACATTTGTTATAGTTTCAGTCAATCAAATAGGTTTTAGTTATCAGAAAGTGCCGCAAATTTATCCATCATGTCGAGCGCCTTACCTGTACCGATTACAACGCAGGAAACAGGGTCCTGTGCGAGGTATACGTCGATACCGATCCTGTTGGACAGCATGTGGTCAAGACCGTAGAGCATAGCGCCGCCGCCCGTCATAACGATACCTCTCTGTGAGATATCAGCCATGAGTTCCGGAGGTGTTCTCTCAAGAACGTTGTGTACGGCCTCGAAAATCTGTGTGATAGGCTCTTCCAGTGCTTCGAGCATCTCTGTGGAAGATACCGTAACTGTTGAAGGAAGACCCGTGATGATGTTTCTTCCCTGAACGTCCAGTGTGAGCTCCTCGTCTCTCGGATAAGCGCAGCCGATCTCGATCTTGAGCTTCTCTGCCGTCTTCTCACCGATGAGAATGTTATGTCTCTTACGAACATGCTTGATGATGGCTTCGTCGAACTTGTCGCCTGCAACCTTCAAAGATGCGTCAACAACAGGCTCGCAAAGTGAGATAACGGAGATATCAGTAGTACCGCCGCCGATATCTACTACCATTGAACCGCATGCCTTAGTGATATCGATACCTGCACCGATTGCTGCTGCGATAGGCTCTCTGATGAGGAATACGTCCTTGGCGCCTGCATGACGGCAGGCATTCTCTACTGCCTGCTGCTCAACGGGTGTGATTACCGAAGGAACGCATACTACGATGGTGGGCTTGAAATATGTGGCACGAAGACCTGTGCATACACGGCCGATAAATGCCTTGAGCATTACTTCCGTAGCTCTGAAGTCAGAGATAACGCCTTCACGCAAAGGACGGATAGCCTCAACGATACCCGGTGTACGACCGAGCATGAGGGAAGCTGATTCACCGACTGCCAGGACCTTACCGGTCTTGCTGTTTACAGCAACAACAGAAGGTTCCTTAAGAACGATACCCTTACCTCTGATGTAAACAAGAACACTGCTGGTGCCGAGATCGACACCGATTTCCATGCCTAGACCCATTTTTTCACCTCATATATATCAGAAAACGCCATATTTTGACGTGTTAGTCCGCAAAAATTCAATTTATTATTACATCACGTATAGTAAAAATCAATTACGCGATGCCCTATTTTAAGTGACATTCTGATTTCAATTTGTGGCGATTTGTAGGTAATTGCTACGTTTTTCGAGGGCAAGTTCCGTACATAATTACTGTAAATTCATTAACGCACGGAGTATAATTAGTTGTTTCAATATAAGAAAGGAGTCTTTTTATGAGTTATTCAATTGAGACCGACAAGAAGTGGCAGGCAAAATGGGCTGAGACAGAGCTCTACAAGTTCAATCCCGATGCAGAGGGAAAGAAGCTATATTGCCTTGAGATGTTCTCTTATCCTTCCGGAGCTAATCTTCATCTAGGTCACTGGTATAACTATTCACTTACCGACTCCTGGGCAAGGTTTAAGCACATGCAGGGCTATAACCTTTTCCACCCCATGGGATTCGACTCTTTCGGACTCCCTGCAGAGAACTATGCGATCAAGACAGGCATCCATCCTCAGGATTCCACGCTCAAGAATATCGACACAATGGAAAAGCAGCTCCAGGCAATGGGCACAACAGTAGATTGGGATTATGAAGTTAAGACATGCATGCCCGACTACTACAGATGGAACCAGTGGTTCTTCATCGAGCTCTACAAGAGAGGCCTTGCTTACCGTAAGAATGCACCTGTTAACTGGTGTCCTTCATGCAAGACCGTTCTTGCAAATGAGCAGGTAATCGACGGCACTTGCGAGAGATGCCATACGGAAGTTGTACGTAAGAACATGACTCAGTGGTTCTTTAAGATCACAGAGTATGCTCAGGAACTTTTAGATGACCTTCCGAAGCTCGACTGGCCTGAGAAGACCAAGAAGCTCCAGAAGAACTGGATCGGCAGATCTGAGGGTGCTCAGGTAGCACTTTACGTCGAGAAGAACGGCGAGCGTCTTACAAATGAAGACGGTTCTCCCATGAAGCTCGAAGTATTCACGACAAGAGTCGATACGTTCATGGGTATCACATATGTCGTTATCGCACCTGAGTCAGAGCTCTGCGCTAAGCTTACTACTGACGAGTGCCGCGAAGCCGTTGAAGCTTACCGCCAGGCAACTGCTAAGGTAAACGAGATCGACCGTATGTCCACAACACGTGAGAAGACGGGCGTTTTCACAGGCGCTTATGCTATTCATCCTTTGAACGGCAGAAGAGTTCCGATCTGGGCAGCAGATTATGTTGTTGCAGGTTACGGCACGGGCGTTGTCATGGCTGTTCCTTCCCACGATGAGAGAGACTTCGATTTCGCTCACAAGTACGGCCTCGACATCATCCGCGTTATCCAGCCCGAGCAGGGTGTTGACAGTGATCTCCCTTACTGCGAAAAGAAGGGTTATCTCACAAACTCCGGCGAATTCGACGGAATGGAGATGCACGACGCACAGAAGGCTATCGTTGCAAAGCTCAACGAGATCGGCATGGGCGAATGGAAAGTAAACTACAGACTCAGAGACTGGCTCATCTCCCGTCAGAGATACTGGGGAACGCCTATCCCGATGATCCACTGCCCTTCATGCGGTGTCGTACCTGTACCCGAAGAGGAACTCCCTGTTCTTCTCCCTTACGACGTTGAGTTCACACCCGACGGTGAGAGCCCTCTTGCCAAGTGCGAATCATTCATGAACTGCAAGTGCCCCAAGTGCGGCGGCGATGCAAGACGTGACCCTGATACGATGGATACTTTCGTTGACTCGTCATGGTATCAGTTCAGATATCCTGATAACAAGAACGACAAGGAAATGTTCTCCAAGGAGAAGATCGACAAGTTCTGCCCTGTTGACAAGTACGTAGGCGGCGCTGAGCACGCATGCATGCACCTGCTCTATGCGAGATTCTTCACAAAGGCTATGCGTGATATGGGTATGCTCGATTTCGACGAGCCTTTCACAAGCCTCGTTCACCAGGGCACTATCCTTGGACCTGACGGACAGAAGATGAGTAAGTCCAGAGGCAACACAGTTGCACCTGACGACTATATCAGCAAGTACGGTTCTGACGTATTCAGAACATACTTAGGATTCGGCTTTGCATACATCGAGGGCGGTCCGTGGGCAGATTCTGGACTTCAGGCTATCGTTAAGTTCTTCAGAAGAATAGAGACATGCGTTGCAGACTGCGCAGGCGCTTCCGCTTCTGCAGTTCCCGCCAAGGCTGACATGACATCTGCTGATAAGGAACTCAACTATGCTGTCAACTATGCGATCAAGAGCTCAACGGCTGATATCGAGAAGTTCCAGTTCAATACTCCTATCGCACGTATGATGGAGCTCTTGAACGCTATCACGAAGTATAGCCAGGATGCTTCCGCTAAGGCTGAATTCAAGAGATACGCTACAGAGAAGCTCGTTCTCCTCCTCGCACCCTTCGCTCCTCACTTCACCGAAGAACTCTGGTGCGAAGTATTGGGCAACGGCTATTCCGTATATAACCAGAAGTGGCCTGAAGTAGACGAGTCCGCTCTCGTTAAGGATGAGATCGAGATCGCAGTCCAGATCAACGGCAAGGTCCAGTTCAAGGTCAACATCCCTGCTGAAGCTGACCAAGCTGCAGTAGAAGCTATCGTTAATGCTGACGACAGGCTCGCAGGCGCTCTTGCAGGCAGGTCGATCGTCAAGTTCATCTACGTTAAGGGCAGGATCGCCAACATCGTAGCGAAGTAATAGCTAAATAGAATTAAAGTATTCGAAGAGAGGCTGTCACCGTGACAGCCTCTTTATTCTTCTTCAAATTCAGCCTTATGCTTTTCGAAAAAGTCGTAAAAATATCTCACGTTCTCGAGTTCAGTCCAGCTTGAGATTTTGAAATCTTTGGAATCGAGATCGTATATCTTTGCATTAAGTATTCCGAGCATAAAAGGAGAATGCGTGGCGATGATGAACTGGCATCCGAGAAGCCTTGCCATCTCATTGATCTTCTCTGCAAGACGCACCTGATTTGACGGCGACAGCGACACTTCCGGCTCATCCAGAAGGTATAGTGCATTCGGCCTTATGAATTCCTCGAAAAACTGGAAAGCGGTCTCACCGTTTGAATACTTCTCCTGCGCGAACATGATATATGCCTGAAGCTGTTTGCCCTGCTTCGACGCAAGGAAATCGTCAGCCTCTTCTTTGCTTTTCCCGTCCGAGATCTGATCGTAAGCAAGGCTCTCTTCTAGCACAGACTTTTGCTGGATCTTCTTGATCTCATACAGGATGTCTTCGCTCTTAATGTAACGGCTGTCCTGCGGCAGCGATCTAATTGTCCTGCCAAGTTCATCCTCGCCAAGCCAATACGAGCATTCAGATACAAATCTTCCGCAGTAATCCTCATTGCCGAACTTGTTCGGCGTAGCATATTCCTTGCCCTTGATCTTAAGCTTGTTTGATATCAGGTTAAGAAGCGTGGATTTGCCCGAACCGTTATTCCCGTACAAGACCGTTATCTGCTCGAAAAAGAACACCATCCCTTCCCTGCGCCTGAACACGTTATAAGGGTAGATGTTAGGGCACGACAATCTCTCAGGACTTAATCCGAAACTTTGTAAATAGATCATATAAACTCCGGCAAATTATTTATCTGAACATAATCCTACCACTTCAATGGTCCGATTAATCGAACGCATCGTTAGAAGGCACATCAAAGACTGTGATTGCTTGCCATTCAATGATGGAGAACATATCATATATGTGAATGATAAAGTAAGATATTTCAAGGAGACCGAGGAAGGGGTTGAGACTATGTGCAAAGCAATGGATGATTTAAGAGAAGAGGTTCGAATCGAGAACGCCCGCAAAATGCTTGCTAATGGCAAGTTTTCATTGGATGATGTCGTCGAGTGCTCCGGTCTTCCTCTCGAGAAAGTAAAGGAGCTTGCAGAGAATAAGACTGCATAAGCATCTTTGTTCTTCCGCGAATAATCAACGGGCTGCCCAAGTACTGGACAGCCCGTTTTTAAGTTGGAAAAACCGAGAAAGTAAGTTGTTCTTTTACGATCAGCAGTTCTTGTAGTAGACCTCGATAAGACCCTTTAAGATGAGTTCCTTATCGCATATGATCTTGTGTTTGCAAAGAGGCGTTACAAGAGACGAATATCTGCCTGTTGCGACGATGACACATTCTTCGCCGTATTCTTCTTCGATACGTTCGATCATGCCGTCGATCAGGGCGGCGTTCTGGCAGATAAGACCACTCTTCATGCTGTCAACGGTATTCGTGCCGATGACTTTCTTAGGTGTCTCAAATGCGATGTTGGGAAGCTGTGACGTTTTGCTGCTCAATGCTTCAGCTGCAATCCCCATACCTGCGCCGATAGATGTTCCAAGGTAGTTCTTTTCGCTGTCAATGAGCGAGAAAGCTGTCGCGGTGCCCATGTAGATATTGATCTGCGGAACACCGTATTCCTTTATGCCTGCAACGGCAGAAACAACGAGATCGCTTCCTAACTGAGCCGGGTTGTCGATCCTGATCTTAAGACCTGTCTTAACGCCCGGGCCTACCACGATCGGAGAGACGTTTGCAAAGCGCTCGACCGCGGTCTTTATCGTTCCCGTAACGGAAGGAACAACGGAAGAGATTATGGCACCTTCTATATCTTCGAATGAAGCGACATTGAATTCCAAGGCCGACTTTATGAGCGATGCATACTCCAAGTCGGTGTAGGATCTGTCAGTCGATAAGAGCTCGGTGAAAAGGATCTTGCGGTCCTCAAAACAACCCAAAAGGATATGTGTGTTTCCGATATCGATTGCAAGTACCATAGTTCTCTCCTCCTGTTAATCTTCTATGAGTTTTGCCTTGAAGAGTGCCGTTCCGACAGCGCCTGTGATTATGAACGAAGCGATTGCTTCGAGTACTGCATTGATGCCTACCATTGCTACGAAAAGCGCGAGGAAGCTGAGCTCGGGATTAAGTCCTGTTGCCTCGCCGACTGTTGACTTGCCGAAGAGAAGGATCAGTGCGCTTACAAAGAAAATAGTATTGAATACTGCTGCCGACAGACCTGTCAGTGAAGATCTGACGATGACATTCTTTGTGAGCTTTGTGATGAGCTTGAAAATAAGACCTGCGCATAAGCCTGCCAATGCTCTGCATACGACGCACATGATGAATGTAAAGAACACATTCTTGGATGCCAGATATGTTCCGAAAGCATCCATTCCGAAGCACTGCACAAAGCTCGTAATGCCGAATACCGTTCCCAAAGCCGCACCGGCCCAGGGACCTTTGGCAAGACTGCCGACTGCAACGGGGATCATGAGGAACGAGATGGAGACGACAACTCCGACTCTGAGATATCCTACGGGAGTAAAAGCCATTAAGATGATAAGTCCCGTCAGGATGCCAAGAAGCGCAATGGTCTTGGTCTTTGAATTGCGATTTTGTTTTGACATAACAAAATCCTCCTTTAAGTTATTATTCCTCTTGCGAGGATACAATTACGCGGCGTCCTGCTGTCTTTAAAGACCCTCCGTCAGATTCCATACGGATATCTGCGTTAATAAGGCATCTTAATATAAAGAAAGCTTTCAGCCGATTGGGATTATACTACAAGGTCCCTGAGTCATTCAAACCCAGGGACCTTTTTTCATTCATATGAACAAAACCGTTTCTGATCAGGCTTCAGACTTTATCTCCTCTGTACGGTAGATCAGCTTAACTTCGCCATCCATATCATCACTGATTCCGGAGAAACTCTTATACTTTTTCGATACATCGACAGTGGCCTTCAAACGGTCTAAAGTATTGCCAATATCACCGTCAACGAGGTCTACGATCTTGCTTATGCCCTCTTTATTAAGCTTATCCAGACCGTCAGAAAGCTTCATGGAACCGTCCTTAAGTTTCGACACACCGTCAACCAGGGCAGGAACACCGTCTTTAATCTTAAGCGAGCCATCGTAGAGCTGGGCTGAACCGCTCTTAAGCTTCTCAGTTCCGGCTTTAAGTTCCGTTGCTCCTGATGACAGTTTTGATGCGCCCTTTGCTGCTGAATCTACTCCATCGGTATATGCGATAACACCAAGGTAGAATGCATTGAAACTGTCAAGAGAGGTCTTAACAGAAATGATCTGCTTTGATCCTTCGGAAGCTTCTTTGAGCTTATTCTGTACAGCATCTGATGCCATGTTATCGGCAATTGCCTTTTTGATCTGAATCTCAACATTGTCAGAGATTGTCTTTTTGACAGCGTCAGACTTCATCTGATCCTCAACTGCAGCATCGATAGCAGAAACGATCTCATCTGCGGACATCTTTTCTTTGACCATGCCGTCGATCTTTGCCGTGATCTCATCAGATGACATCTTAGCTTCGATAGCAGCATCGATCTGAGATTGTACTTCTTCAGTTATATTACCTGCTTCAACTGCAGCATCGTATTCTTCCTTGCTCATTCCCAAAGAAGCTTCGATAACGCCTGCCGTAACCTGGGTTCTTATGCCGGCTTCCACACCTGAAGCAACTTTCTCTTTTGTTGCCTGTGTAACTTTTGTTTTAACCTGGTCTTCAACAGTCTCCGTTACCTTTTCAGTGATCTTATCCCTGTTGGCTTCGACCGCCTTGCTTACAGAATCAAGGGCCTGGTTATAAACATTCGTCTCATCTAAAGAATCGATAACCTTATTCAGCACCTGTGAATAATTGGAGATAGTGAGCTTCGGAATTGATATTCCGGCTGCCTGTATCTGCTTTGTTGCAGTATCAAGAAGCGAATTGAATACCTGCTTTGCTCCGCCTGTAAGATCATCGCTCTTTGAAGATAAAGTATTGAGGCCATTTGAAAGCTCGCTTATACCGGACTTGATCTTCCCTGCACCGTCATCAAGCGATGCTGCGCCGTCTCTTAACTCTTTTGCTCCCTCAGCAAGCTTATCGATGCCGTCAACAAGTTCTTTTGATTTACTGAGCAAAGTATCCAATCCGCCATAAAGCTTTGAAGAACCGTCTAAAAGCTTATCCATTGCATCTGTGAGGCTTTTCATCGAATCTTTGACTTCGTCTTCATTGAGCTTATCTGCATCAAGCTCATTGAAAAGATCGTTAGTCGCGATGGTTACTGTCATACCAAGGCTGAAATCTTTAACATCCGCTGTGATCTCGACATAATCAGGAATCTCGAGCTTATCTTTGCTGATAGCAAGATTATCCTGAAGGCCGGGGAATGCAAGGCCTGCTACAACAGTCCTTGTTCCGTCATTTACCACCTTGCCGTTCGTGACTTCCACATTGCTGAACTTATCGTCATCCAGTTCGATTCCGGTAAGCATTGCAAAAGGCACATATATTTTCTCTTTCTTTCCGCCGATATCGACCATCTCATACTGGTTGTTCTTATAGTCGAATCTGATAGTTACCCTGCCACTCTTTCCTGCAATCTCTTTTGCTGACATAGTCTTACCGTCAAGCTTATATGAAACGCTGACATCAACAGGGAGTGCTTTTGTCGTGCTTCCCTGATAGTAGATATCGTTACCTTCGGCATCCCACACTTTCATGTGATCTCCGTTTATAGAATACGTTTCGTTGCCTTTAACATTCTTGATGTCGGTAAGTTTTGTATCGTCGATGATCTCATTATCGGCTTTTGCATTCTTTATCCAATCGCTGACGATTACTTTTTTGACTGTTCCGTCAGAATTAGCGAGAACATAAACAGTCTCATCCTTAATGTTAACATCAGCTGTCTTTGAAGGTGTTTTCACATCTTCCTGAACAGGTTCACTTACCTCAGGTTCCAATAAAGGTTCCTCATCTTTTGTCTTGGCATAGCATATTCCTGCTACACCGAAACATACCGATAAACAAACACCAAGAGCTACCGCTTTTTCAGCCAACTTATCCATGAATTAATGCCTCCTTAGCTTTTTTAACACTTTTGATATGAGTCATTCCGACCGTCGTTTTGCATATGACACCGTCAAAGAGCATGAACATTGCAGGCAAAGCAAAGATTACTAGCAGCATGCTTATAACCGCGCCTCTTGCCATCAGCATGCACATCGAGCTGATCATCTCGATGTCGGAATACAAAGCTACTCCGAACGTTGCTGCGAAAAGTCCCATTCCCGATACGATGATCGAAGGTATCGATGTATAAAGCGCAGTCCAGACAGACTCCTTTTTGTCATGTCCTGCGATCCTTTCGGTCTTATATCTTGTCGTCATTAAGATCGCATAGTCGACAGTCGCACCGAGCTGGATCGTGCTGATGCAGATAGGGGTAATAAATGCCATGCTCTGTCCCAGATAATGCGGAAGTCCAAGATTGATGAATATTCCGAGCTCGATGACGGAAATCAGGATCAAGGGCAGAGAAATACTCTTTTCGACAAACAGGATGATCAGGAAAATTGCAAGGACTGAAACTGCAGTTACGACCTTGAAGTCGCGGTCAGTAGTCTCGATCATATCCTTTGTGCAAGGGCCCTCGCCAATGACAAGTCCATTGCTGTCGTATTTCTTTACTATTCCGTTGATAACATCGATCTGGCTGTTGATCTCATCAGTCGCTACGCCGTATTCGGAGCCTATCAGCATCAACTCCCAATTCTCGCTCTTAAGCGCTGATGTTAGCCTGTCAGGAATCAGATCTTCCGGTATTCTTGATCCTATGAGCGACTCCAGGCTCAGCACATACTTAACACCATTAACGCTCTTTATCTGTTCTGTCATGGAACGCACACTGTCAGCTTCCAGATCGGATCTTACGAGAACCATGTGCGTTGCGCCCACACCATACTCTTCATTGAGCTTTGTCGTGGATATGATGTAATTCATATCTTCCGGCAGTGTCTCTGCTATGTTGTAATAGACTTCTTTGTTCGCTTTTCTATAACCATAGTAAGCAGGTGTGATAAGGACCGCAAAGATTATCAGGAATGCCGGGAAGATCTTGATCAGCTTTTTCGAAAAAGACTTCGAATCAGGAATAAGCGATCTGTGTCTTGTCTTTTGAAGGGGCTTATCGAAAATAAGGATCAGGGACGGCAGCAAAGTTACGCAGCCTATAACTCCGAGGACAACACCCTTAGCCATTACAATACCCAAGTCTCTTCCCAATGTGAAAGTCATGAAGCACAATGCTACAAAGCCCGCTATAGTAGTGACGGAACTTCCTACAACGCTTGTAAGAGTTTTCCTGATAGCAAGAGCCATAGCTTCCTTGTGATCGTCATTAGTCGCAAGCTCCTCGTTATAGCTGTGCCAGAGGAATATCGAGTAGTCCATTGTAACTGCCAGCTGCAAGACTGCAGACAATGCTTTTGTGATATAAGAGATCTCTCCAAGGAAATAGTTTGATCCCATATTCATCAATATCATCGCACCGATAGATGCCAGGAACACAAAAGGCACGAGCCAGCTGTCCAGGAAAAGAAGCATTGCAACGCATGATAGTGCAACAGCAAGACCTACATAAATAGGCTCTTCTTTTTCACACAGATCCTTAAGATCGACAACGAGCGCAGTCATGCCTGATATAAAGCACTGCTCTCCGCAGACCTTTCTGATCTCCTTAACAGCTGTCATCGTGCGGTCATCAGACGTGCCCGTGTCAAAGAACACAGCCATCATCGTTGAGTTCCCGCTGTTAAATGCTTTATAAATGTCTTCAGGCAGAAATTCTTTCGGCATGGAAAGATCAGCGACAGAATCGTACCAGAGAACAGTGTCAACATGTTCGATCTTTTCGACTTTTTCTTTAAGGGCAGCTACATCCTTATCAGGCATATTCTCGAAAATAAGGAACGTAAAAGCGCCCTTGTTGAAGTCTTTGAGCAGTTCATTCTGGCCCTTTACCGTCTCCATGTCTGAAGGCAGATAAGTGAGCATGTCGTAATTGACTCTGGTCTTTACCATGCCGATAACTGACGGCACCATGAGGATCAAAGCCAGTATCAGTATTGCAATACGGCTTTTAACAACTCCCCTTGAAAACTTCATTTTTATATACTTCCTTTCAATAGTTTTCCATATCAGCCAGTTCTGATCTCTGGTTCTTTACGATCTTTACCATGCTTAGAGCAACGCTAATGTTAAGAAGCCCCTCAATAAGAAAAGCTGTGCCGGTTATCATTACCATGATGCTCATGGCTTCTGCGGGTCTTCCAACGAGAAGGATCCCCATGATCCCTGCTATGCATGAAAAGAGCGCTGTAAGCCACCACTCTCTTATGCCGAACCTCTTTGCTTCAAGAGAGATACCGATCTTGAAAAGAGCGTTAATGATGACGCATACGCCGCCTGTTATGCTTACAAAGCTCATGACATCGCCGGGTTTAAATATTGTGATGACTCCTAAGATGATAAGAAGGATCCCGAACTGAAGATCATACTGGAAAGCCAGTCTGAACAGATCTTTTGAGAAATAACCGATAAGCTTTATAACTCCGAAAACGATCATTGAAAGTCCTGCGAAAAGGCCGATTGCTTCAACAGAAATACCAGGCTTTAACAGCATTAAGATGCCTGCAATGCAGAATAAAACGGACATAAAGATATATCCGTATTTTGCTATCCTGATCGATGTAACTGAACGTGTATGCATCATCATTCCTCCTTTTCATCCAAAGGATACCCATGAGAGGAAATGATTAACACGGACAATACCTGCGCCCATGAATAAAAATTAGGCACGGGACGTCCCGTGCCTAAAGAGTTGATTTTATATTTGATTATTAATCCTGGAGTCCCTTTGCAATTTCCGGTGCAAGGTCTTTTCGCATTACAAGGATCTTTCTGAATTCCTGTGCATATTCTTCTTTCATACCCTTATTGAGCCACTCTATTACAAGTCCAAAGCATACACACTTATAGTAATCTGTTAAGGTCTGTCTGCTGCTTTCACCGATACTTGTACCGGAAACTGCCATTTCAATATAGCTCCGGACCAGATACTCGCTGACTTCCATAAGATAGTTCTCGAACATCTCTCTGTTAACAGACTTAAATATATGCATGATCGCGCGTTTATGCTGCGAAGCAAACTCGATCAGCGCATCATAACACTCTACGATCGATTTTACGGATGGATACTTTTTGATTATTCCTTCAGCATCTTCTTTAACTATCTCTTCGATGAGGTCAGGAAGGTCATGATAATGATAATAGAACGAATTACGGTTGATGCCGCACTTTTCGACAATATCCTTTATCGTAATATCTGACAGAGGATGTTCTTCCAAAAGTTCTACAAATGTTTCTTTTATAGCCTTTTTCGTAAAGTTAGCCATCTTGTTTTACTCCCATGACCTGACCATAAGAAGGACTTCTTTAGAAGTTACACGGAGCATGCCCTCGCTTATCATACCTTCAACATCGTCAAATCCGTCAGCGCTTTTATCGTCCGAAGAAACAACAGTACATTTTCCGGGTTTAACAGGTGTGACAAAAGGAATATGTCCGGCAAAGACTGCCAGGTCTCCTTCTGCTCCGCGCAGATAAAGGCCCGCTACATCTTTGTCCATGACTGTTCCTTCCGGAGTCAGTATCTTGAGTCTGAATTTCTCCATTTAAGCTGCTTACTCCGTCATCAGTTATTTTTCGCTGCAGCTTTTGCAACTGCTTCATCGATGGTTCCGACAAAGAGGAATGCCGATTCGGGCAGGTCATCGTGCTTTCCTTCGATGATCTCCCTAAAGCCCCTGATCGTCTCTGAAAGCGGTACATATGTACCTTCGATTCCCGTGAATTTCTCGGAAACGTGGAAAGGCTGGGATAAGAATCTCTGTATCTTACGTGCACGCTCAACCAGGATCTTATCCTCGTCAGAAAGCTCATCAAGGCCCATGATAGCGATGATATCCATAAGCTCTGTATAACGCTGGATTATGCGCTGTACCTCTTTTGCAGTCTCATAATGCTCGCGTCCTACTACTTCGGGCGACAGGATACGGCTGGTGGATTCCAGAGGATCTACAGCAGGATAGATACCCTGTGATGCAATATTTCTGGACAGAACGGTAGTTGCATCGAGATGCGCGAAAGTCGTAGCAGGAGCAGGGTCAGTAAGGTCGTCTGCAGGGACGTATACAGCCTGGATCGAAGTGATGGAACCATTTACTGTAGAAGTGATCCTCTCCTGCAGAGCGCCCATCTCGTTTGCGAGCGTAGGCTGATATCCTACTGCGGAAGGCATTCTTCCGAGGAGTGCCGATACTTCAGATCCAGCCTGTGTGAATCTGAAGATATTGTCGATGAAAAGGAGCACGTCCTGACCTTCCCTGTCACGGAAATATTCTGCCATCGTAAGTCCGGACAAAGCGACACGCATTCTTGCTCCCGGCGGTTCGTTCATCTGACCGTATACCAAGGCTGTCTTATCGAGAACTCCGGACTGCTTCATCTCGTTATAGAGGTCGTTTCCTTCACGCGTTCTCTCACCTACGCCTGTAAATACTGACAAGCCGCCGTGCTCTTTAGCGACGTTGTTGATAAGCTCCATGATAAGGACTGTCTTACCTACTCCGGCGCCTCCGAAAAGGCCGATCTTACCACCCTTTGAATAAGGGCAGAGCAGATCGATTACCTTGATGCCTGTCTCAAGGATCTCCTTGTTGGAAGAAAGTGTTGCATATTCAGGAGCCGGTCTGTGGATATCCCATCTCTCGGCACCTTCCGGAGAAGGCTTAAGGTCTGTAGGCTCACCGAGGACATTGAAGATTCTTCCTAAAGTCGCTCTTCCTACAGGTACGGATATCGGTTTTCCGGTATCAACAGCTTCGGCATCACGGCCCAAACCGTCAGTAGAAGACATCGCAATGCATCTTGCCGTGCTGTCACCAATGTGCTGGGCGACCTCTACTACAAGTCTTTTTGAACCAATCTTAAGTTCAAGAGCATTGTTTATCGGAGGAAGGTGTCCTTCCTCAAATCTGACGTCGACTACCGGTCCCATTACCTGGGCGACAGTTCCGATATTTCTTTTCTCCATATTTAACCTCCTACTTTCCTGCACCGGACACGATCTCGGTTATCTCCTGAGTGATCGTGCTCTGGCGGGCGCGGTTATATTCAAGTTTCAGATTATCGATCATCTGTTGTGCATTCTTTTTTGCACTGTCCATGGCCATTCTTCTGGCTGCAACTTCGCATGCAAAGCTCTCTTTTACAAGAGCATAGAGTTTGCAGGCAAAATACTCGGGAACGAGTTCTTCCAAAAGGACATCGGGCGCAGGTTCCAATATGCCGCCCAATTCTTTGGCTCCTTCCTCTTTTACGAGAGGCAGAAGCTGGAACACGCGGGGTTCCTGGCTCATTATCGAGACATACCTGTTATAAACGACAAGCACTCTGTCGATCTTACCTTCGAGGAAATCCTTACAGCAGGTCCCGGCCTCTTCTAAAGCTTCCTCATAAGAATAGTGCTCTGAAGACAGGTAGCCTTCTTCCTCTGTTTCTTCATTCTCATCTTCAGTATCAGCCTGGTGGTATTTGTCGTAAGACCTCTTTCCGATAGGCTTTATCTCATAAGCATCCATTGTTCTTATGGTCCTGAAAATGTTGGCGTTATAGCCTCCGCAAAGGCCTCTGTCGCCTGCTATAACGATAAGGCGCGTTTTCAACGGCTCTTCCTGAGCCTTAACGTCAGCCTCATCTTCAGTATTCTCAGTTGCTTTCTTTACGAGACCGAAATACGGACTTTTACGGCATTCCGGGCTTGCAGCAAGAGCCATCGTTATCTCCGAGATCCCGTCAGAAAACTCACGGCTCGCATACATTGAATCGCATGCGCGCTTGATCTTCGAAGATGCGACAAGACCCATCGCACCTGTAAGATGCAATGTAGAGTCAAAACTCTTTATCCTTGTCCTTAATGACTTTATATCCTTAGCCATGATTACTTCTTCTTCATCTTATCAAGAACTTTTTTGAGTTCTTCTTCATCTTCTTTATCCCAAGAGCCTTTTTCGATCCTGAGCATCCAATCCTTGTGCTCGTGATCGAGCTTTTCATAGAGTTTTTCCTGATAACCCTTGATCTCACTTATCTCATATTCATTGAGATAACCGTTGATAACTGCATAGATAATGCCGACCTGTCCACCGACCGGAACAGGTGCGTTACGGTCCTGCTTCAATACTTCAACGATTCTTTCTCCCAAATGAAGTCTTGCTCTGGTATCAGCATCGAGATCTGATCCGAACTGCGCGAAAGCCTGAAGCTCCCTGTACTGCGAATAAAGGAGCTTTAATTCGCCGGATACTTTCTTCATGGCTTTTACCTGTGCCGAACCGCCGACTCTGGATACAGAGATACCCGGGTTTATAGCCGGAATGATGCCGTTGTGGAACATCTCGGTCTCAAGGAAGATCTGTCCGTCAGTGATCGAGATGACGTTCGTCGGAATGTATGCGGATACGTCGCCTGCCTGTGTCTCAACGATAGGAAGCGCTGTGATCGAACCGCCTCCGAACTCAGGAGATACGCATGCTGCACGTTCAAGGAGTCTTGAATGCAGATAGAATACGTCACCCGGATAAGCTTCTCTTCCCGGAGGTCTCCTGATAAGAAGCGACAGAGCTCTGTATGCTACAGCATGCTTGGAAAGGTCATCGTAAATGATGAGGACATCCTTGCCCTTTTCTCTGAAATACTCTGCCATTGCGCATCCTGAATACGGCGCAATGTACTGGACAGGTGCACTTTCGGCAGCTGTTGCCGATACTACGATCGTATATGACATCGCACCTTCTCTTACGAGGTCAGAAACTAAAGATACGATCGAAGTCGCCTTCTGTCCTATAGCGACATAAATGCAGATAACATCCTTGTCTTTCTGGTTGATTATTGTATCTATTGCGATCTCGGTCTTACCTGTCTGACGGTCGCCGATGATGAGCTCACGCTGACCTCTTCCGATCGGGATCATGCTGTCGATAGCTTTGATTCCTGTCTGCAAAGGTACGGATACGCTCTGTCTCTCGATGATTCCGGGAGCCTCAGCTTCAACAGGTCTTTTTGCTTCTGCAAAGATCGGTCCCTTACCGTCAATAGGATCTCCCAAAGGATTTACGACACGTCCCAGATAGCTTTCTCCGACAGGGATGGAAAGAACGGTACCTGTACGCTTTACCTTGGTGCCTTCCCTTATGTCATTCTTATCTGTCAGGATAGCGACAGATACAGTATCGTTCTCAAGATTTAAAGCAAGTCCTGCAGAACCGTCCTCAAACTCTAAAAGCTCTGTAGATACGCAGTTCCTAAGGCCGTATACGGAAGCGATTCCGTCTCCGACCAGAACTACCGTACCGACTTCACCCATATCAACACGGCTCTTATAATTTCTAATCTGTTCCTTGAGAATATTACTGATTTCTTCAGGTTTGCTGACCATAATTACGATATCTCTTTCTCTAAGTTTTTCAGGTTCTTTCTGACACTTCCGTCAAAGAACATTCCGTTTGCCGTTACAGTTATTCCGCCCATCAGAGCAGGATTTATCTTATATCTGGGCCTTACTGTCTTGCCCGTTATCTTTTCGAGCTTGGCTACGATCTTTGCCTTCTCTTCGTCAGTAAGCTCTACCGCGCTCGTGATCTCTGCATAAGTGAACTTTTTAAAGTCTTCGTACATATGCTCGAACTCTTTATAGGCATCGAAAAAAGACCCCATGTCAGCGCGTTCGGTCATTACTGCCAGGAAAGAATAAAGAACGTCATCCACCTTTCCTTCAAAAGCTTCGCGGAGTGCATCCATGCGCTCGCTTTTGGGGATTCCGGGATTCGACAGGAATTCAATATATTCAGGCATCTCTTTAAAGAGCCTTTTTAGACTCCTTATATTGTTACGGATGTCGTCGATATTGCCCGACTCGTATGCCGTCTCAAAAAGCGCCAGAGCATATTCTCTTCCGGTAGTGTTCATTTCGTCTCACCTAATTTGTCGATAGCGTCATCGATAAGATCTCTATGGTCATCCATATTGATCTCACGTCCGATGATCTGCTCGGAGATAACCTGGGAAACATCAACGATTTCCTTCTTGATGGTCTCTCTGGCTTCACGTCTGTCACGTTCGATGTCCGCCTTGGCTTTTCTGATGATCTGGTCAGCCTTTTCGCGCGATTCGTAGAGCATGATCTCATTACGCTCGTTCGCACGCTCGACTGCCTCACTGATGATCTCATCAGCTTTCTGATCTGCAGTAGTGATCTTGTCTTCCCAGTCGGCCTTGAGATCATCTGCCTCTTTACTGGCTTTCTCGGCCTTCTTGTACTGTGTCTCGATCTCGTTTTCTCTTTGCGCCTTGATCTTCTTCACAGGCTCAAAGAGGAACTTTTTTAAGATCAGGAACAGGATCACCAGGTTTGCCAGTGATATCACTACCTGCCAGATATTTATCGAAATAATATCCAGATTCTGCATCTTGATTTGGCTCCGTTATCAGTTGCCGACAGCCTGCATCAAAATATCAACGAATCTTCCCGGTGCAACGAAGATCAGAAGGATCGCAATAACCAACGCATAAAGACCTGTTGTCTCAGCAACGGCGCATCCCATAAGCATTGTTGTGGTAACATCGCCTTTGCATTCAGGCTGGCGTCCGATCGCTTCGCATGCCTTAGCTACAGCATGACCTTCACCAATACCAGGACCGATACCTGCGATCATGGCGCATCCGGCACCGAGTGCGCATCCGCCAAGAATGATTCCGATAGCAAGTTCTAACATGTTCTAGCCTCCTATATGTTTATAGATAAGTTTTTCTGTTTATGCGCTTTCACGCTTGTTAACATTCATAACAGCAGCACGTGCCGCTTTGCGTTCTTCACGCTTCTTTTTCCTCGCCGCATATTCTTCGGCAGGGAAACCGCCTGAAATGTATAACATCGTCAGCATTGCAAAGATAAATGCCTGAAGTCCGCCGCTGAAAAGGTCGAAATAAAGTGACAGCACAGCAGGGATACCGATCCTCAGATACGGGAAATCCGCAAGCGCTCCCGGAAGGAATGAGAAGATCGTTTTCGAAAGACCTGAAAGGCCGACAGCCACCAAGAGCGATATGATCGAACCTGACAACACGTTTCCGTAGTGACGGAATGCCATCGACACAGGAGTTGCAAATTCGCTGATGATATTAAGCGGTGCAAGGAGCGGGACAGGCTGGCCGAAGCTCTTAAGATAGATCCAGGGACCCGCCTTCATCTTATAGTAAGTGATAAGGAAGAATACCAGGATAGCCCATCCGGCAGTTATATTGATGTCAGACGTCGGCGGGAAAAGACCGATCAGGGATGACAGGCTCGAAAAAGCTGACAATCCCAGAACAGCCGCAACAAAAGGAGCAAAGCCTTCAAAGAATTCGCCCATGTTGGTCTTTACAAGGTTCGTGGTCTTCTCGACGATCCATTCGGCCAAAAGCTGCCTTACTGAAACATTGCGTGTCTTAAGACCTGATGTAAGAAAAAGGCACAGGAACAGGATTCCCAGCATTACGCACCAGGAATTGACCTGCGATTCGGTTATGGGAAGGTCCTGGATCGGAAGCTTTACCGTAAAGAATACGTGTGCACCGGTAATGTCGATGCCCTCCGATGCAGGAACGAACAATATCTTGACAACTATCGCAGCTGCAAAAGATAAGACAGACAGCAAAAGGAAAATGATGCTCATTCTTCATCCCCTCCTGCTGTTTCAGTATTCTCATCAGTTACAACTTCACCGCTCTTAGCCTGCTTTTTCTTATCCTTGTTGAAAACCGCACGGAGATAAACTCCAAATGTCGCAAAGAGCAGGGATATGATAGTGGCAATAACATTAAACACGCTCTGGAATATAAGGGATATTGCCAAAAGGACAATGATCAGGGCAAATCTTATGGCATGGGATGCCTTCATGATCTCCTTGGCCTTCTTTTCACCGGAAGATACCGCCTTTTGTACGCTGAGGCCCAGGAAAAAGAAATTGAGGACGCCGATTACCCCGCCTAAGAGATTTCCGAAAAGCACGCTAAGATCCCATCTGCCGATGATAAGAAATACTGACTGCATCAGCATGCTTAAGACAAGAGTAACCGCGCCGACAAACAGCGTCTCTTTCTTAACTGTAGGATCGATCTTCATGATCTTGCCCGTATCCCTTTCGCGTCTAAAATTCCTGTACGAATGAAATTATATCACTCGGACAACATCGATTTTTACAGACACGAGGACGCGTTTGCCCAAAATAAGGGCATTAATCTGAGCCTGACTAATGCAACTTTATTAAAATAATCCGGTGGTCAGACAAGTGCTCAGGAAGCAAATACTTTTTTCGTATCTGATTAAGAGTTTTTAGGTATGAAAAAGGAGGCCGCAAAGTCAAACTCCGAGCCTTATATCAAACCCGACCTCTGAAGAAAGCCCCTGGTCAGGAAGACTTATCTTAACAGCAGCCTTTCCTTCCTTCCCGATGCTCCTTACATAGACACCGCCCATGCCGCCGTTGATATCAGCCATAGACGGACCGAGCGCTTCGATTGGGCCTTTTACCTCAACAACAGCCTGCCTGTTGTAAAAAGGCATTACATTGCCGTATTCATCGGTGACCTTGATCCTGATCGCTGCGACATCGTAAGTGGAATCTTCAATAAGCTCATTTGAAGACACATTAACTTCCAGGCAAAGCCTGTTCATCGAGGACTTGATAACGGTCTTTACGACTTTTCCGTTTACGATGCCTTCGAATTTGAACTTTGTGGCTTCACCGCCCCAGTTACCGATATATTTGCCAAAGAGAGAATATGCATCGTCGAACTTCATCTTGTATCTCGTCATGGCTTCGACCATGGTGAGCTTCATCTTCGCGGGCATGTTTTCCATTCCGTAAACAGCAGAGAAGTTCAGCGCGTCTTTGACGATCTTATTCTGCCTGTCGGAAAAGCCTTCCTTCTCCTTCATCTGGTCACCGATATAATCGTCTATCAGCATCGGAGGAGAGATGAGATTCTTGTAAGAAGAATCTTCACGGGTATATTCCTTGATGAAAACATCGTTCTTATACATCTTCACGCTGTCGCAGTTTGAGAAGATATAGACTTCTCCCCTGTTTCCTGCAGGATGCTCGCCGATGTCCATGGAAGAACTTACTTCAAGAACAGGCGCTAATTCCTTATTCTGGCTCGCATAAGCATATGCAGCGAGCTTGGGATTCCTGAACATATCGGTAACACCGTGGTAGCACACTCTGTCACCTGAACCGAAATCCTTATGCGTGTTGTAATCGAACATGCACCAGCCAAAGGACCCTAAGATGTCTTCGTTGCCCATTACGCTGTCGAGCACATTGCAGTGCCTCAATGCGTGTTCCTGCCTGTGAAGCTCGGAATCAAACGCCTTGGTCGGGAACATGTGGCCGTTGTACTCACTGATGAAGTAGGGCTTGTTCATGTCAGACGTGACGTTTTTCTTCTGCTCGCATCCGGCTGTCTTTCCGTTATGGCTGAAATCGTTAAAGGCATATACATCTTCCAGGAGTGAACTCTTCTTGAGGTATCTGACACCTGAGGTCTGACGTGTGGGATCGAGATCGTGGGCTTCCTTATTCGTGCGGACATAGAGCTCGTCGCAGTCAACCGATTCATTGATCCTTACGCCCCACAGGATTATCGAAGGATGGTTCCTGTACTGCGTGACCATTTCGCGCGTGTTGATGACAGCCTGTTCTTTCCATGCTTCATCACCGATATTCTGCCAGCCGGGGATCTCCGTAAATACGAGAAGTCCGATCTCATCGCATCTGTCTATGAAATGATGTGACTGCGGATAGTGGGATGTCCTTACGGCATTAAGTCCAAGTTCGTTCTTAAGGATATCGGCATCCATCCTCTGCATGGACTTCGGCATCGCATATCCGACGTAAGGCCAGCACTGGTGGCGGTTTAAGCCTCTGAGCTTGATCTTCACGCCGTTAAGATAGAATCCGTCAGTCTTGAATACCGCATCCCTGAAGCCGAACCTTGTCGTGAATGTATCTTCCTTATCTCCGTTTCTAAGCGTCATGGTAAGTTCATAGAGCTTAGGTTTTTCGAGCGACCAGAGCTCTGCTTCATTAACAGTTATCCGGGCATTCTTTTCGCACGGCTCGGCGAAAAGGACTTTGCCTGAAGATATGTCGGTGATCATGCAGACGAGCCCGCCTTCGCCTTCGATATCAGACTTTACCGTGACCATCTTGTCTGCGCCGGCGCTTACGAAAACATCCTTTATGTGATCCTTCTCTTTTACATCAAGATGGACCTCGCGATAGATGCCGCCGTATGTCATGTAATCGATAACGAACCCGAAAGGCGGAACATTCAGTGATTCACGGCTGTCGCACTTGACTGCGATCACGTTCTTTTCGCCGAATTTAAGATAATCTGAAATGTCGGCCGTAAAAGCCGTATAACCGCATGAATGTTTAGCGACAGATACTCCGTTGACAAAGACTTCCGCTTCGTGCGCGACTGCGTCAAAGGTAATGAATAATTTCTTATCCTTCCACTCAGCAGGAACATCTATGGTCTTCCTGTAGCATGAGACCATCTGATATACGTGTTCATCGAAATAATTAAGCGGCGTGACATTAACGGTATGAGGGATCCTAACAGATTCCATCCCGCCTTCTTCATAAGACGGCTTTACCATCTCTTCGTTAAATTCTTCAGCCCAAAGCCAGCCGTTATTGATATCGATCCTCATATGTTCACACCCCGCTAAATGTCAGCCTGTCTTCTCTATGGTATATATCCTCGAACCGAAGTCGGGATAATATCTCATATTCTCATTATATCCGCCTGATGCAAAGGCGCTCCTCAAATGCACGCCCGCATACATCATGGCATCGCCGTACATATCGTGTTTCTCGGATTCAGCCTTCATCTTATAAAACTTCGCGATGAGCTTATGAAGGAATCCGTCCTGCTTGACGTGGATCGGGGCAACATAGTTTACAAGCCCTCCGAAATCACGAAGATCGAACTTCAGATCTCTTCCCTCCAGATGATATTTATAATCCGGCTCAAGTCCTATGGGCTTTAACACGCACCACTGTGCATTTGCATGAGTTAAGATCTGCATCGTCATGGATACTGCTTTGGCCTTATCCTCCGATACCACAGTCCAGGATATCTCGTTGCCCGGAAGCGGCTCTAATGCGCTTATGCCCGGAGCGCCCAAGTCATCCCCGTCGCAGGACCTTGAATCATTCATTGAAGATCCCCTGTAGAACCTTCCGAACTGCATGACTTCGCGCCATTTCTTATACATTGCTATCTGCGCTCTTACCGCTTCGATATCGTCCTTGCTCATGTCGCAGAGATTGCATTCATAACCTAATACGCCGAACGATGCGACATTAAAGCGCGTCTCAATAGGTGTTCGTCTTAATGTCTGGTGATTCGGACAGTCAGATACATGCGCCGTCACTGTCGACATCGGATAACCGTACGAGTAACCGTTCTGGATCTCAGATCTGCAGAGCGCATCCGTATCGTCGCTCGCCCAGATCTGCGGGAAGAAACTTAAGATGCCCAGGTCGAACCTGTTGCCGCCTGATGCGCAGCCTTCGAAAAGGATCTCCGGAAACTTCCCCGTAAGCTCCCTCATTACGCGGTAAAGTCCGAGCATATATCTGTGACAAACTTCTCCCTGGCGTTCAGCACGAATGGCCTTCGAGAAGATATCCGAGAAATTGCGGTTCATGTCCCACTTAACATACGAGATATCTGCCGACGAGAACACATCGCTCATAGCCTTTATCAGGTAATCCTGGACTTCTTTATTGGAGAGGTCCAATACCATCTGGTTCCTGCCTTCCGAATGTTTCTTGCCGGGTATCTCCATCGCCCATTCAGGATGCGCTCTGTAAAGCTCGCTGTTGCGGTTTACCATCTCAGGCTCTACCCAGATGCCGAACTCAAGGCCGAGTTTGCGGACTTTGTCGCAGATGCCTTTTATGCCGTGTGGAAGTTTCTTCTTATTGGGATACCAGTCACCTAAAGAGGACGTATCGTCATTACGTTCGCCGAACCACCCGTCGTCCATGACAAAGAGTTCGATGCCGACGGTTCTTGCTTTTCGAGCAAGGCGGAGGAGCTTGGATTCACTGATCTTGAAGTAGGAAGCTTCCCAGGAATTTAAGAGAACAGGCCGAAGTCTGTCCTTCCACGGACCGCGCAGGATATGCTTTGACACGAAGCCGTGCATCTGCCCGCTCATTCCGTTATATCCCGCAGAGGAATATGTCATGACCGCTTCAGGGGTCAGGAAGGACTCTCCTTTCGATAGTTTCCATTCAAAGCCTGTCGGATTAATGCCCGATAAGAACCTTACTTTGCCGAACGGGCTCTTCTCAACAGACTCATAGTGATTGCCGCTGTATACAAGATTGAAGCCGTAGACGTCGCCGTATTCTTCTGTTGCTCCTCGCTTTGAGAGCATGACAAAAGGATTGGCACCGTTGGATGAATTGCCCGTAAATGAGGAATTCACAAGGCGCGCCGAAGATACTGACATATCAGTACGCTTCATCTCCCTTGCCCACGCACCGGTGAACGTGCTGAACACATAGTTGCCGGGATCAAAATCGATCTGACAGCTCATGAGCTTTCTGATCCTGATGCCGCCATCGCCTTCGTTGATAAGGCGCGCTGTCCTCGTGATGACATCGGTGTCGGGATAAACGCAGTAGATAAGCTCGAGTTTTAAGGAATTTTCCTTGTCGGTCAGAGCGAGCGTTAACACTTCCGCGTCTTCGCCGTAGGATGAAGGAAGACCTTCCGTGCCTCCGTCCCTGCCCTTACTCTCTGCGAAGCTCTCGAAAAGGAAATCCGAAGTCGTGCTGCCGTCGGAATTGACGACCTCAATGAACGCTTCCCTTACGTCACCCTTGCCGTAAGAACTCATCTCAAGGCGCATGTCCTCTAAAGAGAAATTACCGTTCTCAGGTGAATAGACAGAAGTCGTGCCGGGAGCAAACTCGTGCTGCTCTGAAAGCCCGTCAGCATCATCCATATGGATCTTGCGTCCGTAATACAGATGCTCTATGTGACCCGTATCCAGGACCTTCATGGCATACGTCGTATGACCGGTATCAAGGATAAACAGAGGGTTCTTATCTCCTTTTACTGTGATCATGGCCTTTAGCTCCTTGATTTAAGCTCAGCTGTTATCTCTTCGATCTTCTTATCTGTCAGGATATATTTTTTCTTAAAGATCATCAAGGCGATCACAAGGATAAATATAGGTGTAAGCGTCATTACCATTCTAAGGCCGAACACCGCGCTTGTATCGATCGTCTCAACGACGTTGTTCTTAAGGTTAGATACTTTCTCCATGAGCACTGCAAGGTTCATCTCACTGTTGCTCTGTTCCTGGATCTTAAATACAGCAAGGCAGACGGATGCGACGAGTGCCGCAATGCCGGATGCGAGCTTTACGACGAATGTCTGCATCGAGAAGATGACAGACTCGTCTCTTCTGCCGTTCTTAAGTTCACCGTAGTCGCATGTATTGGCGAGGAAGATCGTGCAGATTACATTGAGGATACCGACCGCGCCCATGATGAAGAATCCGGGTACGAAGAAAGGATATACGCTCTTTGTTCCGAGAAGTGACAGCGCAAGAAGGATGATGTAGCCGCCGACCGCAGAGAACACTCCGATGTAGAAGATCTTCATCGTGTCGAATGCTTTTCGAAGGAGCGGGAAAAGGATCATCATCGCAAGTATCTGCATAGCTCCTGCGAATGTATTGAACAGCGTGTAATTACCCTGCCAGTTGGAACCTGCGAGATCGTACTTGAAGAAATAGATCAGAAGGTTCGATGTGATATATGTCGCAGTGTTGAAAAGGACGATAGTGATAACGATCGTCATTGCCTGATCGTTGCCCAGAAGCGCTTTGAACATCTGCTTAACGGAAGGTGTCGCCATGTCAACGGAAGACTTCTCCTTGATGCAGAGGCATGTGACGGCGATGAAGACGATAAACAGTATTCCGACGATAAGCGAGAAAAATTTAAAGCCGACTCTCTCAACTTCCAGAGTGGAATTCATCGTAAGATCCGCTTTGATGGTATCGCTTGAGGTGATCTTCTGATAAGCTTCGTGATCAACATAGAACACGAGTCCTGCCTCGCCTGAAGCCTCAGAATCCTTAACGAACTCGACCTTGGAAGAATCAGCGGTAATGCCGTTTGCCGTAAACTCATACTTCGTATTGGAATCATTGAATGAGTAGACATCTTCAAATGCCTTCTCTGAGCCGACTATGGTAACGGATACATCCTGTTTGTCAGCTGCATATTCAGTAACGTTCGATGTGGGATTACCGTCCTTGTCGAGCTCGATAACATATGTATTGATCTTTGTATCTGCCGTTGAGAACTGCTTGGTGATGTTGGAAGTGCTCTTTGCCGTAAGCGATGTTCCGATAGCAGTGACTGCCATAACAGTAAGGACTGTTACTAGTGCGGAGCCTACGCCTGCGCAGGAACGGCCCAATGCCGAGAGACCTTCTCTCTCCTTGCCGCTCTGTGTAAACGCGGGGATCATCGACCAGTACGGAATGTCCATCATGGTATAAGTTACGCCCCAGAGAATGTAAGTTACGGCCGCATAAGCGATGAGGCCCTTACCGTCCAATGTCGGCGGAGCTGCGAACATCAGGAAGAGGACTACTGCATTCGTGATCGTACCGATCATGAGCCATGGACGGAACTTGCCCCAGCGGGTCTTTGTTTTCGCGACCACGACGCCCATGATAGGATCGTTGAAGGCGTCGAAAACCCTGGCTACCAGCAAAATGATACCCATTGCGATCGCACTCGTCTTCAAAATGTCCTGGAAATAATAAAGGACATAAGAAGCCGAGAGCATGTAGACCATGTCTTTACCTACGGCGCCTATGCCGTAAGCGAATTTCTCTTTTCCGGTTAAACCTTTCTTAGTCTCCATAACTTCTATCTCCTTTCTTATTTCTTCATTCCCATCGCGGTCTTAACGACTTCGTATGCTCCGTCGTAGATCCCCAGGGACTTGTTCCTGATTATGTTTCCGCACATGTCTGATAAGAATGTATCGTCATCAATAAAGAGCCTTAACATCTGCAGCGTGTGAGGGATATCCCTGCACTCAAGCGTACCGTCGCCGATCTCTGCCGAGTGGATCGCGCCCCACTGCTCGTGGCCTCCGATCCTTCTTATGAACAGCTTCGGAACGGGATAGAAAGCAAGTTCCGAAGGCTTGGTTACGAGCACATCGCAGGATCTCATCAGAAGGTTCGTCGCGTATACCGCTTCGAAGATGTTCTCGTGGCAGAAGAGATGGATCCCGTTGACGTCACCTTCTATTGCATCTTCGCAGAACTTTCTCGTACCGTTCCAGTCGTTGAAGTGAGTCTTGGCGACAGCTTCGATGCCGGGAACCATCTTCTTCAGATCCTCCCAGACATTTTTATAGTCACCGATATTTACGTAGAGCGCAGCCTTTCCGTTCTTTATATCAGGCATAAGGTCCTTTATTATCGCCGCGAAGATCTCTTTCTGGGCGCCGGCACCACCGATCGTAAGAAGGAATCTCATGGGCTTGCCTGATTCTTTCCTTGCGATCCTGCGCGCACAGTCATCTTCGATATTTGCTACGAGCTCATGGTCGATATAATGACCGACATACTTAAGGCTCCCTGAAGGCATCGGATTTAAGACCTTATCGCCGTCCATTCCGTTACAGATACGATAGCCCTGATATGCGTAATGAGTCTGGACAGTGTGGATGCTTCCTTCCGCAAAGTGCAGTGCCATCGGCCAGTTGTCAGGAATGGCATTTACGACATTCCTCATCCCTGCGTGGATCGCAGCCTGGGCAGGCCATACGTGTGTTGCTACGACCGGAATGTCCTTGGGCACGTTCTTGTAAACAGGTGTCATGAGCTCTGCATTCTTCTGGTCTGCCGCATTATAGGAGAGCTTTCTGAAGCCTTCGTAGTTCAGAGGTTCCCAGACGATCTTATTAAAGAGTTTGAACTTCTGTGACAGTCTCGAACCCATGGAATAAAGATCGTTCTGCGCGCTGATGACCTTAGTGCATGTCGTATCCTTATATGAGTTAAGATCCATCCAGTAAGGAACATATCCAAGCGCATTTGCAGCAGACGCGATCGCCATTGAGATACGATAGTGACCGAATCCCATTCTGATGTTGCCTACTATAATGCCCTTCTCATTGTCAAAGCCTTCGGATGTGCCGTCAGATGCATCACCTACGGCGATGTTCTTTACGCCAAGCAAGTCTCCGATGTATTCATTTTCGATGACTCTGGCAGAATAGTTTCTTGCAGAATCATCGCCGAATTTCTTTGCATATTTCTTCTTTGAATTTACAGCCTTCCGGTAGACTGATCCGGGCTGGACATTTCCGAATATCACTTTAGATCTTTCCATATCTCTTCCTCCTCATCACACGGAGATGCCGTTTAAAAGGATGTCCACTACTTCGTTTAAGTAATCGTTGTATTTCCTGCCGCTGCCCTTCATTACGTTCTTCTCGAAAAATCTCTCGAGCGAAGCTTCCATCATGATCTTGAAGATCTTAAGATCCGCATCTTCTCTTATGAGACCTTCTTCCTTGCCCTGCTCTAAGAGCTTAAAGGCCGGCTCCCATCCGGTCTCAAGACGCTTTTGCAGCTTCTTATAAACCTTCGGGTATTTGTCCTTAAGTGAATAGAGCTCCTGGAAATTGATGTTCCTGTAGCTCTCCGGCATAGCGGACAGGAAGAGCCTGATTTTCTCTATCGTTGAATAATCCTTGCAGGCAAGGATCTCTTTCTCCCTTACCTTGATGTTGTCGAAAACATAATCGACCATTGTCTCGAAGATCTCGTCCTTGCCCGAGAATTCTTTATAGATGGTCTTCTTGGAGATCTTGAGCTCATCGGCGACATCGTCCATCGTGAGCTTTAAGCCCTTCTTATTAAAGACCTGTATCGTACCTTTAAGGATCTTCTCTCTTATCTCGGTAAGCATAACGTTCAAATCTCCTTTGGAAACTGATTAGAATTTTTGAGTTTCCACCATTATGATAACAACTTCCCTGCAAAATTGGGCATCAGGCTTGGAAACTGAATTTACAAATTTAGTTTCCGAGTATTGTGCAAATTACCCATATCACAGTTCTAGGAACTCACTCTATAATCTTGGTATAAGATCTCTTGAAGGAGGCTTACCATGCCTGATCTGACATCTGTGGATTTTAAGGATATCTACTGTACTGATGAAGCAGCATCTCTTCAGCCTGCAAGATACGCTGATGCCGTAAAGTGTTTCAGCGATGCCTTCGGCGGCCGTGAGGTCCAGGCAATCTTCTCTGCTCCGGGCAGGACCGAGATCGGCGGCAACCACACCGACCATCAGCACGGCGAAGTCCTCGCCGCATCTATCAACAAAGATGCGATCGCTGCCGTATCGGTTAACGGAAGCGATAATGTCAATGTGCTTGCAGACGGCTTCGGCCTCATAAACATAGATATCAACGATCTTGATATCAGAGAACAAGAGAAAGGCACAACCGCCGCGCTCATCAGAGGCGTTCTTGCAGGCCTTAAGGATGAGGGTTATAAACTCGGCGGCTTTGATGCTTACATCACAAGTGACGTTCTTATCGGAGCAGGCCTTTCATCCTCTGCTGCATTTGAGACTCTCATAGGCACGATAGTATCCGGTCTTTTCAATGACATGAAAATAGACCCTGTCACGATCGCAAAGGTCGGACAGTTTGCCGAGAACACCTACTTCGGCAAGCCCTGCGGGCTCATGGACCAGATGGCATGCTCAGTAGGCAACCTTGTCCACATCGATTTTGGCGATACCGGTAATCCGGCAGTCGATAAAGTTGATTTCGACTTTTCCAAAACAGATTACGTTCTCTGTATAACTGATACCAAGGGGTCACATGCCGACTTAACAAATGAATATGCAGCAGTTCCTCTTGAGATGAAGAAGATTGCTTCGTTATTAGGATATGACTTCCTCCGCCCTGTATCTTTTGAAGATATAATCGAAAACATCGGTATGCTCCGCGAAAAAGCCGGTGACCGTGCTGTCTTGAGAGCTATTCATTTCGTAAATGAGACTTTAAGGGCACAGGATGAAGCAGAGGCTCTGAAGTCAGGCGATTTAAAAGAATTCCTAAGCCTGGTAAAGCAGTCAGGCGATTCATCTTTTAAGTATCTTCAGAACGTTTATACCAACAACGATGTAACGGTCCAGAATGTGTCTCTGGCTCTCGCCATAAGCGATACTGTATTAACTTCCGATGAAGTATCCAGAGTCCACGGCGGCGGCTTTGCAGGCACTATCCAGGCATTTGTAAAGAAAGGCAATGCCAAGCGTTATAAGAAATACATGGATAAGGTTTTCGGCGACGGCTCATGCGAGATACTGGCTGTCCGTAAATACGGCGGCATCAGAGTGATCTGACGGAGGCTCATTATGATAAACACTTACATCACCGAACTTGTAAATTACGGCATCAGCAAAGGCCTTGTCGATGAACTTGACCACGTCTATGTGACGAACAGGCTGATCGGATTCTTCGGACTCGATGAATATACGGCTCCGGAGGAAGTACCCGCTTCAAGAGAGCTTCATCTCATACTTGAAGACATGATGTCATGGGCTTATTCAAACGGCGTGATGAAGAGTGATACGACTGCGGGAAAGGACCTTTTCGACACCGCGATAATGGGCGTGATAACCCCTCCCCCTTCTGCCGTTATCAGGAGATTTAATGAGCTCTGCAATAAGTCTTCAAAGGATGCTACAGACTGGTATTACGCTTTCTCGAAAGCAACGAACTATATAAGGACCGACCGCATCGCCAAGGATGTGAAGTGGGTCACTCCTACAGAGTTCGGCGACATCGACATAACGATCAACCTTAGCAAGCCTGAGAAGGACCCCAGAGACATCGCCGCAGCGGGGAAAGCCAAGAGCACGTCCTACCCGAAGTGCCTCCTCTGCCCTGAGAATGAAGGCTATGCAGGTACTCTTACTCATCCTGCAAGACAGAATCACAGGATAATCCCCATAACGCTTGACGGCGAGGAATACTATCTGCAGTACTCCCCTTATGTCTACTACAACGAGCACTGCATAATCCTTAACAAAAAGCACATACCGATGGTAATAAACCGTTCGACATTCAAGAAGCTTCTTTGCTTTGTTGAACAGTTCCCTCATTATACGGCAGGCTCTAATGCCGACATTCCGATCGTTGGCGGTTCGATCCTAAGCCACGATCATTTCCAGGGAGGCGCATACACCTTCCCGATGGCTAGAGCCGGTTACAGAAAGACATTTATCCTCCCGGAATATGAAGATCTTACTGCCGGCATCGTCAATTGGCCGATGTCGGTAATAAGGCTTCAGGGTGACGATATCGAGCGCATCACCGACTGCGCCGACATGATCCTCAATAAGTGGAAATCCTATACCGACGAAGACGCGTTCATCTTCGCTGAGACTGACGGCATTCCTCACAATGCCATCACGCCGATCGCCCGTAAGAACAGCGAAGGCAGATTCGAATTGGATCTCGTTCTGCGCAACAACATCACGACGGAAGAACACCCGATGGGCGTCTACCACCCGCACGCAGAATACCATCACATCAAGAAGGAGAACATCGGCCTCATAGAAGTAATGGGGCTTGCGGTCCTCCCTGCAAGGCTCAAGAAAGAGATGTCTCTGCTGGAAGACGCGATCTTGTCAGGAGCAGATATCCGTTCGGCAGAAGATATCTCCAAGCACGCAGACTGGGTCGATGAATGGAAAGCCGATTACGATCTGTCTTCCCCGGAAGCTGTTCAAAGCGCACTTCAAAACGAGATCGGAAAGGCCTTTGCAAAGATCCTGGGCTGCGCCGGCGTCTACAAGAATGACGAAGACTTCATGAGGTTCGTTAAAACCCTCTGATCTGCGGAGTTATCAGGCTAAGGCATCAGGCGGGCAATCTACTTCTTTCCGCTCTTCCAGACATATCCTGTCTTGATCACTGTCTCGATGTGATAGCCGGCTTTCCCGAGGGCTTTTCTGAGCTTTTTTATGTGTGAATCAACGGTCCTGTCATAGCCTTCGAAATCAGAGTTCCACGCATTATCAAGAATCTGGTCGCGTGTAAGGACCAGGTCTTTGTGATCAATGAACATGAGCAGCAGATCGTATTCTTTAGGCGCCAGATTTATTGTCTTACCGTCGACGCTTACGATATGCCTTGCAGGGTCTATCGTGATCTCATCAATTACAAGACAGCCGTTCTTTGCCAGAAGCCCGTGGTATCTGCTGATTGATGACATATTCGTCTGCGCCGATCTCATAGCCTGAGATGATATCGCACTCCTCACCCAGCGCAGTCAGGAAGATGATCGGCACGTCATACCTGGATCTGATGTAACGGCAGACTTCCTTTCCGTCCTTGCCCGGCATCATGATATCAAGGATGACCAGGTCATACTTCTGCCTGTCCGCTAAGGAACAGGCATCAGATCCGTTATCTACCGCATCGATCTCAAATCCGTTTTTTTGGAAGAAGACTTCAACGACTTCTCTTAATGTAATCTCATCTTCCGCAAGCAAAATACGATACATTCTTTATGTCCTTTTTATGTTTTTCAGGCCGGTTCATAAGCCGGGAGCGAGAACTTAAACTCCGTTCCGTTATCGCCGCTCGTGCAGCCGTAATCAGCCTTGTGCACATCAAGGATGCTCTTTACGACTGAGAGTCCGACACCGCTGCTGCTCATCCTGTCAGTTCTGGCCTTGTCTGTCGTGTAAAAGATATCCCAGATCTTGTCCAGATCCTTTTTCTCTATCTTAGCACCATCATTAGTGATGCTGAAATCTATTTTACGGCCATTCCTGTTAAGCTGGATCATGATGATGTGATCGCAGTATTTGATCGCATTCGACATGAAGTTGCTTAATACCATATTCATCATTTCAGGATCTGCAAACACCATATAGGGCTTTTCGTCGCGGTTAAACGTAATCGTGATATTCCTTTCACGGATCAGTTCGCCGTTCCTTTTGATAGTTTCCTCAGTCAGTTTCTTCAGATCAATTGCTTCTTTATTGATCTTATTGCCGCCTTCTTTTATCTTCGAGACATCGAGGAGCCTACCCACCATGTCAGTCATGTGATCGACTTCGTTTACGATCCTTTTCGAATAATCTTTGCGGCGGTCGTCATCGAAATAATCCCAATTCTCAACGGTTGCTTTTGTGACTGCCAGAGGAGTCTTTAATTCATGCGCAATGCCCCTTGTAAGCTTCTGGTTTCTGATCTCATAGTTCATCTGGTTCTTATAGAGCATGACAAACGAGACAATGACCAGAGCCTCAAGGATGATAAATCCCAGGAGCATAAATATATAAGTCATTGCATTACTCTTAAGCACGCTTGCAAAAGGTTTTCCAGAGATGCAGTAAGAAACGTGGATGTTGCCTTCTTTAGCCAGACAGATCAAAACCGAGGTTGAAGTAAAAATGCCTTTTTTAGTCTTAACACCGTCATATTTTTTATATGTCTTTTCTCCTTCAATGCCTGCCTCGTAAGCCATTTGATTAAGCTTTTCGATTGCAGCATCACCTTTGTGTATTTCCTGTTCAAAAGAATCCAGGATAACCTCGCCGCTGTTAACATCACTAATCGAAGAATAAAAGCCAGTGCGGTCCGCATATTCATATGTGAGATAGTAATTCCACGATCTGATTACCTGCTCTTCCAGCTGTCCGTCAGCGTTATCA
>CACWXL010000002.1 GCA_902764825.1 Oscillospiraceae bacterium
TCTGAAAGGAACGGAAGTATATAAAGACGTTCCGTATGCGACATGCAGCCAGATATGCATACAGGAGAAATGCAGAGAGTGGAAGTCGTTCTACAGGGCTACAGCCGAATACACAAAAGAAGCAAAGAAGTTTAAGGAGCATCCGCATGTGCCGGGATATCTGGATCCGAAGAAAGGCAGGGGCGCACTTGTAATTACCAGTCAGAACTTCAAGGTAAATGAGGATGGTAAAGTTACCATGCCTAAATTCCTTAGCGGGATACACATAAGAGCAAGACACGGCAACGTAAGACAGATACGAATAAAGATGTTCAAGCACTCTGTCCTTATAAGTCTTATTTATGAGGAAGCGGAAAAGACAGCAATAGGAACAAAGAGAATGGGGATAGACATGGGAGTCAATAATCTGATAGCAGCCGCATGGGATTCCGAAGACAAGCCCGTGATAATCAGCGGGAAACCCATCAAGTCCATAAACCAGTATTACAACAAGGCAAAAGCACACATGCAGAAGGAGGCGAAAAAATCTAACGGAAAGAACAGGACAAAAAGACTGGATAAACTTACGGCAAAAAGGAACCGCAAGATAAAAGACTACATGCATAAGGCCAGCAGAAAGATAGTGGAACTGGCAGTTTCTTCAGATGTAGGACTCATAGTGATAGGTGCCAATGAGGGATGGAAACAGAAGGTACACATGGGAAACGTAACAAACCAGAATTTTGTATCCATACCATATAAGACACTTATCAACATGATTGAATACAAGGCAAAGCTTGAAGGGATAGAGGTCAGGATTGTAAGCGAGAGTTATACGAGCGGCACAAGTTTTCTTGACGGGGAAAAACCTACGAAATATTATTACGACAAATCACGAAGAGTTAAGCGCGGTCTGTTCAGGAGCAACAACGGAATACTGATAAACGCAGATATAAATGCGGCATATCAGATGATTAAACTGGGCAGTACAAGAGCGATTCCCATCAAGGCAGGAGAACAAATAACCAAGATAAAAGCAGCCTGAATTAGATCAGGTAGAGGCATCAGGCTAGTGCCATTAAAGAGCCGGTATGATACTGATCATTTCGGAGATTTATAAATATCAGTCACAAACTGGTAAATAGCCACGGTTGATATATAATTAAGATATCAAAGTAAAAGGGAAGACCTATGACGACTGAGAAGATAAGACAGGGAGTACGTGACAAGGAGATATCGATAAGATATATCATTGTTGCTGCGATCTTCTGGATAATCACGGTCTCATGGATCGTAATGATCTTCCATTTCTCAAACCAGTCTGCAACACAGTCATCCAACACATCCAATATGGTCGTTAATCTGCTCAACGAACTGTTCAGTATCAATATACAGGATGACATGATCATAAGGAAAGTAGCGCACACAATGGAATTTGCGCTCCTGACCATCTTTTCTTATGTAGCACTCTCATCAACAAATAAGATCTCCAATAAGACATCTTATGCCGAGAGCCCAGTAAAGCTCATGAGATCGGATAACGAGATGAACATCGTATTCACATTATGGTTTGCGATCTTAAATGCGATTTTCGACGAATATCATCAGTTGTTCGTCGACGGCCGTGACGGATCCATCAAGGACGTTCTGATAGATCTCATCGGTATTATCATTGTCCTTATCATCATCCGTGTCGCATTCACGATCTACCTGAAGTCGAAGGGTAAGTCTGAGGTAGTATACACCTGAACCTGTGACAATTATTTTTTCAAATAAAGAAAATAGACGGAGTATTTGGGATACAGCTATCGGACTTCAGGCTGTTGATGGGTTAAAACCATCTAAACATCTTAAAACACTTGCTGAAGATAACATTTCAGGGAAGAAGACATATGACGATATCAATAGAGAATTGATAAAGGAATATGGTTCGGATAATTCCAGGCAGAAAGAGGCAGACATTGTCGCATTAAGAATTGCTGAACTCCTTGAAACGGCTGATTTCATTATGTCTTCAGACCTTTTGCTGTCAATTCATGAATATTTATTCAATGGAATCTTCGAAGAAGACATTGTCGGAAGATTCAGGAACAACAACATCCGCAAGAAAGAACCGGTCTTATTGGGCGATTCGGTAAGATATGCAGATCATTTGATCATAAAAACACAAATAAAACAGATATTTAATGATGAGAAATCCTACGAATATTCAAATCCGATGAAACAAGCCGATATTGAGCATTTGTCATGGTTTACAAGTAAGCTGTGGCAAACACATCCGTTCGCTGAAGGGAATACAAGGACGACAGCAGTATTCATATATCTATATTTAAAATCTATTGGTTTTGAATTAAATACTGATTCTTTTAAAGACCACAGTCATTATTTTAGAAACGCTCTGGTCAGAAGCTGCAATTCGGCATACGGAGCTAACACAGAACCGACAAATTATTTTCTAAACCGATTCTTTATGAATTTACTAAATAACTCAGATAATGTTCTTGATGATCTTGATCTGATCATTAATAATTCTGCAGAATGATCCTCAGAAGGAGATGCGATTTATCTACGACTCGCCAAACAGAAGAATACCCCTTTTCTGTAATTTTCCTCTATATGCAATTCGGTATAATTACAATTTTGGTGAATTGAGAAGAGGTAAAAATATTATATATGTATGATGGTTCATTTTGATATTGATTATTAGATGGCTGATTTTGATCCTGAGCTTCTTGATCGATCATGTAATCCTGTTCTTTGATTATCTGCACCAATTCCCGTTTGTATCTCATATGATTCATTCTAATTTATTCGTATGAACATTTCTGCGCGTTTTATTTTCTCCGGATCGATCAATTCATCATTTAGGAATTTATTATTTGATCCTACGCACGCTGATCAAATCAGATTCTTACAACCGGTCATTTTTGTTCACGCTGTCTTTGTGATCACATCCATGCATGGTTCTATCTTAAACGGCGAAAAAAATCGCATTTAAGACAGATTTTATCGAAAATCTATCTCAAACGCCTAAATAATCATCATTTAAGATAGAAATTCAAAAAAGAACACTTGTTCGTTTTCGAAAATAACAGGGGAAAGGGCAGTCTTGATTACTCCGCCCTCTCTCCTTCAGCCTTGATCAATTTATTGATATATCTGAAGAAGAATATCGGTTCTGCGACTTCGAACGGGATCAAAACGATGATATTGGCCAGAACGACGCCTATCATGCCGCCTGTAAGCTTTACGAACACCCAGGCTAGCGGAATATCTACTACTGCTGCGAGCGTCATTAAGACTATCTGTGGCTTGAAATACGAGAATCCGTTTCCGATGCTGGTATTGACGTTGTGAACCATGAATATGAATCCTGAGAGCGCGAAAATCACGGCATACAGATAATTAACATCAATGGCATTTTCCTTGAGCCAGAAGTTAACAATTGGCTGTAATACTACGACGATGAGCATTAATACTACCAAAACAAGAACACTGAAGCCCAAAAGGAGCATGTAAGTCTTCTTGATCCAGGTATAGCGTTTCTCGACCTTTGCTTTTGTTACGGCTGACCAGATCGGTATCAGGACAAGCGAACAGATTGCCGCTATGGAGTTAAAGATCTTGAAATACACCTGATATACGACAACGTCTGAAGGATCGCAGAATGCTGAGATCAGGAACTCGTTGGTCGATGATACAACCATGAATATAAGCTGGAGCCATAATAATGTCAGACCGATCTTAAGAAGTGACTTAGCCGAATCTTTGGACCAGAACTTGAATGACGGTCTGATATCCCTGAATCTGCCTAAGAAAAGGATCATGCTGACGGCGAGCAGCGGGAGATTTACGGCCAGGATATTGAAATAAGATATTGCGATGATCGATGATGACGTATCCCCTTCCGGGAGCAGGTTTATAACGATAAAGATGATCACATTGGACAAGAGCGTCAGGAGATTCACAAGTCCGGACTTCTGTATGGCATAAAGGATCGATGTTACAAGCTTTAACACGAACTGGATCAGGACGCCTATGAACGCTATCTGGATCGCATATTTCAATACCGGCAGAGACAGTTCGGCTTCATCAATGTTCAGGATCGCATTCCAGTTCAAAAGATGGATAACAATGCTTCCGATGATGCCGATTATAACCACTAATCCTGCTGAAGCGATATAGGTGGAAGATACTAAGGTCCTCCCTCCTTTAAGATCGTTCTCGGCAAGTGCTTTTGGCAGTTTATTGCGAAGTCCGTTGCCTATTCCGAGATCGAAAACAAGTACCCAGTTAATGATCGATAATATCGTGTACCAGATACCGAGAACGTTGTCATTACCGAAGAATCTGATATATGCAGGCAGCAAAAACAGCGTCAAGATCATCGATCCGCCCTTTACCAGGAACGCACCTAAGATGTTGATAAGAATATTCTTATTATTCTTTGCAGCGCCTAAAATGCTGTCTTTACTGAGCTTCACCAGGATCCGCCTTTCATCAAAACAGGGGAGTTCCCCTCCCCTATCTTATCAGAGTTGTAATTATCCAACTTATGAAAACTCACGTCAATATAACCTATATGGTTAATATGTAGTAATACATTTATATTATATTTCTGTAATAAGTCAATTTGCGGTATTATATTCCCTGTGGATAATAGAACTTTTCGGAGGTTTATTAATGAAGACAGTTAAGAAGATCATCTCTTCCCTGCTTATATCTGCTTTTGTCTTATCTGCTGCCTCATGCAATAAGGCTAAGCCGGAAGACATTGCTGCGACAGCTGATACTTACGCAAAGTGCGTGCAGTATCTAGATGCAGACAGGATCCTGGAGAACACCGAGCCGGTCGATGAGGCATCGGCTGAAGCGTTCAGGAAGAAGTTAACGCTCACTGATGACGATTACGATCAGGCCGACCTCAAATCAATAATTGGACAGACCATCCAATATACGGTAAACAGTGATTCAATTAATATTGAAGCTAAGACCGCGAGCCTGGATGTCACTTTCACGAGGATCAAATACGAGTCTGCATTCAATAACCTTGTCGGTCTTAAAGATGCTCATCTTAAGGCCCTTAACGAGTGCAAAGAGACTTTGAGCACCACGATCAATATCACGCTCAACAAGCAGGAAGACGGCCGCTGGCTCGCTTCTTCTGATACGCTCGCCAAGTTGGATGAACTCTACTCTTTCCTTGATGCCAAATTTGAATTCAATCCTGATACGCCTGACCTTTTCGACAGCACGTCATGGCTCTTCGGCAAGGACGGCAATTATGAGAACACGAAGTGCATCGAGCTCGACATCTGGTTCAAATATGATCCTGAAGAGGAATTCTATTATGTAGTTTCCCAGAACAACACAGAGCTTTATAAGAGTGAGCCTGAGAAGACTACGGATATCTTCTTCAGAGCCAAGTACGATAAGTCATTGGGCGCGAAAACAACCAGCACCGGCTATATCAATCAGGGCATCTATAACATTAAGATCTACCGCAAGGACGGCCTTCTCATGGCTGACGAGACTACTACGGTTATCGTTAACGGCGCCAAGGGTTCGCCTGAGATCACATCTGCTCCGAAGGGCGCTTCGTATACGATCAATGATCCTTCATTTGCTTCGATCAAGAGCCTTGGCTGGTGGGATTACGCAGGAACGCTTCTTTCTGACGGAATCTACTGCATCAACACAAAGACGCTGGCTTTCTCTATAGAGCTTCTGAGTGATGCTGATTCAGTCTATTACGCTTATTATTTCGTGCCCGGCGAGAATGCGAGCACGAAGAATATCGATTACACCAAGCCCGTATATTCCAATTCGCTTGAACAGTTCATCTATATCGACGGAACCACGTTCTTTAATTTCGATTACGAGCCTGCGAAAATGGAAGTCGGCACATATGTGCTCATCATCTGCAAAGATGCAATGAACATTGATAAGCCTTATGTAACGGCCACATGCAAGATAATCCCGCAGTCTTCAGAAGAATTCATCTGATAAGGGAACACAAAATATAAAAGAAGAAAGGTCTTATTTATTTAGACCTTTTTCTAATGCAGGATTAATGATGTCCTTAATGATGAACTCCGCAGTCGCATCGATGTTGTCGTAAGGAACGATCTTCGGAAGCGTTACGCCAAAGGCCTTCTCGGATTTCTTTATCAGATCATCAGTATATACAAGGCAACCGTTCCTGATATCTTCAACACCGTCCAAAGCTAAAGACTGGCGGTTCTTTGAGATCATGTCATCAAGAGAGAAAACGCTCTCATCTATGTAGCATGTGGGCTCATCAGATGTACCGTCAACGATGACCGGGAAGCCGCCGATATTGCCGAACACGCCAGGCGAGAAGAACTTCATCTTAGTATTACCGCGAAGAGCGGTCATGATGCAGTTGATGATATCGAAATTAGATGATGCATTCATCATGTTGCGCTTGGAATCAGTAGGCATCGTAATGACGCACTTTCTCAAGATATCATCCTGGTCGAGCTTGATCTCCTCACCCTTGTAAGATGCCTTAAGGAGCTGCTCCAGGCCTTCGTTCTGGCCTTCCTTGCTGATAACGACATCGTGGAAATGCGCTGTTGCGATATCAACATCGATATTCCAGAAATCAGCTACGCCGATCTCATTTGCGATCGCGAACTTAAGGCGCGGCAAAAGGTGATTTAAGTTGCCAGAACCGAAGTCAGGATAAGCAACGCCGCTGGATTTGAGCCACGGGATAGTGCCGTCGGAATAGGAAGTGTTGATAACAATGCCCTTCCCTTCAGCCTTCGTATAACCGAGCATGATGTTCCTGATATACTTGATCGCCAGAGGCGTCCAGATGCCGTAAGCACGGATATTCTTCCAAGAGATGGAACCGTACTTAAGACCGGGATAAACGCGGCTGGAATTGACTATGAAGTCAGGCTGATACTTGGAAATGAGTGCTGCAATTGAATCAACGTCATCAAGATTGCATGTGCCGTCGACTATGACGTTTGACTTGTTCTGGCGTCTGATAAGAGCCGCAACACGGGCGATATTGAGTCGCACTGGAGCTTCTCGGCATTTCTGCCTGCAACAATGATCTCCAGATTCTCGTCATTTGATGAGAGAAGATAACTCAAAAGATAATTTCCGACACTGCCAAGGCCAATGATCATGACCCTGATCCTGCCCTCCTGATCGTGCTTTCTTATAAGCTTTAACTTCTCTTCTAGCATAACGGTTTTCCTTTCTATTAGAGACCTGCAGTAATAAAATCATTTACCGTATTACAGTTGATCCAAGTCTTCATAGATATTATATCGATAGTCTCGCCATTCTTTGCAAGTTTTTGAAAATATTCATTGATAAGTACCAGATTGGTGCCGGTAAAACGCCCCGGATTGCTGCACATTACGAGCTCCGAAAGCAGCTCAATATCCGTAAACTTCCATATCTGGCCGGAGTTATAGATCGCCGTAAAAGGCTCGGCGATCTTAAGCTGACCGTGCGCGGTATCGTAGATGTAATGCGGTACGTTTTCAAGATCGTAGTAAAGTGCGACAGCCTTATTGGCCTTGATAGCCTCGTTGTTTATCGTGATCACGCTGTTTGTTGCATTCGCAGCGCTCGAAAAGCTTGCGTCATCGACAAACAGGTCGCCTTCAGCAAACAAGACCTCAGTAATGTCCTTACCGTAGATCTTCAATGCCGCTTCAAGGCCGAGATAAAGGCTCCAGCCTGAACCGTATTCTGCATACTGCTCGTTATTTACGAGCATGACCTTCTCGCTCACTTCGGAAGGAAGAACCGTGTTAATGTAATCTTCGAGCTCATTTATCAGGAAACCGCCTACGACCACGAAGAGATCATAAGAAGCTGCCTGCGTGAGCATGTGATTAAGAAGCGTCTTTGCGGGATCTTCTCTATTGTAAATGCATTTAACCGTAGGCTTTCCGATGCTCTCGGAAAACCTTGTTGCAGAGCCTGCTACTGTTGTTAGAAATACTCTCATCCGTTCTTCCTAAAATCGATGATCATATCGATTCCCTCTTCTAATGTTATCTTCGGAGCCCAGCCGGTTCTCGTTCTGAGCTTCTCTGTGGAAAGCACTCGTCTTACAGGATCAGATTCCCTGTAGCCTTCAAAAGTGATCTCAGGATCTTTAATTCCGAGCTTGCCTGCGATAAGTGCAACAAGATCAAGGATCGATATCTCTTCTTCGGTTGCTACGTTGTAAACGCTGCCGTCCATTGCATCCGGGTGCTCAAGAAGGTGCAGCACGGCATCGCATGAATCGATATTATGAAGGAATGTTCTCTTGTTGACCTTAGAGTTCTCAAGAAGAACGACCTTGCCGTCATTAATAAGGCTGTTAACGATATGAGGCAGGATGTGCTTTGCAAAACGCTCATTCTTGCTGTATACGTTCGCAAATCTCAATGAAGCGCCGCGGATCTTGCCTGTATCAACGGCATCCTTCATGAAGAACTCTGTAAGGAGCTTGCCCGTCGCATAAGACGTTCTCTGGCTGTGCTCCGCATCAGACATGAGAAGATAATCAGATTCCTTGACGCCGCCCTCCTTGAAGGACTGCATGGAATATACTTCGGAGGTCGAGCAGTTGATATAAGCATCAGCGCCGACAGAGATCGCCTGCTCTAAGAACGCCTTCATTCCGAGAAGGTTCGTGTCGAATGTTGTATATACGTGATAGAAGTATTCCGTATGAACTACTGCTGCGCAGTTGATGTAGAAGACCTTGTCGAAGTCTTTCTTTTTCGAGACCACGAGATACTCGATCTCCGCCATCTGAGCCGCATTATTGATGTCATACTGGAAGAAAGTAAATCTGTCATCATCAATAACGTCTGAGACCGTATCGATGGATGAACAGAAGAAGTTATCGAATCCTATAACACTGCCCTTGTTGCCGTTAAGGATCTGTCTTACCAGTTCATTGCCGGTCATGCCGGTTACGCCGCTTATAACATAAAGATTGTTCATAAAATCACACTCCGTTTGTTAATCTCTCGCTGTAAAAAGGATCTACCTGATCGTTATATAAACTCTGCTCAAATTGTACATCATAAGGCACCGATATGAGACTTACTCCCTTATCGGGATCAAGAACTGCATACTGTGCCTTGGGATTATGGTTTCTGGGCTGCCCTACGCTGCCCGGGTTGATGAATATAACCTTCTTCTTGTTGCGCATCAAAGGATCATCAACCTTGTAGAACATATCGAAAACATGCGTGTAATGGCTGTGGCCGGACAAGACATAATCGTACCCTTCATAGCCTTCCCAGGCACCGTCTGTGCCGTTCGCGGAATCGACATGGATAGATTTCCAATAAGTGTCTAAAAGGCTTCCGTGGACAGCCAGGAACCTCTTCCCTTCAAGCTCAAATTCGGCCTTGCCTGACTTGCCGTCCATGCCGTTAAGATATTGCACGGATTCAGGTGTCAATTGTGATTTGGTATACTTGGCCGACAAAATGCCTCTCTCGGTCGAGAAATGGGTATAATCGTCTTCCATTATCGACTGTTCGTGATTACCCCAGATATTGCATACGATAGGAATATCAAGGCTCCTGATAATCGAGATCACCTCATTGGAACGCATTCCGTAGTTGATCAGGTCACCCAGGAGCGCGATGTGATCAGGCTTTACGTTCGTCCTGATATCATTTAAGACGCTTTCCAAAGCGGATACATTGCCATGAATATCCGACAGAATTGCAATTCTCATAAGTATAAGCACACCACCATTTCTATTTGTTAATAATAATATAAAATGGCGAAATCGCAAAATGGCAGGTGTGGCAATATAAAGTTTCTGTAATCAAAAATAAGAGGTGCCTTTTGAAGTGAACCCCCGAAGTTTGTCCAACTTCAGGGGTTCACTTCATTTCAGCACCTCTATTCATTAACTTCCGTGCTGAAAGTTAAGGCATGCTCTCTCAAATTCGACGTTATTATATGCCGGACTGTCTTTTATCATTTTCTGATAATCATCCTCTTCGGCGGCAGGTATGCATAAGGCATACTGACCTCTGACATAAAGAACCGTACAGTCAATAGATGTGTCTGCATCCGTAAGGAATGAGATCTTGCTGCCTGTTTCGAGGTGTTTGTAATGATAGATATCCATATCAAGTTCAATGATATAGACATTGTATTTGTACCAAGGTTCTTCCTTTTCATCAGAAGGAGCTTCGGAATAATCGTAATTGATCCTGAAATAGTCTTTGATACCTGAGAGTGCATTCTTAGACGCAAGTTCAGGATCCATCTGGGTTTTAAGGAGCTTGTGTCCGTCGTGCTTAGGATCAAATTCCGTTGTATAGAATTTATCTGTAATCTCGTCCAAGGTTTGTTTTATCATCCCATCGTACTTAAGTTCCACAGTTGTTTCGACCGGTTCTGTGGTTTCTTCAGTAGCTACAGTAGTTTCTTCTGTAGTTTCTGTAACTGTTGTCTCTTCTGAAGTTGTTGTTACGCTTGTCTCAGTTGTATTGCAAGCAGCAAGACCAAATAAAACTGTGCATGCTAATACTGTTGATATAACCTTTTTCATTATTTATTGCCCCTCAGATTTATTAAGTCATTCCAATAAAGGCTTCATATCCCTTTTGAGCATTACCTAATGTAAACTCAGGCATAGTCTCCTCAATGGTCTTATCATCTTTTATATAATCACTTGCATGAATGCATAATACATATTGCTTATTAATGGCTGTTACTACAGCAGCATTAGTAGAGTATCCATCGAAGAATGTTATCATGCCGCCAGTCTTTAGATTCTTATACATATCTGAAGTCGTATCGACTTCGAAAATGTAAATTTCAACTTTCAATTCTCTGATGGTTTCATTGCCGTCTGTTTGGATATCATATCGATCTATATAAGCATAATTATTGATTCCCTTTGCCTGGTTCTTCTCAGAAGTAGAAGCATCCATATACTTCAGGTTCAGATAGTTTTTATAATCACTGCCAAGACCTGTTACCGTTATAGCAACAACCTCATCGAGATTTAAAAGGAGATCGCCTTCGTTCTTAGCGAATGTAGGAACAGTCGTTGTCTCTACAACATATTCTGTAGATGCTGTTTCTGATTCGCTTGTTGTTGTAGTTGTTTCAGTCTCTTCAATCTCTTTTTCAGCTTTTACATCATCTGATTTTTCCCTGTCGCCTTTTCTTTTGTTATTGCTGAGATCACATGAAGCAAAGCATACTAACATCGCGCAGGCTAATAAGCCACTTACTAATTTTTTCATTTCTACTTCCCCCAAAAAATCAAATAGCGGACACTCAGTCCGCTATCATTTTACATTATCAAGTATGTCAAGAATATGTTAAAAATGTAAGATTCCTGATTGTGACTAAAATGTCACTTTGCGCTGAATATAAAGGCTTATGAAGCTGAATCGACTTTATCTGGATCAACAAATTCAATCTTTAATGTTTTCCCCATAGCTGAAGCCAATTTCTGTAGAGTCTTTATTGAAGGATTAGCATTTCCATTCTCCATTTTACTGATATCACCTTGAGCAATACCGGATCTTACAGACAATTCTTTTTGAGTTATGCCCATTGACGTTCTTGCATCAAACATAGCTTTCATAATTGTATATTCAGGTTCAAGAGCTTCCCATTCTTTACGAAACTTTTCGTACTTAAGTTGTTCTTCTAAATACTTTTCAAAGTCATCCTTCATTACAAACTACCCCTACCCTATTTACTCTGACATTGTTATATATACAATAGTCTCGTATACTTAAGCTCCCCATTCAAAAATCTTGCGCTCGTTCCAAGTAATATACTTATCTTTTGCCAGCCGGCTCTTAACAATGAAATCAGGAACATTCTGATTCTTGGCAAAACGCTCAATCTCAACAATCCGCTCATACTTTTTTGAATCAACAAATTCAATATAATCCTGACGATCTATCAGAAAATTTTCTGCTTTAATTTCTGCTTTGAGATCAATACCTTCATTGCTGTCTTCAAAATCTATAAATGAGTTTTTGGCATCACCATTGATTAAATGTGAAAGCTCGTGAAAAATGTCTAACCAAAACTCATCAGCATATTTCTGATTACCGGTAACACAAAATTGAACAGCCCCTGAAGTATTCTTTCTTATATAGCCTTTAGCAGAAAGTCCTTTGATTTGCGGGACAATGCAGAAAGCTATACCGCATTTTGAAAAGATATCCGATAAGTATTTTTGAATCATATGCGGCTTTTCATACATTCCTTTTTTTATATCAGGAATACAATTTACAAGTTTATCAATATCGAAATTATGAGTAATAACATTATCTTTATTAAGTAATTCACATAGTTTTTGCCACGTAAATAAAGCATACAGCTCAGCATTTGTATTTGCATGAAAAGGAAATGAATTCAAAGATGATAACTTGGGAATATTGGTAAGATCACTTACGCCAAAAAACTTTCGATAGTTTAATACCATCTCAACTTTATCATCAGAAACCTTGAAAAAATCATAATCAGCTAATGAATTTGCGGTAACGTCTAAATTATCAAGTATGCTGAATTCTTCATCAGAAATAGCATGAATCTCTTCATACGAGAGAATCTCTTCATCATAATTATTCTGAAGGTTCATCCAAAATGAGGCATCAATACCTAACGCATATTCAAGTCTTCGTGCAAATAGTGGTGAGATATTTTTTTGACCGCTAATGACAGTACTTATATGCTTTTCGGTCATACCTGTCCTAATGGCAAGTTCTCTTTGAGACATGCCTCTTTCCTCAATTACTTCAGCTATAGTCTCCCCAGGATGAATAATAAGATCACGGGATAAGCCAATTTCTTCTATTCCCTGTGCCATGGTAATCTAAAACCCCCTTAATAATAACTGTATCGCAATTATTTAAACTCTCTACAGAAAGATCGTATGATTTAGGCTTAATTATCAACCTGAAATTTGCATTTAATCTTAACGAATAACATCCTTTAAGATTGCCTGTTAACGATTCTATCTTTCCCGGACCTTGCTGCAATTTAGAAAAACAGCTATGCGCTTTAATCTCGTTGTATCTTTTCTTAACTGCTTTTGTAAGTTCCGGACCAATCTGTTTGCGCATTAAATTTCTTGAACAACGTATGTCATTCAAATCGTTAAATAATTCTTTAATCCGTTCATCTTCATACTCAAACCTAATATCGTTCAGCTCCTAAACTTACCTTTTAGGTAAGTTTATTCCTTGCGTGTAGGAATGTCAAGAACATTGAAAACAAATAGAAAAGAAATAAAAAGGGTTACCTCATTATTGAGATAACCCCATAAATAAATATTTTGATTAGATTACCTTATCCACTCAACCTTTATCTCTTTGGCATCAAGGCCGTCTCTCTTCTTGATGAATTCCGGAGCGACCTGAGGAAACATGGCGCATGAGAGCACATCTTCCTCGCTCCTGGCGATGTCCTTGTACTGCTCCTTGATCTTTTCGAGCTCAGGTTCAAGAAGGTCGGCAGGACGGCATGTGATGACCTCATCCGAGCCGATCGCAGCCTTGCGGATCTCTTCATTTACTTCGCCCGGAAGCTGGCCGTACTCACCGCGGAGCAAGCCCTTGGATTCTTTGGTGAATGTCTTGTAGCGGCCCATGAGGACGTTAAATACGGCCTGTGAACCGACGATCTGGCTTGTTGGAGTTACGAGCGGCGGATAACCGAAGTCCTTACGGACGCGCGGAACTTCCTGCAATACCTCTTCCATGCGGTTCTCCGCATTTGCCTGCTTGAGCTGTGACAAGAGGTTTGAGAGCATTCCGCCAGGTACCTGATAGAGCAAAGTGTTAGGATCTACTCGGAGAACCTTGGAACTGATGGTTCCTGCGGCTTCCATCTTTGCGGCAACACCCTTGAAGTGAACGGCAGCCTGGTTAAGCTTAACAAGATCAAGACCTGTGTCACGCTCTGTGCCGCGCAAAGTTGCGACGAGAGACTCTGTAGCAGGCTGAGATGTGCCGTTTGCGAAAGGAGAAAGCGCTGTATCAACGATATCAACGCCGGCCTGTGCAGCCATCAAATAGACCATTGCGCCGGTGCCTGTCGTGTTATGTGTATGGAGATGGATCGGAATGGATACCTTCTCCTTGAGCTTCTTAACGAGAGAATAAGCGTCTGCAGGAAGCAGCAGGTTTGCCATATCCTTGATGCAGATCGTGTCTGCGCCCATCTGCTCTAATATGACTGCCTTATCGACGAAGTAATCTTCGTTGTGAACGGGACTTGTCGTGTAGCTCATAGCAGCTTCGACCATGCCGCCGTACTTCTTTACGGCCTTGATCGACGCTTCCATATTTCTTATGTCATTGAGGGCGTCGAAAATACGTACTATATCAATACCGTTTTCGATTGACTTGGCGCAGAATGCTTCGACCATGTCGTCTGCATAGTGGCGGTAACCGAGAAGGTTCTGGCCGCGCAGGAGCATCTGGAGCTTGGTGTTGGGAAGCGCTTTGCGAAGAGTGCGAAGTCTCTCCCACGGATCTTCATTAAGGAATCTCATGCAGGAGTCGAACGTAGCTCCGCCCCAGCATTCGATAGAGTAATAACCGATAGAATCAAGGATCTCGCATGCAGGAAGCATATCTTCAAGTTTCATTCTTGTGGCTGCCTGGCTCTGATGCGCATCTCTTAAGATCGTATCTGTTATGAGAAGTTTCTTGTTTGTAGCAAAAAGTTCAGACATTAAATGACCTCACTTAACATCGAAGAGCAAGTCGCCGCCTGCAACTGTGGAACCTTCGGTAAGATTAAGAGATCCGATAGTACCGTCAACGGGTGCAGTGATCTCATTTTCCATCTTCATTGCTTCAAGGATAAGAACAACTTCGCCGGCCTTAACGCTGTCGCCTGTTGCCTTCAATACCTTAAGGATAGTGCCCGGCATAGGTGCCGTTACAGAGCCTGAACCAACTTCAGCAGGCTTAGCTGCAGCGGGTGCGGGAGCTGCCTTGGGAGCTGCAACAACAGGTGCAGCAGCTTTAGCTACAGGAGCAGGTGCAACGACAGCGCCGTTTGCTCCAATAAGCTCTACATCCATCTCATATGTCTTACCTTCAACTGTAATACGATACTTGCTCATTTATTTATTCTCCTAATTGATATTTATGATAAGAAATTCCGTTATCTGCGATAAACTGCTCAAGACTTGTCTTCTGCACTTCCCTAAAGTTACGGACTACGACATTCTTGGTGTCTACGCCGTTCTCTTCAGCGATACATGCGACAGCCATTGCAACGATCAAAGATTCATCCACGTATCATTTCCTCCTTAGAGCGGGATATTGCCGTGCTTCTTAAGAGGCAATGTGCGGTCTTTTGTCTCAAGCATCCTGAATGCTTCAGCAATCTTGGATCTTGTCTCTGAAGGCAGGATTACCTCATCGACATATCCGTGCTCAGCTGCGATATAAGGATTCATGAACTTATCGTTATATTCAGCAAGGAGCTCTGCTCTCTTGGCAGCAGGATCTTCAGCAGCTTCGATTGCCTTCTTGCCGATGATGCTGACAGCACCCGAACCGCCCATAACAGCGATCTCAGCGATAGGCCATGCATAAACGATGTCAGCGCCTGTACCCTTGGAGTTCATTGCAATATAAGCGCCGCCGTATGCTTTTCGCATAATGAGGCTGACCTTAGGAACAGTAGCTTCGGAATAAGCATAAAGGAGTTTCGCGCCGTGACGGATGATGCCGCCGTGCTCCTGCTGTGAGCCCGGAAGGAACGCCGGAACGTCAACCAATGTAAGAAGCGGGATATCGAAGCAGTCGCAGAAACGGATAAAGCGTGAAGCCTTATCGGAGGCATTGATCTCAAGAGAACCTGCCATGTAGAGCGCCTGGTTAGCGATAACGCCTATCGACTGGCCGTCGAGTCTAGCAAAGCCGACTACGATATTGCGAGCGAAAGATTCCTGAACTTCAAAGAAGCTACCTGCATCAACAATGGAATTGATTACGTTTCTTACGTCATAAGCCTTCTTGGAATCTGCAGGAACGATATCAGACAAAGCCGCACTGTTGTCAACGGGTGTGCCGGGAACGTTAAGGCTCAAGTCCTCATTGCTCTGAGGGAGATATCCGAGTAACTGACGGACACCGTTGAGGCATGAGAGATCGTCAGGATATACGAAGTGAGCAACGCCTGATGTAGAGCTGTGAACTGAAGCACCGCCAAGATCAGCTGATGTGATGACCTCACCTGTAACGGACTTAACGACTGCAGGTCCTGTGATATACATCTGGGCGTAGTCGGTCATGAAGATATAGTCAGTGATCGCGGGAGAATAGCAAGCGCCGCCTGCGCAAGGTCCCATGATTACAGAGATCTGAGGAATAACGCCTGAAGCGATAGTATTTCTGTAGAAGATATCAGCGTAACCGGTGAGCGAATCGATACCTTCTTCGATCCTTGCTCCGCCGGAATCGTTGATGGAAATAAAGGGTGCCTTCATCTCCATGGCCTTATCCATTGCCCTGCAGATCTTCATAGCCTGGGCTTCACCTAATGATCCGCCGCCTACCGTGAAATCCTGTGAAGACGCGAAAGCAACACGGCCGTGAATATATCCATAGCCTGTTACGACGCCGTCACCGGGCTTTTTCTTCTTATCCATGCCGAAATCAGAGCATCTTGAAGTGATCTGATCGTTTAATTCAACGAATGTGCCGTCATCGAAAAGAGCTTCCATCCTCTCACGCGCAGTGAGCTTGCCTGAAGCGTGCTGCTTAGCGATACGCTCAACGCCGCCAGCCGCAAGGACAGCTTCCCTTCTGGATTCAAGGCGGTCAATACTGTTTTTCCATAATTCATCCATATGTATCAGCCTCATATAACCATAGTTTTGATTCAATAATGCGTATTATAGCAAAAATAGTTTGATAGTCAAACTATTTAAATGTAAGAAATCTAAATGATAGGAATCAACCAGCGCATTTTTTGTGAGTTATTGCAATTAGCAACCTATGATAAATGCAATGAAGTTCTTATATTCTTCCGACAGTTGATCTGATAAGTTCTCTTATTTCTTCCCTGCCCCAAAGGATTTTCTCTCCTTTAAATAGAAGATCAGGCCGAGAACGATCCAGACAACAAGAAGAATATAGCTCTCCTTACCGAAATGCACTCCTGAAAGACCGGGAATAGGCACAAGCTGAAGCACCATGAAAGCTAATGAGAACACTACGCCTGTTACAGCCATAGCCTTTAGGAACGGCGAGCCGTCACCGTCACGTCTTGAAGCGACAAGCGTAGATGCCGATGTGAAGAAATAGCCTATGCTCGCACCGATCGCGCACATGTCAACGAACCATCCCAGTGCTTCACGGCCAAGGATAGGACCTGAGAGACTTACGATAACGCAGAATATCATGGCATTCTTCGGAGTGCCGTACTTGGGGTTGATAACACCGAACCACTTTGGAAGATAACCTTCGCGCGCCATTGAATACATAAGGCGCGAAGATGCAAGGTAAAATCCCATGATGCCGGACAAGACAGCACAGGATACACCGATACCGATAAGTACTTTTCCGAATGTACCGAGCAGTTCTTCGGCAGCAACAAGAATGACCCACTCCCCTGCCATTACGCGGTCCGGCCAGTTAGCAAGAGCGGCCGCTGCAACTGTATTGTTGCTGGTATATACGAAGCATCCGAAAATGATCGCCACCATCATGATGAACGATACTTTCTTGAAGCTGAAATTGAACTCTTCCGCTGCCTGAGGGATCGCGTCGAATCCTACGTAAGCCCACGGCGCGATGGCAAATGTAGCCAGAATGGCTGACATGATACCGCCGGTGCCCTCATGAGCGAAGTCACCGATATTCTCAGTTGTGGCACCTGCTTCGATCGCAGCGGCCTTGTCAAAGCCCCATATAGGCTCCATGTTGATGCCTGAAGCTTTCGCGCTGATAAGACCTGTAATACAGAGCGTGACGGCACATACGACAAGAAGACTGGATAAGACTGTCTGAACGATCGCCGCCTTTTGTACGCCAATGATATTAAGCCAGCCGAACAAGATCAGGATGCCCATGGCAAGTATCATCTCGCCCATCCACACATCAAATCCTGCGATCGAATAATGGAAGCCGAATTTTAATATGTCAGCCGAACCGTCCAATCCGTCAACGATAAGCCCTATCGCAGTGCTGTTCATCGGAACATTGGTAAGATATGCGGCAACCAGGAACCAGCCGCACAGGAACGCTGCATTCTTTCCGAAACACATTTTGGTGAAAGTAAACTCTCCGCCCGCCTTTGGATATTTCGGAACCATGTATGCATACGAAAAAGCGATGATCATCATCACCAGAGCGCCCAGGATCATTGCTATTGCAGTGCCTGCGACACCGGAATTCGGCAGGAATTTCTTGCCGGGATTAACAAAACTTCCCCAACCAATTACGCAGCCAAATGCGATAGCCCAGACATTCATCGGGTTAAGTGATCTTTGCAGTTCTTTCTTATCGTTCATGAATCATATCCCCGCGGGTTGCAAATAAAACGTGCCGGGAACAGCTCCTGGCACGACAAAGATAATACCACAGTATTTGTTTGATTAACCAGCGATACACTAAAGATTTTTGCATTCGGTTTTATTAACACGAGATAATTGACAAAATCTCATTCTTATTCGATAATGGTATCAGTTGATACCATTGGAGCGAATTACTTGTCAGACATCAAATCAAGAATTGAAAGCAAAATAGAAATTCAATCATTAATATGCATAACGCATCCTATATTTGTCCATGCTGTATGGAAAATCACGTCAAGAAGATAATCAAAGTTAAAGAAAGCAACATTTTTAAAGGTGTTTCCGTTGATTATGAAGCTGAATACACTTATTGCAGTGTTGCCGATGAGACCTACGCTGATGAACAACAGTTATCTTCTAATGATATTGCTATGAAGAATGCTTATCGTTTAAAGACCGGATTGCTAACCTCAGATCAGATTGCGGATATTCGTTCTAAATATGATATTAGTCAAGCTGATCTCTGTTTATTGCTTGGATGGGGGCTTAAAACAATTACTCGCTATGAAAGCCACCAGGTACAAGATATAGCTCATGACACCATTCTTAGAAAACTCGACAATGATCCGGAATGGTTCCTGGAATTACTAAAAACTTCCAAAGATTCCATATCCGTTTCAGCTTATGCTAAATATCTTGAGGCTGGTACTCTATATTTTGAGAAGGATCATGATAACTATCTCAAAAGCGCTATTATGTCGAAATATGCACGTTTTCAAAACAGGTCAGACATCAACGGCAATAAAGAGCTTTCCATAGATGTTGTTATCGACATGATCCACTACTATGCCAATTCTCCCAAAGTTTCTAATCTTTTCCTCGTAAAACTCTTAAAGATGCTATGGTATGCAGATGCTCTTTCGTATAAAAGATATGGCCATGCAATATCAGGTCTTGTTTACCGCTGCATTCAAATGGGTGCAGCACCTGTAGCTTATGAAACGATCATCGACCTGAGTTCTATTAAGATCGAAGAAATAGATTTTGGCGATGGTATAGGACAAAAAATCTTGCCTTCAAAGAACAAGGATTATCCTAATCTGTCTGCTGAAGATAAAAAAGTACTTGATTCAATAATTATGCAATTCGGCAAGGCATCGAAAAAAGAGATTGTAGAAACAATGCATAATGAGGAAGCCTATAAGAAAACGAAACCAAAAGAAAACATAGTGTTTGAATATGCTAAATCTTTGAGCGTATCCTGATCGGGGCGATTCGCCTAAATACTCAGTCTCTTGATCTGCTCATCAGTTTCAACACACTTGAATTCACGGCAGTATTCGAACCAGTCAGGACATCCGTGCTTGCAGAAAGGTGTGCATTCAGGAAGGAAAGGACATTCCCTGCACTTGTCGTCAGCTTCAAGAGATGCTCTCGGGTCGCTTCCCAACTTGATATCTTCATCAAAGATGCTCGCACACGAAGTATTTCCGGGCAGATGCTCACAGTTATAAAGATTGCCGTCAGGTCCTATTACAATACATTTACCGTCAGAATCAGCCATGCAGAAATTGGTCTTCATCTTGCACTCAGAACCCTTAAAACGAAGGAACTTCATGCCCTTCTTCGCAGCTTCTGTGCAAAGTTCAAGATATCTCTTTTGAAGATCGATGCAGCCCGGATCCTTCTGAGCCTGGAACAGCATGGAACTGTACACTCTGAGCTTATCAGAATCGCCGTACAGATTATTTATGTCTTCCCAGAAGGAATACATGCCTTCGATATTTCCCTGATCGAAATTGCATCTTAAAGTAACTTCAAGCCCTGCATCGAGCATAATTCCTATAGTCTTAAGGAGATATTCGTAATTATGGATCTTCGGGCTGCAGAAGAGCTTTCGGGCCTCATAGTCAGACTTAGATCCGTCAACAGATACCTGTGCCCTCTTAAGATGCCAGACATTAACGGCAGTATCCAGAAGTTCAGGTGTAAAGAGCGACGCATTTGTAATGATCCTGGAATTGAAAGATACGCCCTTTTCATTAAGTCCCGTGCAGATCCTGTTGATGATGTTTGCAGCCACCAGAGGCTCACCGCCGAACCAGCAGAGCGTAATCTCTTCAGAGCGCTTCGTCTTTAAGATAAAGTCAATGACCTTGTCCGCCGTAGACTCGCTCATTGTAGAGACCTTCATGCCCTGCTCATAACAGTAGACGCATCTGGCGTTGCAGGCGGTCGTAGGAAGTATCGTGTATGTCTTGACTCCCCTGCTGCTCCTGTCCATCGCCTTGATTGCCGTTACGGCAAACCTGTAGCGCGAATAATCGTCATCCGTGGAATAAACCAGCACACAGCCTGAGACAAGATCTGCCAATCCTGCAGCTTCGATATCTGAACCTTGAATAATAAGATCAGCAGAAGGATCAACGACTGCCCATTCCTCATCAGACAGTTCATAGATCCCGCCTGTCATTGTGGATTTGATATAGTGCCGTTCTCGAAAAGACTTACAATACGCATACTTAGACAGCCGGTAAACACGGTCCGGTTCGACCTTATTTCGTCCAAGGAGCTTTATTATTCTGCTGTCAGGAATATTAAGTAAGCGCATGCGGTATCCTAATCTCGTTTTCTTATACTAATATACCATTTCGAGCTTCAAACAGAAAACAATAAAATAGAGTCTGTTTGTTAATTTGTCACAAATTTGATAAACAAATTTTATCTTTTGCTATTCAACATACACAAAGCAATGCTATATACTAAATATATAAATCAAATCCACTTAATAAATTGATCAAGCAGGACTCAAAATGGAAGCTTATCTCGGAAAGGCCCTATCTCTCGTTACTTTGGATGCGGTTGTCGTATGGATAATCCCTGCTTTGATATGCTTTTCCGTATGTTACCTCAGATGCCGCAGCGGAAAGATGAGATTAAGATCGTGCCTGGCACTGTCGATGCTCATATTCTACCTGGGCTTTGTCGCAAGCATTACCCTTCTCTCCAGACAGGCCGCACCATTTGCCAGGATGGAGCTGGAACTCTTCTGGTCTTACAGATTAATTTCAGCCGGCGATAAGGGAATGTTCTTCGAAGTGTTCTGGAACGTTGTACTCTTCATGCCCTACGGGTTCCTTGCTTCGATACATTCCAGGAGCAAAGCAAAGTGGACAGTATTCCTTTCAGGCTCTCTCCTGTCAGTTGCTATCGAACTTACGCAGTTATTCACCCACAGGGGCCTCTTCGAATATGACGACATCATTCACAACACGCTTGGAACAGCCGTCGGCATCGCGCTGTGCCTCATAGCCTCTAAGGTTCTTAATAATCTTGAGCGGAAATACAATATCCAGTTAACCTGATAAATCTAGATCTCGCCAAACACACCATACATGCCAGACTAACCGGTACTTGTGTCGACCGGGGCAGGAGCGTTGGATTCTCCTGCCCGGACGACCGAGTTTGATATGACCGAGGAAGGTTGTTAAAAGTTGTTGTCCAGAAGTTCGTTGGATCTGTGCTCAATATCAGGATATACGAAGCCTTCAGAAATGCCAATATGGGCAAGATCTCTCTTGATGGCTTCTTTCTTATCCCCCGGAATCTTGATGACATTGATCATTTTGCCTTCTGGCGAATATATACTTGCAGATAAAGTACTTACTGAACGGTCGATCTCTTTCTGGATGCTATCCATAGTTTCACCGCCGGTAATTACATATTTAGGTAAGATAAATGCTCCCTGGTGCATCTTGATCCTGTCAGTGCACATGGAAGGGATAACGATATGAGCTAACTGAAGTTCCTTATATATCTTGAACGGGAATACAAGCTCTTCACTTGTCTTAGCTCTCTGATTCAGAATATCCATGAAAGACATGATGACAATGAACTCATCACTGTTGATAGGAAGCGAATCGATGCTCTTGTATCTTAATTGACCCCAATCGGTTCTGGAGATACGTGAACAAATAGATCTGCAGGTCAACATGAACTCATTAATCTTGTCCTGAGGAATCAGGTTTAAAGCAGTTTTTACAGCAACCGTATGCCCTACATCAAAATGCTCGGCATTAGTGTCGGGTCTGTCTTCTTTATGGTAAGAACCAAATACATAAACATATCCGTTATCAGATTTGCCGGAGCTGTAATTCTCAACTGCAAAATATAACGCAATCAAAGGATTTGTTGATATATCCAGCATTCTGGTCTTTGCACCATGATGCTGTAGTTCATACATTTGTCTGAAAAGGTCGGAACTCCTGTTATAATCAGCACTACCAAGCTGGCTTAAAAGCATGCGGTAATAATATTCGCTTGATTTGGTAGTAAGTCCTTCGTCAAGATAAAGGTTGGGAACGAGGTACTGATGGTACACACTCTCTCCCCTGTAGTACAAATGCGTAGATCTGCGAATATCATCATTCTTCGCATTAAGGATCAAATGAAGAAATGATTCGAGCGAATCGCATGTAATACTGTTGTCCTCAGAGACGAACATAGCACTTTTCCTTCCAATTAAGTCTTAACCCATACTTTATAATGCTTTGCGCATTATTTTCAAGATATGATAATATCAGTTTGATGCATTTTTGTATACTGGATATATCAAATGTTCGAAAAAATTGATAAATGGCTAATAATGACAATCAACGCTGTACTTGTCGTTATAGACATTCAGAGCATCGCCCTCTGCTGATATGCCTACGATCCCGTAATAGTTCTTCCCTTCAGATACGTTATTATCACGGAAATGAGTATTCGTCGAAGTACCGATGCGAGTCCAGTTACCGTTCTCGTGACGTCTGTATATATCATAATGATCGGCACCTGATACCACATTCCAGTTCAGATCGACAACCTTGCTTGAATAGTTTAAGTAGATCGCTGGAGCATCAACAAAAGCCGTATCGCTGAGATCCAGTGCCGCATCACTGAATATATCTAAAATGTAATCGTAGTAAGTATATTGGAACACGATACCGTTAACCTTATACCTGTATACATTTGAACTGGGATTTAAATCGTATTTCTTGAACATCAGCTTGTCGTAAAAGCCATGACTTCCGTGATCACAGTTGGTAATATCGACCATATAATTCATGCCGAATCCAAATGAGACGATGTTCCACATATGCCCGCAGTCAGTTCCGTCAGTCGTAAAGAAATTACCTGAAGCCGTGATACAAGTCACTTCATTATCGAATTCACTCAGGTCACAAAGATACTTAAACGCCTTGGAATAGCCTTCGCAGACTACATTTGTGTTTTCGTCGCCGTCGAAAACATTGACAATATTCCACGGATCTCCATATGGAGTACTGTCGTCAAAAACAGACTGATCGTTGAAGTCAACAAGATCACATATTACATCCCTGTACTTCATGAGCTTTCCGTAATCGGACAGATCGCAATACTCGTTAACGATCGCCTTAGCCCTTCCTGAAGCATATAAAGCACGCTGAACACCGGCTGATGAGACATAATATTCATTACTGCCGGCATAAGAAGCTACTATCGGGAAACGGAATGTAAGACCATCACCGACATAATGCAAAGTTACGGAATCGCCGATCCTGGTGGCACCGACGCTGTAATCCTCAGCAACAATTAAGGCAGTCTTATCAAACCAGTAGCAGTCAAAAGGCAGATCGACCAGCACTTTATTTACGATATCCTGCATATTGAATACGGTTTTTTGAGACATTGCATTCGCGGCTTCATCAGTGATCGCACCGTCAGCAATAATAGAGCTGACGCCGAGTTCTTCAGCGGTATATTCATGGTGGTCGCCTAAACCTAATTCAGCAAAAGTAACAGTAAACTTCGTGCATGCGCTTGTGCCGTTAGCAACATCAATTATGCAATTCCTGATCTTCTCATAAGCGATCTTCTGATTACCTATCATCTGATAACGGTAGATTCCGGAATCAGCAGCCACTTGGGTCTTAGAAGTACCGGGCTTAGCCTTCTTTGATACAGGATCGATATCATCGACCTCAATGGTCCTAAAATAATACTTGGGAGCTTCCGTATCGTCCTGTGCATCAGAAACTTCTTCTTTCGTTACTTCGCGTACCGAAGGCGTTTCAATCTTATCTGCCACGCAGACAAAGCCCAAAGAACAGATAACGAGAATACTCTGGACAAGTACGGTCACTATTTTAGTGAGGGCTCTTCTCATACGCTGATCCTACGTAAATATCATCTCAGAAGCACTTCTGTTCGTGCAGCTGCCTGCAGTCAGCGATCTTTCCGCACTTGTAACAGACTTCATTCAAGCTTCTGCCTGTGCCGGTGAACTCCTTGATATTGGCAAGTGTTGTATCGGCGATATTAGACAGCGCTTCCTTCGTAAGGAATGCCTGGTGCGATGTAACGATGACATTAGGCATGGAGATAAGCCTTGCAAGGATATCGTCATTGACGATGTGGTTGGAATAGTCGTGGAAGAAGATATTGGACTCTTCTTCATATACATCAAGGCAGGCAGCACCGATCTTACGGTCCTTAATGCCCTCTACAAGCGCCTCAGTGCTTATCAGAGCGCCTCTTGAAGTGTTAATGATGACTACTCCCTTCTTCATCTTATCGATCGTGGTAGCGTTTATCATGTGCCTGTTCTCATCAGTCAGAGGACAATGGAGCGAAATAATGTCTGCCCTCTCCCAGAGCTCATCCAACGAGACATATTCGATGCCGGAATCAGCAGCCGGAAACTTATCGTAAGCAATGACATTCATGCCAAATCCGCGGCAGATATCAATAAAGATACGTCCGATCTTACCGGTACCGATAACACCTACCGTCTTTCCGTGAAGATCAAAGCCCGTCATGCCCTCAAGGCTGAAATTAAAGTCCTTTGTACGGATATAAGCCTTATGGATACGGCGGATGGACGTAAGGAGCAGCGCCATCGCATGCTCGGCTACCGCATAAGGAGAATAAGCAGGCACGCGTACAACATGGATCTTGCCGTAAGCATACTCAACATCGACATTGTTATAGCCGGCGCAACGGAGCGCAATGAGCCTGATGCCCATCTCATAAAGCTTATCAATGACAAATGAATTTATATCGTCATTTACGAAAACACAGACAACATCGCATCCTTCAGCAAGCTTATATGTATCGGGAGTAAGTCTGGTCTCAAAAAACCTGATATCAAACTCCCCGTCTTTATTAGCCGCCTCGAAAGACTGCCTGTCATATTCCTTGGAATCGAAAAAAGCTATCTTCAACATATTGATCACCCGTTTCTAGTTAGATAATCAATGTATAACGCACTTTGAGGGCTTTTGTATACTAGATATCGGGGTAAATTTCAAGAACCAGATTTGAATTCCCTCAGATTCTTCGCAAGACTATAAGGTATAATTTCATCGGCTTCAGTCATGCTATATGCTTTTTCTTTATGCATATACTCAATTATCTGTTTGGTTTGGTACTTTTTAAATTTCCTAATTACAGTGTCAAGGATTTCGATCTCATCATCCATTAATACAGAATAATCGATTGTTTCCAACGGATAGAAATGTATCAGAAGATCGTAATTCGCACTGGTTTCTTCCTGAACATTGATTCGTTCAAGACTGAGAAGCTTGTTGTGACCAACAGGCAATGCACCCATTTCCTTATGCAGATATACAAGCCCGGTCATAGAAGAGCCACTCTTCATATAGCTGATAGCATCTGCATACCACAGCATCTTCATAAGTTTGACTTTATACAGATCCTTTATTTTCTTAGCATAATACGAGACAATTGCCTCGATCTTATCAATATCAAGGATCCTATTGCCGTTAAGATCAGACGGAGTATCAAATTGGACATATTCGGACTTTAAGGCCTGTCTCGCTGTTACTTCACGGCCATAAGAATCCATCTTCTCATCGATTTTATTCTTGATCTCACTCTGCTTATCCAAACTAAAAGAAGACTGATTTCTTTTGAAGAATTCGAAAACAATATACGGACTGTCCTTTAATTGTCTCAATGTATTATCGTATGCTTCATCCTGAATGGCCTTGCTCTCATATCGAGAAATAGTTGCTTCGCCCCATCCTAATAACCTGGCTAAATCAACCTGAGATAAAGAATAGTCCTTTCTGATTGAAACAATCTCATCAGATGTAAGAAGATTATTCTGTTTACGATAAGCGTTTAGTGCACTTAGAAGATTAATATTTATTAAAGCACCAGACTCAAATTCATTCTCATCTTCAGAAGCATTAGAACAAAAATAATACTTCTGATCATAGCAAACAGACTGACCTTTAATAACAGTCTCAGCTCTTCGGCATCTTTCTTCTATAAAATGAGTCTTACCGCAAATGGGACAAACCTTATTCTTAATACTATCACCTCCAGAACACTATCAATTGATAGTATATATTGGGTGATAGAATTGTCAATGCCCAAAATAATAAATAGCCAGAATCACTATCAAATCGCTCTACACAACGACAACGGCACAACATTTGTCGGAGCATCCTGCTCGGCAAGCCAGAGTGTGAGTTTTTGCTGCATATTCATCCAGCTTTCAGCTGAAGTCCCAGTTGCTATGCTAATTCTTAAAGCCATATCAGGACTTAATGCGGATTTCTCATTTACAAACTCAGAAAGAGCCTTTCTGCTAATGCCAAGTAATTGTGCCGTCTTGGTAACAGAAAGATTAAGAGGATTCATAACATCCTCAAGGAATACGGTTCCTGGATGAGTAGGTTTTCTTGTCATCTTTGCCATATCTGTACCCCCTTAATGATAATCCAGATAATCAACCAGATAAGCATCCTGATCTTCGAAATAGAACGTTATTCTCCAATTACCACTAACAGATACAGACCACATATCCTTCTTATCGCCTTTTAGCGGATGGAGATCATATCCTGGCAAATCCATATTGTTTATAGCATTTGCAAAATCACAAAACAACAGATAATAATTAATTACACTGCATTAATATGAGTGTTAATCGATAATTGTCCTCATAACAGAATTAAAAACAAAAATTATTATCAGTTCACTTCCGGAAGTTCCCAGCTGCGGCTCTCGGATGTACTGGTTGAAGCGGTCGCAACAGGTGTATTTGTTGCCTTAGGTGGCATTGTAATTGTAGGTACAGGTGTTGCTCTGACAGTGCCTTGTGAGGCATCAGACGAAGATTCCTTCGGATGCTTCGTAGGAGTTGGTCTGCGGGTAGGAGTCGGATTATCTCTGCCGCTTTGTTTCGGATCTTTTCTTGTTGAATTAGTAGGATTTGCAGGCTTTTTACCCGAAGGTTCCTTATTCTCTTTGCCTGATCCGGTTATTGAAGGATCGCTTTCCGAAGCCTCAGAAGATTCGGAATCAGATGCTTCTGAGTTATCAGAAGAAAAAACAGAGACACCGGTGGAAGTACCGGTAGTCTCTGATGTTAGTTTTTTGTTATTTAATAATCCAAATATCAAAAGGATGCCGATCAGAGCAACAACAAAAACGATTACTAAGATAACGGTAATCTTTTGATCTTTATGCATTATTAACCATGCTCAGGAAGCTCGTATTGGCAGTTGCTTCCACAGATTATATCGCTTGTATCGAACGTTATCGTCTCGATCTTTACTTCAATATACGCTTCTTTCTCCATGCCTATTCTCCTAATGTTAATAAATATAATATAAAAACAGTCAAAAGCAAAAGTCAATTTGCTTCGTTTACGATTAAGTGACATCCTCACTTTCAGATCCTGTTCCATCATCAGAAGCCGGTTCGGCATTCTCAACCGGTGCAGCAGGAGCAGATTCCTGAACAGGCGGTTCTTCCTGAGCGGGCTCCTCCCCTCCCTGATCCTCTGATGCAGGAGCCTGAGGCTCTGCAGGCTCGCCTGCAGTTACCTCATCTTCATCCTTTGTTTCAGGGTCAGCTACCTTAGGATCAGCTTCTGCAGGTTCCTGAGAAGTGCCTACAGGATCCTTAGCCGGTTCCGCAGGCTCCTTGGGTTCCTCTGCAGGATCTGCTTCAGGTTCAGCTGCCGGCTCAGCAGGTTCGCCTTGAGTATCTTCAACAGGATCTTCAGCTTCATCAACAGTTTTAGCTACAGATCTCTTTGCCGCTGTAGGCTCTGATACATGGAAGTACTGCATAGCTGCTCTGTTATACAAATACATAGCCTTTAAGAGCATTACCAGATTATGGTTAGCGCTTTCATTAGAACTGTCTGCTTCTGCACTGGACAAAACAGAATATACGTAGCTAAGAGCACTGTAGTTTTCAATCCTGATAATTTCGTTACCGTCAAGATCAGTAACAACAACAGTATGGCTCTTCTGCAATTCAGCAGCTGCTATCTGTTTGATGCTAAGTACAACCCTTGCAGACTTATTATCATATCTCAGACCATACTTTCCTGTTGAACTTGTTGTTACAAGATTTCCGTCAACGTAGTACTTAAAGCTGTTTATGCTCTTACCGGAATCCAAACTGAATTTATGGTTGATTACAGTGGATGTATTAAGTTCGAGCGTTGAGCCTGTTCTTGTAATACCTATACCTGATGTCACAACAGAATCTTTGTATCTATGCAGATCGTTTGAAGTAACACCGGATACTGCACTTGCAATATCAGAATAAGATCCGGCAGCCTCGTTATGATCGAAGAACACCTGTGCATACTTACCGAAATCAGCCATTCTCTTCAGAAGAACTGTTAAAGATTCACCTGAATTGTTGGATTCGTTGATATACTGTGCTACCGAATAATTAAATCCGGTATACGATGCATCATTACCTGCTTTATCCATAAGCGGATAAAGTGTACCGTTTCCTCTGAAAATAAAGAGCTGTAAGTTGTCTCTCATCTCTGCCACGGCAACACTTGCTCTTACAGGATATCTTCCGGAAGAATCCTTGGATCCGATCTCACATCTGACGCCGTTTACTTCTGCATATGCACCTATATCGGATGCCAATTCATCAGGCAGGTACAGATAATAATTTATGCCGATTCTGTCATTAAGCGCAATACTTGTTGCGAGAACCTTTGCAGGCTCAGAATTGCTCGAGAAGGCAGCATTAATATGGTAATGAACATGTTCCTTATTGAATGAAGTAATCTTATATGTCCAAATTCCGTTCTCCTTTACAAAGTTCGGGTTAGACGACATAAGCTTAGCGTCGGGATACATCTCATTAGCTGTCTCAACATAAACATCGTCTTCGATGAATACTGCCATTAATTCATTGGCATTATCAGGGATAAACGAGATGCCGACATAGCCGTTGTTATCAAATACGGATCTTGCGACAAGGTACTTATGATCCTTCGCATTTGTAGGATCAGTTGCACTGAAATAATAATCTGATACATCAATAGAACCCTTGTCAAAAGCCCGTGTCTGTATCCAGAAATTGCTGCCATCAGCATTAGGCCAGATGCAATCATAATCACACCAGTCGATATAAACCTTAAAGCCATAATCGCCTAAAGGTGTGAATGTGAACTGATCATTTGTAACGGTCAGCTTAGCTTCACCGCTGGCTTCCGTAGAATAGAATATGAAGTCTCTTTCGTCAAAGATCCTGATAACACGTGTAAGACCTTGCCTGTTCACAGGTGCATTCAACGTAAATACTAATTCTTTTCCAACTTCAAAATCAGTAGGAGTATAAGAATCAATTAAAGTACCATTGACTTCAACATAACCCGCCGGATTACCATCTTCATCAAACGTCTGGTCATAAGCAATTATGTACTGGCCATCATCAACACCGAATGGTTCACTGGTATATTCGTTATATCTCAGAGAAAACTCAAAGTACTCAGATTCAGAAGGAATCGTCATATACAGATATCCGTTTACGACAGAGAACAATTCAGAATCAGAGAAATGATATGTATTATCACTGTCTTCTATGACAACATCATCCTTAACATAATGAATGCCTTCATAAAGGTTTTCTACGTCAATGATCTTATTTTCATCAGACTCCAGTTTTATGCGGATACCGTTCTGAGGAACGTTGTTATCTTTATAAAAATATCTAATGGTATTTGAATCGCCGGGAGCTTCAATAGATATATCCGGCTGATCTAAAAGTGTATAAGCATTATACTCATCAGTGCAAAGCGTAAAACAAACACCGCCATCTTTGTTCTTGAGCTTATCGTAATCACTCCAATAAATATGCACAGTAAAGCCAACAATTGTTGTAGGCGTAAAGCTGCATGAATAAGTGAAGTTTTTACCACTGACAGGAGTAATATCGATCTTATTATCCCCTGTAGCCAGAGTTGAATAAGTATTTTGGCCCTGTTTTATCTCCACGATCGGTGTTAAGCCTTTATATTGTCTCCATGAAGGAGGAGTAAGTTCAAATTCAACAGGTTTATTTGCTTCAAAACTATAAGTTTCTTCCCATTCATATTGCAGATCACCATTTACATAGACCAAAGCATCCGGAGTGCCTTCGCCATAATAGAATGTATCGGCAGATACAAAGAACTGCTCATCTGCATAATAATCGTCGTAATCATCAGCAGCAAATCTTAAGTTATAACGTCTCCACTCTTCATAAGTATTATCGCGATTGATCGTATACTTATATCCATTTGATGTTCTGGTGAATTGAGAATCATCTTCTGAAAGTGCTTCATCGATATCGTCGTACCATGAACCTATAAGCTCTATTTCATTAAGATCATGTCCGGATTCCGGCGTAATCGTAATCTCGATGCCATTATCAATAGCACTAGCATCAAATAAATATTTTTTACGCGTAGTTGAATGAGGTTCAGAATAGACTGTACCAACAGGATTTATCTGATATGTTACTGATCCCTGAGTTTGAATATCGAGCATGTACTGGCCTTCTTCGGGTTCTAAGGAGTCAAATTCACTCCAACTTACATATATTTCAAAACCCTGAGCCGAAGTGGAGGTATATGTAAAAGAGTATCCATTATCAGTCTTAGTTAATGTTGGATGGATCAAATTGCTCTCAAAGTTAGAGATAGTAACAACCGGAGTCTCTCCTGCTCTCTTCGGAGGCATTATCAACTCAAAGTTCATTTGCTGATTATCAGTAAATGGAGTTGCCTGTTCATTAGCTATATCATTACCGTTAAGCTTTACAAAAGCGGATGCATGCCAATCTGAATACTCACCGCTGAAATCATCAAATCTGGTAATGAAGTATCCGGAATAGTAATCTAAGATCCATTTATTTTCCAAAGAATTGAAAATAAAAGTACCCCAAACATCCCCACTAACAGGTACAACCGAACCATGATCATCTAACATGTAACAAGCAAGACCCGGGTGAGAATCCGCTCTTGCTGTTTGAAAATAAGCGCCGTTAGAACCGACTACCTTACCCTTATTTCCTATAATAAGATCACCTTCATTTATATGAAGACAGTTTGCCTCGATAATACCGCTGCCAAGTTCAGCGAAAGCAAGTGTACCGTTAACAGTTATGCTGTCATAAACTGAAATCCAGTTTCCTCTTTTGTGTCTATATGGATCATAATCATTTTCACTGGAATCAATAGTAACAGTTACACCCTGATCGATTACTATCTTTTTCGCGCTGAAACTGTTTTTGACAACATAATCAGACGTGAATTCATAATTAAACTTCATAGAATAGCCAAAATCATAGAAGTCATACACGCTATCGAAATCGATATCACCGGTATATGCAGGCTCATCTGATGTAACCTTAACTTTACTTGTTGTTATAGAACCTGATCCTGTAAGGCAAAGCAGAGCCGTATCATAATCAACGGCTGTTGCATTAACAGTCGCATTATTGGCATATATGTATTTATCACATGCGCTTGCGGTAAATGAACCGCCGTTTACAAAAACGCCAACACGTTTATAGCCCTCAGGTATAGTTGTACCCATTCCCTCAGGAGTAAAATCAAAATAATTATGATCCTCAACGATATAATCTTCATTCAGGTCATCATAGAAATAATAAACAGTGCCTGTAGCTGCACTTACGATTGAATTCAGCGGCAATGCTGTAACGACTAAAAATGCTGCAATGACAATACAGAGCAAGCGGCTCAGCTTACGTCTCATACTACCCTCCAAAATAAAAAAACAAGAAAATACACCTTCGCAACAAAAATATTTTATCACTAAAATATTTTTTATGTGAGAATCTCTGCTTTTTTATAACAAATCGGAGGTTTACACAAAAATCTGACGCTTATTAAGACAGTTTACTTAACTGCGCATCTGTATCCACGACCTTGAATTCGCGGCAATAATCGCACCTGTCAGGACAACCGTCCGCAAAACCGAATTCTATTATTTATTCCGCAAGACTCTAATCAACGCAGGACACACTTTAATCACGTAATAGTAAATCTTCGCCTTAGGCTCAAGTGTTTTAATTCCCACTTCCCTCTTGGTCTTCAATATCAGTGCCCTTAATTCGCGCTCCAGCGCTTTATCTCTAGTATCGCTCTTGATCAGCTTAATGTAGCTTAAGATCAGGAACGTCACGATCTTCTGGTGTTTCTTCAGATATAGAAATTCAGGAATTACGTCGCTCCATTTTTGCCTTATCAAATCAGAGACACAGTTGTGCGCCAATAAGCAGTCGTTGATATTATCCATGCTTACTGAAGCAGTTATGCTGTCCGGTCTACGCCTGTAGTTATACAGAGATTCATCGACTAAGACTACACGTTCAGCCTTATCAAAGAGCTTGAAACAAGGATAGGCATCCTCATAAACGTGTCCTTCAGCAAATCTTACATCTGAAAACAATTCTCTTCTGAATAGTTTATTGCAGACATTAACGCTCATCGTCTCTTCTACCAAAAGCCTTAATGCATCTGCGCGTTCATAAACACCTTTTGATATTGTCGGGAATACAGACGATGCTGCTACGCCATTCATGCTGCCGGAAGCATAGATAATGGAACATCTGCATACTCCAATTGGTGAATCTGAAGAGATCATCGCACTAACGAGCAATTCAACAAACAATGGAGATATTGAATCATCGGAATCAACAAAAGCAACAAGATCGCCTGTGGCTATTTCCAATCCGGTATTCCTTGCTCCGCTTAAGCCCTTGTTTGGCTGTTTTATCAGCTTAATGCGGGCATCTGAATCAGCATATTCTTCACATATATCAGCCGACCCGTCAGTAGATCCGTCATCAACGATAATGATCTCAAGATCCTTATATGTCTGGTTAACAACACTATCCAACGCTTCGCGAAGATATGGAGCAACATTATAAACCGGAACGATTACACTAACGAGCAAAATAAATCACCTCAACTGATCCGCATTCATAGAAAATTTAAACTAATTGCTTTTCTAACACCGGAAGAACTTCTGAAGAATCATACATTCCATATTCTTTTTGACCATTCCGGCCAATATTAATCAACTCGTCTATGTTTTTAGTAGCATAAATAATTGTATCAACAAGTGAATCAACATTAAGAAAATCATATCCTAAGGCTGTTTTATGGTCTTCAAACATATCATTAAAATATAACCATTTTGATGAGATTATCGGGATACCGGCAGCAAATGCATCAATTATAGTTCCAGGAATACCTTCATCAGGGAAGCGAGTCGGGAACAATAAAACATCATGCTTCTGCAAAGTCAACACTGCGTCTTCAGCATTTACACTGCCTTCATATTTAACAAATGAATAATCATTAAGTAGTGATTCAAATTCTTCTTTATACTCCGGATCTATTCCACCATAAATATGCAATTCAAATCGCTTGTTTGAAACCAATTCTTGAGCTCTTGAAATCGCCAATACAGCGTCAGTTATTCCCTTCTCTTTTGTTACTCTCGAGAAAGTACAAAAAGAAATAACAGTCATATTATTATGAAGTGACTTATAACTACATCCCAATTCCTTCACAGATTTAAAATTCCTAAACAGATGCACTTCAGGAAAACCTAAATCTTTCAAAACTTTACAATTTTGTTCGCTTTCAGGTAAAAATGCTGAACAAAAACTTAATCTTTTCTTGGCTTTCAAATCACTGGCGATTCTTCCGCCTATTCTCACTCCAATAGGAATATAAACAACATTACGTTTAAAGATTTTAGAAAGAAGTCGCAAATATAATATAAAAGGACCTTTGATAGCAGAATTTACAAGAATAACATTCTCACATTTTGAAAAAGCCCTAAGCACTTCAATAAGAACAGCTATAGAACGTTTTTTACCTCCCCATATATCAACATACGAAATAATACTATCACCGTATTTTTCAACTAATCCATAGTATATATTTCTTGTTTTTACAACAGCACCTATCATATCGTTTTTCTTAAAATGGAGCTGACCTATAACAACTGTATTCTTCAAACAAATTCCTCCTATAAATCAGCTCGACTTTTTTCGATTTAACTTATTAAAAACAGACCCAATAATGTGATTGGGATAACGTTTTGAAACAATTGCAGAGGCTAAAACATAAAATGATCCACCCACAAGAATATCAATTGCAAGTCCAATCAAATTTTCGGAATGTAAAAATTGAACCAATTTGACGATTATAAACATCAATATTCCTATCAAAATAAAGGGAATATTGTTTTTTAAGTAAGTTTTTAAAGGTAAATCTTTCCTTGAATAAACAGTAAAGACTAATGTTACAACTATCTGTGCAATGATTGTTCCAATCGCAGCACCTACAGAACCATATCGAGGGATAAAGATAAAATTAATAATAAGATTGACAATTGCACCAGCTATTGTAGCTTTAACATATATAGAATCCAGACCTCTTGGGATTACATATTGCATTCTGAGCACATTAGCCCACCCATTCAAAAATATAACCGGAGTAAGCATAAGCATTATTAAACCGGATGGATGAAATCCATCACCATAATACACATCAACTAATTCGACGGATACAGAGGCTAACCCAAAAGCAAATATGGATGCCAGCACCATAGATAAATCCATCGACATGCTCAACAACCCTGCTTCACTATCATCGGCTTTAGCACGTACATTTGACATGCGCGACAACATAACTGTTCCCATTGCGCCAAAAATCAACAATGGTACCTGAATAATCTTATCTGCATATTCATAATAAGCCAGATCAACCTTAGAACTGATCGCGCCTATCATGATTTTGTCCATAACCTGATAAACAGTCGCTGCAATTGTTGGTAAAAACAAAAGAAAATTAGGTTTAAATCTAGGCCATACTTCTGAGAACTTTGGCAGAGAAATCTTAACATCCTTTATAACAACAAATGAAATAATAATTTGTGATAAAAGCTGACACCCTGCCATAATTATCGTGTATATATTTAGATCCGAATAAGCTCTAACAAGTGTCAATATTAGGACAATATTTAAACTCTTAATAAGAATATTTCGCTTAACAATTGTCCTAAACTGCTCCATACCGGTACAATACCAACCAACATCAAGCAAATTAGATGCAGTCCATATGATCATTAGTTTTGTAATCAATTGATATTCTGTATGTGAGAGAAAAGCATAAATTACATAAACAATCACTGACACACCTGCAGTAAGTACCTGCATTGCATAGATTTCACAAAATACTTTACTTCGTGCATTTTTATCATCACGCACTTTTGCAATTTCCCTGCTGCCATAATTCATTATTCCAAGCATAGCAAAATGGGAAAAATAACTAACTATCGAATGAACAAAGGTATATGTACCAATTTGATCAGCTTTCAAAATACGGCCTAAATATGGTGCCGTAATTAAAGGTACAAATATAGCAAGTATTTGATACAACGAATTTAATATTAAATTCTCTCTCAATTTTTTGTCCATAATTTGTTCCTTAATCACCGGGCAGTCAGTATGCTCTCCAATCGAAGAGCTTCATGATCAATGTCAAAATCCGAATCTTTCAACTTTTCGCTCATTAATTCCCTATTTGTATTCTTATTTTTAAGTTTTTCACAAATAACTTCGCCCCATATACTTGCGTCATTAATTGGTAAAAAAGTAACATTACCACTTATGTTTGCCTCAGAAGTAATAACATCAGAAACAACACAAGGAAGACCGGACACCTGTGCCTCTACCATTACTATGGGCAACCCTTCATACAGGGACGGAAGTACAAACACATCAAAAGCGTTATAGTATCTACTTACATCAGCACGATCTCCAAGCATAAGAATGTCATTTTGCAGATTCAACTGTTCGATCTTATCTGTTAATAGCTTTCTCTGATTTCCTTCACCGATAACGATCATTACGACATTTTCATTGCTGTTAGCTTTTACTTCGGCAAGAATATCAGGCAGGAATAACACGTTTTTCTGATCACAGAGCCTTCCGACAAAGCCAATGATCTTCGTGTTCTCAGAAATATTCAGTTCTCTCCTGATCTGCAGACGGTCAACCGGATTGAATCTGAATGTATCGATATTAACCGCATTATGAATAAACTCAACGGAATTATCCGGAGAATACATATAATCCGTAGCTTTCTTAGAGCAGGACAAACGGGTTACTTTGAGACGTGACAGTCTTGCCTTGTTGATCTTATAAACAAATCGGTGCTTAAAATCTTCAACCAATAATCTGGAATTATGAGAGTGGAGAACAACGTGATAACCCAATTTTACAGCCATCTTGATCGGTTCGATCCAACCTAAAGTAGAGAGATTGAAATACACAGTATCGTGAGTCTTACGTAACTCTTTTAGTACCCTCTTGTTCTCCTGAAGATTCTTTATGGGACTCTTTACTCTATATGAAATGTAATAGATCTTACCGCCTAATGCCTCTACCCTGTCCTGTATGGAGCATTCAGATCCTTCAATGACATAATCGAAAATAGTGTTTCCGGACATATGGCGATTCATCTCAGTCAGAAATGAACCTATTCCTCCAAATGTCTTCGAAGCGACCAATCCATATACAAGGACACGTTTAACACTATTGCTCATTTATCTGCCCCAACACTGTAGATTCTCTCTATGTATGATTTCTGATCATCTGTGAGTTCGTTATCCGCGCCAAGTTCTATCTCAAAACCGTCACCGGTATGCACTCTGTCCTTGATCTGATTAGGATATGAAATGCTGCTGCAATTACCTAAAAATCTGGCCCAAAGCGAGAAAGACGAACCGGAAGATATCATTACAGGAAACTTAGATAAACCAACGATGTCACCAATGCTGTTTCCAAAAGTCAACCGGCTTACTTCAGGAAGGGATGTAAGATCAGCAAGTTCATCATCTGTTCCATCAGAAAAGACATAAACAGGAACAGTCCAACCGGCGGCTTCACGAAGCTTATTCACCATAGCTACATACCAGCTGATCTGAATTCTCATGTTATTCTTGCCGGAATCAAGAGCAGCCGTTGTCTTGGAAAAATCTCCAAGCCTGACGTGCACGCCGATGGCTCCGGAAGCGTCAAAGCCAAGAGCCTTCTTCCCTTTTCTACCGAGATTTGCGTAAATGATCTCAGCTATTATATCTCTATATTCTCTTGTGCCATTGAAATCCATCTGAAATTCACCGGGAGCTAATTTGAAATCGTCGTAAACAACTATGTCATTCTCACCCAGCTTATTCCAATCGATATCTTCAAGATTTCTTGTATGGATCTTTCTTCCAAAGCAGAGCTTTAAGTATTTCTTAAGTCCTCCACACATGCCGGTTTTATTAGTGAACAAACCGGTATAAGAACGCTTATCCTTATCGTGCCTGATCCATGGACCGACCTTTATAGACGGCCAGGTTGGCCATATGAGCTTAGCATTATGCCTCTTTGAAGCAGCGATGACTCTGGACCAGGTAAACAGCAGGTTGCCAAGTCCGGCACCGCCTAACCTGATTCCTATGAGTTCATATTTAGAGAATTTAGGATATATGTAAGCCATCTTAACTTCCTGTAGGCCTGTTACTTAGCCCGCTTAACCTTATTAACAATACCTTGAACAAGAACTCCTGTCAGATTTCTCTTGCTGTATAGCCCGTAGATGAATAACAGGATTCCGTATGTTACTGCACCAATGATGATATCAATTATCAACCATGTAAGCGAGACCGGATGGAACTGCTGAACGGCCTTGATCACACAAAACATTGCCAATCCGATCAAACAAACAACGATATTGTTACGTAAGTATGTTTTGAACGGAAGGCGTTTGTTTATGGAGAAGGTATAGAACAATGCGACTGTCAACTGAGCTGCTATAGTTCCGATGGCTGCGCCTAATGCCTGGAACTTAGCTATGAAGATCAAATTGCAAATTAAGTTCACGCCTGCACCGGCAAAAGTAGATTTGATGTAGATCATATCAAGATTGTTTGGAATAATGTATTGCATTCTGAGCACGTTGGCCCAGCCATACATAATGATGCAAGGAGCAAGTGCCATCAAAATAGGACCGCTCTTAATGAATTCTTCGCCGTAATAGATAAATACGAATTCATTTGCTATGGCCAGAATGCCAAACATGCAGGAAGTGCTAATGAGGATTGTGAGATCCATTGAAGATCCGATAAGCTTAACGGCTTTTTCTTCTTCATTCGTATAAACATAAGACATCTTGGACAGCATTACAGCACCTATCGCAGTAAAAATGAGTCCGGGTATCTGAGTGATCTTATCAGCATATTCGTAATATGCAAGTTCAGTCTCGCTTGCAATAGCACCGATCATTATCTTATCCATTGTCTGATAAACGCTGGCGGCAATGGTAGGAATAAACAAAAGGAATGTCGGTTTAAGGTGTGGCTTAATATCTTTCCATTTGCAGAATTTGAATTTTACTTTCTTTAATACGCTCGGCCACAACATGATCTCTGCGATCAGATACAGAGCAGACATCAACAGACAGTATATGACCACATCATTCTCATCACGGACAAAGATAAAGACCGTTACAAGATTTACGAGCTTTATTATCAGATTCCTTAAGGCCAGAGTCGAGAACTGCTCCATTCCTTCTAAGAACCATACAACCGTGAATAAAGAAGTCATTACATACAAGCCGACGATCAAAGCCATCAACTGATGGATCCTGCATAACACGATAAGGTAGAAAACATAAGCAATGCAGGATATTCCGCCGGTCAGAAGCTGCAGTGAGAAAACTTGTGAGAAGGCTTTGCTTCGCTCTTCGTAATTGTCTCTGACCCTGGCAATCGTTCTGTTGCCGTAATTTCTGAATCCCAGCATTCCGAACATAACAAAATATGCAGATATGGAATGGACATATGTGTAACTGCCGACATTCTCAGCACCAAGAACCCTGCCCAAATAAGGCGCAGTAATGAACGGTACAATCATCGTTAAGAGATTGTATCCTATGCTCATAACAAGGTTCTTGCCAAGCTTCTTATCCATCGTTCTCACCTTTTAACAGAGGGGCGTCATCATGAATACGCTCTTCCGGCTGAGGTTCATCGTCTGAATCATCAATATCAGATTCGATTGCGCTTATCACATTATTATCGAATTCATTCTTATTGATTGTGAGGGCTACAGCTATCGGAAGCCAAAGATGTTGATTATTCCAAAAATAACCACTGAACATATTTAAGGTAAATCCGCATATAAACATGATAGTTAAGAATCTGAACAATGAGCCATGCCGGTAAAACATGAATATCTTCTTAAAGAAGACAATCAACACAAACAGGAATAGCAATAATCCGACAATGCCCGTTTCAGACAATACATCCAGGAACAGATTATGAGAATAACTATTCAGATAATAGAAAATGGAACCTATGCCATGGCCAAATACAGGGCTATCGCCGAACACTCCTAAGGACTCTAAATACAAGCTCATACGTCCATCATCTAAAAAGCCGCCATTGAAAAAATCCATAACTCGTTCAATGCCCTTAACATTTATGCCCAGTAGATTGATTACGAACGGGAAAGCATATCGGAGAAAAATCAGAATGATAACGGCAGGAACAACGATCCTGTAAGCTTTCTTGCCCCAATACATAAAAACACTTGCGACAAATAAAACAACAAGCAAAACCAAACCGCCTCTTCCTCCGGCCAGGAAACAAGTTGCCGCCTGTATTGCCAAAAAGACAAAATAAATAAGCTTGTTAAACCATGATAATGGTCTGATCTTTACAGTTTCAGTTATATGGAACAATGTCAATCCGAACGCGTAAGCAGAGAAATAAGAAACGTTTTGGTAAGTCAAACCGCTTGAATCACGGATATAACCCGCAATATCGCTGTCGTGGCGGAATAAAGACACAAAGCTGATCACTGTTAAGATGATTACGGCCGCGAATATAACCTTAAGATTAATGTCTCTTTTCTTCTTCCACGCGATCAATAACGTAAGGAATATAATGCAAACGGCCATAGCCAGATATGACTTTAATTCAGAATAGTATTTAGTGTAATGGAAATCACGGCTAAGACCGGTAATTACAAAAGAAACACCTATAACCACAAACAGGATAATTACGCTAAGGAATCCATGCTGTATCATCCTGGAGAAATGTCTGAAACAAAGGCAGGCAGAAATAACTGCAACAATAATATATATTATTGCAAGCTGACCGGATTCTGACTGAATATTGAGGAAATACAACACAAATTTTAATATTGCGTTAGCAAACATCATCAATATTATCAGAACATCAAGCATATCAGCTTTAATGCCGTTATTATTCAATTGCTCTTTTTGAGATATCTGCATATGAAAATATCTGCATACCTTTCTCTTGTGCAATTTTAGTCATCTCTTTAAGCTTTGAGGACTCAGACAAAAGCGATTCGATCTTTTCCTGAATCTCACCAACAGAGTCTTTGGATAAGAATAATACATTTCCTCCCAGATCAACATGATGCGTACCCGGCCAGTCTTTAACTATCATGGGCTTGCCCTGCCCTGTTACCTGCTCCCACATCACGCTGTGCCTTCCGGGGAAGACCACTAAGTCAGAAGCCTCGAAATAATCATAAGTATCTTCAGAGCTGATCCACCCGATATATTGTACTTTAACAGAATCTGACAGATTCTTAACCTGCTCCTTTAATTCATCCGTAACCGAACCAAATACAATAAGACGGACAGAAGGATTGCTTATATTCTGAACGGCCTGCATTAGCAGTAATGTCTGAGTCTTCCACTGATCGATCTTACCGCCGGTTACGATCAAGAAATCACTATCGCTGATACCATATTGCTTTCTAATACGTTCACGGGCACCGCTGGTCTTGGCTCTCTCTACAAGCTCATCGTCAGCTCCCATAACCAGAAGCTCGCATTTATCAGCAGGTAAACCATAGATATCTTTAAGGAAATCCACACGAACCGGAAGCACACCATAAAACTTTTTGGTATATGGCTCTATCTTATGTTCTGTATGTTTCCAAACGATCTTATGCAGGATATTCTTAGAGAACCAGTTGGTTGCACTGTTTGAGAAATCAGCGTGATTATCAACGAATACTGTAACGTCTTTATGATTCTTCAGATACTTAATGACCTGATCGATATCAAGGAACTGTCCGCCATGAATGAATAAAATGTCGGGATCAGCCTTGCTGACCGCATCGAAAACACCGATATAGCGCTTCAGTCTCTTCCAGATCTTGCCGTTACTCTTATATGGTAACCTTGTTACCTTTATGTCGTACTCATTCTGATAAGTACCGACATTATCGAGATAACAAGGCTTTCCCTGTTCATCAAAACTTCTGGTTGAAGCGATAACTTCAACATCATACCCAAGTTTTTTATGATACTTGGGAAGCATGTTTTCCTGGTAAGAATAATTATCAGGAAAGAAAGAACAGAGACACAAATGAACTATTTTCATTATTTAAGCCTTATCCGGATCAATCGCACTTAGAAGCTTTACAGGATCACTGAAGAACTCAGCGTATTTCCTGATCTTATCATCAGGCCAATCCCACCATTTAAGCTCCAACAACCGTTCAATAGTCTCATTGTCAAAGCGCTTTCTGATCTCCTTAGCAGGCACACCTGCAACTATTGAATAAGCTTCTACATCTTTAGTAACAACGGCATTCGCACCGATTATCGCGCCTGAACCGATCATTACTCCAGACTTAACAAAAACGCCGGAACCTATCCATACATCATTTCCGATGATAACTGTCTCAGAAGGAGAAAACTTGATGGAACCGAAATTGTATCCAACCGCGCTTTTACCTTCAAGGAATACAGGAGAAGTAGAAACCATATCCGTCGGATGAAGGCCCCCGCCTATCTGGCATCTTCCTCCAATAGAACAGAAAGAACCGATCCTCGCATCAGTTATATTAGTATTCTTTGCAATATAAGAATATCTTCCGAGCTTTACTCTTGATAAAGTGCACTTCTCATATACTTTAGAAGTGCGGTCAATCTCAGAATCCTTAATAGAAGCTATCTGCATTTTAGACATCAATTTAGCGAAATAATAAGATAAACCCATATCAATTACCTCTCACTGCTTCTTCGAGAATCTTCACATATAGTTTAGCATTCTCAACCGGTCCTAATTCAGATAAGAATACAGCTGCATTATCAGACTTGCGGCTGCCGTTCTTATATACCTTCAAGATCTCTTCTGCCATGGAATCCGAATCACCGGGAGCTACAACACTCCACTGATCAACCGCACTTAGACGCTTTGCAATATCAGAATCAAGATCCATGGATACAACTGTAGGTTTCTCAGACAGCAAACAAGTTGCAGTCTTACTCGGCATGCAAGTATAAATAACACCCTTAGGAACCGGATTAATGTTGACGTCGGCAGCACAATAGTTATCCTTTGCATATTCCATAGGCTGACGTCCATAAAACCGTACATTCTTAAGGCCGAGATCCTCGACTCTAGCCTTTAGTCTGATTAATCCGCTTCCCTCTCCAATAACGTAAAAAACAATGTCATTGTAGCTTTCAAGTCGCTTAGCTGTCTGTACGAGCATCTCAGAATCCACCATCTGGCCGACATTACCGGCATATACAACACGGAAACCGTCGTTTCTTTGTATGTTATTACTGTTCAGGAAGTGATTCTTCTTTTCCGGAATATCGTAGGCTTCATTCTGATAACTCCAGTTGTAAATGACGTCAACGTCTTGTCTTCCCTCTTTTTGTATTGTCTTCTTCAGATCTTCGCTGATGGTCACTACTCTCGTAGCTTTCTTGTAAGCTTTTGATTGAAGCGACCTCGCTACGATAAATGCAGGATTCACCTTAGAAAGCTTCCCAATTACCATAGCATCTATAGGGAAAATATCCTGGACATTATAAACGACCGGTATATGCAGTTTATTTGCGATCTTTACCGGAATATAAGCGTTATTATTTGATTGAAGGAAAATAACATCAATATCAGATAAAGACTTAACTTTCTTTCCTGATTCTGAATAATACTGATAGCCTTTAATATATCTGAAGACGAAATTACTCTTAGCCGCAGGCTTCTGAATAACATTGTAGACTTTAAGTCGTGGTTCATCCTTAAGGTCATCGGGTAATCTGCCGTCATTTTTTTGCACCTGAACGAGAGATACATTATGTCCGGCATTAATCATCTCTCTGATAAGTCTATGCATGAGATGATAAGAAGAATACCATTCTTCAAAACTAGCTCCTGACCATAGACAAATATTCATTCAATATTCCTCATTCGGCAAATAACGCCTTGACACAAGCTTTTGTAGCACCAACACCATACTGAACGAACTCATCACGGAACCGCTTGGTATTGGCACACTCGGCTTTGTAGTCAAGGTTCTTAATTCGGCTTAATAACTCATCCTCTGTGCGGCATGACTTATTTGGATATTTCTTATCAATATCGAAATATGTTCCGCGTTCAGCTAAGTAAGTCTCATAATCATAAGCATAACAGAATATAGGCTTGCAAAGAACGGAATAATCAAAAGAAATTGCGCTATAATCCGTTATCAGCAGGTCAGATACGATCATAAGATCATTTACATTGTTATACTCAGAGTAATCCCTGACAAAATCATCAAACTGCACGCCAAGGACCTTAGTGGTGAGGTGATGCGCTCTGAACAGAACGATATATTCTGAACCAAGCTCTTTCTTCCAATTATCGAAGTGAATCGGAGGCTTGATCTCATAATTCTTGCCACAGTCAGTGCTGTCTCTCCAAGTTGGAGCATAAAGAATAATCTTCTTATCAGAAGGAAGTCCGAGCTTTGACCTTATCTCTTCCCTCTTATTCTCTGTTGCATGCCAGAGTTCCTCATTTCTGGGCATTCCGCATCTTAGATAAGTACTCTCATTGGCATTAAAAGCACTCTTCCAAACCCTCTCATCATGACTTCCGGATACTACAAAATGATCTACTGTATCGAAGTTATAGTCATTTCTTCCGGGACAATCATTACCGATATGCTTCAAAGCAATACCGTGCCAAGTATTAAGATATACCTGTTTTTTCTTCTTAAACTTAAGTCCGCGCTCAATATTGGTGTTTGTTACCCAGTATTTCGCCTTAAGTGCTGTTCTGAAGTATTTAGCAGAATCTATCATGACTGTATCAAGTTCCGGATGCTCTTCTGGATGCTCAAATGCCCAGACGCAACGATTTTTTTTATACTCAGGATGAGACTTAATATAGTCATAGATTACTTTAGGACTGTCATTAAATCCCATTCCCATAAAAGAAACGAACAGAACCAGATTGTCATCAGTCTTATAAAATGCACCAATAATGCGGAATAAAAAGCTCATAATTACGCAGTAGAGCTTCTGCAAAGCAGAATTATGCTTAAGTATAAAAATAACTCTTTGTCTCATATATCAATCAAAAACTCGGTCATAATAAAGACTGTCTTCAGACAGCCTTAGGGATTCTATCACAAAGTAATATATAAGATAAGGAAAATACCGAAGAATCAGATTTATTTAATATATTTTGTCCTTAACCGAACCGTCTTACGTATCTGTGTGCTGTTCGTGGTTTCTGTATAAGGGAAATATACGATCTCAACGTTCTTGTCCTTAAAGAACTCCTCATAACGCTTAAAACGTTCACTTCCCTTGTAATCAGAACCAACAAAAAGCTTATTAAAGTGATATATAGCCCATGCATCAGAATCTTCCGTGCATGACTTGACTACTTTATCGACATATCTGCAGCTGGCAACAGTCTCACATCTCTCCTCAAATGGAATAAACGTTTCCTTCCCCTTCCATGCTCCGCTCTCATGAACTCCTACGATAAGATAATCACACTCAGCTTTTGCTCTGCGCAGAATATTAATATGTCCTACATGGAAAAGGTCAAATGTTCCTGACAAATAACCGATCTTAACTCTCTTATGATTGTCGACTCTTCCTGAATCCTTCTTATACTGATAACTATGGAATCCGTATTCGTGAGGATCGGCCTGATAGCTCTCAATAACCTCTTTAAATGTCTCTTTATACTGAGGAATATAGAGTTCAGTTGACGAGAAAAGCTTGGAAACGATCTTAGAAGCCAAAGGTTCAAGAAGTTCTAACCGATTATCTCCGCCATAGAACTTGGAACCTTTGAATGTTGACGGTGATACATTAAGAATACGGTTCGAAGTACCGGAAGCCTCTAATTCAATGTTTACGCCCTCAATAAATCTGCAGACTGCAGCCTTAGACGCGGAATATACAGTGGCCTCCGGTGAAGATAATAAACCGGCAATTGAACCCATAACACCGCAATAGAACTTATCATTGGACTTTATACGGCCATAAAACAAACGAAGAATCTCAATAGTCGAGGTAGCATTTACCGTCATCATATTCTTGATCTCAGCCGTATGCATATACTCAAATTCGCATATGCGGCCAAAACCTGCAGTGATCATAAGAATCTCAACAGACTTATCAGACGCTATTGAGGAAATATATTCTTCATTCAAATAAAGGAGATCACAGAAATGATACTCATAAGAACCTGCAGGTATCAATCCTTCATCAGGTTCTTCCCTGTCCAGGATCTCTACAAAATATCCTTCAGAGACAAGTTTTATAACAATTGCAAGGCCGATTCCGTTACTTCCGCCTATTACTACGGCCGTCTTAGAATTGTTCGATGACATGTTAAGCTATTCCTGTGTATTTCTTCTAATAATCGTCAGAGATTATACAATAAAAATACAGCAAGTAAAGTTGTCTTCGTGATAAGTAGTTTAAAAGATTATTATGAAGATAGAGAAAAATAGAGTTATGAGTGCTGTTTTTTCTCTTGAAGAACTGATTTACATATTTCTACTTGGAATTAGAAATAAAATTCGCCTTTCACAACCCCATTCGTTTCATCAACTTATCATATCTATCAATATCTGTCTGATTAATAGTTCTAGCATGTTTTAGTTCTTCTCTCACTTCATGTTGTTTTTTTGGTTGAAGAAGATGAATCCAGCGTTTCATTTGATATAGGGGAATTAAAACAGGATACTTCTTACAGATAGGATATATACCCTTGAGCCGATTTTCCCTTATAAAAAGACGCGATAATGCATACTTTAAGCCTTTATTCTTTCTTTTTTTAGATAGTATTTTCAAATGAGATGATCCAAAAACTCCACCGGAAAGAACCAACTCTTCAAAGTCTCTCGTTAGTTGTGTATGACTTTTATTCTCGAACCACACAGATAATAAATTAACACATGTTTTATAAAATTTCAGTATGCCAGCTTTATCACACAAAGCACATACTACATTATCATCATATAATGTCTTTGTTCTAAGCAACCATATATCAAGCAAGGGGCGTAAACCGATTCCACCTCCGCTTTTAAAATGTTTACAAGCGTGTGCTACAATATAAAACAATTGATATTCTGAAGTAAACTCGTAACAATTGCCTATCATCTTTGGCTTCGCATAATCCCATGCCAATGCAAACACATCATCCATTAATCCCACATCATCTAATAGATTAAAGTGAAGTTCAAGGTGGACTTTTTCATTTACTAAATGGACATCATGAAAACCGCTTTTAAATTTCCTAAAACTAGTTCTTTTTTCCAGAGCAACAGTAGCTCTTTCAACCATACTCTCTCTTACCAAAACATCAATATCGTTGCTAGTACGCATCCATGGTTCTGGATAGAAATTTCTAAGAACTGCTCCTTTAAGCGGAATATAATCAATGTTTTCTGCATCAAATACGCTTACAATCTGTTTCAGTGATTCGTTTCGTTGATGGTAGTCATATATGGCTTTGGCTTTCTGAATATTCATTTCTTCGGTCAATAAATTAGAATATCCAAGATTACACAGACCTTCAATGATAATCGGAATAATCGATTGACGTTTGGCAATACTTTCAATGCTCAGAACGTCAGCTTGACCAATTGAAATGTCAGCCTGAACAAGTCCTAAAGCAGATTGAATAACTCTAATGATGAGATATCCATCTGAATACGCACAGTTATCATTTAAGCGATGATTTTCAAAAACAACATCATCAATCATTATAGTAATGGTTCACCAATTTAGATTTTGATTTTAACAGTGGAGACTTCCTTTCGATAATTCCCACATAAACTAAAATAAACTAACATTTTTTAAGAACGCTTTCTTCCTAACAACAAATTCAAGCAATCTCTCATTGTTTTTCGGTAGAAGATAAAATTTATACTAAAACACTCTAAAAGTGATATACAACCAACTATAATACTATTCTTTATCCATGAGATCCAAGTTATTTCGTCCATACTTACCCATCTCGTTGAAATGATCACAAGAATGACTGTGACTATATCCAAAACAAAATGTTTTACAAAGTGAGAGAATTTTCTAAATAAAATGCTTTTACGTAAATACAAAGCTAAATAAACTGTTCGATAAAGCATTGCAACAAGCGTTCCTATAGCAACTCCAATCAAACCATATTTTTTTACTAAGGCAACAGAAACCAGAACATTTATTATCGCTTCAATTATCGCACTAGACTGCGTCTCCTTAAAATGGCCTGCAGCTTGAATCATTATATAATATGGCATTCTTAAGCAATATGCAGCATTAGCCGTTACAATTAAAACTGAAAACAGTGGAACAATATAGTCTGCATCAGTAATCCCTTTTGTATATACCTTAACAAAGGGAATAATCATAACGCCAGCAACACTGTATAACAAAGTCACAAATGAATGAATAGATAATTCAAAAGCGTTAAATGTAGAATTCAGTTGTTCTACCTCTTTTTTGACATACATGTTTCCTAATAGTGCTGCCATTCCGGTTGTCAAAACTTCAATCAATTGTTGTAGCCCATTAGTTACGAGGTGATATACATAATAAATCGATACATTATCTAAGGTAGAGAATAGTGTTAATACCACTGTATCTGCATGCTTTAAAATATAAGTAGCAATGTGTTGAGCTAAACCATTCCATTTCTGTTTAATAGGCTCTTCAACAAGTCTGATTTTTAAATCAAGCTTATAATTATGATCTACATATAACTTGAGCAAAAGCGGACGCAACAAAAACAGAAAAGCTGCCAATAGTTTTACCATTTCTATAGAAGCGTTCAATTTTATAAGAATAATACCAAATGCTGTATTCAGTATTGTTGTAAATACCTGAATTGAAAGTTGAATATAAGATTTCTGATCAGCATTCAATAATTGCTGATATACTATTCCAAAAAGATAAGTAGATAGTGAACTAAATGCCACTGCTCCTACTAAAATAGCAGTTGATAAATAACCATTCTCATGATTAACCGCAAGCGGGAAATAGAACATAAGCCCCACTGTATATACACAAAGCAAAAGACCTATCTTTCTGAAGAAACGTCTAGAAGAAACAAGAACCTTACTTATAGCGACAGAATCATTCTCTGCTAGCGGCTTATATAAACTGGCGCGAACAACTGCACCAACTCCCATTTCCATCATTGAAAAGAAAGCTAAAAAATGAGTAATAGATGATAACAATCCATTTGTCGTAGATCCATAATGGGATATTATTAATCTCGGCAGTACCAGTCCACAAACAAGTGTAACAACCTGATTAGCAATAGCAGATATAGTATTTAATATCAGTTTTCTTTTTCGATTCACAATAAAACCACTCTAATTACTTCAAAACTGATGACAATATCCTCGTGTACTTATACGCAAATAAGCAAATACAAATTGAAACAGAAAGAACAATTATGAACAAGACAAGAGAAAAAATCACATTACCAGTTAATAATCCAACAATTGAAACAATCGATATAATAGGTCTGTGAATTAAGTAAATACCTGTGCTCAGATTTCTTATTAAGAGAGTACTAAATGAACACGAAAAAGATCTCGATGAAAGCTGGACCAAAAAATAAGCCAAAAACGGAGAGAGAATAAATAAGGAACCATCATCAGCCATGGTTCTATTCTGTAAAAATCCTAATTCGATTATATATAGAACGAATGTTAACAAAAACAAACAAACGGCGTGCCTATTTCTTTTTTTTGAGCAGATTAACCCTAAACATATAAAGAAAAATCCATAAAACAATCCGTTTCTAGCTGTATCACATACTTTAAGTATTAAATCTGCAAATGATTGAACTACAGTGCCTTCTATAAGCCAATAATATGAATTACAAACCAGAGCAATTGCATATAGTAATCCGCCAATAATAACACCGAGTTCAATTCTGGCAAATCGCAAAAAAGCGAACACAAGCCACATCCCTACCAAAACAGTTTGAATATACCACAAAGCTCCCCAAGGGCAGAATAAAACTGATCTGACTATTCGAAGCAAAATCATCGTTAAGCTAATTCCGGAGAGGTAGTATTGTATGCTGTATAAAACAATAGATATAGGTTCAAAGACAAGCAAAAGCTTTAGAAGTCTTTTCGAATACCTTTTGTAATACGCACGTTGTTCATCTTGCGTTAATCCATTTGTTTTCACGCCAATCAGAAAGCCTGAGGCACATAAAAAAAAAGGCACTGCGACTCGGAAGACCAACTTGTTTAACCAATAGTAAAGAGTGGGATACTCTACAAACAATTTTGAATGAATGCCAATAACGCATACTGCAAAAAAGATTTTTAAAAAATCAAGTATTGGCATTGAATTCTTAATTTGATTATCTGTTAAAGCTGTTTCCATTATTCGTTACCCAACGGTAGAAATCGCTCTTTTCTTGTAGCATTAACAATCTTTTCAATGATAAAGAACAAGAAAATTGGGAATATCATCTCCATGAGACTGCTCATTTGATAAGCTCTAAAACACTGAATAAATGTTACTGCTAATGCACCATAAAAAACATCATAATCGCCACGTTTCTTCATCTTATCTAACAAATTATCGCATTTCGCAACAATTATACACAAAACAACCGGCTGAATAATTGCACCACACAAACCGAACTTATAAATACCAGTTGCCATTGGATCAGCAGGTGTAGTTCCATACTTCATTCCTGTATTTATAAGTTGTGTGTTATATGTCCACACGGTATCAGGCAAAGAAAAAGGCAAAAAACGTTCTGGAATCCAAGAAGTGGCTGAAATCAACCAATCATCCAAAGCTTTGTACTCAATTCCCCTCTCCATCCAACAACTGATAGCTCTTCCTTGTGAACTTGTAATATAGCTGAATTCATTAATGAATCTATGTATCCAGTCATCAGTAGATCCAATCCAAACACCATACCTAATATAATCTGCAACGGTTTCGCCTAAAATTGCAACAACCAATATAACAATCATGATGATACCAATCTTAACAAGCATTCTGCTAATCTTTCCAGACTTATAAACGACTGATATCAAAACAATTGCGACTCCCGAAAAAGCAATAGAGGATCTACTGTCTGAAGCCAGTAAATAAATAAATGCTCCAAATCCTGAAATAATAATTAACAACCAATAACCAATTTTTTTAATTCCTTGTGGCTTATCCCTCAACAAAGCTGAAACAAAGGAGTACAAAGCAATTAGCAAAATCTTTACAAATTGTTTCATAAACGCAAACTTATTATATATTTTACCTGCTCCAGAACGTATTCTAGGCGCATTGAGGATAAAATTCTGCAATGTTCCATATGCCCTTGTCCAAAGAAATAGGCAGATAAAACCGACAATTAAGGCAAGAACACCACATCCAAGTAAATTAACATGATACACAGATTGATTCTCAGCATTATAAGAATCTATAAATTGCGTCTTTCTGACACCTCTGCCAACTAATTGTATTGCAAAAAAAGTAAATACGGAGAGGAAAAACATCAAGTACAAATGTTGAATACCTTGCGTACTATAATCATAGAATATAAGATTCCTTTCACCTTCTGATTCATAATAGAAAGTTATAGCAGGAATAAGTCCGTATGTTAGAGAACACATTAGTGTAATGCAATCAAATAATTCAATTCTATTTCTCTTGATTATTCTTCTTGTTCCAACAAATACATATACCAAAAACGTAAAGAAATACAATATTGATAAAACAAACAGCCCCATCTATATATTCCCCTCTATCAATTTCTTCCATTTACGTCCAATAGTATCAAAACTAAATTCGTTCGATCGTATTCTTGCTTGTACAGCATATCTCTGCCATAATTCATCATCCATCAGGCAAGAAATAATGGCTTCAGCCAATTGGTTTTCATCTTCGCTTAAAGCATCACGTGAATTAAAGTGCTGTTCATTGCCAACGGTCGTCAGAATGCCGTAATCTGCATACTCAACTTTATTCAGAGATCTTGGTAGTCCTGTGCCTGGAGCTAAAATCTCACGCGAACCAGACTCGCAATCAGTTGAAATAACAGGTGTTCCACAGGCTAGTGCCTCAAGAATAGTGTTACTCATTCCCTCAAAAAGTGAAGAAAGAACAAACACTCTGCTTTTACAGATAAGAGCATGTGGCGCCTCCACAAAGCCTAGGAAATGAACGTTATCGTGAATCATCAATTCACATGAAAGATTCTTTAATGCTTCTTCCAATGGTCCATTGCCTAAGATATAAAGTTGGGCGTCTGGAACAGATTGTATTACCTTTGCAAAAGCACGAATCAAATGCCATTGGCCTTTCTGTTTTGTTAATCTCCCCATAGTAAATACACTATGTTCGGAAACATACAATGAACTAATGTCATTATTAAGTGCATTATCAAGGATTGTTTTACTATCGCACATGTTATAAATAGTAGTAACATTTGTTCTAGCTACACCACAATTTTCAACGAGATCATCCTCCGTACCTTTTGAAACAGCAACTATTTTTGTAGCTCTTCTTTCAATAAAACGAAGGAATAACAATTCTGTTATTTTCAGTTTTCCATTGTTCGTGCGATGAGGAACCTTTGACATTTGTATTCGAATTGATGGAAACACTTTATCGTTTTGTTTACTTAAAACATTAACTAAATTCGCACCATCCATAAGACTAATAGATGCTACTATTCCAAAGCCTTTCTTAATCCTTTTGACAGCCATTGTCCTCTTGAAAACATTGAATATTCTTTTAATACCATTATTATCAGACGGAATTGATATATCGTGAAGCATACCTTTATATGGGTATTTAACTTCACGAGCATCAAATACTATAAGGTGAACTTCATAGTATTTGCTTAAAGAAATCGAAAGATTAGCAGCTGCCCGTTCGGCTCCGCCTCCGTTAAGTTTCTGAACGATTATCGCTATATGATCTTTCACTTAAATATCCTAATTCCTTATTTTTTTAGGTAATTTAATTTGATTACCAAACACAAGATCCCATTCTTCAGGTTCAAACGGCATCATTCCTCCCCAATGGAAAAATGTCATCTCACCAAAATAGACCTTTCCATTGATATCATAAAAATCTATTCTAACTTCAGGAAACCCTACGCTTAATATCGATGCTAATCGCTTCATTTCCTCAAATCCCATTGGACATTTTAACTCATGATCAGAATTTTCATGACCATTCTTAAATGGCAAATGATTAAAATTCTCGTCGTAAAAATCAAACTTAGTTTCTTTGTCAACAGCGCCACGATCAGTAGCTATAAACAAGAACTTAACTTTGCCATCAAAACAGAAAAACTTATAATCTTTCAATTCATATCCAGATTCATCAACCATAAATTTTTCTGCAATTATCCTTGGCTTTACATATTTATATGGCCACTCTCTTGTATGCCAGTAATAACTCGTTTTCAGTCGAGGCACAAGTTTTTCTCTTGCTTTATCTATTTCAAATTTAGTTTTATCAGGAACTATATATATTCCGCCACTGTCATGTGTGCATTTAAGCACAAACTGATTCGGGAGAGTGGAAAAATCAATTTCATCAAAACTATCCCAGACACCAATTGTAGGAATAATATACTCTTCACCAATTTGTTCAGATACCCACGATTTAACGTCAGCCTTATCAACAAGTTTGATCAGGATGGGGTTATGGTAATAAAGTTTAAGCCACTGAAGTTTTTCTGAATATGTTTGGGGATTTCTCAAATTGAGTTTCTTGTGCATTCTTTCACGAAATCGCAATTCGATATACAATCTGTCTGGAATTAAATGGGATATTTTTTCTAACACCGGATTCATTAAGATTCCTCCATTTTCATGCTATTTCATCAATAGTCTGGCACCATTTACGCAGAATCACATTCCCGCTATATAGTTTTCCAGTCTCAATACTATGTTTTCTAATATTTTCATTATCAGCTCTTAACACCATTTTCAGTTTCTCAGTAAGTGCCTCGACATCACCTATTGGAACAAGATATCCATTAACTCCATCTTGAATAATATCTTCTACACCACTCCAATTTGTAGTTACACAAACCATACCTGAAATCATTGCTTCTAAAAGCGCATTTGAGAGACCTTCGTAATTAGAACACATAACAAAGAACTTATTATCATGCATAATATCAAAAATGCTATTGCTATTTCCAGGAAGATGAATTCTATTCACCATGCCCTCTGATCTAATTAACTCTTCAAGCTCAGTTCTCTTATTCCCTTCGCCATATATATAAACTTGTGTCTGCGGAAACTCGTCAGAAATCTGTCTAAACGCCTTAATCATCATTGGATGGTTTTTTTGATCCATCAACTTTCCAACACAGATAATATCATTTTTATCATGATTTTTTTCATAAGCTAAAGCAGAAATAGGATTTCCTATGATAACGCTATTATTTTTACACCACTTTTCGTAGTACTTTGCCTGATATCTCGTTTGAAATACTACTTTATCTGCACGAGCATAGAAACGCTTACAAAGCCACCTTTCTAATTTACTTCTCCGGTCTTTTGCAGGATCATTACGCTCAGAGATCAAAACAGGAATTCCTGTTCCTCTTGCCGCAATCATAGTTATCAAATTTATACGACCAACGAAAGAAACAACCACATTCGGTTTTACATTAAATAATAATTTTTTAATATCCTTGATCCACTTTAAAACATTTCGTTTTTGATTACCTCTTCTCACAATGTCATGAATAACAATCTGATCGCTGATATCATATCCCATTTTATTATCCAAAAGGACAGCTAAATGCACAGACCAACCGCGAGTTACGTACTCTTCAGCAAGTAGCGTAATTACACGCTGAGCTCCGCTTCGATTCAAACTTCCAGATACAAAAAGTATTCTTTTACTCATGCACACACCAATACATCCACATTACATCATACCCAAGAAATATCAGTCACACTTTAGTACCCTCAAATATGCATTCGTCACGAATTTTCTATCAAACTCTTTCTCCATTTTAATCCTACCACGCCTCCCCATAGTTATTCTTTCATCTCTGCTCATTTCTATAATTCTTATAATTGCATTTGATAGAGCATCAGCATCCTTTATTGGAACAATCAATCCTGTTATTCCGTCTTCTACGCCCTCTCTACATCCGGGATGATCTGTTGTTATTACAGGCCTTCCACAAGCTGCTGCTTCGAGAATCACATTGCTCATACCCTCAGGATAATAAGAAGGTTGAATAGTACACTGTGAGTGTTTTTGATAATCAATAATGTTATTCACACGCCCATGATATACAATTGTTCCTTTTTGATTTTCCTCTTCCAATATTGTCTTGTAGTCATCATTACAATCTCCCAGGACATGGAATATCGCATCTGGATATCTTTGACGAACAATTCTTGCTGCCTCTATGTATTGATCTATTCCTTTCTGTTTCATTACCCTGGCAACAAACAAGAAGTCGACAGTTTTCGTATTTGGAAAATCTAGGACTTGATACTGTTCAAGATTTACTCCACTTCCCGGTATCCTCTCATAAATAGAGGAATCACCGATTCTATTATTTCGAAAAAAAATAAGACTATTATCATTCTGGAAAAAAATTCTCTTCATGTTCTTGCCATTACAAGCAAGACGGTAAAGTTGAATCATAATAGATTGAATGACGCCCTTATTACCAAGCGCAGAGCCCATTCCCGTAATGTTCATTACGGCTGGAACTTTAAGGAATCTACATGCTATTCCGCAGTATATATTTGGTTTTGTAGAGAACAAAAGGACAACATCAGGTTTCTCTTTTTTTAATATCGAAACAAATCTACTGTATGTTGATAAATCTGATAAAGGGTTTAATCCGTGAAGGTCAATCTTGACAGATATAAATCTACACCCCATATCAACCAACTTCGAATATGAGTTTCCCGCCGGTGCCATAACAACAACTTCAAAATGTTGAGCCAAAAGCTCGGCAATCAGTTCGGAACGAACTCTAAGAACTCCGCTATCAGTATTTGCAGCAACAAAGACTTTCATTTTGCATTGCTCCATCAATATCAAAAATGATATATTTATTTACAAATCTCATATATACCAAATTTCCAGTTAAGATTTATATATAATTTTTAAAGCTTATAATAAGGCAGATTCCTTCTCAAAATGCGCATATACTTCTTCTCTCCAACTATGTTGAACCCAGCTTTTTTATAGGCGCTGATTGCAGCAACATTATCAAAATTTACTCCTAAAGCTACTTTTTTAAAACCTTCACTTGCAAGTAAATCCATAATTGACGAGAGCATATAATTAGCTATATTTTGTCCTCTGAATTCATTAAATACACAAACACAAGATAGAACTGCGTCAACGGTTCGAACTCTATATGACATCTCATTACCGCCGCGTCTAACAGCCCAAATATATCCAACAGGTTTTTCTGTTTTTTCTTCAAAAAAAATAAGACCCGTTGCATATTTGCTTTCTTTACGCAAAAACCTGAGCATATTTGCTATAGAAAAATAGCCTTGACGAAGTATTTCAATATCTTGTTCAGTAATTTCGCGAAATCGAAAGCCTTTACATTCCATACGGTTAAGCGCATCATAATTTAAGCACATTATATAGTGATGGTAATTATGAATAACTCTTTTTCCGGCAACCGTAATATTCATTAACATGAACTCCTTGGATTTTTGTAAAAAAATATAAATCCTAAATCAGTAATCGTGTATTATCACCTAATTTGATTAATACCGCTAAGAATAGCATCAACGCACATTTTAGTAGCATTGCCGCCATATTCTACATGCTTTTGTCTGAATAGTTCTGCTTTTCTGCACTCTTCATCATAATCTGAATCAACAATATAACGCAGAACCTCTTCTTCTGTTCTAAGGATATGAGAAGGAATCTCCTTATCCAGATCAAAATAGAATCCTCTGGTCTTAGAGTAATCATCGTAATCATAGCCAAATTCAATAAAAGGTTTTCCCAAAATACAGTAATCCATCATTATGCATGAATAATCCGTAATAAGAAAATCAGCAATAACTAAAAGATCATTTACATCAGGATAATCAGAACCATCTATAACAAAATCATTAAAAGATATGCCAAGCATCTGTTTTGTATTGTGATGTGTCCTAAAAATAAGTATGAACTGGTCTCCAAGATAATCTTTCCATTTCTCAATATGAATCGGTGGTGTAATATTGCAACTCAGACCATTATCGTTACTTTCTCTCCATGTTGGAGCATAGAGGATTACCTTCTTGGTGAGTGGTATATTCAATGTGTGTTTGATTCTTTCGATACGTTTCTCATCAGTTTCATACAAATCATCATTACGTGGTAATCCAGATGGAAGCAAATGCTCATCAGTAACCAAGAAATCACGTTTTATGAATTCTTTTTCATATTCCCCGGAATAGCAGAAAGCATCTACATAATCCCATTTGAAGTCATTTCTACCCGCTACTGCGTTTCCAACCCAGTTAACTGATGTTCCATGCCAAGTATTAAGGTAGAATTGCTGTTTTCGTTTAAACTTTAATCCTCTTTCTATGTTTACATTTGTTACCCATACACCAGCCTTGAGAGCTGTAACAAAGTATTTCCAGGTATCTATTCTCACACGTTTACATTCTCCTGGAATTAATACCTCATCAGGGTTCCGCAATGCCCAAACAAACTGAAAATCTTTGCAACGTTCATCATTTATCATGAACTCATAGATTTTCCTTGGCGAATCGTTGTAGAACTTTCCACTGTACGAACAAAAAAGTATTAATGTTCGGTCAACTCGTACAAATAATCCTACAAAACGAAAAAATAAGCTTCCTAAGCAAGTAAAACATCGCATAATCCATTGATTATGTTTAAGAATATATTCAACTTTATTTCGAAATGACATCTAAAACTCTCCGTTTCATCCGTTTCAAAACTTAATTATCAAATAATGACAAAAATTTATTTATCTTCCTTTTGCGAAATTGAAGACGTATTATTAGATATCGCGGTCGTCTGCCCCTTAGCTACACCTTCAGTACTTTCCGAAGTAAACAAGATCTTAAATGTAGCAAAGCAGATCCTTATATCTTCAGCAAAGCTTGGATGAGCTATATACATAAGATCCATCTGGAGCTTGTCATATGGTGTTGTATTGTATTTACCATAAACCTGAGCATATCCTGTAAGTCCTGCTTTGGCCTGAAGTCTGAGCTGGAATTCAGGGATCTCCTTCATATATTCTTCAGCAATCTCCGGTCTTTCCGGACGAGGGCCAACAACTGAAAGATTTCCTGAAAGGATATCGATTAACTGAGGCAATTCATCAATTCTGCATTTTCTGATAAAACGGCCAACTGGAGTAATTCTGTCATCATTATCGCCAGACGAAAGTCTTGCTACGCCATCTTTCTCAGCATCAACTCTCATGCTTCTGAATTTGTGGATCATAAATCTCTTGCCGTTCTTCGTAAGTCTCGCCTGCTTATAGAATACAGGGCCCTTATCTGTAGCCTTAATAGCTATAGCGGTTATAAGGAATACCGGAGACAAAACAATCAAGCCAATCAATGAAGCTACAATATCAAAAACGCGCTTAAGGAATAAGTAACCAGGACGAGGTCTGTATCTTTGAACTCTCATCATAGGGAGATGGAATAAATGAACCTGCATAGCGCTACTCATAATTACATCACCAATCCTAGGGATTACATACACTTGCTTTTTCTCATATAAACAATACTTAAGAATAAAATTCCTATCATGACTATGAATACCACTTAGGAAAACAACCTCCATGTCATCGATCATTGAAAGGTCATTAAGACATTCTTCAACAGAAGCTGTTTTCTTAACATCAAATTTCTTGGCAAGACCATATTCTTCTATAAGATCCTGCATTCCACGGCGCCTGTCGTAAACAATTATGGTTTTTAACGCTGGAAACCACTTAAAATATGTCCAATGAGCAATGCAACTCCAAATAATTGAAATAGAAACTTGATCTACAAAGCACAAAAGAAGTGGAAACGGATTAGGGAAATGCTTACAGAGAAGAACCGTAATAGCATACATAATTCCATTTGAGAATAATAATGCTAAGGACTGACTAGCAATTATATCGAAAATACGATAGTGAGAAATAACAAAAGCATCATAAGTCTTGCAAAAATAGAAATATAAAACTGCAAAAATAACAACAATAGCGACATCTCCCCAAAAATAGAACGGGGAACGGATCATATATTGATAATACATAAACCAAGCTACACCGAATGCTGCAACCATGCACAGCAGGTTTATAAGTTTGATAAACCTCAATCCAATCTCGTGTTTGAATGAATATAATCTGCTTGATGTGTTCATAACCTAGTCAACTTATATGTATTTTTTGTAAGCTACGCCATACGAAGCATGTAACTTCGCATCAGAACCTGATATTTGAAGCTTCCTGACGCGCGCTGCAGGCGACGATCAGTAGGCCACAAAAAACAGAACTACTATGTAGCTCGACATAATTTTATCATAATATAAATAATAAATAAGAAGATAGTAATTATTATTTGATACTTAAAAACTCATGCAAACCTGATAATGTTGTGTATTTTGATATATTGTCAGATAAATTCAATCGTCCGAATTGTTGTCATCAGCAACATGCATCCGCAGAGCGATTGACCAATTCGCCACGCAATGTTATTATCACTTTAAATTTGTATTAGGAGATAACCAATGAAGACATTATCAGCAGACCTTCTTGCATCTAAAGTTGCATCCCAGCGCAAGGCTAAGAAGATAACACAATCAGACCTCAGCAAAGCAACCGGTATCAACCGCGCACTTATATCTCAGCTTGAAAACAAGGAATTTACTCCTTCTGCAAACCAGCTTATGGCACTTGCATCAGTTCTGGACTTTAACATCAACGATGTATTCACAGAGCCTGCCAAGGTTAAAGAAATATCCAAGAAGTACAAGATTGCAGTAGCAGGCACCGGTTATGTAGGTCTCTCCCTTGCAGTTCTTCTGGCTCAGCATAACGATGTAACCGCCGTAGATATCATTCCGGAGAAGGTTGAAAAGCTCAATAACTACATCTCCCCTATTCAGGACGAATATATCGAACTCTTCCTCAATGAAGCTAAAGAAGGAAAGCGTGAGCTTAATCTTAAGGCTACAACAGACGGAGACAGCGCATATAAGGACGCTGACTACATCATCATCGCAGCTCCTACCAACTACGATCCGCAGAAGAACTTCTTCGATTGTTCTGCAGTTGAGGGTGTTATCCAGCAGATCAAGGATGTTACAGCTGCAAATAGCAAAAAGCCTACTATCGTTATCAAATCAACTATCCCTGTCGGCTACACAAAACATGTCAGCGAGAAGCTTGATATGGATAACATCATCTTCTTCCCTGAATTCTTAAGAGAATCCAAAGCACTTTACGATAACCTCTACCCCAGCCGAATTATTGGCGGAAGCGATGAGAAGAATATGGAAGCAGCAAAGATCTTCGCACAGCTCCTTCAGGAAGGCGCAATCAAAGAAGACATTGATACACTCTTTATGGGTACAACTGAGGCTGAGGCAACAAAGCTCTTTGTAAATACATACCTTGCATTAAGAGTTTCATACTTCAACGAATTGGACACATATGCTGAGATGAAAGATCTTAATACGGCTGACATCATCAAAGGCGTAAGTCTGGATCCCAGAGTCGGTGACTACTACAACAATCCTTCCTTTGGTTACGGCGGATACTGCCTCCCCAAGGATACAAAGCAGCTCCTTGCCAACTATCAGGACGTTCCGGAGAACCTCATCCAGGCAATCGTTGAATCTAATAGGACCAGAAAAGACTTTATCGCTGATAGAGTCCTTGAGATTGCCGGAACATACGGCAACAGCGAGTCTTATTCCAAGAACAAGGAACAGCAGCAGAAAGAGATCGTTGTCGGTGTTTACCGCCTTACGATGAAAGCAAACTCAGACAATTTCCGTCAGAGTTCCATCCAGGGCGTCATGAAGCGTATCAAGGCTAAAGGCGCAACAGTTATCATTTATGAACCGACACTTGAAGACGGTACTACGTTCTTTGGATCAAAGGTTGTAAACAATCTGAAGAAATTCAAGAAAATGTGCGGCTGTATCATTGCAAACCGTTACGATCCCGTCTTAGATGATGTTGAAGACAAAGTTTACACAAGAGACCTCTTCAGGAGAGATTAATATGGGTAAGACAAAAGTTGAACTTAACGGAAAGTCGATCCTTGTAACAGGCTCTCCCGGTTTTGTAGGAGCTAACCTTGTTATCAGATTATTGAAGGAAATGACTGACGGTACGGTCATCTCTCTTGATAACATGAACGATTACTACGATCCAAAGCTCAAAGAATACCGCTTGGAGCAGATCAAGGAAGTTGCTGAAACTTCACCTGTTAAGCATATCTTCATCAAAGGAAGCATTGCCGATAAAGAACTGATCGACAATATCTTCAATGAATATAAACCTTCTATAGTAGTCAACCTTGCCGCCCAGGCAGGTGTCCGTTATTCGATCGATCACCCTGATGTCTATATAGAATCCAACATCATCGGCTTTTATAACATCCTTGAAGCATGCAGATATAACGAAGTTGAGCATCTTGTCTATGCTTCCAGTTCTTCTGTTTACGGTGGAAACAAGAAAGTCCCCTTCTCAGTCGAAGACAAAGTAGATAACCCGGTATCTCTTTACGCCGCAACAAAAAAGAGCAATGAGCTCATTGCTCATTGCTACTCCAAGTTATATAACATCCCTACTACAGGATTACGATTCTTCACAGTTTACGGTCCAGCTGGAAGACCTGATATGTTCTACTATTCTGCAACAGAGAAACTCGTTGCCGGAAAGACCATCCAGATCTTCAATTATGGCAACTGCAAAAGAGACTTTACTTACATTGATGATATCGTTGAAGGTGTCTACAGAGTTATGCAGGGTGCGCCTGAGAAAGCTAACGGAGAAGACGGTCTCCCCTTGCCTCCTTATGCCGTTTATAACATCGGCGGTGGCACACCTGAAAATCTTTTAGACTACATCAGCACCTTACAGGAAGAACTTGTCAGAGCCGGTGTATTGCCTGAAGATTATGACTTTGAAGGTCACCGCGAATTAGTTCCCATGCAGCCCGGCGACGTCCCTGTCACCTACGCAGACAGCAAAGCGCTAGAAGACGATTATGGATTCAGACCGACGATCGGGATTAGAGAAGGATTGAGGAAGTTTGCGGAGTGGTATAAAGGATACTCAAGCTGATTCATATATTTTTTGAGGCTTCCGAACCGATACTATCTGGATTAATGCTATTCTTCAGAGTTAATATGTCTCCTAACGCTATGTAGGTGTGAATAATACACTGTCTAGCCTGTTCTCTAGTAACCTCAGAATGAACACCCGCACTTTGTCTGTTGGATATTTGTTCAATCCAATCTATTAGATAAATGGTCTCGCTACCGACAAGCGAGTTCTCAACAGCCTTACTTTGGAGTGTCTCTATAACAGCAGAAAGCTTATTATTGTCATGATCACCAGACACATCGATATTCTTACCTGATTTGGTCTTAAATGAATTACCTTTATAATCAGGAAGGACTTCATCAAATAGAATCTTAGCTATATCTGACCAAAGACGACGGCAAGAAGTTAGAACTTGAGAATAACGTTCAGGATTACTTTCATCCATAATTTCTTCAATAGTTCTTAGTTTTCTTAGCGTTGTTACAGGTAAAGCATTACAATAAAGATCAACTTTCTCTTGATATTCATCAAATATGCTCTTAGTTGCGATTCCGAAATTTAATTGTATTTGCCATTTAACAGCAAAATCATAATACTGAGATCTCAATATGCTGATTCTTTTCTCTTGATTCTTTATCTGAATTATCAAATTATTGTTACTTCTTTGGACAGCACCATTCATACTATTTGTTGCTGCTATAGCATAATCACCTGAAACAGAAAAACCTTGAGTAGTAAAATTTTTTATTGATGCTTTCAAACTCTCAACAGATTGTTCTAATTCCGATGCTAATTCACAAAAAATATATTCTTCATTCTTTTTGGTATCATTATTCTGCTTTATAAAAGATCTTCCATGTTGACAAGCAACTTTATAAGCAGGGGCGAGAATCTTTCCACTTTCTTTACATTCCGGATAACCATTGTATTCATAATCCAACCATTCTTGTCCGTCTTCATCATTGACTAGCCTTGCTATTTTTTTGCATAGCAACAGAGCAGAAGAGGTCGTAATAATTCCATCTTCAATTCCATTAATTACTTTATCACAGGCATCTAAAGCTTGTTCTTTTCTCGTTTTCACACTATCCATATAAGGTTCTCCGAATAATAATATTTGATATGGGCGCTCAAAATGAGCACCCATATCAGTAATTTAGTGTTCCTTGTCATGCGGCGGATGCGGATCGTTGCCATAACTATCCTTAGAAACAATTCTTCCATTTTTTCCCTGAACTACAACTTCAGATTTTCTGTTCTTTGCGATAGAAACAGCAAAGGCAGTTGCGGACTTTTGTGTGTCAAACAACTTTGTATCTTTAGAGTTGCCTGCTCCATGAACAGCCCATCTTCCACCCTCACGTGGGGATACCCACTGAGTTTTACTCATAAGTTACTCCTTTCTCGGGGTAACCAACACTTGTAAAAACGTAATAAACAATATAATATATGTTTACACGTGAGCGCGTGTTAGTTACCAACCGGTAATAAAATTGAGGTATCTTTGCAGAGGTACCTCTTTTATTTTATCAAAATGTTACAGCGATGTAAATATTTGTTCTTAACCATAACTTTAGGGCGTTTATTGTTCAATCTTCCACAATATACAGAATATATGTTTTTATTTGAATAATTCTTTGCGTTCAAAACCATTGAATACGGCGCTTCTTTTTTACGCCAGCTCGTCGCTAATTCTTGCGCCACCAAAATCGGTAATTGCTGCGCCACCCCGTCGGAAACCCTGTTCCATACCTCCGGCAGATATAATATCTGCACGTTCTAATTGAACGAATAATATACGGAGGTGGCACATATGCCAAACTACAAAGAGATCGCACGGCTAAAAGCGGCCGGGCAAATCAAACAGAGCTATTGCTGATTTCCTTGGACTATCCAGGAACACTGTAAATGCTGCTGTTGCTAGAATTGAAGACTCAGGCCTAAGTTTTGAAGATCTTCAGATACTCACTGATAGCTGTTCCTTCGAATCTTTATCCGTAACGCTTGGATCAAGCGGCCACTGGATATTCAATTCAGCAGCACGTTTGCATACCCGTGCGACGGTATTCCTTGAGACGCTACAACTTGTAGCTATCTCTCGTTCACTGATCCCTAGGCTTTTTAGTCGCAGGATCTCTCGATACTTGGTCATCTGATTGACCTCCTTCATATTGTATTTACGCTTTCAGCGCATAAACACAGTATAAAGTGGCTCAATTTGAAGCGGAATGCTGACTCTATATTACCGGAACTGTGGCTCTGTTTAGAACGGAATGGTGGCTCTCATTCGCCGGACACCTGGCTCAACAGAGCGCGGAATATTCAGCTATTTTCTATAACCAGTCATCATGATATCTGATGCAGTAATTTCACAACTTATTTCATCCACATAATGATTCAAAGCTGTTTCAATAAACTCGTGTAAAAGCCAATATTGATTTGAACTCTTAAGATTATAGAATTTTTCTGGATCATATCTAACAAGTTCGCTTAACCAATGAAAAACAGCATAAATTAAAGTTATTGAATTCCTATCTATTACGTGCGAATTACTATCAAGTTCTTTCTTCAAATACCAGAGTCTCATTGTCCCATTAATATAATGAATATTCTTGCGAATTTTTGGCTGATATTTTGAGATTTCTGTTTTATTGCTCGCTCTTTGTTCTTCATCTTTGGGTTCATGATACCATTTAAATGTCTTTTTACACCTTAAAACACACTCTTCTGAGTCTTTAAAGAATCTAGGCACTTCATAAGTAGAAGGTATTTTTTTCAGTATTTTAGAGTCATTGTATTCTGGGTCAACCAAAAACTGAATCCAAGCATCATTTGTTTCTGTATTTACATAGTAACTGGTATCTCTAATAGGAATAAAAAGTTCAGTAGGAGTCCTGAAAGTAACTATAAAGGCTCTATGAATACAAGGTGTATTGTAAAGCAAATCATAAATACTGTATTCTGCAGATGGAGTCTCACGAAAATATAAAGAAAGTTCATGAAGAATTCCGGAATTATAGAATTTTACAATAGCATCCTTAGTATTATTTGAATTCCAATCTTTAATTTCAGAACCAACGCCATGACGAATATTATTTACAGAAACACTATTCACCGAAAGGAGAGCTTTAGCAGCATTCATACAACAATAATATGCAGTTAATGGCCTGGATTCAATTGGTAATAACATTGATGCATCATAAAAACTCTTAGCTTGTTTCCAATACATTAATGCCATTCGTTGATTGTTTCGTTGTAACCACAGATCTACATATTCCCAGGAAGAATTAGTTAAGATTGTCTTTACTGTATAATCCATCTTAGTAATAGGTTTAGTTATGTGAAGTCTCTTTGTTCTGTCCTTAATTTGAATTACTTTTGGTGATACATCCATAATACTAATCAATTACCTCCTGTTTTAAATTTTGAACACTAATAAAGTGATAAGTATCTGTTTCAAAAGAAATACTAACTAATATACTATCCTAAAAGTTCGCGCATTAACTATATAAGATTTTCCCTCTTATTCTTCCTTAAAGTAATCTGTAGTCATAATAATCGACATCAAACAAATAGTATAATGTGATATATATGCCGCATTACTTTCAGTTAATAGATACCTTCTAAATAAAACTTATTGTAGTTAAAACTACTTTCATCCTGGACAATTCGAAAGTAATTATGTAACAGTAGTACAAAGCTTCTCTTCATGACACAAATCTGTATATCTCTGAATATGTTAGTATGCTTCGGTTTGTGCTAACTATTGTTGAAAAAAGTGTCTTCTCTCCTCACGCCATCACTTCATTCGCTCTGATCCAGCTCCCTGGTTCAACCTTTACACTATTTCTAACTACAGCACCCGGGAAAATCATTGAGAATGTTCCGATTTTGCTGTAATTATCAATAAGGCTTCCAATATTCACTATTACTCCCTCACCCAACTTAGCGTATCGGCTAACTACAGCATTGGTTCTAACGATACAACCAGGAGCTAATTGTACATCCGAACTAAAAAAGCTGTGGGATGGATTAAAGTAGAGATATTGAATTCATGACGAACAAGTTCTTCGCGAAAGCGCTTACGGTTCTCATTGTTCCCTAAAGCAACTATTGAAGTATCATAACGCTCTCGCATCTTACCTATATCTTGCATAGTACCTATAGCTACAGGCGACTTATCATCAAGAAAAGCTATATCCGTATACCCGACAAGTCTGGCAAGTTCATCAACCTCAGTCGAAAAAGAACCAGCACCGATAATGAGTAACGATGACAAATTATTTAACTCAGACATTGCCAAAAACTCAACAAAAAATATACGTCAAGCTATAAAAGAAAAACGAGTATATCAAGCCTCCACTATATGCGGTCTTCCCTCTAGTTCTTCCTTTACATAGTCTGTAGTCATAATTTTCTTTACAACACCATCTACATCCAAACGCTTAGTATTATGAGATGTGTATGCTTCATCGCTTTCTGTTAAAACACTGCCTTCAACATAAAACTTATCATAGTTTAGGCTGCGTCCATCAGGAACTATCCGGAAGTAGTTGCCCATGTCGGTTGCTCTAAGCTTTTCTTCACGCGTCATAAGCGTCTCATAGAGCTTTTCGCCATGACGAGTTCCAATAATCTTAGTTTCCGTCTCACCAAAGACTTTCATAACACCTTTTGCGAGATCTCCTATAGTTGAAGCATCAGCCTTCTGTATAAATAAATCACCAGGATCAGCATGTTCAAAAGCAAATGCTACAAGATCAACCGCCTCATCAAGATTCATAAGGAATCGTGTCATATTGGGATCAGTTATAGTAATAGGAGCTTTACGCTTTATCTGATCTATGAATAAAGGTATGACAGAACCGCGGGAACACATAACATTGCCATAACGAGTACAAGATAAAACAGTACCGGATCTGTCAAAAGCTTTCTGAGCTCTAGCTTGTACGATTTTCTCAGCTACAGCTTTAGTCATTCCCATGGAATTAATTGGATATGCAGCCTTATCAGTAGACAAAAAGACTACTCTTTCAACTTTATTTTCAACTGCTGCTGAAATAACATTATCTGTTCCAAGAATGTTAGTCCTTACTGCTTCCATCGGGAAAAATTCACACGAAGGTACTTCTTTTAATGCTGCCGCATGGAATATGTAATTAGCACCATCAAGAGCTTCTCTTACAGAATCTATATTACGAACATCGCCAATAAAAAACTTAACCTTACTTGCGTATTCAGGATGTTGAGCTTGCAACGTGTGTCTCATCCAATCCTGTTTTTTCTCGTCACGGCTAAATATACGTATTTCACCGATTTCAGAAGACAAGAAGTGTTTGAGAACAGTGGATCCGAATGAACCTGTTCCACCGGTAATAACTAAGACTTTCCCATTAAAAGCTTTTTCAATTCGCATTTCATCACCTGCATTCTTAAGTATAGTATTTTCATTTTTGTTTATATAATTATTCTATTCTTTTCCAAAACTCTACTATATTCATATCCTGTTTATCTTTTATGAAGACTTTTTTGCCTTTAATCTGTCCAGATATTCCGTAAACAGTATATCTTCCCAATTGATATATCCAAGCAAAAGGTCTAAAAAACGCACACTTCCGAGCTAAAGTACAATTTTCCACACCCATACGTTGTAAATGCTTAAATAGTCCTTCATTTCTCACTGATGCCTTTACATTTTCGTATGGTGCTCTATCGCGACCAAAATTTCCATCATCAAAAATACGAGTTAATAACCAATTAGCTGCATCTTCATCAGCAGAATTGCACCACGTAATTTCATCAGGAAGACCCATCCACTTCTTACACATAAATGTAACCGTTATTGCAAGCTTCTCAAGGCCTGCTTCTACTGCAAGCGATTTAAAATGATTATTCCAGGATGAATCGTCAAGTTCTTTATGAACAAACATCATCCAATCGATTATCTGTCGTAATCCAATACCAGATTCCTTTAGATGTTGCATTATATGCCCAAGAAGTACTAATCCATTCTCATAGGTTGGTAAACCGGGAAAAGTAGAACTTGCCACTATATAATTTGTAGAATTATACAATCCATTTATAAGAATATGATCAATATCATTGTAGTTCTTACTACTAAACTTTGTATGAAGTTCAACAATCATTCCATTCTTAATATATTCATTATGTCTTTCTTCATTCTTTTCTGACTCATATCCATTCCGAATAAGCACATCGTTGGCAAACGCAAGTTCATTTTCAGAAATATACAAATCGATGTCGCCATATGTTCTCAAAGAAGGAGAAGGATAATAAATCGCAGCAGCTGTACCTTTAAGAATAACAAATGGAATTTTATTATCATTAAATATCTTGACGAGAGAATTCTGTTCATGAATCATCTGCATAAAATGCGCCTTACTTTGATATGAAATCTCAAGCCATTCTTTTCTATGCTCTGTTGGAACATGAGCCGCAACCAAAGGTATTATGCACTGTGCTTTTGCTGATTCAAAAATCTTACTCCAATTTGCTTCATTTGGAATATTGGGTTTCAAATCAAAAAGTTCGGCTTTTAACAACTCTAATAAACTAGCGTGCTCTAAAACGATCGAAGTCTTAACAGACTTCTCTTTAGCTAAAACAGACTTTAGCAATTTAATATTTATCGGAATTACAATTGACAAATAAACTATAAGGAATATAAATCCTTTTAAAACACAACGAACCCAATATGAATTAAATCTAAGATCTATATGCAATAAATAATTTGAAAGGGTAATCGTTACCAAACAAGCTATAGCACACATTACAAAGAACTTGAAGATATTTAAATAGATTTTGCCCATAGGGAGCTTTAATGCTTTAGAATTATAAATAGGAATAAGGATCCATCTTCCTATGATTTCAGCAAAAGCCGTTCCAATTAAACACATGTATATCGAATACTCAACAGGGAACAGATTAACAAGAACAACAGAGATAATTACATTTAATACAGCAATGCAAACATTTATTAATGCTGGAATTCTATGCTTGCCATAAGCACGTTGAATTGTTAATGAAGAATAAGAACAATAATGTACTGAATGCAACAACATTAAGATAATACCAATATTGTAAACAACCGAATCAGTTCTTCCGAGCCAAGCTATAATAAAATCTTTTCCGCATACAGCAAATCCACCAATTATCAAAAATACACCTAATGATTGTATTTTTGCCAACTTCAAAAACAACGAGTTGATCTCATTCGTTTTCTTAAGAACCACTAATTTATTTATGCGAGTAATAAAAACTGAATTAATAGATGTTGAGAATTCCGCAAAATAAATATCGAAAGTCATACCCAATTGGTATGCTGTAACATAAGTAGCACCGGCAAAAAATCCAAGAATGGTCCTATCAACAGCGGTATTAATTTCAGTTACAATAACTGACAAAAGCAAAAATGCTGAAAACGCAAAAATAGACTTAACATAAGGGGCGTTATCTAATAGTTTATCTTTACCAAATTTGATCTTATATTTTGTTTTGCTTATAACAAAAAGCGTAAACAAAGCGGTTATATTTACAAACAAACCAATAAGAGAAACAACTATAACAGATGGTCTAAAATGTAAGGCTATAAAAGAAAATCCAAATGTGCTAATAGTACTGAACAGCGCGATGGATTTAACTGCAATGAAGTTGCTTTGATACTCATTATATAACCTAAAGAATGCAAATACCGTGGTAAAAGCTATTCCAGTTAGTGAGAGAAAATATAGAATATAAATAATAGTCTTTTCATTATCAGTATATTTATTCAGTGGAATTATGCCAAAATATAAAAGAGCCAGAATTATCAATCCCAAAAAAACAATCAGCATAGACAAAAGGCATAATAATTTTATATAGATTGCATTACTTCTCATATTGTTCTTACGCTCTGCTTTTTCAGCTGTGGAGAACTTAATAAATGAGTCATTAAGCGCATATGCGCCTATGGTAAACCAAGATGTAATAGATGTAGCAAATGACGCTAAACCGAATTGTGCATCACCAACGCGCCCTAAATAATATGGAGTATAGAAAACATGGAGCACAATAGACACAGCAAGTGAAACATATGAAATCAATGCTCCAACTTTTATGTTGCGGTTCTCATTTGTAACGTTATTCTTCATTTAAGAGCATTCGGAAAATTATAAAATATAATAATCCAATTCTCTCCTTTCCTTTAATATCGTTTGTAACCCTGAACAAAGTTTAAGATTACAATCATTAATGATTAGCTATTAATCGAGATTTTATTAATTTATTATATGTCACACCAAATATCAGACCCGCACATATGCTATAAACAAAAGCAAGCACAATTCCTAATACAACGTTTGGTGAATGTGAAATAATAATATAGCCTATTGTTTGATGAACAAGGTATATATACAAACTATAAGTTCCTAGTAACTGGAACACTTTATGCTCTAATAATCCAATTTTACTTAGCATAATAAGTCGAACCAAAAACAATAGTGTTATGAAGTATATATAATTGATAAAATTCTGATAACGAATAAAGTAAAAAAAGATGACAATAAGAATTACAAACTGTTGAACTTTGGTTTGAATATTCTTGAGCTTTGGATTTGAAAGAAAACCAAAACAAATAAAAACTAGTCTTGGCTTAAAAATACAATTCAAAAGTATAACAAAACGAGAATCTGAAGAGATATAAGACAGAAGAACACTAATAAGGCCATACAATAATATAGCCCATCTAACAAATACGTGTTCAGTATCTCTTCTTTTAGATAATTTGTATATAACAGAATCACATTTAATAACAATCCAAAACAGGATGTGGAAATAAATCAATTGCATAACAAACCAATGTGCACCATCAACAAACGGTGTAGAAGTAAATACGGGAAATAAGATGCAATTATATAGCATATCCTTAATACTAATGCAGTATGCTTTATCAGCAATTTTAGATACAAGCCAAATGAATAAAACAGAAATCCAGAAAGGAATAATCGTCCTAACAATCTTTCCTTCCCAGTAAGCTTTAGTATTCTTAATTTTCAGAAAATATCCAGATAGGAAGAAAAAGCATGCCCAAACAATACTTATATCTGGGACAAATCCATTCGATTCATTCCCAAAATAATGAAAACAAAAATGATATATAATAATCGCAAAAAACAGTATTGTTCTGAAGCCATTAATTTGCTTAAAATACAAAGAATTGCTTGGGGTATTTTCGGATACTTTTATCATAACTATATAAATATTATAAGCGATATACTTTCACCGCTTCATTTTTCAACTATATATTTTTATCAATAGTACTTTTGACATTAGAGAACTCTTAGTGTTCATAAGCTTAATGTTGCCCATAAAACAAAATAACAATCATATATTTCCAATTTCATTTTTTAATTTCTTTATTCTTAATCTGTTTAAAATGAACCACTGTTTCAACTTAAAGCAAATCGTTTCATAAAACTCATATAAAAAGCCGGGATACTTATTTATTGTTTTAACAAAAGTCTTTTCTATTGGATCAGTTACATTTATAAAACCAATATTTGAAACAAAAAAAGAGTCACATTCACCATTACTAAACTGAATAGCAAGCTCGCCTCTTTTTTGAAAATGTATATAAGCATACTCTTCGCAATATAGTTTTCGACCTATATAATATGCATGAAACACTTTTCCATTATCCCAAATAAAGGTCTGTGTTCTATAGTTCTTAGGTTTCAAATCCAATGAATATAGAGTGCTTAATGTAAACCTTTTATGGTTCGGACTTATATCAGCAAAAATACGTTTAGAGAACATCGAATAATTATTTGCCAAATATATTGACGTAATACCATTAAATTCGTCAAACGCATAACTATTTGAATTTGTAAAAACAGTATTGTAATCTCGGAAACTGCCTTTCGATTTATACCTATTATTTACTTCGGCATTATTACGGAACAACGACAAGTGTCCCAATGTTAAAAAGCGATCATATTTATTGATTTCATATTGTCTAAAGAATTTGGTTAAGTCACCAAAGATCATATCTAGATCACAGTGACCCCAATAATCATAAGAACAGACATCATCTTGAAAAATTAATCCATAAACAGGTTTGAAGTCACAGCATTTATATGGTCTATCTAAACAAACCGACATATTTAATGCTTTTTCTGCTAAACTCTTCATTTGCTGCAAAGTTAACTTTTTTACATGTAAATTGTCAGGTATTTCAATATTGTCGACACGATCATCAGTATAAAGATAAAAGTCGATATTAGAATTCAATCCTACAGATTTAATCCATAGAGAAATATAGTTAGGCAAATTCCCAAAATATACAGTTATAATACAAATCTTTAGATTTGGATCAATACTATGACTACTCATTTGTCTAAAAAGCACCTCTCTGTTTCCTGATTCGTGCAACTAATAGTTGATTCAAAGAGATCTGAAGTTTTTCCGTTAGAAGCTACTCAAATGCATATACATTATAGGCGATACTTGATGTGATTATTTATACTCTTATTTACCGTTTCATTATTGTTACTTGTACTGGTCACTGCTGCGCAACACAAAAAAATCATTGGTACTAAATAAATATACGTAACCTGCCAGATTTCAAATACAAGAAGAGCTATTAAAGTAATTAGAAAATATTGTGAAAGCCATTTATCTCTATTCGCCCAATGTAGAATAAAAATATGAAAATACAAACAATAATATACTACGAAGCCAATTATTCCACCTGACACAAGTATTTCCAGGAAATTATTATGTGAGTAAATTCCCATTTTTTGAATAGTAGATCCAAAACCAATCCCAAACGGAGACTCTTTAAACAATTCCCAAGCTTTGTTTATATATTTAACTCTATTTATGTCTGATTCGGAATAAATAGCATATGAAGAGGAGTTCTTACCAAATATATTAATTTTATATCCAATAAGATAATATAACGGTTCTATATTCATTAACAGAAAATATATAATACATATACTTGAGACAACTAGTATTATATTTCTTTTGTTAGACTTCAAGCTAAATAAAGCAAAAGTAATTAGGTAAAATATTAAAACCTTTCTTGCACCAGTAAACAATGTTGTTCCAGCAACAAATAAAAGCGCTGAATATAAAACAACTCGCAGTTTCTTATTATCTGATTGTTTAATTTTGTATAATATTGCCGAAAAAGAAAAACATTGGTACAAAGCGATGATATTGACGTTGTTACCTGCAAGATTTGCTCCTATTCTTAATTCGCCAGCATATTTAAGATTAACATTTGAAAAATCTGTAGAAAGAAAACCAAACAACAAGAAGAATCCAGTAGCAATTCCAGCAATACAAATATCCCATATTATGTTATCAATGTTTCTATCTTCTCGGTCTAAATATATTGAAATACATAAACAAACAAGAAGATTTTTTAATACTTGTCTTAGAGTAGACCAGGCATATGAATTGTTCGCTACAACACATAAAATGAAACATAATACAATAAATACTAAATACCAGACATAATACTTTTTAAATACAACTACTCTTTTTATAATTATATGCAAAACTGTTGTTAAGAAAAAAGCTGCCTGAATAAACGTAAAGACTAAAGCAAATCTCTTATTTTCAAAGATATAAAGAGCTACAATATATAACAACACTATAAAGTCATATAGTGTGTATTTTTGTCTTTCTTTTATTGTATTATCTTTTTTAAATAAGCTCGCCATAGCTTAATGATCTCCTCAACAGCTAATCGCTCATTGATTTTAGAAGCATGTTCGCTAATTTCATTTCTGTAATTGTTATCGTCTACAACAGATGACATGGCATTAGAGAGACTAACAGCATCACCAACTGGGACTAAAATGCATCCTCCATCATATGCGGCAAGTGCAGCTGCACCACCACCTCCACAATCAGTTGATATACAAGGCAATCCCACTGACATCGCTTCCATCAAAGCGTTTGGCATTCCTTCAAAAACAGAACTTAATACAAATAATTTCGCGTGTACAATCTGAGATGTCGGATTATTAACACGACCCTTGAGAATAATATTCTCTGTCATATTCAATTCAGAGATCTTTCTTTCTAAAAGTGTTCTGTCTGGGCCATCGCCATATACTTCAAGTTGATAGTTACTATGACTAGAATGAAAAATAGAAAAAGCTTCAAACAACGATGTTAAGTTCTTTTGGTATTCATCTAGTCTTGCAACTGTAACAATTACATTATTTGATTCTTTATCTGACCACGTATAATTTGATTTCTCAATAGGATTTGGAATAATAGCTGCTTTCTGCTGTATTTTTTTAGAAAAGTAGTGCGATATAGTTTCTGTTTGAAAAACAAAACCTTTTGCCAATCTGTAAACCAACTTACGTATAACTCGTTGGGTTTTATCAAGCGGATCATAGTTGGGATCATTTCGTTCACAAGCTATAACAGGAATACCGGAGCACAGCATAGCTATAATGGTGTTATTATTACAAACGTATCCAAATGAAACAACTACATCAGGATTGATCCCCTTTACCGTTTTTCTTATATTAGAAAAACGGGTAATGACCCTCTTAATTTTATTACCAGAAGGTTTAACACCATGAATCTTTAGATTCTCTTCTTCTGCATAGTACCCGTTTTCTTTTTGCAATAGCAGCACATGAACATCATCGCCCTGATCTACTAAACTCTTAGCAACAATAGATAATACTTTTTCCGCGCCGCTAAAGCTCATTTTACCAACTACAAAACAAACTCTCATTTATAAAACATCCATTCTTACTGGTTAATCAGTTCAAGCAATCGATTGCCTTGCTGATTTTGCGACTTATTTGCAATTACCCATTTTTGGGCCTTGCTACCAACTACATGTAATTCAGTTTTACTAAGCGATATTGCATCTTCAATCGCTTTTGCTATACCACTTGATGTATCATCGTCTATCTTAAGCAAATAATCAAAATACTCTTTAGGTATTCCAGGTAATTCAGTTGCCAATGTTGCAGTTCCGGAAGCCATATACTCTAATATCTTAGAAGGGAAAGAAAACATTGTAAACTCGCCTGAAACTGGACGAGGATTAATTAACAAATCACAGTTTTTTTCCATAAGAACAACGTCTTTATTTAACACAGAACCATGGAATAACACTCTCTTATCCTTTTCAGCAATGCTCTTCAATTCTTCCTCATAAGGTCCTTTTCCACAGATATGCATCTCTGCTCCGTTTATATTAGCTTTTAGAAAGCCATCAACCATATTCTTGACTCCGTACTCGGCGTCAAGAAGTCCTGCATAGAAACATTTTTTTATACCATTTTCTTCATGTTGAGTTATTGTCTGATAATCAACATGCGAATCACAAACGCCTTCTATAATTATATAAGGCTTTCTCTTAGGGTTCAGACGTTCGTTCATAGCTTCTGTTAAAAACACATATTTATCACAGTTTCTAATCACCTTATGACAAAGATTAACTTGTTTTTCAGAATGACCCGTAACCATTAATTCCGGAACATCTGTAACAATACCGACAGACTGCCTTTTTAATACTTTGGCAGCAAATGTTGCACCTAACGAGACAGAAATATTCAAAACATCACAAACAACTACGCAGTTTCTATTCTTACAAAAATGTAGCGTTATAAAAAAAGAAGATATGAGACAGAGTAGATTTTTCAATCTCGATATGTTTATTACCGGAAGGTACTTATACTCAACACCATTTTCTATATCATTTTTAATATTCACATATTTTCGTTTAGTATTACCTACGGTAATTGGAGGAGCAGAAACGCAATTAACTTTTATACCATTTTCTGCAAGTCCACGCATCAACAACCGGTTAAATTTTTGAGCTTGTTGTCCAGGCATCATTTTTGAGTCTGCAAATGTTTCAGAGAATCGCTTTTCTGACATTGTGCTGGCAGCATAAGCAACTATAATACAATTAAACATTTACAATGCTCCTAATAATCGTTTCATCATTTTCAACTTGTGAAAGAATAGCATCTAATGTAATATCACATTTTTCTTCAAATTCTCGCAAATCAAGGTTTCTATAGTATTCATATACATTATCTGCAAACCCATCTTTATGTGGATCACAAGTTAAACCAATGCAATGCTTTTCGCACATATCACCCATGTAACTATCCTTCATACAAAGTTGCGGGAGATAATAAATCAAGCCATCATAGTATTTATTACTCATTGCTAAAGGCATTGTAGCATCATTATTACTATAAAGATTATGTAAAATATCGGTTTTATCAGCAAATTCATCTCTATCAGACGGAATATATTCACCATGATAGAAAACATTCGAATACACTTCCTGACTTCGCCTAAGAGTATCTTCAAATAATATACTTACCCTGCCATAATAATGAAGCTCAAAGCGTTTATCTCCTCCAAGCCTATTTATGATAACTTCATTAAACTCTCGTTGACGAATCATACCCCAAAAAGCAATTCTAATGGGTTCTGTATCTAATCTTTTTATTCTTCCTTTATACTTTTCATGTTTCGAAAGAGATGATCGCAAAAGATTATGCGAAGTCAAAACTTTTTCCGGAATTTCCGGCAAATATATTCTAAAGCCATCCGAACTAGTAAATGTATATACAGAATTACTAACTATTTTTGCAATAAGATTTTTATAAAATAGATGTTTCTCATATGTAACATCACGATAATCAAATATGTATTTACCTTTATATTTCCCGCATAGCAAATTATATATAGTAATTGCAGTTGTTGAGTGAAGAACAAACATAAAGTCTGGACATATTTCACGAATTATCTTCTTTGCATATTTACCATAGCCACTAATAGGTCCCACTTTTTTTCGCATTGGAAACGAATCAAGCATATAACATTTATAACAATGTGGTACTACACCTTTCGGAACTTCATCATCAATCGCTTCATCACGATCCCAATAAATCAAATGCACTTCATTCTTATCTTTATCAATCTGATCAAGATAACTGTGCATATATGGTAAGTATTTGATTTTAGAGAAACCTAAAAAAACTATCTTCATCACAAGTCTCAATTTTGCTGAGCTATCTCTTCAAATAACTCAATGTATTTTCTTGTATTATTAGATCGACTGTAAGATATTTTTCCATATTCATATCCACTTTTTGCACAATAATCGCGAAATACAGCGTCTTCTTTCATTTTTATAATTGCATCTGCTGCATCTTGTGGATTATCTGTCGAACAAGCAATCCCAATATGCTCATCATTAATCATTCTGTTATAATCAGAACCCTCGTCTGCAGTTGTAACAATAGCCCTTTTGCATGCCATAAGAAGTCCAGCCTTACTCGGAACAGAATTACCGATAATACCTTTCTTTAACGGAATAAAACAAATGTCACAAGCACTATATACATGAGGCACCATCTCTTGAGGTTCAAGCGGTAAGAAGACAATATTACTCAATTGTTGCCTTTTAGCCTCTTCAATAAACGCTGTCTTTTGACTTCCCTCACCAATCATTTGAAAAATAATATCATCGTGTTCTTGCAATAATCTAGCAACAGATAGAACCATATTATAATCGAATACATACCCCATCGTTCCAGCATACTGAACATAGAACTGATCTCTTTGCATATTGTATTTTTTTATAAACAGATTATCTTTTCTTGGAATTTCTCTGACAGATTTATCATCAAACCAATTAACAATAACACGTATTTTTTCTTCCGGCACACCTTGTTCAAGAAGTTTCGTTTTCATGTCCTCAGAAATAGCTGTAATGATATTCGCCTTTCTATACGCTATTTTCTGCAATTTGAAAAACAAATGTTGCAACAATTTATTTGACATTTTTCCACTAGCAATTGTACTACCAGGAAACATATCTTGAACGTTATAAACAATCTTTATTGATTTTGAATAATGTCTAACAACTAATATATTAAATAATACGGTTGGATTTGAGACAGCAAATACAACATCATAATCTTTAATCAGTCTTTTTACATATTTTCTAGATGAGAGTGCAAATAAAACGCCATAAGCATATCTGGCAAACATGTTTGTTCTATTTACACGTTTTTTTTCAATCAGGGAATAAGAAAAATGAGAATTAGAAATTAAATCATCGGGAATATGACGATCAAGTCCAATCTCACTTTTCCCAATATAATGTAGTTCATGTCCAGCGTTCAATATATCGCACATCAAAGTTGTTAATAGATGAAAACCCGGATTAGGTTTAGAATACAAATCACCTGGACAAAAAAATAGAATTCGCATTAATCTACTCCAAATAATATAACAAATCTCAAATTATAAAGTGTTAGAATCATTTATTACCAAACACTTCATCTAAAACCCTATTTGTTAAATCGCCAAACAAAGGACCATTATCAAATTGATGAAGATTGATACCGCCTTTTCGCATATTGGCTTCAATGAGTATTACATCCCCATCAGCATCAACAGCCATATCCCAAGATACTAAACGAAAATTACCAATTGTTTGAGCTAAGACTTTTACCTTCTCGATGACTAAATTATATGAAGGGATTTGATATCCATCAAAAACTAACCCTTGAGGATGCTTTTCAAATCGCTCACCAGAATAATATGTATAAGCATATCGATCAAGTTTCCCGTCAGCATTGATCGCAGCAGAAATACCGCCAGCTGTAACATTATCTATTCGACTCTTATTAACACCCATGCGTAAAACTGAAGAAAGAATATGAACACCATCATCAAGAAGTAATGAACAAATACGTATCGTATTAAGAGAGCCCGGATGAACCTGTTCAAGTAATGGATGTTGGTTAACGATTGCTTGGACTATATAATTCTTTTCATTCGAATCATTTAATAAGGCTTCAATTTGTTTTACTTGACCGCATTTGTAAAATTGAATTCCACGTCCACTTCCACTCTCTTGAGAAGGCTTAACTATAACTTCGCTTTCAGACGTCACAAGATTAATTGCATCGCTTATGCAAATCTGTAAATAATCTTTATCAAATAGAACTCCACCTATATTTCTAACTATCGTTTTAGGCTGCTTAACATTAGGGAATATCCGCGAATAATAGTTCTTGTCATTAAACCCGTATCCAAGTTTTCTAGCATTAAAATACTGGTCTATTTTGGTGTAGTATAGGGTATTGGGAATATATCTCGGATCGAATTTGTCATTTTTAGAAGAATAGTATAAGGCCCATTTAGGAGACACCTTGCAATATGGAGCCCAGAATTCTTTTATTTGCTTCTTTTGATCTTTACTTAACTTTGTTGTCTTGTCTAGATACTTTTTCAGATATCTTTTTTCTTGTAAATCACTAATAGTATTTGCAGCAAAAGTTTCTATTCCATCGAAAAAACCAGTGTATAGTTTCTTTGCTTTCTTGCTTACAGCCATATAATATCCTCACTCATTCGTATATACATTTTCATGCGTTAATACTGTTTTAATCGTTCTAAAGAAAACCTTAACATCCAACCAAAAAGAAACACTGTGAGCGTACCATGCGTCATAAAGTCTCTTTTCACGAACGCCTAAGCCATTTCTATAATAGGCTTGGGTATAACCAGTAATACCAGGACGAATTAACAACTTATCTTTCTCATCCTCTTCATAAGTATCCTTAGATTCAACATCTCCTGCACGAGGACCGATTATGCTCATTTGACCGGCTAAGACATTAAATACTTGAGGAATCTCATCTAAGCTGGTTTCACGAAGGAAATGACCAATTTTAGTTACTCTGGGATCACTTTTAGAATTATATGTACTTCCATCATCATTACGAAGATCTGGAGCATTTACCTTCATTGAACGAAACTTCAACATTCCAAATTCTTTAAATCCCTTTCCTATACGCTTAGAACTATAAAATAAAGGACCACGATCTTCTATTTTAATTGCAATTGCAACGGGAATTAGTATTAACATAACAAACGGCAAAGCAACCAAACAAGCAATAATATCTATAGCTCGCTTAACAACTAACTGATAAAAACTCTTATATCCCTTTTTATCTTTACTATTCAGATAAGCGTTCTCTGCTTTCATCATCTCATCAGACATCAAGACACCTCAAAAGCAATTTTCTTAATCTCTTCAAAGGCCATAGCAGCCTTTTTCTCAGCGTCATCAACAGTATCAGATTTCGCAACAACGTATCCACAACCATCAAGATTTGTATGGTACTGATTAACTTTCATTCCTTTTGTCATATGATGATAAATCTCAACACCATATTTATTTTCTATTATGCTCATATCAGGAACTTCACCAACAACTCCTTCTTCAAATGCAAGAAGTTTAGTAGCTACTGCTTCATGATTATTTGAAGTGAATATCACTGGATCACCAACTGCGTTTTGTATCATTGCAGCCATATAATCCACGCCGGTGCCATAAGGAATGACACAAGGTCCGATCATATTTCCACCCATACGAGCGCCAATATCAACTATATATACTTTGCCATCATCGGTAATTAACATATCCATATTGACCGATCCGGAATTGACACCTAATGCAGAGATAGCATTTTTGACACAGTTCTTAGCTTTTTCTTCTACGACTGAAGGCAAACAACTTGGCATCGCATGTCCAAGCTCAGCATAATATGGTGGATTTGTCATCCACTTTTTCATGATGCCTAAAACATGTATTTCTCCATTTACAACTAGACTCTCCGCTCCATATTCATGACCGGTAATGAAAGTTTCAATTTCAGCGCGATGCGTGATAGAACCATTCATAGCGTAGTTACAAGCAGCTTTCAATTCCTCAGGCTTATCCACCCTACTAGCACCGCGACTGCCAGAGCCATCACAAGGTTTCACCATAACCGGGTAAGATAACTTCAGTGCAAGCGCGTCGATATCTGTATGATCATTAACTTCATATGCTTGTTCGGTATCATCTACATGCGAATTGTATAAGCATTTGCGTACTTTATATTTATTTTTAATAATTTGAGCAACTTCATATTTCAAACCGTTAAGTCTCATCTCCTGGGCTACATAAGAAGCAGAAAGGACACCAAAATCAGTAGCGGCCGTTACAACACCATCGATTTTTTCTTGACGTGCATACTCTAAACAAGCCTGTTCATCAACTATATTTACAACAGCGTGTTTATGGGCATGCTTAAAGCCAATGGCTTCTGGATCAGCATCAACTGTAAGGGTTTCATAGCCCATTGATACAGCTTTCTGAATAACAAAATCCTGAAGGAATCCAGCTCCAATTACCAATAACTTTTTCATTTATCAGATTCGCTTTTCCATTATTAATTCTTTATATTTCAAAGTATCTGTCATTCCTATAACTTCATATCCTTTGTGCTTATAAAAAGATATCGCATGCTGACTAGGTTCATAGACTTCCATAACAACCTTTTTACAATTTGTACCTTTAGCTATCTCTTCAATCTTATTCATACAAAAAGAACCAATGCCTTTTCCAGATTCTGAAGGAAGCGTTCCGAGTTTCTCAAAATGGAGTGCGTCGCCACTTTGTTTTGTCATGAAAGTGGCAACTGCTTTGTTATCATTAAAGAGAATATAAACATTGTTTTTCAAGTTGCACAAGCCGACAATTACTAATGTTTTTACATAAACATTATCCCAATGATGCAGGTTATACTTATTTGCCATATCCTTGCCGCAAGCATTTAAAATATGAGCAACTTTATTTAGATTTTTAACATCTAATTTCCCGATTTTCTTCAATATATACACAGAAACCTCATCATATTGGTCCAGATTACAGTTTGAAAACTGCAGGTCTCGCAGTTACTCTGTAAGACTCTCCAGGATATATACTTATCAAAGCTCTAACTTCTTTCTCTTCTACAACAATAAATTCAGATTCTTTAACTACACCAACATCTTGAGTAATTCTATGAGAATAACCATCTGAATTATCATATGTATCCAATACAAGCGCTATCGTATTCTCTTCCACGTCTGACATTCCGGTTAAAACATATTTGCCAGGCTTTAATTTCATAGAACCAATGTGAATCCATGCTCTGTTCTCGGAAGATCCTTCAATTAAAATGCTTCCATCAGAATTACAAGTTATGTTAACATTGCTATTTCCAATGTAAGAAAAATCCGGGCTGAGAACCAAAAGGTTTTTTCTACCATCATCCAAGTCATTTAATGCAGCTAGTTTTTTCATCTTATTCCATTTAAGTCCATAAAATCCTAGATAGATAGATGTAAAAAGAACTACAAGACATAGCAGTGCGATAAAACCCTTTTTCCTGTTTTCTAACTGTAACCAAGTTCTTAAAGCAGTTCGCGTAACAAGAATTGCACCTAAAACTGTCCCTACACTATTATGAATTAGATCATCAATTTCGAATGCTCCTAACCAAAAATACCATTGGCAACACTCAATCAATAGTGATAAAGAAATGCCCATAACAAAGCACCTTTTTAGGTTCAGCTTGAAAATCAGTGAAAACATCACACCAACAGGAATGAATATTATTATGTTTCCAAGAATCTCAAGGAAAGCCTTACCACTACCATTGAAAACAGCTTTATAAGAAGATAGCGGAAATACGAATTGTCGTGTATAACTCCCCAATCTAGACAATAAAGTCAACCAAAGGATAAACGATATAGAAATAGCAATAAATCCTATAACAAGAATGTTATGCCACTTATTAGTCACTACTTTATCCTTAGTTAAGTAAGTCACAACAATCCTATATTCACTTAATCAAATAAAGTATTAATAATGGCTTTTAGAACTTCACATATATACTCCACATCTTCATCAGATAACAAAGTATGAAGCGGCAATGTGATCAGATTATGGTAGTAGTCATAAGCATTGGTATAGTTGCTGCAATCCTTACCATAAGCTGTCATCATAGGAAGAGGCTTGTAATGAACGTTTGTAGCTACACCCTGCTCTGCTAATTTCTCGATTATCAAGTTCCTTGTTTCAACATCAATGCCGGGAATTCTCATTAAATACAAATGATTCGAGCTATCCATATAATCTGTGTGATGAACTAAATGAGTTATCCCAAGTTCGTCACAGCATTCATCATATCTCTTGATTATATCCAGACGGCGATCAAGCATTCCCTGATAACGATCTAACTGTCTAAGACCAATAGCTGCAGTGATATCAGTCATATTGCACTTATACCAGGGTCCGATAATATCGTATTCCCAAGCACCTAACTTCGTCTTAGCAAATGCATCTTTATTCTGGCCGTGGAGTGACATCAACTGATAGAACTTATAGATTTCGCTATTGTCTATTCCAGCAATAGACTTCCAGGTAGAAGCACCACCTTCAGCGGTAGTAAAGTTCTTAACCGCATGGAACGAGAAAGATGTAAAGTCTGCTATATCACCTACATATCTCTTCTTACCCTCAAATACTCGGCTAGCACCAAGTGCATGTGCAGCGTCACAGACAACAGCAACTCTTCCGATACTCTTTTGGATTCTGGATGAAAGATCGTTAAGAGGTGTACCATCACTCTCAAGAGCATGGAACAACGCTTTCTTACGCTCAACTATATCGAACAATCTCTCATAATCACAAACGATACCGCCAAGATCTACAACAATGATTGCTTTAGTCTTCTCATTGATAAGTGACTCTAAAGCATCATAGTCGATCTCAGGCATATGAGTAACAGGATCGCCGTCTTTCTGAATATCTACGAACTTTACAGTAGCTCCGCAATGAACAGCAGCAGAAGCTGTTGCTGTATAAGTATATGCGGGAACGATAATTTCATCCCCTTCCCTAATACCTAAAATACGAAGGTTGAGTTCTTCGGCTGCTGTTGCTGAATTCAGGCAAACAACTCTGTTGCTGTATTTATCAATTGCATCTTGAATTGTGCAGTCAACATTAGTCTTACCTGTTTCAATATATGCAGCTAATCTTCGCTCAAGAAGTTTAGTACGAGGACCGGTAGTAATCCATCCGGAGCGCATTGCTTCTGCAACTTCAGCTATTTCGAGTTCTGATATATCCGGCGGACTAAAACTTATCTTTCTTCTTTCCATATAAACCTTCAATAATTAATAATTATGCGGATGATACGTCGGCACAATATCCTTTACGTAATCCCTGATATTCTCATCATCTTCCTGGCTGTCGTCATCAAGCCTGCCGAGCTTTTTCTTGAACTCGTTATCGTCCATTTCGATGGGCTTTCCGATGAAGATGAGCTTATTTTTAGTTGTCTTCATGCCCTCTTCGGCCATGAGCTTTTCTTCGTAGAGTTTTTCGCCCGGTCTTAAGCCTGAGTATTCGATCTTGATATCAACATCAGGTCTTAAGCCTGAGAGCTTGATGAGGTTTCTGGCCATGTCATCGATCCTTACAGGCTCACCCATATCAAGTACGAAGATCTCACCGCCCCAGGCATAGTAAGATGCCTGAAGTACAAGGGATACGGCTTCAGGTATCGTCATGAAGAATCTTGTAATGTCCTTATGTGTGACTGTGACAGGACCGCCTTCAGCGATCTGTTTCTTGAACAGCGGGATTACGGATCCGTTGGAACCTAAGACGTTACCAAATCTTACGGCTACGAATGTAGTATCCGGATACTGCCTTTCCATCATCTGGATGACCATCTCACAGATACGCTTTGTGGCACCCATGATGTTCGTCGGGTTAACGGCTTTATCGGTCGAGATAAGAACGAACTTCTTAACGCCTGCATCAGCAGCTGCCTTTGCAGTCTTATATGTTCCCATTACGTTGTTCTTGATAGCCTCGTTCGGGCTGTCTTCCATAAGAGGAACATGCTTATGCGCTGCAGCATGGAAGACGATGTCCGGCTTATACTTCTGCATTACGGAATTGATCCTGTGAGTATTTCTTACAGAACCGATAAGTGTTACGAGATTAAGGGAATCTTTATACTTACGAAGTAGCTCCTGCTGGATCTCATAAGCATTGTTCTCATAGATATCGAAGATAATGAGCTGCTTAGGATCGTGAGAAGCGATCTGACGGCAAAGTTCTGAACCGATCGATCCGCCGCCGCCTGTTACAAGGATGGTCTTGCCTTTGATCATCTCGAAGACTTCACAGTTATCTACTGTAATTGGATCTCTGCCGAGAAGGTCGATTAATTCGACTTCCTTGATCTGGGAGACGCTGACCTGACCATTGGCGAGCTGGTCGATACCGGGAATGGTACGAAGCTTACAGCCAGTCTCTTTGGCGATGTCCAGGTATTGCTTTTTTACGATTCCGGATACGGAAGGAATAGCATAGATTATCGTATCAACATCGTATTCGGCAGCTTTAGTGATAATGTCATCCTTGCCGCCGACGATCGGTACGCCATAAAGGGATCTTCCCCACTTTGCAGGGTTATCGTCGATTATACATACGGGGACTTGGTTAGCGTCAGGATAATTCTTGAGTTCTTTGATGAGGACGCTGCCGGAATTACCGGCACCCAGGATCATTACATTATGAGTCTTCTTGCTGTCTGAATTCCTGATGGTCTCTGTAGTTTTAACGAATCTTCTTATGATCCTGTAAGAGAACCTGATACATACATGAAGGAAAAGTGCAGTAAGTGTACCAAATACATAGAAAGTAAATGGCATCCTCATATGGAGTATCCATGAGGACAGAACGAATATAGGAGTTAATAAAAGATAAGCTTCAATTATTCTGATTGCTTCTTCTAATGAGAAATACGACCATATACTGTGATACAGACGCATACCATAGAAGACTACAAAGGTGAATAAACACCAAAGCGGCACAAGATAGCACATCCATTCAAGATACATCGGATCTATATCTTTGAAACGGAAGTCATATCGGATGTAAAGAGCCATAAAGAAGGCAAAGCACGTTGCTAATATGTCACAAAGAAATATGATCAGTGCTCTGCTGATCCATGACTTAAAATTCAGGTTATACTTGTGCTCCTTTTTGCAATCAACATTTTGATTTGTAACATTACCCATAACCCTCTTTTCTAGGAAAGCGAAAAAAGTGAAAAATTTGCAGGCTGCGCTATACGAAGTCCAGATCTTCGCATTTGTTCATGACATCTGAAGTATCCTGACGCGCGCATGGGCGACGATCATTCAACCACAAAAAACAAAACTGCACGTTTACAGCCCAAAGTATTTTAACATAGAAGAGCAAATATTTATTAAAAAAACTCTGATTATTTGACAGTTTAAGCAGCTTACCGCAGCTGATTATCAGTCAATTTGATAAAATCAAACATTTAACCTTCGGAATCAGTAGGTTTCTCCTCATAGAAGAGCTCTATTACCTTACGTTCAAGGTCATCAGAATCAACATAATACTCACGGAAAGCGCTGATCTTAGCTTCGCTTTCAAGCAACGTCTCACCAATTGTCTTAACAGTACCAAGGTTCTTATATTCCTTAAGCTGGTTAGCAAGATCAGATAAAGCATTAGCCGACATATCACTGGTCATGTAATCAGAAATCGATAAGACGAGCCCTAATGCAAAACCCGAATCAGTATCCATCTTGTGGTTAGCCTGTTCCATCCATGCATTCAGGAACATCTGCTGGCGTTCCATACGGAACTCATTGGTATCGTTTTCGAGGCTCATGCGGGATCTTACAAATAACTCAGCCTGTTTGCCCTGGAGCTTAACCTTGGCGCCTTCCTTGAAGGCCGGATCGGCAGATTCAAGGCCTGCAGGAACAGTTACGGTAACACCGCCGACCTGTTCATTTAATATGGAGATCGCTGCCATATTTAAAGAGATATAGTGATCGACCGGAATATTGAAGAGTAAACCTGATACTGCATCAACGGTATTAAGACATCTTCCCTGCTCTGTCTTACCGAAGGAATGCGCTAAGCAGATCTGAGCTTCGGCGATTGCATCCTTCGTACCGTCATTATTATAAGTCTGGATACCGGTCATGGTCTCACGGTTAATCTGGATTGCCTGGAAAGTCTTATTCTTATGATCTACAGCATACACATACAAGACATCTGCCTGTGAATTATTAATCGCAAACTTTGTATTGCCAAGATCTTCTCTGTCGTCAATACCCATAATGAGGATGACTTCCATATTCTCCTTGAGCTGATAATCCTTGCCGTCAAAGTGCAAAGTTGAAGCTTTATTATTCTGCTTCGAATAAGTAGTAGTCTCAGTATCATTTGCCGGTTTGCTGATCATTTTGGTAACAGCTATGATCGCGCCAACAAAGGCGCAAACTGTAATAACAAGCCCGACAACAGTTATAATCGTATCTTTCTTAATTCTCTTAGCCATGATCCTATTATATAAAAACGGCGGCTTCAATTGAAGTCGCCGTTAAGTTCTTATGTTAATGATAGATTACTTAGTAGCCTTCTTAGCACGGATTGCGAAGATTGCACCGCAGGAGATAAGAGCTACAGAGATCATAGCGATGTATGCGGGAGCAAAATCACCTGTTTGAGGAGATGTGGACGGAGCACCAACATAAATATAGAAAGGTGAGAAGCTCGTAACTCCGCTGATGCAAACTAAACCCTCACTATATTCATCGATAGCATAATCATAAGAATCAGCACCAGTCTTATGGATTACAACGACATGCTGGCCGGCAGCTACTGTAACTTCGAATAAAACAGTATGAGGATTATTTGCAGCTAAATCATATGTAACAGTAGTATCTCTGTATACATCATAAGCTGCTTTAAAATTGAAATCAGAAAGTTTAAGGCCCTTAGCTTCAACAGCTGCTTTAAGACCGGAAACAGTAGAAAGATCTAAATTCGGATTAGCAATCGGATCGCCCTTAAAGTACTGATTTACATGATTACCAGCCTTATCGTGAACATGCCAGCTGCCTGAACAAGGGCTTGCTGCCATTACGGAAATACCCATCATTGCAACAATTACGCAAATAATAGGAAGTACTAAAAGTCTTTTCTTGTTCATCGGTCAAATCCTCCCATGTATATGAACATAGTTTTACTTAATACAAACTCAATTACCACAGATAATAGCACACTTAAACACTTTGTCAATGTTTTTTAAGTTATTTCCTTGGCTATTACCAGGAATCGTTTTGTCCTGTCCGTCCTGAGACAAGCTGAGAGTATCAATACTTTATCGCCATACTGAGGCTTCTCGTCTTTAACAAGTTGTACTCCCTTTCCACTCTGGTTATACGCGCTGTTAAAGAACTTATCCCAATCAGACTTTTTACTGAAATTATTATAATGCAATACATGCAAATTATTATGACAAATTGTTGCAACAACATGATAAATCTTTGTCGAATTTGGCAAATAGATTACGATGTACTGCGGATCTGCATTAATGTCGATCTCATTGATGGTCGTCTCAAGATTTCCGAACATCGCACCGTCGCTCTGCCTGTGTCCGTAGAGAATGGTAACCGGATCATTAAAAGGATCCTTGTTATATGTATACTCGGCAAAGATCGATCCGTTCTTCTGGTAATTGCCGGTAGCATCGTGCGACAGATAGAATGCGTCGTTGCCCTTCTTCATCAGGACCGGCTGGCTGATATAAGGCGATGTCATATAGAACCATCCGATGATGTCGGGATTGGTCTTCTTCAATTCATCGAAGTTTACCGGTGTCTTGATCTGGCCTTCCTTGTTCTCCATGGCAGGATCGATCGTCTCCGTAACTATCTCAGAAGGTTCGATCTCAGAAGGCAGCGACGGATAAGTGAACTGTTCATACGTCTGTACCGGAACTTCCTTCGGCGGAGCGAAATACCCGTTTGCCCAGAAGAAGTAAAACAGTAATACTCCTCCCGATATGAACATTACAGCGCTCATCAATGCATAAATGAGTCTTTTCTTGTTCATCCTTAATCTCCTTGTCCTTTACATAGCAGCTTCAAAGATCCTTCGGCTTACGCGCTCGATGTGATCTAAAGCTCGCTTTTTGTCTTTCTTCTGCATTATCTGAACGGCATCTGCCAGATTCGGCCTTCTGCTACTCAGATTGTGGCTGTCTGACCCAAGGAGGTCTATTCTTCCCGTCTTCATGAGCGAGATGGCATTCCTCTGCGTTCTCTCAATGAAGAACTCCGCATTGCACTGGATAAGCAGATTCGGATTATCCAGCAGTCTTTTTACAAGTTTCTTGTCCTGGTCTAAGTATCTCTCGATATGAGCGATTATTACCCGAAGTCCCAGAACGTCTGATATCTCTTCTATCTCATCAATGAACTGCGGCTGCCAGTTCCTGAAAGGCATCTCTATCAGTATGTAATTACTGTTGCCTATGCAGAGACTCTCGATCCCGTCTGACCTGCTCATGCCCCTGAAATAATGCACTTCAGCGCCTAATATGTAATCAGGTACCTGAGGCAGACGGCTTAAGTTTGCTTCAAGCTCACGGACTGCGTTTTCGCGCCTTCTTAAAAATGTCGAAGGCGAGTTCATGTCGGCATAGAAGTGAGGCGTAAATATTATTCCTTCAACTCCCTGCCTGACTTCCAGATCCAGCATCGCGAGTGACATCTCGACATTCTTGCTGCCGTCGTCTATGCCGGGAAGAATGTGACAATGACAGTCAAACATCAGGACTGAGAACTTTTCTTCTTATTGCTGTTGTGCGAAGCCGAATAACCGTATGCGTACTTATTGCCGTAACCATACTTATACTTCTTGCTCTTGGCGCCGGATCCGTTATAAACGAAGCCCAATACCTTGGCATCGACAAGCTCGCACTGTCTCAATGTATAGTCGAGCTCGGAAGCATTCGTATAGTCGTTTCTTACAACGATTACAAGACCGTCAGTGCATCTTGAGACTACAAGCGCATCTGAAACCTTTCCGATAGGCGGCAGGTCAAGAAGGATAACATCGTAGTTGTCTGCCAGAGTATCGATGAGGTTCGTGAATGCCTTGGAGCCAAGAAGCTCTGAAGGATTCGGCGGGATGTCTCCTGCCTGAACGAAGTCTAATCCCTTGATCAGGACATCGCTGTGAAGCGTAGCCTTCTCGCTGTTGATTCCTGCAAGGATATTAGATAATCCCGTAGATCTCGGGAGATTGAGCTTCTTTCTCAATGTAGGAAGTCTCAAGTCGCACTCAACAAGGATAACCTTACGTCCTGACTCTGCGATGGAGTATGCGAGGTTGATGACTGTAAGAGACTTGCCTTCGCCGTGTGTAGAACTCGTAATACCGATAACTCTTGCATTACGGTCGTTACGCTTTGTAGCGAACATCAGGTTTGTTCTTAAGAGGTTATATGCCTCACGGCCTTCGAAATTCAGCTTTGAGCCGATGATGCTCATGCTGTTCTCATTACTTCTGGGTGCTGCAGCCTTTTTCTTATTAGCCATGATCACACCTCACTTCCCTTGTTCTTTGTTACATTGGCAGCGCTTCTGGCCTTCTCGCCTGCTCTCGCATAAGAGCTGCCGTAACCATAGTAGCCGCCTGATGCATCTTCATTAAGATCCGGAATGGAAGCAAGCACAGGGATATCCTTGTACTTCTCGAGCAGGAACTCTTCTTCTCTGATCGTGCTGTCCATAAGAGAGAGCAGGATGATGATGCCGCATGCGATAACGAATCCCAGGAGCATACCGATCGCGGTATTCTTCATGTAGGACGGTGATGATGCGGACTTAGCAACTACAGCGTAGTCGATAACGCTAACGGAAGAACCTTCAACGATACCGGAGATACCTGAGTTAGGATCGATCATGATCTCAACAACGGTGTTGCAGATATTTGCTGCCATCTCTGGATTGGGATCAGTAACCGTGATCTTAAAGATAGGAGTGTTGCCCTCAGAGCTTCCTGATACCTTTGATCTGAGCTGCTCATATGTATAAGGGAGCTGTCCCTCATATCTTGCCTGCTCTAAAGTAGTGCGGCTCTTAAGGATAACGCAGTATGTATCGATCAATGAGCTCGATGCATTGATATCACCGCTCGTGATGTTGAGCTTCGTCGAACCGATGTCGAGTGAATTGTTGTTAACGTACAAGAGTGCCGATGACTGGTACAGCGGAGTAATAAAGAAGAATGTGTAAAGGAAGAACGCAACGCCGCCGACAAACGCAGCCAGAACGATCAGCCAAATCTTACTCCATAAGACCTTAAGCAGTTTAAGGAGATCGATCTCCTGCACATCCTGCTTGTTTTGCAGATTGTTAACCATCAGATAGGTACCTCATATTTCAATGCATTAAAAAAATTATAATCTAACCAATTAAATATATCACTAATTTTGTCAATTTCTATTGTAATTTTATTACAAGTAATATTTTACAAGGCTTTTATGCTGTCAGGAATAACGAATATTTAATAGTATGTTATCCACCAACTACGTTATTCATTGCATTTTCTAATACCATGGCTGATCTCTTCCGAACGACTTTCGCTTATTCCGGCTTTCATGGCATACTCATACCAATTGTTCACTACCTGCCTGATCTCTTCAACAACAGAAACGCAGTATTCTCTGGTCAGACCCATCTGAATACCGGATTGGATCATATCATTATCTGTTATTCGGGAGGATTTATTATTGATCAGCATCTGATGCTCCGATATCCACTTATTATTCGGGTTATATGCAAACGTAAGGTCATAAGCCGGAGTTAAAGACCATTTACCTTGCCTGTCCATCTGGAAAGCAAAGTTCTTTACATGATCATCGCAGTTTGCAGACAAAACATTGAACACCATTCTTCTGAATAACTGTTTGATGCCTTCTTTCCCTATTCCGAGTTTCCTGGCACATTCGGCATAAGCTTCATAACTATAAGCGCCGATCTGGTTGTAATCAATGTGTTTGATCGCAGCAAGTGTCTGAACATGTATCTTCTTGCCGTCTTTACGGTCAAATCGCCTGGTCATGAAATGATCAAATCCGTCTTTACTGAATATTCGGCACTCCATCATATCGATTCCGGAATCTAATGCCATTAAATAATATGCATATTCGATCAAGGAATACTGCTTCTTATCAACCAGTCCGTGATCACCGTTTTTGCTTACACCGTCAAACTTTATGATCCACTGTTCAAATCCTTCTCCGGCCTTAACCTGGCCGGATTTGATAATTCCGGTTTTAGGGTTCCATGAGATAACCGCTTTAGCTCTTGCTCCGCCGGCAGAAGAACCGATCTCAATGAGTTGTGCCACTGCCGCTTTATTTTGATTTAATACAGATTGTTCTTTATCCGCTAATACTTCAGTAGCCAATTCCACCATATCGGTTACATCGATATCCTCATCAGATGCTGCAGTCTCGGTAGCCGGTACGTATTCGAGGGCCCCCATTCCGCGTTTTCCTGTATAACAAAGCCTTTCTATTGCACTGAACGAACTGATTGACCTTCCGTGACTGATAAGCCATTGCTCGATCACAGCATTACCGAACTTATCAGGCAAAGAATCGGCAAATAGTCCCGGCAGCCCATGAAATGCTTCAAGTCTGACTAACTCAGGAAAACTGTAGATCCTTCCGGACAGAGGCATCATAAATGGCGACAGTTCAATACCGCTGTTCAAAAACTTCTTATCATATTCAAACCTGCCGGGGCCCAGATGATTATCCTGATAGATGACTCCGATCCTTGTACCCCACAAATAAACTTCACAAGCGGTGATCACTGTTCATCACCCCAGATCCAATCTGACTTCTTTCTGTTCCTGCCTGCCCGTTTCCTGACTACTACGTTCTCAACATGATAAGACGGTCTGTCAAACACATCAGGAATGAGTTCATTTAGACCGCTGACCATATTCAAAGCCAGCATCAGTTTAATGATATTCTTCAGGCTGATATCGTTTCCGCTTTCAAAACGGGCCACCGTACTTACAGAAACCATAGCACGATCCGCCAACTCCTCTCTTGTTATTGAGCTGTCGATCCTGTTCTGCTTAAACCTGGCAGACAATTCATTCAAAATGGCCTGTTCGTTCATGTCGGAATTTATAATCATAGCGCCATCCTCCACAACGAGTATAATACACTATAGATTAATATGCAATATTTGAATTATTATACTCACATATCGAATTTAATATGCAATATTTAACATGTTATTAATTGCAATATCCAAGCAATTGAACATAAGCCGGCCGCGGCTTGGATAAGTTACGCCTTATCCACGGCGAGGCTGGCGCTCCAAGCGGTAGCGCGGAAGGCAAAAGAAGACGTCCTTGATTATCAGTGTTCGAATAGTATAATTTATGTAAGAGGTGCAACCCGTTAGACGGTTGCCTCAGTTAAAGATCATTAAGTGACCGTAACGTTTAGGCAGTGGCGGTCACTTTTTTATGTACTCAATAAGAATACTGACGATAATTGCCATCACGGTAAAAACCACGATAAGAATCTCATAGTCTCTCATTGGCACCACCTCCTCTCTCAAATGAGGGATGGAGGCAACCGCCTATGTCATACGGGTAACACCCCGGTGGTTATGATACGGCCATGTTAAAACAATACTATCAAACCAACGCAAATAAATCTTGGCCGTAGCTACATATACGATTCAATAAGTTCCTCCATAGGAACTTTAAGAGCTTGAGATAAGCGATACATTGCTTAGTAGATGCGTTTACGTCTTACTCCACCCTTTTGGACTGCGCCGTGAACAGCATCATCAGTTCATTATAGGCTCCAAAAACGCCTGGCATATTGTTTGTTGAGGTTCCAACCATCTTCTCGCCGTCAAAGTAAGAAACTGACTGAAAACCACCCATAATGCCGGTCATCTTATCCTTATACTGCTCCCACTTGTCGATCTCGTATTTTCTGATGATCTCCATAGCAGGCTCAATAACATCAGCTGTAATGAAGTAGCGCTGTTTGTTTCTTACAACTAAGAGTTTCTTATCATCTATCCTATAAACGAATAAGGAATCCTGTCTTGGCGGATTGCATGACGCAAATTCAGATATTCCGAAGAGCTGTTCCTTGGCAATAACAGCGCCGCACTCAGAACACTTATCCTCTGTCTGGTTAGTAGCTCCGCATTTATCACACGTCCACCCTGCCTTGAATTCAGACTCGGGATCAGAAATCTTCACGCTGTCATCCATCTTGAGGTCTACTGTAAAGCAGTTCGGGTTTCCCCAATTAGCAAGATCCATATGAAGCGTGCCAAATCCGTACCAGATCTTAACGATCGCGAAGTGGGTTATATTATTTTCATCCTCAAGCTTCCAGTCGTTGGGATATACAGCGAATTCTTCGATATCGTGATCCGTATTCTTAAATCCGTTGACTAACATATTGATCCCGTTCGAATCAGGGTCAAAGCTGTATTCCGTACTTTTATAGAGATCCATAGGTATTCCGTTACTGTAATGAATTACATAGATCTTAAGGCAGTTGTCTTTAAAGATAAGCTTGTATAAGCCCGGGCCGTCAATCTCTGTCCATCCGTGCTGAAGGAGCTGTCTCTTCTCAAGATCCTGTTCCGCCCCAGACTTTGTTTTTGAAGCTACCATCTTACCGCAGTTAGGACAGAATCTGCTTATCGGACCGTTATACCCGCACTCGCACTGGAACGTTGCTTCTTCCTGCCTCTGAGCACCGCAGTTCGGGCAGAACTTGCTGTCGAAATAAGTTCCGCATGCACATTGAAATTTACCCACAGTCCAGACCTCCGTTAAAGATATTTTTCTAATTATAGCAATCTTTTGTGGCCGTCGATTAATGACCAAACAACTTGATATAAACACTTCAAATAGTATAATTGTTTTAGAGGTGTTACCCGTTAGACGGTTGCCTCAGATTTGGTTACATAGTGGCCGCGTCATTTGGTAGTGAAGGCGGTCACTTTTTTATGTACTCAATAAGAATACTCACGATAATTGCCATCACGGTAAAAACCACGATAAGGATTTCATAGTCTCTCATTGGCACCACCTCCTCTCTCAATTGAGGGATGGAGGCAACCGCCTATGTCACATAGACAACAATGTTCACGTTGTCGGTTTCCTTTGTTGGTTTTTGTAGGGCTTTGTAAGATCTTGTCGGAAATTAGTCTCATCTAACCGACAATTTCGGAGATTTGCATCAGATATCCCTTCTTTTTATCAGCTTTCGGACATTTTTACCGACAAAGAATTATATGCGAAGACATGTGTTTTTCCGGAACTTTTTCGCGAACAATAACAAGGCCGCCCACTCACGTGAACGGCCCTGACAATTAACTTCTTACGCTATCATCCGATCTTATCCAGTGCCTGCTTGAGGTCTGCGATGATGTCATCAGGATCTTCCAAACCTACGGAGAATCTGATGAGGTCGCCCGGGATGCCTGCCTCAGCAAGCTGCTCGTCTGTAAGCTGTCTGTGTGTATGTGATGCGGGGTGCAGGAGCAAAGTCTTGCAGTCAGCAACGTGTGTAGCGATAGTAGCGAACTCAAGTGAATCCATGAACTTGATGGATGCTTCTCTTCCGCCCTTTACGCCGAAGCACATTACACCGCATGTGCCCTTCGGGCAATACTTCATAGCAAGCTCGTGCTGGGAATCGCTCTCAAGACCGGGATACTTAACCCATGCGATACGGTCGTCAGATGCCAAGAACTCAGCAACCTTCTGAGCGTTAGCGCAGTGACGTGCCATACGTACAGGAAGTGACTCAAGACCGATCTGGATGTAGTAAGCATTCTGAGGTGACTGGATGGAACCGAAGTCTCTCATAAGTTGGGCTGTAGCCTTTGTGATATAAGCTGCCTTGCCGAACTTTGTAGCATATGTAAGTCCGTGATATGACTCGTCAGGTGTGCAAAGGCCGGGGAACTTATCAGCGTGAGCCATCCAGTCGAAGTTACCGGAATCGATGATAGCGCCGCCGACTGAAGAACCGTGGCCGTCGATGTACTTTGTCGTTGAGTGGGTTACGATATCGCAGCCGAACTCAATAGGACGGCAGTTAACGGGCGTAGCAAATGTGTTGTCCATGATGAGCGGGATGCCGTTGTTGTGGGCAAGTGCTGCGAACTTCTCGATGTCGAGAACGTCAACTGTAGGATTTGTGATAGTCTCACCGAATACGCACTTTGTGTTGGGACGGATGTACTTCTGAAGTTCTTCAAGAGGAAGTGTCTGGTCAACGAAAGTGCACTCGATGCCCATCTTCTTGAACGTTACGCCGAAGAGGTTATATGTTCCGCCGTAGATGTTAGCTGAAGCGATGAAGTGGTCGCCTGCTTCGCAGATGTTGAATACTGCAAAGAAGTTAGCTGCCTGGCCGGAGCATGTGAGCATTCCGGCAAAACCACCTTCCATTGCGCAGAGCTTGGATGCTACGAAATCATTTGTAGGGTTCTGAAGTCTTGTGTAGAAATAACCGGAAGCCTCTAAGTCAAAAAGCTTACCCATGTCTTCAGATGTCGCATACTTCCATGTTGTGCTCTGATAGATCGGAACCTGACGAGGTTCGCCGTTGCCGGGATTGTAGCCGCCATGAAGTGCAATTGTGTCAACTGTGCTCATTTTTTATGTCCTTCTTTCCTATTGAATACTCTGTTTAATTCTCATCTTCGTCGCCTGAGATCGCGAGTTCACCTACATAGACTGAGGGAGTAAAGAACTCAGCCTCGCCCGAAGGCAGGTTAATTATATCATTGCCTACGGACTTGATAGATTTTATTACATCATAGAAGTTTCCTGCAACAGTAATTTGCTCGACAGGCCTTCCCTTTTTGCCGCCTTCAATCAGATATCCTTCGCAAAGCAGCGAGAAATCGCCCGAGATGGCGTTAACTCCGGCATGAAGACCGGAAAGGTCAGTGAGCATTATTCCCTCGCCGACTTCCTCCATGAGGCCGTCCAATGTCTTCTCACCTGCCTCAACCACAAGGTTCGTTGGCATCTCGGAAACAGCGCTTCCCGCCCTGAATCCGTTGCCTGTAGACTGTCTGCCTGCCTTATAAGCGGACTTGAGGTCATAAAGAGCCGTAGCAAATGTACCATTATCGATGATTGCCTTCTCTGTAGTCAGAACGCCCTCGTCGTCGAAAGGTATCTTGGTGAGGGCCTTTTCGAGCATGGGGCATTCCTTGACCGTGAGCGCATCTGATGCGATCTTGGTGCCTTCCTTGTCAGCTAATAGCGAGAGTCCTCTCTGCATTGTCGTTGCAAGGAAATTGCCGAAGAATACCATGAAGAACTGCTGGAAAGCCTCATTTCTGAGGATCGTCTTATATGAGCCGGCCTTAACGGACTTCGCGCCCATCTTGCCGATGAGGTTCTCCTTGAACTTCTTAAGGAACTTCTCCTGGTCGAAATCGTCTATATCCTTGCCGATCCAGTAATGGCCGCCGCTCTTTACGCTTCCGTCAGCATCGATCGCCCTGCCGGATGCAACAAGCGAGATTCCGTCAGTATCCCTGTAAGAATGGAGTCCTTTCGAGTTGATGATAAGGAACGGTCCCGTGCCGCAATTGATCGAGAGAATATCGACCGCATCGATCCTCTCGTCAAGCGCCAGGATCGCCTTCTCAAGTCCCAGACCCAGCTCTTCAAATCTCTTATATGTGTTCTTCGCATATGCGTCCGTGATCTGCGAAAAATAAAGGTCCTTGTTATCCTCATCACAGTATATGAACTGTGGATCTTCGTCGTTTAAGACTTCGCAATTCTCCATCGCCGACTTCAAAAGGAAATCGATAGAGTCGTCATTGAGAATATTCGTCGAGCAATAGCCCATCTGACCGTTCTTAAGGCCCCTGAACGAGAGCGTGCTCGTGACGCTGTTCTCATAACTTGATACTTCACCCTTAAGGATGTCGATGCTCATCGACGAATCCTGCGCGAAAGAAGCCTCGCACTCCTCAAAGCCGTATTCCATGCCCGCCTTAACGAGCTTTTCCATAAACTTTTCTGCTGCTTTGATATCCATGGTTTACGCCTCTCTTCCGCCTACAAGTATTGATGACACCCTTATAGTGGGCTGGCCAACCGTTACCGGAATGCCGCCCGAAACGGATCCGCACATGCCGGCCGAGAGCTGCAGGTCATTGCCGACCATATCGATGTTCTTTAAGATCTCCTGGCCCTTGCCGATAAGCGTCGCGCCTCTAACAGGCTCAGCGATCTTACCGTTCCTTACCATGAATCCTTCGTTTACCGCGAAATTAAAGTCGCCCGTGGACGTATCGACCGATCCGCCGCCCATCTGAGTGGCGTAAAGTCCGTACTCTGTGCTTGCGATGATGTCCTTAGGATCTGATTCGCCGTTGCAGATATAAGTGTTGCTCATGCGCGAAGTCGGCGCGTAAGAATAGTTCTGTCTGCGTGAACAGCCGGTCGGCTTTGAGTTCATACGGCGTGCGCCAAGCTCGTCGATCATATAGTTCTTAAGGATGCCGTTCTCGATAAGCAGCAGGTCAGATGAAGTGTTGCCCTCATCGTCAGTCTCATATGAGCCCCACTCACCGTCGATCCTCGCATTGTCTCTTGCACTTACTACAGGTGATGCGATCTGCTCGCCGAGCATATCCGTGAAATAAGACATCTTGATACCAACAGCCGTAGCTTCCAATGCGTGGCCGCAAGCCTCGTGGAAGATAACGCCGCCAAAGCCGTTACCCAGGATGACCGGCATCTTCGCAGAAGGCGCATATCCGGCATTAACCATTCTGATAGCCGTATCACAGCACTCTCTGGTCTTGTCGATCAAAGGATACTCATTGATGAACTCATATCCCCTCATAGTGCCGGGTGCGACCCTGCCGGACTGTTTCTCATTGTCCTTAGTAGCGATAGTCTCAACCGAGAGCCTGATGCGCTTCGTCGTATCTTCCTTGTTTACGCCTCTGGTATTGATGACTCTTGCAGTCCTGGTCGATGCAGCGATCGATCCGGCCACCTGCGTGATCAGCGGATCGTAACTGAGCGCAAAGTCAGAAGACTTCCTTAAGAAATCAACCATATCAGACTTCGGCGTCGTCATGGGGTCAATTACAACCTGTGACCTAGTGGTTTTGCAAAGCTCTTCCAGCGCCTGGATCCGGCCCTTGTCATTGCCCTTGATCGCTGCAGCCGCTTCTTTCGCGAGCTTCAAAAGGACGTCAAGATCGTTGTCGCTGGAATAAACATAGACCGAGTTTGTGCCGGCCAAGAGCCTAATACCCGTGCCCGAATCAAATCCCGTCGCAGCCCTTATGACCTGGCCGTTTAGGAGACTGACTGACTTCGACTCCGTCACTTCCTGAAAGATCTCGGCGAAATCCGCCGTCGTCGACATTGCCTGCTCCAATATCCGGAGGCAATCTGCGTCATTAAACATATTAATCCCTCTTATTCTAATTAAATTAAGCAATATTATAACGCATTTTTGGTTGTATCCACGCAAGGTTGTCTTTGCGCTCCCATCAACAGCTCCGGCCTCATGTTTCACGGGTGTTTATCCGGCTATAGCCGTACTTTTAGCCTGGATTTTGTGTATGAACGGCGAAATGAACTTCACTACCGTCGGTTTTGCCGTTCAGGCCACGAAATCCAGGCAAAAACCTAGGCAGCGCCTAGAAAAACGCCTAGAATTCACTTCAAAAACTTCAAAAATCCAGGCAAAAAACTAGGCGGCGCCTAGAAAAACGCCTAGATTTTCAATCCACAACAAAAAATCACAGCAAAAGCACAGTGCATAGTGACTTTTGCTGTGATTATTAGTCTTTCACAATGGTTTTCACAGTAAAAGCACAGTCTGTGTGGACTTTTGCTGTGATTTTCGGCCCGCGTACTAGACAGACGCGCCTAAACCTCAGTATCTCTTGATCTTCTTCGACGTGTTCTTCTCGAACTCGGTCATGCGGAGGACGGTGTTCTTGATCTTCTTGTAGCTTTCGAGCTTCTCGTTGGTGGCAGATACGACGTCCTTCAGGATCGACATGATCTGCTCCTCAGTAGGATCACCTTCGATGCCGAGCTTGGCCTTGATCTCTTCAAGATCAGGATAGATCGTTGCTGTTACGACGATGTCGTCCTTGACCTCATCGTTGACGCCGGATACGACAGATTCAGCGACATAAGGTGACAAAGACAGAAGATACTCGATCTCTTCAGGGAATACGTTCTTGCCGTTCTTTGCGATGATGACGTTCTTCTTACGGCCAGTGATGATGCAGAAACCGTCTTCATCAATATAGCCCAGGTCGCCGGTATGATAGTAGCCGTCCTTATCGAGCGCGAGAGCGGTGTTCTCGGGATCGTTGTAGTATCCCATGAAGTTGTTGTCGCCCTTTGAGATGAACTCGCCGATGCCGTCAGAATCAGGATCAAGGATCTTAACGTCGCAGCCCGGGAGAGGCAGGCCTGCCGCGTGGTTCTTGAAGAACTTGTCACGGTTCAGAGCAAGGATCGGTGCGCACTCTGTGAGGCCGTAGCCCTGAACGCACTTGAAGCCCATTGTCTGGAAAAATGTAAGGATCTCAGGATTTACGGGAGCGCCGCCTAAGATGATGAGTCTCATCCTGCCGCCGAAGATATCGTGGATCGGCTTGAAGAGCTTGCGGCGGATACTAACAGGCAGATGCAGAGCGTTAGCAAGCTTCATGCCCGTCTGGAGTTTCTTAGCTTTTGCAGGGTCTTCCTTAAGTCCCTTCTGGATCTTCTTGTAGAAGAGCTCAAGCATTACAGGAACCATGAGGATACATGTAGGTCTTACTTCCTGAAGGTTCTGTGCGATGTAGCGCAGGCCTTCGCAGATGCCGACGGTCGTGCCTCTGTAGACCTGGCCCAAGAAGCCGCATGTGCATTCATATGTGTGATGCAGAGGCAGCACTGAGAGCCAGACGTCGTTACGGTCGATATAGAGCATCGAGAACATGGACATCAAGTTCTTGCAGATATTCTTCTGGCAGAGCATAACGGCCTTGGACTTGGCTGTCGTGCCTGATGTGAAGAGCAAAATAGTCATTTCTTCAGGATCGATGGTTGCTTCAGTGAAGGTCTTATCGCCTGCTGCGAGCTTCTCTTCACCGGCCTTCAGGCAGTCCTGATAGTAAAGGAATCTGTCGTCGTCGAGCTTTTCGGTGCAGATCCAGTACTTGATCGTATCGACCTTGCCGTAGACCTGCTTTACGATGTCGAGCTTGGACTTGGAGAAGACGAGGATCTCAACTTCGGCTCTTGTGAGCATGTTGAGGACGTCGTCAACGGGAAGCTCCTTGTCCAGAGGGACGATGCAGCCGGTGCCGTTGGTCGTTGCGAGATATGTTGTGTACCATTCGTATCTGGTCTCAGCGAAAATCGCGATCCTCGCGCCTTTCTTGACGGTGCTCATGAAGTATGTGCCGAGGGAATCGATGTCGTGATCGTATTTCTCGGTTGAGATCGGGATATATTCGCCGCCCTTCTTTTCCTTGACCAGGAAAACAGGGTTCTGCGGGAATTCATGAAGTCTCTTCTTGATAACGTCTCTTAGGTTGTGGATCTCTGTTACTTCGTACAGACCGGAATAGGGATCTTTCATGCGTTTGTATATCCTTTCTCTATGGCAAGCTCGGCACGTTCCTTGTTCTTGCCGCCCTTTGCGATCTCAGAGGCGATGAAGTCAGGATTTGCCTTAAGGAAAGCCGTCATATATTCAGAAGGGTTTTCCAGGAAGTGGAGGATCATTGCCTTCTGTGTTTCATTAATAATACCATTAGATGTAGCTTCATCAAAAAGCTTTTCGTCGATTCCGGTAAGAGCGTGAAGCTCAACGCCAAGGTTCTTCAGGACTTCCCTGCCGTTCTGGCATCTGTCGACGACTGCAACAGTGTCAGTGATCTCGGAGCCTAAGCCTCTGATAACGGGGATCCAAGCTCTCTCGTAGGAAGATGCCTCAGTGATGAGGTCAGCGATGTGGAGCGCCTTCTTGCCCTTAAGATCTACAGAAGATGAATCAACGGCAGGTCCGTCGATAGCTTCGGAATATACGGAAGTCATGTCCTTGTAGATCGTGAGATGGGGCTTTTTAAGAAGGTATGCGGGCATCATGGAGAAGAAATAATCGCGTCTCTCGCCGCCTGAGATGTAATCGAAATCAAGCTTTGAAGCAGCTTCAGCGAGCTTGTCTGATACCATCTTGAACGTGCCGCCCTTGTTGTAGTAAGCGAGCATCATGTCGAAGATCTCTTCCGGCGCGGTGAGCTTGCTGTCAGCGATAGCTTTCTCGATGCGCTTTAAGACTTCGCCTGCAGCAGCCTCATTCTCAAGAAGGAAATGAGTGTTGATGAAGAAAGGTCCGAGTCTGCCTGATGTGTACCAGAAGGGCTGGTTCTCAGGTGCGACCCTTACTGCCTTGGTAGCGAAAAGTGCTTCGATTATCGTGTTTTCCATGTATCCGTCTCCTAAATTCTTATATTTTGAAATCTGCACCGCAGCGTATCAACACTGCAGTGCAGATCTTAAGGCTTTTATCATCACCAGCGCTGCAGCGTGCCTGTAAGCGACTTTAATTCCAGACCGCCGTCTTCGCAGTACTTCTCAAGGTCAGCAGTGATATCAATCGGAAGAGCGGGATGAACGAGGCATGCCGTTCCGATCTCGACCGCAGAAGCGCCCGCGATCATGAACTCAATGACATCCTTGTAATCCTGAATACCGCCGCATCCGACGATCGGGATATCAAGTACCTGAGCGCACTCGGCGACCATGCGGATCGCAACGGGCTTTACCGCCGGACCTGAATAACCGCCTGTGTTGTTTGTGAGGACAGGTCTTCTGGTCCTGATGTCGATCCTCATTCCCATGAGCGTATTGATGAGAACGACAGCGTCCGCACCGCCCGCCTGGGCTGCCAGCGCCGTAGCCTTGATGTCAGTGACATTAGGCGTGAGCTTGATCCACAAAGGAAGATCCGTAAGGCTTCTGAGCTTTGAAGTGATCGCCTTGATCGCCTCAGGATCGGAACCGATCGTCATGCAGCCTGCCTTAACGTTCGGGCATGAGAGGTTGATCTCAAGAGCGTCTATCTTATCCTTATGGGGATCCAACGTTGTTACCATGTCTATGTAGTCTTCGAAAGAATGCCCAGCCACGTTAACGATAACCGCTGCGCCGGACTCCTTCATGAAGTCAAGATCATTCTCGATGAAATAATGCACACCGGGATTCTGAAGGCCAACGGAATTAAGCATGCCGGAAGCGCACTCAGCGACTCTGACACCGGGATTGCCGTTCCGGGGCTTTATGGTAAGTCCCTTTGAAGAGATCCCGCCGAGGATCGACAGATCGTAATATTCAGAAAGTTCCCTGCCGAAGTTGCAAGTGCCGGATGCAAGGATTATGGGGCTCTTGAGGTTGACTGAACCGACATTGACATTAAGAAGTTTGCTCATGACCATGCCACCTCCCTGCTGTCGAAAACAGGACCTTCCTTGCAGCACCTGACATTCTTATATCCGTCCGGACCATCGTCCTTTACCTTGACCGTGCAGCAAAGGCAGATTCCGGCACCGCATGCCATTCTCTGTTCCATGGACACAAAGCACTTCATGCCTTTGCCTTCAGCCCATGCAGCGACTGCCTTCATCATGGGGATCGGACCGACGCAGCATACCAAAGTCTTTGCGGGATTTGCGATAGCTAAAGTATCAAGGCCTGCAATTACAGTACCTTTGATGCCACAGTCACCTGCGTCAGTCGTAAGGATATATCCGTTTTTATTGAGGATCACCTGTTCTTTGCATCTGAAGCCTTCGCAGACAGTTACGTTCTTGCCGGCGCGGACCAGCTCTTCGTATGCGAAGTTGATCGGGAAGACACCCGTGCCGCCTCCTGTAAGGATTATGTTTTCGAAGCCTTCGAAATCAAAACCGTTGCCCAAAGGGCCAAGGCAGTCAACATAAGAACCGACTTCAAAGTCCTTTATCTGCTCAGTGCCCTTGCCTACGACCTTAACGCCGATGTTAAAGGTACCTTTCGCGCGGTCGACGGACGCAATGCCGAAGGGGCGCTTTAAGAACATCGTCCCTGCCGAGATATTTACAAACTGTCCGGGAATACAAGAACTTGCTATCTCAGGACAGTCAAATCCGAGATAGCAAGTGTCTGCGTTCAGTAATTCTTTTGAGATTAATTTGATTCTATATTCTTTTCTGGTTGCCATTAAATTATACGTACTTACGGTTCATCAAAGCTGCGTTGAGCTTTTCCTTCATGTCCTCTGCTTCAAATCTTGCGGCCTTGCCGAAATCCTCAGGCTTGAAGAAATCAGCCTTCTTCTGCCATGCGGTCATGATAGATCTGGAAGCGTTGACGATACCGCCCTTTCCATATGCTGTAAAGCTTGCGACTGCCTGATCCGCGCCTGCGCCCTGTGCGCCGTAGCCCGGAATCAGCATGAATGCGTTAGGCATTCTCTTACGGAGGTCAACTGCCTGCTCAGGCCATGTAGCACCGATGACTGCGCCTACTGATGAGAATCCTTCCTCACCGATAAGGGGCTCGCCCCACTCAGCGACCTTGTCGGCAACTGCTTCATAGAGCTTTCTGCCGTCAGCGATCTCAAGATCCTGGAAGTCGCCTGCAGAAGGATTGGATGTTCTGACTAAGCAGAAGATGCCCTTGCCGTCTCTTGCTGCAACATCGATGAAAGGCTTAACGCCGTCGATGCCGAGATAGCAGTTGACTGTTGAAGCATCAAAGCCGCTCATCTCCATGGTCTCGCCCAGGAGGATGTCGGTCTTGCCGATGATGCCCTCGGCATAAGCCGTAGCGGTGGAGCCGATGTCGTTGCGCTTGGAGTCAGCGATTACGATCATGCCCTTTCTCTGCGCATATCTTGCAGTAAGGAGCATCGTCTTGATAGCATCGACGCCGTACATCTCGTAGTAAGCGAACTGGAGCTTTAATGCCGGAACGATATCGTATGTATGGTCGATGATCTCTTTGTTGAAGAGCCAGATTGCCTTTGCGGTAGCCTTCGTAGCCTCCTCAGGGAAAAGCTGCTCGGCATAGTGCTTAATGTGATCGGGAATATAATCGAGCTTGGGGTCAAGACCAATAACTGTAGGATTGTTTACTTCATCGATCTTTCTTACCAGCGCATCAGCAAAGTTTCTCATAAGTGACTTTTCCTCCCATTACTGTTAATAACGTGTCGCCGTAGAGCTTCCAGCCGTCGTAAGGAGTATTCCTTGACTTCGAAAGCATCTTCTCCTTGTCGAATGTGAACTCATTCTCAAGGTCGAAGACTGCGAGATCCGCATCGTCACCTATGTTCATGCCGCCCCTGCCAAGCTTAAGGATGTTGGACGGGCCGAAGCACATAAGGTCGATGAGTCTTTCCATTGAGATCTCACCTGTCTTAACAAGATAAGTGTACCCCAAAGCGAAGGCAGTCTCAAACCCTAATATACCATTCAATGCGACAGAAAATTCACACACTTTCTCGTCAGCATGATGAGGAGCGTTGTCTGTGGCGATCGCATCGATCGTTCCGTCCTTGATTCCTTCGATGATAGCCTGCTTGTGTTCTTCAGTACGGAGCGGCGGATGCATCTTGAAGTTCGTGTCATATGTCTCGCAGCAGTCATCTGTCAGAGTGAAGTAATGAGGACATGTCTCGCATGTGACCTTTACTCCCCTTGCCTTCGCGTCTCTTATCATGCGCACGCCGCCCTTTGTGGATACGTGGCAGATGTGAACTGGGATATTGAGATATTCAGAGAGGATTATGTCTCTTGCGATCATGATATCCTCTGCTGCCGTAGGGATTCCCCTGATGCCGATAGTCGTGGATACGACGCCTTCATTCATTGCGCCTTCGGAAAGGCTCTTGTCTTCGCAGTGATTTAATACCGGAAGATCGAAGTCTGAAGCGTATTCCATGACTTTTCTCATGATGCCGGCATTCTTGATCGGGTGGCCGTCGTCAGATACTGCGACGATACCTGCTTCCTTCATGAGGCCCATCTCTGAGATGAGCTCGCCGTCGATGCCCTTTGTTGCCGCACCGATCGGATAGACTCTGCAGTTGTCGGCTTCCTTGGCTTTCTTCATGATGCCGCTGATTACGGCAGCGTTGTCTGCAACGGGATTAGTGTTAGGCATCGGGCAGATTGATGTGTAGCCGCCCTTTGCAGCAGATGCAGTACCGGTCTTGATGGTCTCTTTGTACTCGCCGCCCGGTTCTCTCAAGTGGCAGTGCATGTCGACAAGGCCGGGTGTAACGCACGCGCCCTTAAGGTCGATCACTCTGTCGGCGCCTGATTCCGCGAACTCAGCCGCGAACTTGCCGTCTTCAATGTAGATGTTGCTTAGTTTGTCTTCGTTGTATTTTTTCGCATTCTTTAAGATTAATTTCACAGCTGGTTCCTCCTTGCCATGAGCAGGTATAGGACAGCCATTCTGACTGCTACACCGTTTGTTACCTGTTCATTTATTACCGACTGGTCGCAGTCGTAGACTGCTGTCGGGAGCTCAACACCGTGGTTGCAGGGGCCGGGGTGCATTAAGAATGCATCGGGCTTGGCAAGTGCCAGCATCTCAGGTGTGATTGCATAGAATTTTGCGTACTCTGCGATCGAAGGGAAAAGCGACTTCTGCTGTCTCTCGAGCTGGACACGGAGTCCCATGACAGCGTCAGCGTCCTTGATGCAGTCAGCGACGGAATCTGCGATCCTGACGCCCATGTTCTCGATGCCTATGGGCATCATTGTCTTAGGTCCGTAGACCGATACGTTTGCTCCGAGCTTCTTTAAGCCGATCGCATTGGATCTTACAACTCTTGAGTGGTAGATATCGCCGCAGATCGCGATGTTCTTGCCCTCGAAAGTATCGAATCTCTCATACATCGTGAGCATGTCGAGCAAAGCCTGTGTCGGGTGCTCATTCATGCCGTCGCCCGCATTTACCACGGAAGCCTTGAGATAAGGCGCGATGAAGTGCGGCGCACCGGACTGGTTGTGTCTCATGATGATGATGTCCGTACCCATCATGTCAATCGTTCTTGCGGTATCCAGAAGCGATTCGCCCTTGTTTACGGAGCTTCCCGATGTTGAGATGTTCGCGGAAGCCGATCCCATGTATTTCGATGCGAGCTCGAAAGAAAGCCTCGTTCTCGTTGAATTCTCGTAGAAGAGCGTTACTACCGACTTGCCCTGAAGATGCGATGTCTTCTTGTTGGCAGACGATATAACGAGCTTCATTGTCTTAGCAGTATCAAGGATCTCCATGATCTCATCTGCGGTAAGCTGCTTCATACCGAGGAGATCTTTACTCTTAAGTCCCATTATCCTTCCTCCTCCTTAAGCAGTATTACTCTGTCCTGGCCGTCGACTTCCTTAACTTCAACGTCGATGTGCTCAGTGATCGCCGTAGGTACGTTCTTGCCGACATAGTCAGCTCTGAACGGCAGCTGCCTGTGGCCTCTGTCGATAAGGATCGCGAGCTGGATATTCGCAGGCCTGCCCATATCAAAAATGTTCTCTATGGCAGCTCTTGTAGTCCTGCCTGTAAAGAGAACATCGTCAACTAAAATTATCTTCTTATCATTTACATCAAAAGGAATGTCCGTGCCGTTTACGACCGGGTGTGCCGAGAGCATCGAGAGGTCGTCTCTGTAGAAAGTGATATCCAGGATACCCATCGGCACCTTAACGCCCTCTATCTCCTCTAACAGCTTTCTGATCCTTGTTGCAAGAGGCACGCCTCTTTTCTGGATACCGATGATGGCTACGTTCTCAAGTCCGTCGTTATGCTCGACGATCTCATGCGAGATCCTTATGAGCGCCCTTGACATAGCCGCTTCGTCCATCAGTTCATGACCGGGAATCAAGACCATAAAAAAACTCCTTCCTAAAGCTATATATGTGGCTTTAGCGCCACCGTCCGGCTAAAGAAGGAATCCGTAAATGCAATTATATGTTGTTTACAGCCACTTACGGCCTCGCCGGACCGTTTAAAGTTTTGCTGTAATGAATTCTATTATTCTTGCCCGCGAAAAGCAAGAAAGAATCTTCGGCAATTTAAGTTCGGTTTAAATGCTTCCGTGAATGGTTTTCGAGATGCACACAAGAATGTCAGAGCAAAATATCTGTTAATTTTCCAAGAAATATAATATGATGTATTTACAATCAAAATTATTTAAGGAGGAATGAGGGAAATGACAAAAGAAGAAAGCATCGCTTTAGCAGAGAAACTCCAGAAGAACTATTCAAACCTGGACGCACTGAAAGATCAGATCGAGAAGAATGAATCACAGATGAAGAGCCGCTCCTCAACGACTGTCAGAGGCAGTTCGTATTTCAGGTTTTTCTGGCCCTGGCTGATCGTCGCAGCCGTCCTGTACTTTCTGATCGGCTTCTTCCACAACGTAGGATTCAGATATTCTGCAGACAGTGTCCAGTACACGCTCATGACCGTGAGGGTTCTTGCTCCGATAGCAGCCCTGATCTTAGGTGCCATCCTTGCAGGCGTCAAGAAATCCAACGACAGTAACCAGGTCGCGCAAGCACAGTATTCTGCCGCACAGGAGGTTGCCAAATTGAAGCTTGCTAACGACGACAACAGAACCAAGATCGCACGTATCGAGAAGGAACTTGAAGAATACAAGGATCTCGTTCCTGCCAATGCCAGAACAAGGACTGCCATGTTCAAGGTCGTCTCCATGTTAAAGACCGGCAAGGCTGAAGACTTCAATGATGCGATCTCCAAACTGTAAAGATCAACAAGATTCCGATGTTGGGCTGTCTCATAAGAGACAGCCTTTTTACTGCTAGTTGCAAAGGGTAAAATCGTACGTTTTTCGGGGTCAAAAACGTACGATCTGAAGCTTTGCAATTTTGGAGAAGTCACCATCTATTGATCAGCGATAACTCTTCCCGCTCTTTTGTTTGACTGTGAAAAGATTTATCCTTAATATGAATCTACAGGAGGCCGGCATGGGTAAAAAAGTTAAGACAAAGAACAAGCGCAAGACTTTTATGAGCTATTACTGGCCCTGTCTGGTCATCGTGTTCGGACCGGTCGTGATCTATCTGGTTTTCGCGCTCATATACTCATTATCGACACAGAATTTCTTCCTGCTGAGCCCGGAGTTTTTTGGAACGGTATTCTTAATGGTCCTGTACTTTTTCCTGTTCAAGCTCAGTTACTTCGGATTTGTTCTCATGGCGCTGATCTGTTCTATCCCGCTGCTTATATTGCTGTTCGGCGCGGTGATCTCTGCCAGGAAGGTGAAAAAAGCCAAGTCGGAAAATCCCGGTTAAGGATTTGTTGAATCTCGGTGGCTGCTATACGCCCGGTTAAGGATTTGTTGCCTTCTGAGCGAACAAACTAACAGGGGCTGCCTCATCATTGAGACAACCCCTTCGTATTCTTAAAAACTATTTATACCGCTTGAAATAAACTATGTCGCCGCCGTTCAAGGTCCTTATCGTAAGCTGTTCGTCCGATATGGAGTACGTATAAGTAAAGCACGTCGAACCGTATGTGCCGTCATCCGGATAGAACATGATCTGGCCGGCTTTATCATCTAATTTGAAAGAGCCGGATTCGGCTGCTGCCGTGCCGGAGAAGCCGACATGTTCAGTGCTGCTGACTCTCTTGTATTTGCCGGTCTTGGTGAACTCGAGCTCGCCGAACTCGTCCTTGAGCTTGGAATAACCTGAATTATAGTTGGACTGCTTCCACTTGCCGACGATCTTTGCCTTGTCGTTGCATCCCGTAAAACCCAACAGCACGCAGAAAAGCAACAAGACAGAAATTGCTTTTACACCCTTTCTCATAAAATACCTCCCATAAGCAAACCCAAAACAAAGCACCTTACGACCGGCAAATCAGACCGATCATTTGCATTATAACAAACAATTCGCGTTCGTTTATTACGTTATCAAATCGTTTTTCGCGTATTTGGCAAAACTAATATATTACGCACATCATGAGACCCTGTCGTACCTCTCGGTACCCAAGCCCGTCTTAAACGTAAGATAATTGCTTGCCAGAGTGTATTCGAACCAGATCTCCTGATCGCCAAACGTGTCGTCATGCCAGCCGTCGTCAGGCTTGAGGATTATTACGTGATCCTTGGTATTGAGCTCGTATTTGCCTGTCTTGGTCTCTTTGTAGACCGAACCGTTGAATATCATTTCCGAAGCTTCCTTATATGTGCCGTCAGCGTTAAACGTCCACGTGGATTTGCTTACGGAGCCAAGAAATTCCGTCTCGGTCGTCGGAGTAGGCTTCCATGTGCCGACGATCATCTTCGCCTCGCCGTTGCCGCATGCCGTGAGAGTCATCAAAAGAGACAATAACAAGATTGCCGCAGCAGCTCTTACTTTACTCATGAGAACACCTCCCTATTCCATTCAAAATGCTCATGAATATTTGTGTTATTATAAATCTATCACACAAAGGGGGTTAAGAAAATGTCATTGGAAGAAAGCATCGCTTTAGTAGAAAAGTTTCAAAAAGAACTGGCTCAATTAGAGTCTGACAAACGAGAGATCAAAAACAATGAAGAAGAGCGCAGAAAGCCGATCGAAGTTAACGTAAGACGCCGTTCCATGTTCAGATATTTCTGGCCGTGGATCATTTTCGCCGCTACAGAACTCTGTCTTCTTTTGTTTATATCACTGATCTTTCTGATGAGCTCACATCCGAATATCGGTTTCATTATGAATATCGGCTCATATGTTTTCGCGGCCTTGCTCATCGTTATCGGAATCATCGTTTCTAAGAAAAAAGCCAAGGAAGACAACGCCGCTTATGAGATCGCCGTCGAGATGGCCTCGCAAAGAAGATCCGACCTGCTGAGAAGGAACTATGATCTTGAAAGCGAGATCAATTCGCGCGAGATCAAACTGGCCGGCAATCCTGACTACCAAAAGATCCCTCAAGACAAGCGCAAGAGCTCTTCAATGGCAAGAGCAAAACTCCTCCTTCAGTCAGGCAAAGCCACTGACTTCGACGACGTGATAACGAAGATCTGATCAAGTGGTCCTGACCTGCAACACGCTCAACAAAAACGGAGTGTCTCATCATTTGAGGCACTCCGCTTTTCATCTATGCTTCTTATAAATTGTGATTATCTTCCTGTTATCCTGCTGCCTCCTCACCTGACATTGTTCTCTTAAACATCGATGTAAGATCGACGTCTTCACCGGCGAAGTTCTTGCCGAGACCGGTCTTGCGGTCAACGATATACCACTCCAGTGTTGTTCTGTGACCGGGATCCGATTCGCCTTCCTTGGCCGGTTCGATGTCCTCGAAAATGTGGATGTGGACCAGATCTCCGTCAACATGGTCTATCTCGATCTTCGGCGCCTTTGCACCGCTGGTGAATTCATAGTATTTCGCTGCCCATGTAAGAAGCTCGTCGTCCTTATAGCCGCCGGTTCTGCCTGTGACATCAGGTGTAAGTGACTCTTCCGAAACGGCCGCAGTCTTATCGTCATCTGAACCTGCGTCGGCATTGCCCGGATCGGACTGTCCTATTGTTGTTTCAGCAAAGATCTCGATGTAAGCATTCTTATCCGACGTCTGTGCCGTCTCCTGATCATTTGCGCCGGGCATACCCGGCAGACCGGTGGCACAACCTGATGCGAAGGCCGCAATAAGCGCCGCGCAGACTACTGTTAAAACTGTCTTTTTCATACTTAGTACCATCCTATTATCACTTAATGTATTAACTCTTCGACCGGATTCCCCAATCCGGTATTAAGTCCACTTTAACAATGGCACCTGATATGAACAACGCGAAAATTAGGCACAAAAGGAGCAGAATTCAGGCATTTAGGGCTGAAATGTTCGAAAATTTCTTTGATAAATCAGCAGGCGGAAAGCAGACGGATCACACGTATGCTGTCAGATCGATCTTGAAGTCATTACTGTCAAACCCTACGCCTGTCTTCCTGTCAACGCGGTAGAAATCAACAAGCCAGAAATCACTATCACTTTGGCTGGTGCCTTGCCAATAAAAACCGATATATACGGTATCGCCTATCTCTTTGAAGGTCTCAACCTTATCAGGCACTTCGCCCGCGTAACTCAAATATCTCTTTCTCGCAAGGACTTCAAGTTCTTCATTTGTGAATGCCTCACCATTTGTCTCCAAAGAGAAGCCCTCTGATCCGTCAAATACGATCTCGCGACTCGATTCGGTGGAAGTCTCCGAAGTCTCGATCAGGACCGTACTCTCACTTGCATCAGAAACAGAATTGCAGCCTGTTAATGCTGCAATTAAAGTAAGAGCGATGATCATTGTCACGACTTTTTTGATCATGCGAAAAGCACCAGAATCTATGGAACAATCCCCTCCGGCATCATGCCGGCCCCACTAGAATAATTATATCAAATAATCCCGCTGTTTTTCAGGAAGTCCCCGATATAACCGGTATACGTCTCAAAGCCTGCGACCTCGCGGCTCCTGGCGTGCCCCGCGCCCTCTACAAAGATGAGTTCGGTGTGGGCAGAACCCTTGCTCGCTATATCATATAAGACTGAAGCATTATAGGGCTTTATGAACGTATCGCCCGCGCCGTGAATGAACAGGATCGGCGTCTTGTTATCGGCGAGATATTTCCTGGCATCTGTCTGCTTAAAATCGATCCCGTAAACGAGTTTTCCGAATAACCAACAAAACGGCACCAGGAACTGCAGATGCACGTTCTTATAGCAGTCATAAAGGACCTCATAAGTTCCGATGATAGCGCAGTCAGAGACTATAAAGTCAACATGAGGATCGAATCTTAACGAATGAATGCAGGTCGTACTGCCCATTGACTCGCCCTGAAGTCCGAGGATCTTCACGTTTACAAATCGGGCGCGCGTATCGTCTATCACATGCTTAAGATCTTCTGATTCAACATAGCCCAAAGTGCACTTATCATAAGCATTCTCGCCGTGCGACCTCGCATCATAGATAACGCATGAGAATCCTAGCTTGATATAGCAATTCGCATACTTTACCGCACCATACCGGCTCGATGTATGTCCGTGGCAGATGATCACATATCTGCCCGTTCCGCGTGTCGCTTCCGTGCTGACGAAAGTCGCATGAAGAACATATCCGTCCTTGCCTTCGACCGTGTAGTCTTCCTTGTCGTATGAATCGAAATCCAGCCAAAGCCCGCGCTTCTTGTTGCCGTTGATCTCACGTTCTTTTGGGATCAGCTTCGGCTTGACGGATCTTCTCGCATTCTGCCACGAGAAGATTACAAGACCGATGATATTTATGACTACAAACGCAATCAGTATATAAACAAAAATCATGTTCAGCCGACAGCCTCCCTGAGCATCGGAAGAAGTTTATCTGACAGTTCATCAGTGAGCTGTCCCTACATTTTAACAATTTGATTATACAGCTTGGTTTGTTCCTGACTCTATAAAATCGTACTATGAGTTCGAATTTGTCGGTTTTAATTCTGAGCCGGCTTTTGTTCCTGACTCTGTAAAATCGTACTATGAGTTCGAATTTGTCGGTTTTAATTCTGAGATGTCTTTTGTTCCTGACTCTATAAAATCGTACTACAAGTTCGAATTTGTCGGTTTTAGTCTCAAAACCCTGAAAATCGGACTGCCGGTACGATTTTATAGATTCCGGAAGAAATTCTCGGATGCCATGTTCACTTTGTCGGTTTTCAATATCTCAACCCCTAAAATCGAACTGTGAGTACGAAATTAGGGGTTTAAGAAGTAAGTGCTCGCCGCTATATTATTTTCTCCTGTATGTCTTGTTATAAGCAACTGTCATTGCAACGATGCAAACGAGCGCGATGACTGAGATGTAGATAACTGAGCTCTGCATTGTGAAGTCAAGGCCAAAGGAGTGAGCATTGAAGCTGAACGTATCCTTGATAGCACTGATGAATGCGCCGCCGTCAAGGCCGTTGATGTCACTGGTGATGCTGTCCGTAATGCCGCTCAGGAGAATGTTCCTGATCATGGAAGTGATGTGGCTTGCCGGGAACAGATTGCAGAAAGACTGTACGCCGTCAGAGAACTGTGAGAGCGGGATGTATGCGCCGATGACAAATCCTGCTGCTGCGGTAAGGATTCCGAAGAATGCTGTGCTCGTTGAAGAATTCTTGAAGAGCAGCATGATCACCATAAAAAGGGCCGTTGAAGATACAGATCCGAGAAGGACGATCCCGTAAGCTGCTGCGATCTGTGCGATGCCAAGGTGCATGTCGCCCATTGCGTGGAGAATGACGAGGCCTATCGTAAGGATGATGCTTGTCATAATGAATGCGCAGATCGAGGATGCTGTGAAATATGAGAGGATGATCTTCCATCTCTTCAGAGGTGTTGAGCAGATATCGGCGTCGACGCCTGCTTCCTTGTCCTTAACGATCGTCTGAAGGCATGTGTAAGGGATCGTGATGAGTGCTGAGCCCAGGATGCCGGAGAGAAGGATGCCGTTTACGAACATCTCGACGTCTGCTGATGAGACGATGTTTTCGAGACCGCGCATCGTGCTGTTCAAAGCCTCAACGAATGTGCCCTTAAGGAACAACAGATAAAGTACGAATACGATGATCGATGTAAGCAGCGAGAAGATGATCGCGAGTACATCCTTGAAATATATAAGCAGATTTCTTCTTGTAAATCCTAAAAAGTCCTTCATGTTAAGCGAGCTCCTTTCCTGTGAGATTGAGGAAAACATCATCCATTGTTCCCTTGATGTATTCATAATCTCTTATCTCTTCCCTGTGTTCGAAAATGAATTCCGTCAGATTCTGGTCCGTCTCAATGTTGTAGTGATCTGCGTCATATACGAATTTATTGCTGATCTTTGTGATAACCGTCTCTGCCCTGTCGCTTGCCGGCGTGTACCAGACGAGCTTTGAATGAGCGTATCTTGACTTGAGTTCGGCGGGTGTTCCGGTGGAAACTATGTGTCCCTTGTCGAGTATTACAACGTGGTCGGCGTCCCTTGTCTCTTCCATGTAGTGGGTCGTAAGGAAGATCGTCATCCTGTGCTCTTTTCTCAGGTAATTGATGTAGTCCCACACGAGCTTTCTGGATTTTGGATCAAGGCCCGTGGTCGGCTCATCAAGGAATAATATCTTCGGGTTGTTGATGAGTGCCCTCATGATGTCTACTCTTCTTCTCTGGCCGCCCGAGAGCTTCTCGTATTTCCTGTCCCAGATATCCTTCATTTCGAAACGCTCTGAGAAAGGTTCGAGTCTCTTGAGGACTTCTTTCTTGGACAATCCGTAGTATGAGCCTCTTGTGAGCAGATTGTCCTTAACGCTGAGCTTCTTATCAAGGACTGAATTCTGGAAAACGATTCCGTTGACTTTCCTGATCTCGTCGTCGTCTTTTCCTAGCTCGTGGCCTGCGATGATCGCCCGGCCGGATGTCTTTTCGAGCACTGTCGTAAGCATGTTGATCGTGGTTGACTTGCCTGCTCCGTTCTCCCCTAAGAATGCGAAAAGCTCGCCCTCTTCTACTTCGAATGTGATACCGTCAACTGCGGTATGCTCTTTGTACTTCTTTGTAAGATCTTTAACTTCGATGATTTTCATGTCTTTATCCTCCTGACAAGGCCAAGATAACCTATCGGGATAAGCATGAAAATAGCTCTCCTACCAAGTTGCGGATTACGGGTACTAAGTTGCGAAATTAAGTGTTGAAAGCTCTAAAAACAGCAGTTCCGGTGAAGATCACTCTTCGTCCCTGATATCATCCAGAGCCTTGTTGATCTTATTGTCGTCACGCTTATGGAACCAGAGTGATACGACCCAGACGAAAATATAAACAGCAAAGTAGATAATGCTCATGAATATGAATCCGTCAATCTTCGTGTACCATTTGAACACGAGCCCGAAAAGGCTTACGATCGCATAAAGCCCGATGCAGTGAAGCACTATACGGACGATATACTTATTCTTAGGCATATCAGTATCCATAAGCCAGATCACAGTCGGCAGCGAGCATACTGCGCCCGTCAGAACGATCGAAACCATCTGGAGCCAGTCCATCTTGAATTCATATAAAGGATCACCGCCAAAGACCGTATAACAAAGGCCTTCTATTATTATTCCGACGAGGATTGCGAAAGAGATCATCATTGTCTGTTCGAGCCAGAGCTTAAACTTGTTCATCCTATTCCGAGCCTCCTCTTAACTTCCTTTACATATCCTCTCGAGATAACAACGACCTCATCGTTAAGGAGCGTCGCGTCGATCCTTCCGGAAATCTGGGACTTAACATTACGGACCTTCTTGAGGTTGATAATCATGGACTTTGAGCAGCGCATGAAATACCCGCCGAGCATGACTTCGAGCTCATAGAGCCTGTATTTGCAGTCGTAACAGCCCTGCTTTGTATAAACGAATGTCTTCTTGTCGACGGATTCGATATAGTAGACCGCGGACGCCTTGATTATATAGGTCTTGCCGTCACGGCTGACCGCAAAGCCCTTGGCGTCGCCCTCTAAGAGCTCTATCGCGCCTGAGATCTCGTCAGTGACCTCGACCGCCTTAATGACGGCCTGCTCCTGATCTTTTGAATCTACCTTCTCGAATGTTACCTGCAATTTATGATCCCCTGATATGAAAATCCCCATTAATTGTATCAACTAATGGGGATTATATCACGCTTTTGGTGGGGCTGGTGGGACTTGAACCCACACGATTTATGGTCGGCAGATTTTGAGTCTGCTGCGTCTGCCATTCCGCCACAACCCCGTAGCGAAGTAATTATATTAAAGCTCTTATTCTTTGTCAATTTGCCCCGTGCGCGAAAAGCTTATCCCTCCGCGTTCCGTTTATACAGGCCGTTGCAATCCTCTGCAGGAACGCTCCTTTATCAGGCAGCGTCCTCTAAAGCCTCCGCCTCAATGACTTCCGCATTCGTCAGGAACATGTTGATGTGGGACTTGTATTCGTCCTTGCCTGCCACCTGCCTCGATCTTGCATGCGTTGCGCCCGGAACGAGCCAGAGCTCCGTATAGCAGTACTTCTTTGCCTCGTTATACATATCGATGCTGTTCTGGGTATCGATCCAGTCGTCTGCTTCGCCGTGAACGAAAAGGATAGGAACCTTCTTGCCCTTAAGCGCGTCAATTCCGCTTACCTGAGCGTCGTCAATGCCGTAAAGAAGCTTAAATCCGATGTCTGCACATGTTCCGAACGGATAAAGATACATATCGTTATACATGTCGTGGACCATGTACTTAAGGCTCTGCATGCCGCAGTCAGCAACGATGAAGTCGATCTTATCGCTGTATCTCAAGGCATTAAGAGACGCAGATGTGCCCATGGACTCGCCCTGCAGGCCGAGGATATCCACATCCCCGTATCTTTCGAAAGTATCTTCAATAAGATAATTTAAGTCCTGCGCCTCATATCCGCCCATCGAACAGATCGCCTTGGCATTCTCGCCGTGAGCCCTCAGGTCGTAGGTAATAACCGTAAATCCGAGCTCAATATAAGCGTCAGCGTACTTGGACGCGGAATACATATTGGAAGTATGTCCGTGGGAATAGATAACATACTTGCCTGTCCCTACGGTTAAAGGTGATGAGACCTTCATGCAGTGTAGCTCATAACCGTCAAGACCTTTTACTGTATACTTTTCCTTATCGTATTTATCGAAATCGCCCCAGACCTGATTATCCTTCATCTCCTGTTCGACTGTGTCGTAAGAGTCGCGCCTGGGGTGCGTAATGGATGTTGACGTGCCTACGGCAGCACCGATCAGATTAAGAACGATGAACACTGCCAGGGAGATAAGGACTATCTTAAGGACCTTCTTCTTATTGACCGGTTTTCGAGATTCAGACATATAAAACACCCCACTAGTTAATGTAAATTAGTATAGCAAATTAAAGTGAAAATCATTCTACCTTGTAAGATATGTTTTTCGACATTTATCGGCAATTCTCAAACAAAAGTGACGGAAAAACACAAAATTTCACGACACCATTCCAAGTTAAAAGTAATATAATTACGTTGTTAAAATTTAAGGAAAGAGGTTACCGATTATGGCAAACATTGATTTGACAAAGTACGGCATCACCGGTACTACCGAGATTGTCTACAATCCTTCTTATGAGACACTCTTTGCTGAAGAGACAAAGGAAGGCCTCACAGGTTATGAGGTAGGTAAGGTTACCGAGCTTGATACCGTTAACGTTATGACAGGTATCTTTACTGGTCGTTCCCCTAAAGATAAGTACATCGTTATGGATGAGAACTCCAAGGACACAGTTTGGTGGACAACAGACGAGTACAAGAACGACAACCACCCTATGACAGAAGCTACATGGGCTGTTGTTAAGGATATCGCTCAGAAAGAGCTCTCCAACAAGAGACTTTTCGTAGTTGATGCTTTCTGCGGTGCAAACAAGGATTCAAGAATGGCTATCCGTTTCATCGTTGAGGTTGCTTGGCAGGCTCACTTCGTAAAGAACATGTTCATCGTTCCTACAGACGAGGAGCTCGCTTCTTTCGAACCTGACTTCGTTATCTACAACGCTTCCAAGGCTAAGATCGAGAACTATGCAGAGCTCGGACTCAACTCTGAGACATGCGCTGCTTTCAACATCACATCCCGTGAGCAGGTTATCATCAACACATGGTACGGCGGTGAGATGAAGAAGGGTATGTTCTCCATGATGAACTACTACCTCCCTCTCAAGGGCATCGCTTCAATGCACTGCTCTGCTAACACAGACATGGAAGGTAAGCACACAGCAATCTTCTTCGGTCTTTCCGGTACAGGTAAGACAACACTTTCCACAGATCCTAAGAGACTCCTTATCGGTGACGACGAGCACGGTTGGGACGACAACGGCGTCTTCAATTTCGAGGGCGGCTGCTATGCTAAGGTTATCAACCTCTCCAAGGAGAACGAGCCTGACATCTACAACGCAATCAAGAGAAATGCTCTTCTTGAGAACGTTACAGTAGCTGATGACGGCAAGATCGACTTCGCTGATAAGTCCGTTACAGAGAACACACGTGTTTCCTATCCTATCGACCACATTGAGAAGATCGCTAAGAACGTAAACAAGATCTCTGCAGGTCCTGCAGCTGAGAACGTAATCTTCCTTTCTGCAGACGCTTTCGGCGTACTCCCTCCTGTTTCCATCCTCACACCTGAGCAGACAAAGTACTACTTCCTCTCAGGCTTCACAGCTAAGCTCGCTGGTACAGAGCGTGGAATCACAGAGCCTACACCTACATTCTCCGCTTGCTTCGGTCAGGCATTCCTTGAGCTCCACCCTACAAAGTATGCTGAAGAGCTCGTAAAGAAGATGGAGAAGTCCGGCGCTAAGGCTTACCTCGTTAACACAGGTTGGAACGGCACAGGCAAGAGAATCTCCATCCCTGATACACGTGGTATCATCGATGCAATCCTCGACGGTTCTATCAAGAACGCTCCTACAAAGAAGATCCCTTACTTCGATTTCGAAGTACCTACAGAGCTTCCGGGCGTATCCACAGAGATCCTCGATCCTCGTGATACATACGCTGATGCAGCTGAGTGGGACAAGAAGGCTCAGGATCTTGCAGGCAGATTCATCAAGAACTTCAAGAAGTATGAGACAAACGAGGCTGGTAAGGCACTCGTTGAGGCTGGTCCTAAGCTCTGATACTTCAACTGTTAACAAAACGGTTATTACGGGCGGTGTCTTAAAGGCACCGCCTGTTTTTTCGCGCTCATGCGTTCAAAAGCCCTTTTATGTTGAACTTATTAGTACTCTGTTATAAATGTATGAAATTTTTGCGAAGTAAGTGAAATTTAACATTTTAAAGTGGTATATTAAAAATATCTCAATTATCAGATAAGGGTGAGATTTATGAGGAATACCAGAGATATAAGGGTTATACGCACACAGACCGCGATTCTTAAGGCCTTAGCCGAGCTTATTCAGAAGAAGAAGCTCTCTGCCATCACGATCACGGATCTCTGCGCCAAAGCCAGCATCAACCGCAACACTTTCTATTATCACTACAACAACATTTTCGAGTTCCTGGACGAGCATAAGCAGATAGTGATCGAAGACATCAAAAAGGTCGCAGAAAAGTCTAAGTACCACAGCAAACAAGTTCATATTGACCTGTGCCACGCGCTATTGAATCACCCTTACTTTCTGAGCATCATGCTCTCCCCCAACTGCGACATCGACTACTTCAGCGACATCTTCGCCGCTGCATCCAAGGTAACCAAATCATTTGTTGCAAAATCGACCAACACAACTGTCAGAGGCAAATACATCGACACCTACTGCGATGCCGGCACAAACGCCATAATCAAAGCCTGGATCCTCGGCGGCATGAAGGAAACGCCCGAAGAGATCGGCGACATCATCTGGGAGACATCAAGCAAAGGCCCCTTCAACCTTATGGATTTCAACTGACCTGATTATTTATCAAGCGCGAAAAAAGGACGTCACGATGACGTCCTTTAATTTTGCTTTAAAACACAAGTTTATGTTCTTTAGTCTTCAGCAAATCCGCACCAGATCATAGTGACGAGCATAACAGCAGATCCCAAAAGCATCAGGACCATAGCAGGACCATCAGCGATCGTATAATCTGAACCGGAGATAAGGCCTGACAATTTGAGGATAGATACAGAAGCTTCCTTGCTGACCATCATGCTCCAGCACGAATAGAATGAAAGGCCTGCACTGATGAATGTCGCAATGACATAACCCTTCTTAAGACCAACCAACGCAGATCCGAAAACAACGAGATTTGCCAAAAGAATTACGATACCGTAGATGATCGAATTGCCGCCCATCATCGAAACGACACCGTCTCTTACAGTCTTGCCCCCTACCTGGATCAGATACATAGGTACAAAAAGGCCTATTATCGAAAGCACGCATCCGACCATTAAAAGAACTCTTCTTAAACTCATAAATACCTCCCTTATTCGGTAAAAATTCCTTGATATGAATATTAACATTAAACCCTGCTTTTGAAAAGGGCAATTCTACATTCGTAGAATCTTGTAAATATAGTAAATGCGGGCTTTATGGCTTAATGCCTCTGTTTGAACGGCGAAATGAACGGCGCTGCCGTTGGTTTTGCCGTTGGTTTGGCTGTTAAAGGTACTTCATAAACTGCAATACACCAAATGCAGGCTAAAAGATCGGCTATAGCCTGACAAATAGCCGGGATTTTCGAAGTTTGATAAAACATCAGGCAGAATCCCAGGCGGCGCCGGATGTTTTTGCCTTGAGTTTGGCTGTTTTGACCCCATTTTCCAGGCAGAATCCCAGGCGGCGCCGGATGTTTTGCCTTGAGTTTGACTGTTTTGACCCCATTTTCCAGGCAGAATCCCAGGCGGCGCCAGATGTTTTGCCCGGAGTTTGACCGTTTTGACCCTATTTTCCAGGCAGAATCCCAGGCGGCGCCGGATGTTTTGCCCGGAGTTTGACCGTTTTGACCCTATTTCCCAGGCAGAATCCCAGGCGGCGCCGGATGTTTTGCCCGGAGTTTGGCTGTTTTGACCCTATTTTCCAGGCAGAATCCCAGGCACTGCTGGATGTTTTGCCGGAGGCTATCCCGGATTAGAGCCATGAGCCGCGAACCATAACCCCAAATAAACAGAGGCTGCCATTTCTGACAGCCTCCGTAACAAAAGCAAATAAAAATTAAGCCGTAACGATCTTGTTGGCGTTCTCAAGGCCGTGTCTCTCGACTGCCTCTTCCCTCATCTTGTACTTGAGGATCTTGCCTGCCGCATTCATCGGGAAGCCGTCAACGAAATCGACGTATCTCGGGATCTTATGCTTAGCCATGTGAGTCCTGACGTATTCCTTGATCTCCTCTTCGGATGACTCTTCGCCGGGCTTTAAGACAACTGCTGCGAGGATCTCTTCGCCGTAGTCAGCGTCAGGAACACCGATTACCTGAACGTCCTGTATCTTGGGATGTGTGTAAAGGAAGTCTTCGATCTCCTTGGGGTAGATGTTCTCGCCGCCGCGGATGATCATGTCCTTGATACGGCCTGTGATCTTGTAGTAACCGTCTTCAGGTCTTCTGAGAGCTAAGTCGCCTGAGTGGAGCCAGCCGTCTTCGTCGATAGCTGCAGCTGTTGCTTCGGGCATCTTGTAGTAACCCTTCATGATGTTGTAGCCGCGTGCGCAAAACTCGCCCGGTACACCGTCAGGGAGCTCCTCACCTGTCTCAGGATCGACGATCTTGGTCTCAACGCCGAAGATGGAAGGTCCTACGGTATTGACTCTCTGCTCGATCGTGTCTGTGGTCTTGCTCATCGTTGTTGCAGGAGATGCTTCTGTCTGGCCGTATGTGATAACGATCTCAGGCATGTGCATCTTCTCGATGACTTCTTCCATCGTCTTGATCGGGCAAGGTGAACCTGCCATGATGCCTGTTCTCATGTGCGAAAAGTCTGTCTTCGGGAAGTTCTCATGGCCGAGCATGGCGATGAACATCGTCGGAACGCCGTGGAAGCATGTAATCTTCTCCTGGTTGATGCAGTTTAAGCCTTTTCGAGGTGAGAAAGCAGTGATAGGAGACATTGTAACTGCGTGAGTTACGGATGCCGTCATTGCGAGTACCATGCCGAAGCAGTGGAACATAGGAACCTGGATCATCATGCGGTCGAAGGATGAGAGATCCATGCAGTCGCCGATGGCCTTTCCGTTGTTAACTACGTTGTAGTGTGTGAGCATGACGCCCTTAGGGAATCCTGTTGTGCCGGACGTGTACTGCATGTTGCATACATCGTGCTTGTCGATCGTGCGGCGGATCTTTTCGACGTCAGCAACGCTGACCTTCTCAGCCAGTGCGGGAAGCTCATCCCAGTGGAAGCAACCGGGAACGTGAGATTCGCAAGTGATAACGTTCTTTAATACAGGAAGCCTTGCAGCTTCGAGCTTACCGGGCTCGGAATCCTTTAATTCAGGACAGATCTCGTTGATGATCTGAAGATAGTCGCAGTCTTTGTACTTGTCGATCATGACAAGAGTGCATGTGTCGGACTGACGGAGCAAATACTCGATCTCGTGGATCTTGTAAGCCGTATTGACCGTTACGAGTACGCAGCCGATCTTGGTTGCTGCCCAGAATGTGAGATACCACTGGGGAACGTTTGTAGCCCAGATAGCGATATGGTCGCCTTTCTTGCAGCCCATTGCGAGGAATGCGCGTGCAAGGTTATCGACGTCGTCCCTGAATTCGGGATATGTGCGTGTATAGTCTAATTCCGTATATCTGAAAGCATACTGGTTCGGGAAGAGCTCGCAGATCTTATCCAATACATCCGGGAATGTAAGATCAATCAATGTCTCCTTAGGCCAGGGATAGTAGCCTGTGCCTCTTTTGTCCATCTGGAGTTCGATCTTCTTCTGGGGACGGTATGTCTCCATGTAGTTTGCGAACTGAGGGATAACGATACCGGCGCTGTCTAAGTCCTTTGACCATCTGTATACCCACTCGAGTGATACATAGCCCAGATAGTCGATCGACTGGAGAGCATCGAACATAGCCTTCAAAGGCATGTCGCCCATGCCCATGAGCTTGTAAGATACCTTGCCGTCGACCATGACGGAGTCTTTTACGTGAACGTGCTTGATGTATTCGCCAAGATTGTTGACTGTCTCTTCAGGAGACTCGCCCATAAATCTGTAAGGATGATGCATGTCCCAGAGGGCAGCTGCCTTACGTGAACCGATCGCATCAAGGACTCTCTTAAGTCTCTTAGTATCAGCATAAACGCCGTTCGTCTCAAGGAGCAGAGTAACGTTCATCTCTTCTGCATAAGGAACGAGTTCCTTCATGATGGAGATAACGACCTCATCATCGATCTCCTTCTCGGGCGCGGGATTACGGTCGCCCAGGACACGGATGTAAGATGAGCCGAGCTTATTTGCGAGCTCGATATATGCGCGGATCTCAGCGATTGCCTTATCCTTTGTAGCCAGGTCATTTACCGGCTCACCGGATGAAAGGCAAGGGATAGCAAGCTTTAATTCCTTGAGCTTTGCTACTGTCTTGGGGAGATTTGCTTCAGTAAACGGCGGAGCCTTAACTGAGAATATATCCTGGCCGAGGCCTCTGATCTCAATTCCGTTGAAATTGAAGTCCTTTGCCATTGAGTAAATGTCCTGCCATGAGAAATCGGGACATGCGAGTGTTGAAAAGCAAGTTAACATAAATAGATCCTCTTTATATTAAAATAACAACCTTGTGATTATATAGGTTAAGGGTTGATTTGTAAAATAACCTCACAATTAATGGCTTGTGACTGCCGGCTGAACAAAATAAAACTACGGCCTGGATCAGCCTAGCTCGAGAAGTAGGTCGTTAAGAAGCAGAGAATTAAAAGCAAAGAGGTCAGATGTCAAAGGCAGCGCCGTGAAAGCACCGTCTGCACGATAGTTAATTGAATTGTCTTCTAAGGTGATCTTCACCATCAGACATCAATTAGACCTGACCTTTCTTTAGATATACGTTTAAGAAAACGCAATAACGTAATTATATATTTTTTGTCCGCCTACGCAAGAGTAAATTTCAGCCTCAGGACAGAAGGATCTTATCTGCTCTTCCAAACCGTCAGAGATCTCTTTATCGCCGTCATTTCCGGAGAAGATATGCACAGCCTTGCAGCCTGCGCAGTCCGGAACCGTAGGAATGAATGAAGCCAGGCAGTCCTTAAGGTCAGCAGATGCGCATGTGATGATGTCGTCATCCAGAACGCCGATATAGTCACCTGCCGTGACATCTATTCCATTATAGACACCTGTCTTGTCAGCCTTGGCGATAAGACCGGTATGAACGCCTTCAAGAGCGTTGTTCATGGCCTTTTCGATCTCATCGGCAGAAGCGCCGGTATCAGCAAGAGACAGCGCAAGATAGCCTTCAGCCATTGATTTTGTAGGGATGATGCGGATCTTGATGTCCTTCAGGACTTCCCTTACCTTCTCGGCTGTCATGATGATGTTCTTGTTATTAGGAAGGATGATAATGTCCTTCGCGCCGGAGGCTTTGCAGGAATCGGCAAGGCTCTGGACCGATACGTTGTCGGACTGTCCGCCCCTTGCGATCTTTGTTACGCCCATGTTCTCGAAAAGCTCGGCTATGCCGTCACCGTCAGCGACTGCCACGATAGCAGCATCCTTCTTATTTGCGATAAAGCTCTCGTGGTGCTGGATCGTCATGTTCTCGATCTTGAGCTTGATGAACTCGCCGAATCTGTGATAGTAAGTCATTACTGCTTCAGGCTTTAAGGTATGGATATGGATCTTTACCTGATTGCCGTCTTTGACCAGAACCAGAGAATTACCGAAGTCTCTCATGTCGGATCTTACAAGTGTCTCATCAAAGCTCGTAAGCTTATCGTCGTCGATCTGAATGATCATCTCGGTGCAGTAACCGAACTCTGCAAGGCCTTCGCCCATGGCAGGTGAAGAAGCGCCGGCAGAAGCGTTTGCGACTGATTCGAACGCAGAAAGGTCGATATCAAATGACTCATCCAGAGCTTCGAGCATACCTGTTACAAGGCATACGAAGCCCATGGCGCCGGAATCCAGAACGTTATATTCCTTCAATACAGGAAGGAGCTCGGGCGTGTGCTTCAAAGACTCAGCAGCACCTTCAACGACGTCCTTCATGAACTGCTCAGTCGTCGTATCCTCATCCAGGTTGTCTTCGGCATTTTCCTGCGCCTCACGGCACACAGTTAGGAAAGTACCTTCAACGGGCTCTGCTACGGAGTTATAAGCACTCTCCGTGCCTGAGAGGAATGCAGCATAAAGAGAACCTGCATTGAGCTCATCGAAGTCCTTAAATGCGCGAAGGAATCCCTTGAGCCACTGCGACAGGATAACACCTGAGTTGCCCTGGGAATTCATGAGAGCGCCGGTATAGAGCTTATCGAAATCAGCAGGCTCCAAGTCCCTGTCGCCGATCTCAGCCAAAGCCTGAAGAACGCCGCCCATGGTCTTATCCATGTTTGTTCCCGTATCACCGTCCGGTATCGGGAAAACATTCATATCATTTAACTGCTGCTTGTTATCTAAGATCTTCTTTGCTCCGCCGATGAGCATTTTCTTAAGAACTGACAATTCCATCTATCCGATTACTTCCTGCTTTATATATTTGCGAATTTGCTTTTTTCGCTTACCTGTCAGCCGCCGTAATTTATAAAATCGGTGACTGCCTTATCGTATGCTTCAAGGTTCCTGATCCTTAAGTGAGAGTGAGCGCCCTCATCGAACCAGACCATCTGCTTTCTCCTGGAACCGCTTGCTTCATTGATCTTATCGAAATACTTGGGCAATGAAGAAACGTCCTGTCTGCCGCAGATCATGAGCTGTGGTACTTCGACCTTCGGAATAGCCTTGATGGGCGTATTCTTGAAGATGTCGATCCCGGCATACTTCTTAAAAAGAAGTCCCATCTGGAGACATACCGGGAATGTGGGCTTTCCGAGATTCTTGGTTCTCTGCTTCAGAACGTTATAGAACGAGATGAACGGTCCTTCGAGAACGATCGAATCGACATAAGGATTGTGGTCTGCAGCCACATAGATGGCCGCAACAGATCCGATGCAGATTCCGTGGATGACAAAGTGGTCGATCGAGAACTTCTTGTGAACGAGATTGATCCACGCCTCAAGATCCTTGCCTTCGAGGATACCCGAGCCCGTGTACTTGCCTTCGGAAAGGCCTGCGGCTCTAGGATCCACAACGATGATGTTGTACTTATTCTTCTGATAAAGATCAGCGAAATAATAGCAGTACTTGCATGTCTCAGCCCTGCCTGCCATTATGATCGCTGCCTTATCGTAACCGAAGTCAAAATATTCGCCCTTCATCTTCAGGCCGTCAAAGGATGTAACTTCGATCTCCTTCATGTATGAGGCATTCTCATTGCCCCACTTCATTCCGGTATCGAACATTACCGTATGCTCGGCATTCTCGGGCGCACTGTTTCCGCGGGCCCATTTCTCTTTGGACTCGCGGATGAACATGTTCGTATACTGTTTCTTTGCGATCTTCATGCAGTAGAACCACATGAAGATAAATCCGCTGATAAGCAGGAACGCAAGGACTATTAAAACTATAGCTATAATACGACCCATCAGAGCTTAGCCTTGATCTCTTCTAAGAGCTTTGTCTCTTCAACAAGACCTTCGGAGATCTCCTTACCCATGTAGAAAGTAACTACCATGCCGGGGCCGATAGAAGAACCGTTAGCCATGTTGACTGTTGTAGGGATGATCTCAGCCGTAGGGAAATTCTCACGGATGAGTTCCTGGAGCTGGAGCCACTGAGCCTTACGGAAAGAGTGAGATACGAAGATCCTCTTCGGCTCAGGCTCGATCGTAGCCTTCATGTATTCGATCATGGCTGTGAAGAGCTTCTTATAACCTGTTACCTTTGTGATGATCTGGTTCATGCCGTCACGGTTGAACTCAGCGAGAGGCTTGATGTTGATAAGAGAGCCCATGAATGCGGAAACATTGGAGCAGCGGCCCATCTTAGCGAGGAACTTGAGGTCATCTACAGTACCTGTCTGGTGGCATCTGTGCTTATTGTTTTCGAGCCACTCGGCAACTTCCTCCAAAGACTTGCCTTCTTTCTTCATCTCGCCTGCGAAAGAGCAAAGGAGACCGTCACCGCCTGAATAACGGAGTGAGTCAACACAGATGATCTTACGGTCAGGATACTTCTCCATAAGGTTCTGAGCAGCCTTGCGGCATGAGTCATATGTATTTGAAAGAGCGTGAGAAAGTGAAATGTTAAGGATATCCTTACCCTGCTTTAAGTACTTCTCGAAAAATGCCTCCTGGATCTCAAGATTCTTGATACCTGTCGTATACATGGAATCCTTTGACATTGATGTGTAGAAATCCTGAGGTGAGATATTCTCCCAGTCAAGCGTAGAATCCTCGGTATGTCCGTCAGGGAATGTGATGTTGCCCGGAAGGTAATCATCAATACCGAATCTTTCTCTGAGATCCTTGGTAAGGTCTGTTGAGCTGTCTGTGAGAATTACATAATCAGCCATTTTCATTTCTCCTTATATAGTTATAATTTTGAAAACAATAAAAAAGATCGTTCAAGATCTGTCAAAGGATCGCTCCCTGTTATCTCCCATACCTATTTTCCACCCGCTTTAGCACTCCTCGCCTCTTCGATCTCCTTACTTATCGCAGCAAGATTGGCCTTCATCTCGGCCCTGATCTTCCTGATATAAGAATTCATCTGAGGCTTGGTCTCGGAGATCGCCTGACGCTTCAAGCTGTAGATAGCTTCACGCATTATTTCATTAGCTTTCTCCACCGACTCATTATCGGTTACAAGCCCTTCTTTGTCAAACTCTATCGGGTCTCCTACAACGAACTTCGTCGGCTTGAACATCTTATATGAAGTATGGATATAAACGGGCACGACGGGTCTCTTCGAATAGAGCGATAACATCGCCGGTCCCTTCTGGAATTCGATCAGTTCATCATCGTAATTCATGTGTCCTTCAGGGAAGATAATGAACGGCTCATGGTTCTTAAGACCGTTCATCATGGTCTTTAACGCATTCCAGTCAAAACCCGTGCGGTCGAGCAATACGCATCCCATGGTCTTCTCGAAAAATCCCCATGACTTGTTTACTTCCGCAACGTCCTTTGCCGCAAGACTCCTGCAGTAAACCCTTCTGAAAACATAATAAAGGAGCGCGGAATCGATCCACCAAGAATGGTTGGCAACGATCACCATACCCTTATCCATATATCGCGTGCCGCGCGCCAGGTCTCCGCCGTAAGAGATCTTCGTTCTCATGAGGAGCTTTATGCCGGGCAGAGCCGTATATTTCATGAAGTTATAAAGGAAGCCGGCATACTTCGGACGCTTAAGCTTCTCGCCGTCTGCGATCATGAAATTCCTAAGGTAGAACTGTCTGTAAGTTTCAGTCCTCTCCTGAAGCTCCCTTGTAAAAGCCTCTGCCCTCTCCTGCAATGTATCAAGGCCTTCGCGGCAGATATAAGTATCAGGATACATAAGGCTTCCGACGAAAACGAGATCGCGCTTGCCGGGGCCGATCCTGCCGTTATGGAAAACAGGCACGATTGGGCAGCCTGAGCTAATTGATATCAATGCAGCCGCCTGCTTATATTCCATGAGCTTTCCTTCAGTCTCGATATGGCCTTCCGGGAAGATAAGGATGTCATGGCCTTTGTTTAAGATCTCAACAGCCTTATTTACCGCATCCATGTTGCCGGTTACTTCGTCAACGCGGATAACGCCCATTGCCTTGAGCATGAAAGTAAGGAACGGATTAAATGCATAGAACTGCGCTCCGACCAGAACATATTTCCTTCTGCCCGGGAATGCCAGGAGCGCCTCAACGTAGTCCAGGAATGCGGTGTGGTTCATCGCAATGATCTTAGGACCTTTATACTTCGGCTTCTTTTCCTTGCGCAGATAGATCTTCTTTATCGGGAAAAGAATGAGCGCAGGGATTATGCTGTTTAAGATAAGGAACCATCTGATAATGAACATTATTCTTTGGACTCCTTATTCTGTTCGATAAGATAATCTGCGATCGCCATAGGCGTGATCAAAGGTGTCTCAGTCATGCTGATCGTTCTTCCTGATACTTCAGATACCTTTGAGAGCATCTCGACATACTCCATCGAATCGCCGCCAAGCGTAACGAAATTAGATGTCTCCGTGATCTCCGCTCTGTCCTTGTTAAGGACTTCGGCATATACATCACATACCTTGCCGATAAGCTCGGTATATTCAGCGCTTCTGGTACGTGTGACCTCCTCATCAGTAGGTCTTGCGCATTCGGTCGCGAAAAGCTCCTGCTCTTCAAGCTTCATGCTCAATGCCTTGCGGTCGATGCCCTTGAAGTTCTCAGGCATGCTGCCGATGAGATTAAGGACCTTAACAGGCCTCTCGGACATAGTGAGAGCGTCTATCGATGTGAATACGTTTCTTAGAGAAGAAGCCTTTTCGAACGCGCCCATTGAGCCGTCATCTGCAAGGACGAGCACCATCTGCTTCTCGTCTGTACCGGGGAGCTTGCAGTTGATCATGGCTTCCTGCGTGAAGGCGCCCTTGTCGATCCTCGATTCGATCTCCTCAGGTGAGATATTCTCGCCGTTAGGTCCGATGATGACATCGTCCAAACGCCCGATTATATGAAGTCTCCCGGTCTCATCGATATTGACGAGATCGTTTGTGGGATAGTATTCGTCGGTAAACTCGCTGAACTTTCCGTCAACATAGATGCCGTTCATCGAGTGGTCTCTGGGGATCAGGAGCTCTCCCTCTTCGCTTACCTTGTACTTAACGTTGCTGAAGATCTTACCCGTGCTCGTACCGTTCCTGAATTTCGATTTTCTAGAGAGCTCAACGCAGAGAACGCCGCACTCCGTAAGGCCGTAGCCCGCATAGATCGAATAGCCGAGTCCGTTTAAGACTTCCAGCGTCCTGGGCGCGATAAATCCGCCGCCTGAGATGAGGAAAGCAAGCTTCTCGCCCATGAGCTGGCGTCTGATCTTCTTGAAAATGAATTTTCTAACAATGACAGGTCCCAAGAGCGGGAAAATGTTCTGGAGCTTATTTGAGAACTTAATAGCCTTGTTGAACTTCTCTGTCTTTCCCTGCTTTGCTACTTCCCTCTCAAGCGCTGCAACGGTCTTGTTCCAGACCAGAGGGATCGCGAAGAAATGCGTTACGCCTACGCGCTTGCACACGAACTGGATGCTCTGCGCATCATACTTCGGCAGGAAAACGAAGCCCCTTCCGAAGAACATGAACCACATCAGTGTCGCAATGAGTCCGAAGATGTGATAGAACGGCAGGAATGCGAGATTGTGGATATCGAGCTTTGCGTTGTACTGAATCGACTGGTTAGTCCTGACGATATCAGCGCTCATCTCGACCTGAAGGCAGATCGTCTTTCCGCTGTGGCTTATTATCTTGGGCTTGGATGTCGAACCGGACGTGATGAGGATTATCTCGTCAGCCCAGTTGATCATGGACTTGTCGAACTTAACGCCCTTGCCCTCTTCCAAAAGATCTTTTACTGAGACGGCTTTATCAACTCTTGCATCTTGGGATACGACGAAAACGGGATCCATCTCTTTGATGATGTCGTTGTTGATCTGAATGTTATGTCTTGTATTAAGCAGAATCGGCTTAAAGCCTGCCTGCAAAAGTCCCCAGAAAAGAGCGACCCAGTCGCATGAATTCTCAAGGAATATTCCAACGAACCTGCTGTCCGAATCCATCTTTGCGGCATAAGTGACCGCAGCCTTAGAGAAGCTGTCGGCCCTCTCATAAAGCTCGTAATAGGACATTTTGCAGACCTCACCGTTTTCGAGCCATTCGCCGAATGTCTCACTCGTGAAGCTGTTCTTTATGATCGTATAGATCGACTCAAACGTCTGCGGCGCATTCTTAAGCGCTTCGATGTTCCCGGTAACTATCCTCGATACCATTTCCCCTTAGATTCCCCATACCTTTCTTAACTGATCGCACATCTCCAGGAGCGCTGCCTGTGCCTGCGGAACGATCCCGAAATAATCCAGGAACGCGTGTGACACGCCTCTGTATCTGATGTGCTTATTAGGAATTCCGGCCTTATCAAGAAGCCTGGAATAATACTCTGACTGGATGCGGAGGCCGTCGTACTCTGCCGTAAAGATGCCCGTGTAAGGCATACCGCTCAAGTCCGCATAGATAGGGCTTACGTCAGGATTGCACTTGACTTCCTCATATCTTCCGCCCGAGTACGCGAAAAGGATATTTGCCATAAGATCGTTATTGCCGTTGCCGTCAGCACGACCCAGCTGAAGTCTCGAAGTGATGAGTTCCTTCTGCTCTTCGCAGATGTCATACATCGAGATGTCCCAGTCGTAGCGCCTGTCGCGTGAATAAAGATCGACACAGGGATAGAACAGGCCCGCATAAGTGATCTTTGCTTCCGTCTTGTTATCAAGGATCGCAGCGAGCACGAGATTCGCGCCGGCGCTGTCGCCGAAGAAACCGATGTGCTCCTTATCGACGCCAAGAGACGTACTGTCAGCGTAGATCTTTTCGAGCGCGGCAAGAACGTCCTCGATAGCCGCCGGATAAATATTCTCAGGCGCAAGGCTGTAATCGACATTGAACACCCTGACGCCCAGATTCTCGGCAACGTAGCGGCACGGCTCCTTATAATACTCAGCCTTTGAAGCCATGAACGAACCGCCGTGGACATATATCATCGCAGGAAGCGTCTCGTCCTTTCTGTCGTCAAGCACATAAGAGAAAACCTTTACGCTTCTGCCCTTCACATCGATATCAAAGCTGTCTTCCGCAATGGGCTTCGAGCACATATCCTTGCAGTAAGTCTTGGTCGTCTGGCGCATTCCCTCAATAGAGAACTTCATGGGCGCCGACTTCTGGAAAGCATAGATCGCGCTCCTTATGAAGAACTCACGCTTATCCATCATTCCGGTCTTGTCGTTGTCAGGCACCGCCTTAACAATGATCTCGCCCTCACCGTTCGAAATGACTTCCTCAGAAGCCATAATCTTCTTTACCAACTCAAAATCGCAGCTATCCATATAAACCTTTCCCAAAATTCCTTTATACCTTTCCTAAGATTCCAGAGCGTCCGAAAACATAACTCAACAACATGATGACACCCAGGCAAAGCACGCCGCCCAGGAACATGTTCCAGCCCATGAAATAGAACAGGAGCATGATCAATGTCGAGATAAAATACTTTATCGAACACGTAATGTAATAGATAACACTAATCTTTTGCTTGTGCCTGATTCCGGCCGAGAAAACATTCAGCACCGCATGCATCGCGGTAACCCACGTAAAGATACCGATAAGCCAGAAATAGAAATACGGTATCCCGAACCATACCAGCACGGAAATGGTCAGAAGATAAAGCGTATAGAGCAACGCGGAAATAAGTCCGTAAGCCCAAAGCGACTTCTGTATCCTTATCGTATCCTTTATCGGCCTGAAATGCGTATTCTTATTGTTATTCTCGTAGATCGTCTTAATGTCGATGCCCGTGACCTTCATGCCCTCTTTGTGAGCCGTCGCAAGCACATTAAGCTCAAACTCATACTTGTTGCCGGGAATATCCTGCAGCCACATGCAAAGTCTTACCGGAAACCCTCTTAAGCCCGATTGGTTGTCCCTGAGATAAACTCCCGTAACGATCGTATAAACGACCTTCGACATGTCATTTCCGATCCTCGACTTGATCGGGATCTTCTCCGACAGGTCTCTCATGCCGAGCACGATGCCGTCAGTCTTCCTTGTAAGCTTGGCAACCCTCTCGATATCTTCGATCGCATGCTGTCCGTCAGAATCAGCCGTAACGATATAGTCGACCTCTTCGCTTAAGTTGTTGCCGATATACTCGAATCCGCGCTTTAACGCATAACCCTTGCCCTTGTTATCCTTATAACCGATAACATCCGCAAAAGGCTGTGCTCGCTTGAAGAACTCGTCGCACCTCTCAAGGCTGCCGTCATTAACAGCAACGACCTTAAATCCGCGCTTATAAAGCTCTTCGACAAGGCGGAGGAACTTCTCATCCGGATTATAAACAGGCAAAAGAACAGCTGTCTTCATGACCGACTTCTTCCAAACACCTTTCCCTTAAACAGCTAAGCACGATTTTCGAGTTTAAGATTTTAAACAAGTTATTTTACTATATTTAATTTATAAAATATAGGCTTGCTGGGTGCACGGAACCTTAACATTACATTAAAAAGGGCTGAAAGACTCGTTCTGACTGATGGATTAGCATTTTAAGGCCAAAGGACGGCAAAACCAACGGCGGTGCCTGGCATTCCGCCTGGAATTCGGCTATTTTTACCCCAAACTCCAGGCAAAACATCCGGCGGTGCCTGGCATTCCGCCTGGAATTCGGCTATTTTTACCCCAAACTCCAGGCAAAACATCCGGCGGCGCCTGAAGTTTTGCCCGTTATTATTCAGGCTACTATTTTTAATCTTCTTTCCATACTAATGCATCATCCGGGATCATGTCGTTGAATGCCGACAACACCTGGCTGACAAAGTAATCTTTATCAAAATTGTATTTGTCGTAAACAAACACATATATTACTTCCCTGCCAGGCCTATAAGTCTCTTTTGAGAAGCCGTATATTTTGTTGCTTGTTCTGGCAAAATAATCGATCTTGTCACTCATGCCAAATATCTCAAGATAAGCGCATCTGTCGATCTCATAAAAGTTAACAAGGCCGTCGGGATTGATAGTTTCGTCTATTTCCTTGAGGTATAACTCGGTCTCATATTTGAACGGAATACCCATATCTTTAAGCAGATCAAGGCCCATCAATTCATTCTTAGACTTTAAATCGCCGTGTTCGCTTGTTGTCGGATTATCGGGAGTGTATTTGCCTAGTTTATCCGGACGAGAATTGTAATATTCGTTATTCATTCGGTGCGAATCAGAATATTGCGATATTGGAAACTTAACCTTAGGAGGCGCAAACCGAAATCTTGAATACCAGTCGTTTAATAGTGAATCATACTCAGCCTTAAGGTTTTGATACTCGTTGATCGCTTCTAAATAATTCTTGCCCACTTTCGATCTGGAACTAAGAACACGCGGATGACGTGTGGTAATCTTAGGAATAACCGGATCAAAGGTAATAACTATGTATCTTTTTCCATCCTTCTCAATAAAATAGCCCTTCACCATCTTCTCCAACTTCAGCCTTCTGTACTCCAGCTTTACCGCTAATACTTTCATCGGGAATTCGATCTTGTTCATGGCGCGTTCTCCTTTGGGGTTTTCCCACATTATGACCGGCGTAAAGCCTCTTGTGCGCACGACTTGACTGAAAATGAAAATATGGGCTCGAAAATGAGACTTTTTGGCAAAAATTGAGACTGGTCTCAATTTTGCGGAGCGGAATGATGGCTTCGGGCACATCGCCGCAAAACTGAAAGAACAAAAGAAATCAGCCACTTCTTAAGCAAATGTTAAGGTCGATTTTATTGCACCCCAAAATCAATAATGCTAATATTTCACTATCTCAATAAATGGAGGGTAATATAATGTTTTGTACTAATTGCGGATCTAAATTCGAAGACGGTAATTTATTCTGCCCTAACTGTGGAACAAAGGTCGAGTCAGTAGCTCAGCCCGTTGAGGCTTCTGCACCTGCAGCTGCACCTGTTGAGGCAGCTCCCGTTCAGGCTGCACCTGTTGAGGCAGTTGCTCCCGTTGCAGTTCCTGTTGCAGCAGCACCTGTTGCAGCGGCTCCTGTAGAACCTGCTCCTGCTCCGGCTCCGGCACCTGCTCCCGCAGCAACTCCGGTTCAGCCCGTTGCTCCTGTTCAGCCTGTAGCTCCCGTTGCTCCGGTTCAGCCCGTTTATGCTCAGTCTACACCTGTTCAGCCTGTTGCCGGTGCAGCTATCGTCACAAATGAAGGACTTGGCAAGACTGTTCTTGTCCTTGGTATCGTTGCTGTTGCATGCTGCATTTTCTATATCTTCTCGATCGCTGCCATCATTTGCGGCGCAATCGGTCTTTCGAAGGCTAAGAAGTTCCTTGAAGAATGCGGCCAGCTTTACGGCGTTGCAAAGGTCGGCAAGTACCTCTCATTGGGCGGACTTATCGGCGGCTGTGTAATCACAGGTATCTTTGCACTTAGTTTTACGGTTTCATGCCTCTCATCTCTTGCTGAAAGATACTGATATCCGGCTGATTTAAAACACAAGGGGCTGCCTTCAACCGGCAGCCCTTTTTATCGCTTGTTTTTCAATGCTTTCGACGGAAATAGCAGGAATAATACTCTTCTCAATTCCGCAATGTCTTCAAGAAATCTTCGACGTCAAATCGCAGGAATAATGCTCTTCTCAATCCCGTAATGTCTTCAGGAACTCTCCGTACGGTACATCGCATGAATAATGAAGTGTCGAGTGCATCGATTTTATCTGCATCGGGGTGCGCCAGTCTCCGAAATCCTGCTCGAGGCGCTTCTCGTAACCGGTCTGGCAAGGGATCATCCTGTCTTCGAAAGGCATGTCGACCGTGCCGTCAAACCATTCCCTGTTCCAGATATATCTCTTGTTGCCCGGGAAAACGGTAACATAGCCAAGACGCTTTGTTTCCGGGCCGACTTTCGTGGCGGTCTTGATGAATTTACGACAGATCTTGTCCGACGACGTGAATATGCCGCAGATCTTCCAGATGACCTGTGCAAGCCTGCGCTTGGATGTTTTCCTGGCGCCGTACAAAGATAATGCTCTGTCTGTCTGATAGCACTCGAAAAGGAACTTCAGCCGCTTTAGTCTGCCTGACTGAATGGCAAAGGCGAGCTTGCCGTCGGGGACGTTATATGCCGGGAAGATGTCGACGAAGATGCCGCGGTTGCCGCCGGGATTGTTCTCGATCTCCCATTCGGTAAAGCATGCGGTGTCGCTTTTCCTGACCTTGAAAAGCCAGGGATAGAAGCCTTCTTCCGTCTCCCACGTCTGAAGAAAAAAAGGCGGCTTAAGTTCGTCTTTGGCGACCTTGCAGAACTTCTCAAGGTCGTCCCTGTACATCTGGACGTCGAGGTCGTCATCCCACGGAATAAAGCCCTTGTGCCTTATGGCGCCCAGGAGCGTGCCGCCGTCGGCATAATATGTAATGTCGTGCTTTTTGCAGATACGGTCGATCTCGTCCAGGATCTCCATCTGGACTGACCAGAGCTTTTTCATATCAGCCGATACTTTATAGCCGTCTCTAATCTCTTCTTCGAGGTTCATATTCTGATCCCCTTATTTGGCCCGGGCCTTAAGATCCTTAATGTAATCGTGGTAATCGGTATCCACAGAGAAATTAAGGCCTGAATGGAGCGACGTTCCCTTAACGAACTGATGCCAGTCGCCGAACTGTGATGTCAGCACTTCATCGTACATATGGGGTCCCAATATGGTTATGTCCTCGAAAGGAAGCTCAACGGTCTTGTCGAACCAGGTCCTGTCCCAGACGAGCTTTTTGTTGCCGGGATCAAATGAGATTACGCTGACACGCTTGGTCTTATTCTTTTCGAGTTTGCAGAGATCCATGTACTGCCTGCAAAGCTTTTCGGGGCTCGTGAAAATGGAATGGAGCTTCCACAAAAGCTGCTGCTTGGCCTTGAATTTTGTCTTCTTCACGCCGAATTTGGTGAGGGCGCGGTCTATCTGATAGTAGCCGTAGATCTTTCTGATCTTCTTTAATTTCTTTACCTGCTTTGCGAAAACAGCATCGTCGTCAGGAACGTTATAGATCGGGAAGATATCGACAAAGATGCCTCTGTGACCTTCGGGACTCATCTCGAGCTCCCAGTCAGTGATGCATGTCGTGCCGCTCTTTCTTACCTTTAAGTGAAAAGGAGGATAGCCGGGTTCAGTCTCGCATGTCTGGAGGAAATATGGTTCCTTCAATTCGTCCTTGCAGTATTCGATGAATTTCTCATAGTCGTCGATATACATGTCGAGATCGAAATCATCGTCCCACGGAATGAAGCCCTGATGTCTTACGGCACCAAGGAGCGTACCGCCGTCGGCTATGACAGTCAGGCCGTGTCTTTTGCAGATCTGATCAATCTGATCATAGATATCCAGGAATTCCGCCCAGAGTTTCTTCATGTCAGAAGAAATGAGATAGTCGCATCTTACCTCTTCGTTAAGGTTCATAAGCCGTATGTCTCCTTTAAGATCTGAACGGTATGAGTAAAGCCTGCCTCAGCGTCAAAGCAGCCTCTCCAGCCAAGCCCTGTAAGGCTCGTGCTCTCGAGTGACGAATTGCTCATCGGGTTGAAGCCCTTGCGCTCTTCGTCAGTAGGCAGCTCCATTCTGAGCTTAACGCCTGCGCTCTTTACGAGGATCTCAGCCATCTGCTTTATGCTTATGATCGAATCGGGATTCGAGATATTATATGCGTGGCAGTTCTCGCCGCAGAGAAGGACTTTGAGCATTGCAGAAGCGCAGTCTAAGCAATAGCAGTAGCTTCTTATCTGAGCGCCGTCGCTCTTCATTACGATGTCTTCGCCCTTTGCAACTGCATAAGACCAGGCCGAAGCAACTCTGTTATCGTAAGGTGAAGCAGTCGGACCGTAGATGTGGCCGGGGCGTACGATAACTGACTCGACGCCGTATTCGTCGGCATATGAAGCGCATAATGTCTCTGCTGCCCTCTTGCCTACGGAATAGGAATTTCTCGCCTTCAGAAGATCGATGTAGCCGTACTGGCCTTCCTTGTAAGGCTCAGTGCCTTCCTTCTCGCCATAGACTTCGCTCGAGCTGATGTAAAGGATCCTCTTTGTTCCCTGCTCTTTCGCGTAATCTAAAAGATACTTCATTCCGAGGAAGTTGCTCATCATGGTCTCAACAGGCTCTTTTACGATCATGTTGGGTGATGCGTTGCTCGCGCCGTGGATGATGTAATCGGAGTGAACATCGATAACGTTATCGGTCTTTGATGCATCGTAAACGACGAAGGTGAAATCATCCCTGTTAACGAGATCGCCGAATCTGCCTGACATCTCTTCAGGCCATCTGCCTGCAGCAAGGACCTGTATCTTCTTGTCGTGAGTATCGTTGTAACGGAAGATGATGTCTACTACCGCAGAGCACACAAGGCCTGCAGCTCCGGTGATCATCAGTGACTTTCCGGCAAGTTCGTCGAGCTCCGGAACGACTTCGATGACCTTATCAATGTCTGCTATCCAGTTCTTGTTATCGTAAAGCATCTTGATCCCTCACTTAAGCCAGTCAGAACGCTTTGCAGCGAGCAAAGCCTTGAAGATATCGATATCTTCTACGGTCGTGAGCTTGATGTTCTTCTCGGAACCTGCAGAGAAATAGACCTGCTCGCCCATCTCGATCTTCAATGTGCAGGAAGCAACGGAATTCGTGATGCCTGCTTCCAAAGCTCTTCTGTGGAGATCACAGATATCACCGATGCGGAAAGCCTGCGGTGTCTGCGTTCTCTTCAGTCTGTCTCTGGGATAGCTTCCGACAGATACGAGGCCGTCTTCGGTCTGCATCATTGCCTCCGCGCAAGGGATGACCGTGATCGCATTGCCGTACTGCTGGGCAACTCTGATGTTGTCTGAGATTATCTCGGCGCTGACCATCGGACGGATCGCGTCGTGAATGAGTACTAAGTCTGTGGGCTCGAAATGCTTTTCGAGCTCCATAACGCCGTTTCTTATTGAATCCTGGCCGTTCTTGCCGCCGGGTACCACATACTTGAGCTTTGTGATGTTGAACTGCTTGGCATATGCCCAGAGGACCTGGTCCCAGCCTTCGATGCAGACGACTGCGATGCAGTCGATCTCCGGGTGATTCTCGAAAGCCTCAAGTGTATAAACGATTACAGGCCTCTCGTTTACAGTGATGAACTGCTTCGGGATGTCCTGATGCATTCTGTTTCCGGAACCGCCGGCGATCAATAATGCTACGTTGCTCATGTTATTCCTCCGTATTGATCCTGAACTCTGCGCAGCTGTGAATGACACGGTCCTTCTCAGGCGGGAGTCTCATATAGTCTTTATAAAGGTTCTTCAGATACGAATCGTAGTCTGAAGGTATCTTAAACATCTCACCATTAAATTCTACCTCAATTAAGTCAGTAAAAAGAGACTTCTTAAAGACTTCGCGGTTATAGCTTATCGCCGACGGAACTGCGACGACGCCTGTCTCTTTCTTCGTGTGATCGAGCTTTGAGCAGATCTTAAGATAGAATCTCATGCCGAAGAAAACATTCAGAAGTCCGCCCATCCTGCGTCTTGAAGCATAGTATTTCCGGACTTCCTCGTCGGTCTTGCCCTTCTCGAGGATAATGGGTGACGGATATTTGTAGTCGCCGATAAAGCTCGACGCGTGGAATGCGAAGTCGTAGATCTTGCCGATGAATTTCCTCTTGGAAGCAGATGCGGGAACGTCTTCAATGATGAACACGTCGATAAAGACGCGTCTGTATTCGGCGGGGAGTCCGGCGTAGACCACTTCGGTAAACACGGAATTCTTAAGGAAGAGCTTCGGCTTCTTATTTGTATACTTGCCGTCCAAAGGTTCCACGAGATCGTATTTGTCAGTCATCTCGGAGAGCACGGCCTTCCTGAACTTCACGTACTCGGAGCGGAGCATCATGATGTCGAGATCGTCGTCCCACGGGATAAAGCCCTTGTGACGGACGGCGCCGAGCATCGAACCGCCTGACAGAAGGAACGTGATGTCATGCTTTTCGCACACGCGCTTGATATCCATGAGCATGTCAAAAAGCGTCTTATGGAGAAGTTCTATCTGTGAATCCGAGAAAACGAATTCACTGAAGACTTTGGAATATATATCTTTCTGCTTCTTCATCTTCCCCACCTTATGATTTGCGCAAAAGCGTCTTATATAAGAACTTGCGGAGCCAGTTAGGCGCAAGAGCACCGGCATATCTCATGTTCATGCGCTTGAAGTACTGCCATTTTGTTATAAAGCCCGTATCTCTCATGTACTTGAAAAGAGCCTTCACGGATTCCGCATACTTCTTGCCGCCCCTGCGCTTATACATATCAGCGCCGGCGCGCATCCAAAGGAGTGACTCCTTGATGTTATATCCTCTGAATCCGTGCTGGAGAACACGTACCCAGAGGTAATAGTCTTCGATATGAGAAGGGATATATCCACCTGATTCGATAATCGCAGTCTTCTTGTACATGATGCAGGGATGGTTGAAAGGACATCTCTTCTTGCAGTATTCATATACGTCTTCCGGCTCCTGCGGCATCTCGCGCCTGGATTCTATGACGTCCTTATTCTCAATGAATTCTTCGATTGTGCCGGATACAAGATCCACGTCGTCTCTTGATTCAAAGATCTTAAGCTGCCTCTCGCATCTGTCAGGATAAGAGATATCGTCAGAATCCATTCTGGCGACCAGTTCGTTCTTACAGAGCTTTATGCCGATATTGAGAGCATTTGCAAGGCCGCCGTTCTTTTCGAGCCTTACGACATGGAGCACATCAGGATGAGCCTTAACATTCTCATCGATGACCTTGTCCAATTCTTCATTTAAGGGACCGTCGCAGATAAGCACAAAATCATTTGTCTGCACCGTCTGATTCCAGATACTGTCCAAAGCCTCACGGAGAAATTCTGCTTTTTCCTTGTGATAAACACTCATCAGAACAGAATAATTATCCATTTGCGCGGTTCCCTCTTTTACAAAGTCTCATTAGATAATAACAAATAATCTAATAAAGACAAAATAATAAAGAGGCAATTCAGGCAGGAGATACCGCTTTTGTCGCAACAACAGGGATTCCCGTGCCCGCACAGTCTTCGATAAGCACATCGCCGATCGCGACCGGAGCCTTGCATGAAGCCTTGTTAATCGCTTCCATGACCTCGAAAACCTTGATCTTGGGCACAGGCTCTTTTGTCTTGCAGCTTACACGGTCAGACACGCCGCCTTCTACCCTTACAGTTGAAGTCACGGTCCTTACGGGAGTCCTAACCTCATTACAGGCATATAGATAGCCGCGCTTACAGGTATTGCCTTCAACGGCGATGATATCGTCACCTTCCATCGTGACGGTTATACGGCATCCCATGGGACAGTTGATACATGTAAGTTCACGCTTTTCCATATCATTTCTCCGCAATACTGATCAGTATCTCTGAAGGAGCTGGTTCCAGATCTTCCTTCTTGAGAATTACCTGTTCCATCTCGCCCGGCGTAATTATCGGCTTTCTTCTGTGCATTTTATTAACGCCGTCGAAAAGGACATCGATATAAGAATCCCTGTAAACACCGCCGGATCTGAATCTAATGACGAGATCGCCGTCCAGCTCTGATGTTCTGACAGTTGACGGAACGGTATAACGCACGCCGGCTCCGTTCTTTACCTTTATCACCGGTCCGCTGCCATTGCCCCTGTTCTTAACATATCTTGCAGCGGCCCTACCTGCCCTTCCGGATTCTTCAGAGACATAATCAACGAGGTCATGAACGTGAAGGACATTGCCGCAGGCAAAGACGCCCGGTATCGAAGTCTCAAAGGACTCATTTACGACAGGACCGTTGGTTGCAGGATTTATCTCTACGCCTGCTTCTCTTGAGAGCTCATTCTCAGGAATAAGCCCGCATGACAGGAGCAATGTATCGCATGAGATCTCCTGCTCAGTGCCGGGAATGGGCTTTGAACGTTCATCGACTTCAGCGATAACGACCGAAGATACTCTTTCCTTGCCCTTGATATCAACGACTGTATGAGACAGCAGGAGCGGAATTTCAAAATCATCAAGACACTGAACTATATTACGCTTAAGGCCGCCCGAATAAGGCATCAGCTCGCATACGGCCTTTACCTTCGCGCCTTCCAAAGTCATGCGGCGCGCCATAATAAGGCCGATATCGCCCGAGCCCAAGATAACGACTTCTTTGCCCGGCATATAGCCTTCGATATTTACAAGACGCTGGGCAGTGCCTGCAGTAAAGACTCCGGCAGGACGGAGACCCGGAATGTTAAGTGCTCCCCTGGGCCTTTCCCGGCAACCCATGCAGAGAACAACAGCGCCGCAGTCCACGTTAAATACGCCTTCTTTGCCGTTAACGGCAGTAACAGAATCTGAAGCGACATCAAGTACCATGGTATCGAGCATATATCGGATGCCAAGATCATCTAATTGGGCTTCAAACCTTGCTGCATATTCAGGTCCGGTCAGTTCCTCATTAAATGTATGAAGGCCGAAGCCGTTATGTATGCACTGGTTTAAGATCCCGCCGAGCTCGTGATCGCGCTCGAGGATCAGGATATCAAGAGTATTGTCTTCCTTTGCCGCAGCTATCGCAGCCGCAAGGCCTGCAGGACCGCCGCCGACGATTACGATATCAGCCTTCATCTTTGGTCCTCCCTAAAACTATATGAGAATCTCCGCCGCTCTTGGTTATCGAATCAAGCGGCAGTCCTAATTCCCTGCTTAAGATCTCCATAACGCGCGGCGAACAGAAGCCGCCCTGGCACCTGCCCATTCCGGCTCTTGTACGTCTCTTAACACCGTCTAAAGACTTTGCGCCCAGAGGGCGTCTTATAGAATCAATGATCTCGCCTTCCGTAATGGTCTCGCAGCGGCATATGATTCGTCCGTATTCAGGATGCTCCTTTATAAGAGCAGCACGTTTTTCTGCAGGAAGTTCAAACGGTTTGATCACATCCCTGCAGATCCCGTTCCAGGAATCTTTCTTAACGAGGCAGAGCTTTTCAGACACAAGCAAAGCCATGTATTCGCCTATCGCAGGACAAGCAGTAAGGCCCGGTGATTCAATGCCGACGCAGTCAAAGAATCCGGGGCATCCCGATGCTTCTTCCAGGATGAATTCGCCGCCGTCTTCGTGTGCTCTAAGACCGGAGAAGCCGGTGATAACTTGCTTTAAAGGCAGTCCCTTAACATTCTTTATGGCGCCTTCCTGAACCTTTGAAAGACCTTCGGAAGTAACCGGAGCTTCGTCCTTATCGTCAGTATCAATTGCAGTCGGTCCGACCAGAGTGTTGCCGTGAACCGTAGGCGTTACGAGGATTCCCTTACCCATTTTCGTAGGCTGCGGGAAGATAACATGCTTTACGAAGCCGTCCAGCGAACGGTCAAGGAGCATGTAATCGCCTCTTCTGGGCGTAATGTGATATTTCGTGTCTGATACGAGATTATGCAGTTCATCTGCGTGACACCCTGCTGCATTGACCACTGCGCGAGCCATGTAAGTATCTTTATCCGTCACGACTGTCCATGAATCATCAGTGCGACGGATGCCAATTACCTTGGTATCGAACCTGAAGACAACACCGTTCTGCTCAGCGCATTCACCTAGTGCGGCATTAAGCCTGAACGGACAGATAACGCCTGCCGTGGGAGCATAAAGAGCGCAGACAGCATCATCAGAGATGTTAGGCTCTATCTCTCTAAGTTCATCTTTTTCGAGTATTTCAAGACCGGGAACACCGTTGGCAATTCCCCTCTGATAAAGATCCTCAATGCCTCCGCGGTTTGCTTCGTCCGTGCATACGACAAGCGACCCGATCTTCTTAAACGGGATATCAAGTTCCTCGCAAAGAGATGTCATCATCTCATTGCCTCTTATATTCATCTTTGCCTTGAGAGTGCCGGGCTTAGCATCGTAGCCCGCATGGACTATGCCGCTGTTGGCCTTGGAAGTGCCGCAGCAGACATCCTCGTCCTTCTCGATAACTAGCACAGAACAGTCATAGCGCGAGAGCTCTCTTGCCACCGCACATCCTGTTACGCCTGCTCCGATGATGATCACGTCAAATGAATTGTCCATAAGCCTTTACACCAATAATCAGGAAAGCCGTTACGTCAATTCAATTATATCAATTATTTGCAGTCTGCGTCGTGCATTTCTTTCGCACGCTCGCTGTCAAAGCCCTCAGTGCTTTCCTTCTGGAACAAGATCTTGATGGTCTCGAAAATGATCTGGAAATCAAGTAAAACGCTGTAGTTAGCGATATATGTGAGGTCGAGCTTCAGCTTATCGAGAGCTGAAGTGTTGTACTTGCCGTAAACCTGCGCATAACCTGTAAGACCGCCCTTGACCTTCTCTCTGAACTTGAATTCGGGGATATCCTGGGTGTACTTGATAACGTGCTCGTAACGCTCAGGCCTCGGTCCGACGATACTCATATCACCTGCAAAGATATTGAAGAGCTGGGGAAGCTCGTCTACTCTGCATGCACGGATGATATTGCCGACCTTAGTGATCCTGTCGTCCTTCTCGCCTGCCGGATGCGGACGTCCGTCCTTCTCTGCATCAACGATCATGGAACGGAACTTCAGGATCATGAAGTGCTTGCCGTCCTTGGTTACACGTTCCTGCTTGAAGAACACGGGACCATGGTCTTCGATCTTGATGGCAAGAGCCGTGATGAGGAAGATCGGACTGAATACGATAAGCGCAAGTCCTGAAAGAATGATATCCATTGTTCTCTTCGCAAATCTCTGACCGAAGCTCATACCGAAGTTACGGCTTAAATACAAAGGCGTATCGATAACGTTGATACTGTCAGAACACTTGAGGATGATATCTGCGATCTTCGGAACAACATAAGTCCTGACATCCTTATCAAAGCACAGCTTAATGATCTTATTCTCGATCTGTGAAGGAACGTCGTTGATAAGAACGCTGGAGCTGCCGTTAATTACGGCTTCGAGATCAACACCGGGATCGTCAAACTTGACCCTGTTTACGACCTGATACTTATGAGGAAGGCATGCAAGCTTATCTTCGATATTATTCGGGTGATAGCCGTAGATAAGCGTGATATTCAAAGGCGGAATGATCTTCCTGTATATGAAGTTCATGATTATGACCAATACACCCAGAACTATGGACTGTCCTAAAGCAAGGAGCAGATATCTCCAGGCAAACTGAGGCATATATCTGAAGTTATTCTGGATCGTGGCAGATACCAGGATCTCTGCAACTGCGGTGGTAAAAAGGCATAAAGCAACACTTACCGTCTGCTTCGCGATCCTCTCAACGCCGATCGAGAAAGCCCTGAAAAACCTGCCGAATATGATGAACATCAGGATGTAGATGATCGCTGACATCGCAATGTTGCCCTTGCCGAGCAAACGATCAGTATTATTGTTCTGATTGATTACGTAATCCAGCCATACCAGCATGAAGCTCAATGTGGAAAGTGCCGTAAGAAGCACCGCGCAGATGCCGCGGTATATATATCTTGAGCCCTGACTCTTAGTCTTGGCTTTCTTAGCAGAAACGCTGTTATTATCTTTACTCATCAGTTCTCCATAAAATAAACACAAATATCAACGCTATTATACACTAAATCTTTTTAATCAATAAAAATCGGTGCCCAATAACCGGGCACCGTTTGTTGTATTAATCAGATACCAGCCAAAATCAGATCTCGTCGATCAGAGTGATGATCTCCTTGATGGACATAAGTCTGTCATCGACTTCCTTAGCTCTGTGATACTTAAGGATATCCTCAGCTGTCTTCTGCATTGCAGGGAATGCCGATCTTGTAAGCTGGTTAGCATAAATAACGATATTAACGCCGTGAGCAGCGAGCTCTTCTTCCGTGATCGTATTGAAGGAAGAAGGAACGACAACGATAGGTGTTGTCTTATCGAATGCTCTGAACTTGTCGCAGAATTCAAGGATCTCAGCAGGATCCTTCTTGCGGCTGTGGATCATGATCCCGTCAGCGCCAGCCTCAACGAATGCCTTGGCTCTTGCAAGAGCGTCTTCCATACCCTGCTCTAAGATAAGGCTCTCGATACGTGCGATGATCATGAAATCATCTGTGAGCTGGGCTCTCTTGCCTGCAGCGATCTTGGCACTCATCTCTTCGATGGTAGCCTGTGTCTGCTTGACTTCAGTACCGAACAGAGAGTTCTTCTTTAAGCCCTTCTTATCTTCGATGATGACTGCGGAAACGCCCATTCTCTCGAGTGAACGGACTGTATATACGAAGTGCTCTGTAAGTCCGCCGGTATCTCCGTCGAAGATGATCGGCTTTGTCGTTACTTCCATGATATCGTCGATCGTTCTGAATCTTGATGTCATGTCAACGAGTTCGATATCAGGCTTGCCCTTTGCCGTGGAATCACAAAGAGATGAGATCCACATTGCATCGAACTGCTCGAGCTTACCTTCATGCTCTACAACGGTCTTCTCAACGATAAGACCGGTAAGACCGCTGTGAGCCTCCATCGTCTTAACGATAGGCGTCATCTTGATAAGCTGTCTTAAGCGCTTGCGGCGGTATTCAGGCATTGCGAGCTTTTCACGAAGCTGCATGTCGATCTTCTTTACCTTCTCGTTATATGTGTAAGGAACGTCGATCAGTTCACCGCCGTATTCCTTGAGGAGTTCTTCAACATGATCGCGGATGGCGCTCTCGGGGCCGTTCTTCCAGTTATCGCCGTGGATGACATAGTCAGGCTTTATGGAAGCAATAACGTCGTTATACATGAAATCATTCTGGATGACGACCTCATCAACACCATCAAGCTCCTTATAGAGCTTTATCCTCTCTTCAAGAGAGAGCGTCGGGAATCTGTTGTATTTGATGAGAGCCTCATCAGTAAGAGCGCCTACGACAACGCGGCCGTGCTCTTTTGCCTTCTCGATGATGTTCAGATGTCCTTCATGGATAACATCGGTGCAGAAACAGGTATAAACAGTCTTCATGATTCAATTCTCCTTATACTTAACAGGGATCTGAATATTATTCGTTCTCAAGGCTTCCTCGAAGACTTCGAAAAAGTCATTTATGTCCTTTACGTCGATAGCACCCAGAGCGCAGAGTCTGAATGTGTTCGTGGAAGAGATCTTGCCGGGATAGATCGTAAAGCCTCTCTCATAGCAGTAATCGTGTACCTTCTCAAAGCTCCAGTTCGGATCATCGGGATAGACCGCGGTACTTACAAGACCTGCACGGTCTTCAGGCTTGATGACCTGCTTAAAGCCGAGCTTATCAAGACCTTCGTTGATGGCATTGAATACTCTGGTGTGGCGTGCCCACTTGCCTTCCTCACCTTCAGCCCAGTATTCCTTAATACCCTGGAGTGCTGCATAGATAGTCTGGACCGGAGGCGTAAAGTGCATCTCGCCGGTCTTTTCGAAGCAGTCGTACTGAAGGAAGAGATTGCAGTAATAGCTTCTCTTGGGATAATCCTTGGACTTCTCGATGATGGCTCTGTTGCCTACAACAAAGGAAAGACCCGTCATGGCCATAAGACCCTTCTGGGCAGAAGCCATGCAGAAGTCGATATTGTCTTCTTCGATGTTGATCGGGCGCATCGCATATGTGCTTGTCGTATCAACAGTAAGGATAGCGCCGTATTTATGAGCAAGAGCACCGATCTCCCTGATGGGATTTAAGATGCCCGTGCCAGTCTCGTTATGAGTCGTATGTACGAGCTTAATGGAAGGATCGTTCTTCAGTGTCTCTTCGACGAGGGCCAGATCAGGCTTCTGATCTACCGGGAACTTAAGATCGATATGGGGAAGCCCGTAGTATTCGCAGATCTCAACTGCTCTGGTGCTGTAAGCGCCGTTATTAACTACAAGGACTTTGCCGCCTTCGGGAAGCAGAGAATTGATGCAGACATCGATATTTATCGTGCCTGAACCGCAGAAAAGTACGGATGTGTATTTCTCAAGATCACCGTGAACGATCCTTACGAGATCTTCACGAAGTCCCTTCATAAGTGATGCGAATTCCTTCTCTCTCGGACAGATATCCGGAACTACCTGTGCCATCTTAACCGTATCAGTCGTTGTGGACGGACCGGGATTCAAGAGAACATTTCTTTTAACGATAGGATCCATTAAAACGCCTCCTGCGTTCATTTTACGAGTAAATCGAACTCAATATTAGCACAACAGGAGGCAAAAACAATATATATTTAATTGAAAGCGTTCATTTTTCACCAATATTGCCCAGAAAAATGAACTAATTTGTCAGATCAGACGTCGTAACTCTTATCTATGGCCTTCAATTCCTTGAAAGAATCGATCTCCACGATGTCCTCGTCGAAGCATTCCTTGACAGCAACTTTATAGTTTTCCTTGCGGTAAACAAGGGGAACCTGCTCCCAGTATCTCTCGCGTCCGCCGGGTGTCTGGAACACGTCATCGATATCCTGTGAGAGCTTGTGGCCGTCTGCTTCATTCCAATAAGAGATGCCGACCATCTGCCAGCAGTCAAGACCTCCCACCTTCTCTTCGACGATGATGCCGTCCTTAACGGTAAAGCACCAGTCATCCGTACGGTCCTTCTTTATCGCGAGGAAGTCAGAAGAATAGTGATATTTCTTGATTATCTCCGGATTGCTGCAGACAAGGTCAGCTTCCAGTACATATGCATTCGAGAGCAGATATCTTGCGACAAGGGCGCTCGAAATGTTATTTGCGTCGTTATAGGAAGGGTTCTCAAGGAACTTGATCATCGGATACTTATAAAGGAGCTGGTCGAACTGCTCAGCGAGATATCCTCTTACGATATAGATCTCTTCGATCCCTGCAGCAAGGCATGCGTCTATCAGAGTATCGATGATCCTCTTTCCGTTGACTCTTACGAGCGGCTTGGGAGTGTTCAATGTGATCGGAACCATTCTCGAACCGAAGCCTGCAGCGATAAAGACTGCTCTCTTAGCCCTGTAAGGCTCTAACGCCTCAATGCCCTTATCAGTGATCTTGCTCTTCTCTATATAGCCCAGATCTGTAAGTTCTTTTATAGCCTTATTGACGGTTCCGAGAGAATAGCCTGTGTGCTTTTCGAGATCACGCTGCGAGAAAGTCTTATCTGCAGTAGCCAAAGCTTCCAGGATATCGAATTGCTTTCTGGTAAGTTCAGTAGTCATTTATGCCTCCAATTCTGAATTGCCCAGGATCTTATGATACAGGGAATCTATCGTATCCCTGTCCAGAGCGATCGGATGATTCTTCAGTCTATCAACATTTACGGATGATGCAAGCAACATATACTCTGCTTCATTCGCAGATGGTGTAGACATGTTAAGCCTCTTATATAGTTCATCAAGATAGGTGCATACCAGTTTGGGGTCGGGGAATCCGAATGCCTCAGCGATATTATCCATTACCGAAGCAAGATATTCCTTTCCTCTCGGATCTATGCACTTATCAAGGTTCTCAAGCATCCACGGGAACAAAGCTCTTACGCAAAGCATTGCAGCATGCCCGTGAGCAAGACCGTATAAAGACGTGAGCTTATAGCACATGGCATGTCCTGCTGTCGTCTGTGAGATGTTAATGGCTTTTCCTGCCTTATATGCGGCATTCATCATTTCGAGATTGGCAACTTTATCATTGGCAAGATAACCGTCGAGATTATCCAGTATGAGATGGATCGCCTCGCTTGCATAAGCCTTGCTCTCATCAGTACTGTTGACTGACCAGAGGGATTCAATAGAATGGCAGAGCGCATCGAACATTGTGCATTTACGCTGATACAAAGGCAGCGTCTTAAGAAGGCTGCTGTCCATAAGGACAGTCTTAGGGATTATGCTCTCATGATTTACGGACTGCTTGGCACCGTTATAGTAGATAACGGCAAATCTCGTTGCCTCAGAACCTGTTCCTGCCGTTGTCGGAGCTGCAAGGAACGGAATGTCATTTGCTTTGATCTCCTGCTTAAGGAAGTTCTTATCAGGATCCATATTAGAGAACAGCTTAATGCACTTGGCTACGTCAATCGCAGATCCGCCGCCTATAGCAATGATCGCCTGGCATTTCTCGCGGTTAAAGACGCTTACACCTTCTACGACCGAATCATATAAAGGATTAGGCGTGAAATCGCTGAAGATGACTATCCTGACACCTAGTCTTGATTCAACAGTGTCCAGATACCTCTTAATCGGCATGCCATTGATGGAAGGCCCGCAAACGAGAAGAATTGCTTTCGCGCCCGTTGAAACGATCCATTTATCAAGCTTCTCGTAATTATTCTCAGCCGTGATGATGCCTTCGACGGATCTCCACACGTTCAGTTCAAGATCGCGGTTCTCCTGATCGGTTATCTCACCGCTGAAGGTATTCTCGATCGACTTATATTTGGCATCAGCTGAATAAGGGAACTCAACAAGCTTTCCGCCATATTCTGCAAGGAGCTTGATGACCTCCTCCCTTATCGGCTTCTGATAACCCGTGACCCAGTTATCGCCGTGAACGACGATATCAGGCTTATATTTACGGATATTGTCCGCATAAGACAATGTATCCTGATCTACAACCCTGTAAACGCCTGCAATAGATGCAACGAGGGCTTTACGCTCGGATCTCGGAACGATCGGCGCATACTTATAGCTTGCGACCACTTCGTCTGAAAGGACGCCGACAGTAAGCTTACCGAGTTTTGCAGCTTTCTTTATGATGGAGATATGTCCGCCGTGAATAACGTTCGTGGACAAGGACATATAAACCGATCTGTTCTCCACTTCCTTAAGTTTTGCAGATACAGCTGCAAGATCTTCAGGATTGTCGATCTCAGAGCAAAGCCTGTCCTTAACGTCAAACGCAGCGATATTGCACGCGCCGTCAAGTTCATTAAGAGCATTCTCGGCATAGCACTTGCGGTTGCCGTTCTCACAGAATTCGATTATCTTATCAAGCCAGAGCTTCCAGTCCTCACACTTAAGCTTATAAAGGGCCTGGGCTTCCATAGCATCGTCGAAGAAGTTGATTCCCACCTTCTGAACGAATCCGTCCTTGATAACAGCCTTAAAGTCCTTCTCAGGCAAAGGTATGGTCGATGATACCTTCATGCAGCTCGTAGGACATGCGATTATGTCTTCCAATACCGAGCACTCGAAAACAAGGTCTCCGTGCATCAGCACGATATCGTCATCAAGGTATTCCCTCGCGCAATAGATGCTGTAGATATAATTAGTCTCAGCATAAAGAGGGTTATTGACAAAAGTGAAGTTCAAAGGAAGGCCCAGCGAATGGCAGTAATCGACCAGAATTGAATCAAAATACCCTGTCGTCATAACGACATCGGTTATCCCGCAGCTCTCAAGGAGCCTTAACTGCCTGGAAAGAATAGTCTCGGTGGCAGATACTTCCGTCATGCACTTTGGGTGTTCTGACGTAAGAACGCCCATTCTGTGGCCCAAGCCGGAATTAAGAATTAATGCCTTCACGCTAATGCCTCAAATCATTTTTATGCTTGTTGAATTATAGCATAAGTAAGACTTAAGCGAGCATCTTCCTCTATCCGGGATTACGGATGACGGTTACAGTTCAGATTATCTTATTCCTTGAACTTGACCCTGATGTAATTCAGGACACAGGACTTACCGGATTTATTTGTAACCTTGAACTCACAATCATTAAGCGTCTCGGTTACCGTAAACTCATATTCAATCCTGTTATCAGTATACGTGACTGCCTTACCCTCTACAGGCTTCATTTCTCCGTCCTGTTTATAGGTAACGCCAAATTCCGTCCCTTCAAGGCCGGTTCCTTCAATTTCCATAATATAAGTGCCGGGAACCAGGGTCATGTATGGTCCGAAGGAGACGCTGTCAGCATCAAGTTCACGCGTTCCTTTATTGTCAGATGCGCCGGATACAAACTGGGAACTGAAGAAGTCACTGTGATAAACGTATTTCTTGGTTATCAGTAAACTGTCAATATGGCAGTAAGAAGAACCGTTGTTATGTGCGGTTATCTTCAATGTCTTCGTTTGCTCACCGAGTTTGAACTTCAAGACCACATGATCACCGCTTCTTGATACGACAGTACCGGAGATCTCCTGAGGTCTGTTCCAAGTAGTCTTTTTATAATCCTTTACGATCACGGGATTATACTCAACACCAAAATCAGCCTGATCAAGATCTGATCCTTGTACCGTCACATAGTACCAATCCGGATAAAGCTCAACATTTCTGGTCTTATATTCCTTACCGGGAGCGATAGTATAATTGTCGGAAATAGTAATATTTCCTATCAGGCCGTAGAGTTCATCGTAACTGCTGAACCCGTAAACATAGTACCTCTTTACGAGTTTTTCACTGTCAAAGACATCCCAGTTCACTTCTTCAGGTGTCTCATAGATAATGTGCTGGTCAGGAACATACTTTATCAGTCTGCTGTCCCTTCTTTGAGCTTCAGATAATACCCAGAATACTTTTCCTTCGGGATGCTCACAGACATGGGATTTTTTCTGAAGCCATTCAAATGTGCGGTCGTTGTTTTCGCCTTCATTTAATTCATCGCTGCTTATCCAGACATCAAGATATCCGTTTGAAAGTTCGGTTAAGACATTGCCGTTCCAGAAAGTGGCATAGCCGTCCCTGTAACCGTTCTCTGTGAGGAATACTGCGATCTTCTTAAGCTCAGCAAGGTCATCCCTCTCGGATAGAGTCTTATACCTGAATGCACCGGTAATCAACATCAATCCGCAAAACATGATCACGGGTAAATATCTTAAATTGATCTTGTTCCTGATCTCTTCAAACAAAAAGAAAATACAAGGGAGAGTCATCCATATAAGGACAAGGCTGTGCCGGTCTTTGAAGATGATATCCGAAAAGATGAAAACAAGAACATATACCAGATATGAAGCAAGTGTCAGCAATGAGAATCTGAAATACAGATCTTTCTTTTTTCTCTTTAATCCCACGATAAGTGAGACAACGAAAAGCGCAAACCATACAAAGCAGACGATGTTATGAACGAGATTTTCGGAAAAGACCTTACCTTCCGTATATCCGAAATTCCGGAAATAAAACGCTATAACATCTTTTAACCTGTTAATGTTGAACGATTTGAAATTGATATCATAGCTAAAGTAATCATAGTAAAGATGCAGTACGGTCGAGTTGATAATAAACCCGGCAAGGCCAAAGACAAAGGCCAGAACAGAACACAATAAAGGTGATGAGCCTGCTGCTATTGAATCTTTAACACATTTTCCGATACTCTTTTCACCATTCTTATATTTTTCGACACTGTCCAAAACAAGAAGAATAACAGCCGTAACAAGAACAGGAAGATAAACGATAAGTATCTGCCTCGGCCCCCCCAGGCCTGACAGAAAAGCCAATACACAAAGGACTGTAAGAAGGATGAAGGATAAAAGCTTCTTCCCTTTTAGATTCATTAAACTCTCAAGTATTGCAACCGTCAGGATCGATATCACGATGTGAGGATAGTAATATGCGCCCTTTAGCACGATCTCGAAATAATGAACTGAGGTCGGAATGAGCAACATTGCAAGTCCCAACCAGGCATATTTCTTCAGTTTGAAAACTCTGAAAAGCCAATATGCGGATACGAGCATCGTTAAGGTCAGCAGTATATCGGATACGATTCTGATCTTATGCCAGTTATTGAAGAACTTAAAAAAGAAAGCATAAACGATCTGCGTATTAAAGACTCTGAGTTCTGTCGAATAGAACCAGTTCGGTGTAATGAGGCGGTTCTCTTCTGCGAGCATTTTGGAAAGGATTAACTCACTCGTATCATCAGAATTTAAAAACCTCTCCATATTAACGTTCAGAAACCAGAACAGGAAACAAAAGCAAAGGCAGAACAGGATAAATGATGCGACCGTAAAGATCCTGTCGTTTCTGTCATGGCTTTCGATAATGTTAGAGGGCTTCAAAAACATATATCTTTAACTTAGCTTACCTGATAATTCAGACATGATCTCAGATTCAACAGCCATAGCGTTTTCCTTGTTGTCAGATATTACGCTCACATATGTCTTGAGCTTAGGCTCAGTGCCGGATGGCCTTACGACAACGGAGATATCCTTTGTATAGAACTTCAGAACGTCAGACTTAGGAAGGCCGTTTAAGCCCTTGCTGTAATCCTCAGTCTTAATGACTTCCTGACCTGCGATCTTATCAAGACCCTTATGGAAGCCTGCCATGATGGAACCCATCTTCTCCATGCCGGCAGAACCCGGGAATTCGAATGAATGCAGAGTATTAAGGCAGTATCCGTATTCCTTATAGAGCTCACCCAGCTTATCGATAAGGCTGATTCCCCTTGTCTTATAGAAAGCAAACATCTCGGCGATGATGAATGCGGCATTTACTGCATCCTTATCTCGTACATATGAACCGGTAAGATAGCCGTAGGACTCTTCAAAGCCGCAGATATAATCAGCTTCCCTGCCTTCTGCTTCCATCTTTCCTATTACTTCACCGATGAACTTAAATCCCGTAAGAACGTTTACGGTCTCAACGCCGTAATGGCTTGCGATCTTCTCTGCGAGATCCATCGTAACGATAGTCTTAATGAATACGGGATGCCCGGGCATCTTACCGTGCTTGGATCTCTGGCTGCAGATATAATCGAGGAGCAGGATTCCCACTTCGTTGCCTGTAAGAAGCTGATACTCTCCGTCAGGAGCCTTGATCGCAATGCCGCATCTGTCAGCATCAGGGTCGGTCGCGAAAAGAAGATCCGCGCCATACTTTGCGCAATACTGAAGGCCCAGCTCCATAGCTTCCCTTATCTCCGGATTCGGATAAGGACATGTCGGGAAGTTTCCGTCAGGGTTCTTCTGCTCTTCAACTACTATGATGTTGGTAAATCCGGACTCAGCCAAAGCTCTCGTAACAGGCTTAAGACCGGTACCGTTCAAAGGTGAATAAACGATAGTTACGTTCTTGTCGATCTCATCTCCGAAGAGGACAGACTGGCTCTTAACGGCCTCAATGAAGCCGTCCATGACTGAATCAGGGATATATTCTATCTTTTCTTCTTCAACCGCCTTCTCGAAATCCATTGACTTAACGTCAGCAAAGATATCGAGCTTCTCTATCTCGGAAAGGATAGTTGCGGCAGCTTCAGTCGTGATCTGGCATCCGTCAGCGCCATAGACCTTATAGCCGTTATATTTAGCAGGGTTATGGGATGCAGTGATCATGATGCCCTGTGAAGCCTTGAGATCTCTTATCGCAAAGCTTACCGTCGGAACAGGATTCAATGTAGGCCAGATCCATACCTTAAGGCCGTTGGCAGCAAATACTGATGCAGCAACCTTTGCAAAGAGGTCAGACTTGATTCGGCTGTCATAGCCGACAACTACTGAGGGCTGGCCGTCAACGGTCTTGAGCAGATAATCTGAAAGGCCCTGGCTCGCCTTTGCTACAACATAGATATTCATGCGGTTTGTGCCTGCACCGATCGTTCCGCGGAGTCCGCCCGTACCGAATGCGAGGTTCCTGTAGAATGCATCCTCCATGGCAACGTCATCCATTCCCTGAAGCTCTTTATTGATCTCGCTGTCAGAAGCAAGCTTTAACCAGCGCTCATATTCTGCTTTGTAATCCATCTTTATATCTCCTGTTTTGTGTTGTTTTCGATTATATCCGCGATCTTCGAATACTCATTCTCATAGATCTTATCTGACCATTCGAAGCTGTCCATCTTCTCAATTACTTTGCCGATATCCTTAAGCTCATCGACCTTGATCGATATTGCAAGTTTTCTGTCCTTAAGCTGGTTGATGGTCATGGTATCCTCAGGCGTGTCGTCGCGCTCAAGAAGTGCCGTTCTGACACCTGCGGTTACAAACTCTGATACCGTAGACCAGCCTGCCTTTGCAATGCAGTAATCAGCAGCTGCGACATAGTCCTGCGTGTTACTGGTCTTGGGGTCAAGATACTCGACATTATCGCCTATCAGCTTAAGCGCTCTTGTTACGATGAACGAATAAGGAAGCCTGCTTACGTCGATATCAAAATCGAATCCCGAATTGCTCGCGCCGCATGTGATCACGACGATCGGCTTATCGTGAGCATCTCTTATCTCCTTGACCTTAACGGGGTCAAAAGGCCTTGCGGAAAAACCGACTTCGAATCCTTCACCGAGGAAATTTCTTGATGCTTCGTTGGCAAGATCGAAAAAGATCACCTTGTCAGCCTGTCTGTATGCATCCCTGTATCTGTCAACGAGTTCTTCCGGAACAAACGGTTCATACTGCTCGACCCATGTGAAGTTCGTCATGAGAAAGCTTCTGATGCCCTTTCTTTTCGCTGCCATAACAGCCCACGGACAGATATCGATCACATAGGCATCAGCATCAACGCTCTTCTCTATCAGACTTTCCCACTTGTTAATGTGTTCACGGATCTTTGCTACAGTAGCATCGATGTCGATGATCAAAGAGCCCGGAATAACGACAAGCCCGGCATCAGTATTCTCAACTATAATCTCAGCCTTGTGGTCCAGATATTCATCTGTTACTTCCGCCTGCTGCAAGCCTGTGACAACTGTTACTTTATGGCCTCTTCTGATGAGTTCTCTCATAACGGGAAGTTCTCTCATAAGATGGCCGAATCCGTGATCGGTAATAAAATATGCAAATTTCATAATCAACAACTTACATCCAAGATCTGTGCCTGGCCGTGAAGCTTCATTTCGATGCTGTTTGCAGGAACAAAGATGCAGTCTCCTTTAAAGAAGTTGAGCATAAAGCCGTCTGCTGCTATTATTCCGCAGCCGTCGACGCAAAGCAACGCATGGAATGAGTTTTCTTCCGTCTTATAAGATGCAAGTTCCCTGTTTACTTCAGTGTTGAGAAGGAGCCTTTCGACCTGGAAATACTTGCAGCGGCACAAGAATTCGCTTGCGCAGCCGTTCCTGTATCTTAAGACTCTCATAGGCTGTCTGGGCGCTGCAGAAGCCTTAAGGTTTGCAACCTCCAGGCCCTTTTCTATGTTCAGTTCACGCTGCTCGCCGTTCTTGTCGACACGGTCATAGTCGTAAAGACGGTATGTGACATTGGAATTCTCCTGGATCTCTGCGACAAGGCAGCCTGCGCCTATAGCGTGGACCGTTCCGGATTCGATGAAGAAAAGGTCATTCTTCTTTACCGGAACGTGATTTAAGAGATTGCCTACGGCACCGTCATCTATAGCCTGTCTGACTTCACCTGCTTCTACATCACGGTTAAAGCCATAGACAAGCGATGCATCCTTCTTGGCATCAAGAACATACCAGAGCTCTGTCTTTCCGAGCTGGCCCTCATTTGCGAGGCTGTATTCATCGTCAGGATGGACCTGAACAGACAGATCCTTATTGGCATCGATGAGCTTTATGAGGATCGGGAAATGTCCTCCCGCAACAGTCGAAGCGTGTGTTCCGATGTATTCGGGATGAGCTTTCAGGACTTCTCTTAAGGTCTCGCCCGTAGTAAGAACAGAACAGCCGTCACGGTGCGTGGAACATACCCATGCTTCTGCAAAGGGATCGGCATCCATGCCGAACTTGAAGTCGTCATTAAGCCTGGAACCACCCCAGAGGTAGTCCTTAGATGCAGGCTTTAATAAGAACGGCTTGTTGTTCATCGGTCTCTCCTGTTACAGTTCGTACTTATGCTTGTCAGCAACATTGATATCTTCGCCCAGCTGGACTTCGATAAGCTGAATTCCTTCATCTCCGGCAAATACGGTATGCTTGCATCCTGCAGCCATCGTGATAACGTCACCCGGCCTTACAAGCTGCTCCATGCCGTCAACGACAGTGCGGCCGGAACCGGAGATAACTGTCCAGACCTCGTCACGCTTATCGTGGCTGTGATAGTTCATCTTGTTGCCGGGGTTAAGCGTTACCTTTACGGTCATGGAAGTCTCTTCGATATCAAGGACCCTGTATGAACCCCAGCTCTTCTCAGCGAACATAACGCGCTGGTCGATCTCATCGACGAAGGGCTTGATGTATGAGCTCTGCTCCTTATCTGATACGAGGATTCCCTCAGGGCTTGCCGAGATTACAACATCCTTAAGGCCCATACCGATGATCGGGATACCGAGTTCGTTTACTATATGGACGTTGGAGCACTTATCGTTAAGAGCGCCGTCTCCGATGACCGGATCGACCATTGCTTCGGTAAGAGTATTCCAAGTACCGAGATCTTTCCATTCGCCGTTATATCTGAGAACGTCTATTGAAGTCTCAGCCTCAACTACTGCATAGTCGAATGAGATCTTCTTTAAGTTTGCATAATTCGAAAAGAGCTCATCGTAATCGTCTGTGCCCAAAAGCTCCTTACTCTTATCAAGAACATAAGAGAGCTTGTATGCGAATACGCCGCCGTTCCAGAGGGCGCCGCCGTCAATATATTCCTGTGCTTTCTCTGCAGTAGGCTTTTCTGTAAAGCCCCATCCGTCAGAACCGTCTTCGTTCTTGATCGGCTTGATATAGCCGTACTTCTCGGACGGATAAGTCGGTTCGATACCCATGAGTGTCAGGTTTTTCGCGCCCGTGGAAGCCGCTTCGTAGAGCCTGTTCACGCACTCGAAATAAGAATCCTCAACATAAGGATCCACCGGGCATACGACGACCGCCTCATCTCTCGGAACATTCATTACGCAGTTAAGATATGAAGTCGCAAGAGCGATAGCAGCGAAAGTATCTCTTCTGCAGGGCTCTACGGAAATTCCGACGTCCATTCCGAGCTGGTTATGGATAGCAGAGACCTGCGATTTGGATGTAGCGATGGTTACGACCGCGTCAGGATCAACTGCCTTGATCTGGCCGTAGATACGCTGGACCATTGACTCATATTCACCGTTCTCTTTCTTGAAGATCTTGATGAACTGCTTGGAGCGGATATCGTTCGACAAAGGCCAGAGCCTTTTTCCTGAACCGCCGGAAAGTAGGATTATGTTCATAGATTACCTTTCTGCCCTCATCGGGTTCTCGAGGAAGTCCTTATATGCAAGCCTGATGCCGTCTTCAAGCTCAGTTTTGTATGTCCAGCCGAGCTTTGTAGCCTTGGATACGTCAAGAAGCTTTCTGGGCGTACCGTTGGGCTTTGTCATATCCCACTCGATCTTTCCCTCATAGCCAACGACCTTTGCAACGAGCTCTGTAAGCTCCTTGATCGTAAGTTCCTTGCCTGTTCCGGCATTTACGGTCTCATCACCGCTGTAGTTATTCATGAGGAATACGCATAGGTTGGCAAGATCGTCAACATATAAGAATTCACGCAAAGGTGAACCGTCACCCCAGCATGTTACTGATTCCCTGCCTTCGACCTTAGCTTCGTGGAAGCGGCGGATAAGTGCAGGAAGCACATGGCTGTGCTCAGGATGGTAATTATCATTGGGGCCGTAAAGATTTGTAGGCATTACGGAGATATAGTCCGTGCCGTACTGGCCGTTAAGATATTCGCAGTACTTAAGGCCTGAGATCTTTGCAAGAGCGTAAGCTTCGTTGGTCTGCTCAAGGCTAGATGTAAGAAGGCATGACTCAGGCATCGGCTGGGGAGCCATTCTCGGATAGATGCATGAGCTTCCGAGGAATTCCAGCTTCTTGCAGCCGTTCTTCCACGCGCTGTGGATTACGTTCATCTCAAGGATCATGTTATCGTACATGAAGTCAGCCTTGGCCTTTGCATTTCCCATGATGCCGCCTACCTTAGCAGCTGCAAGGAATACATATTCAGGCTTTTCCTCTTCGAAAAACTTCTCGACCTGATCCTGTCTTGTGAGATCTAATTCCTTATGCGTTCTTAAAACGAGATTGTGATATCCCTGACGCTCAAGCTCTCTTACGATAGCTGAGCCGACCATGCCCTTGTGTCCGGCAACGTAGATCTTTGCATTTTTGTCCATCATATCAGAGCGCCTCTTTCATTGCTTTCTGCTGCTTTGCGAGCATTCTGTCGTGCTTGGCCATGATCTCAATAAGTTCCTCATATGTTGTCTTCTGAGGATTCCAGCCGAGAACGGTCTTAGCCTTTGTAGGATCGCCCCAGAGATTGTCAACGTCTGTAGGTCTGAACCATGCGGGATTTACGCAGACGAGCATCTTGCCTGTCTTTACGTCATAGCCCTTCTCATCAACGCCGGTACCTTCCCAGCGGATCTCAATGCCGTTAGCCTTGAAAGCCTTCTCCGTGAAGTCACGAACCGTGTGCTGCTCACCTGTTGCGATAACGAAGTCATCAGGTGTCTCCTGCTGCATGATGAGCCACATGCATTCAACATAATCCTTTGCATAACCCCAGTCACGGAGGCTGTCCATATTACCGAGCTCCAGGTGATCCTGAAGGCCTTCAGCGATCCTTCCTGCAGCAAGTGTGATCTTTCTTGTTACGAAGTTCTCGCCTCTTCTCTCAGACTCATGGTTAAAGAGGATGCCGTTTACGGCGAACATTCCGTATGCTTCACGGTATTCCTTGATCATCCAGAAACCGTACTGCTTAGCAACTGCATAAGGGCTGTAAGGATGGAAAGGCGTAGTCTCTCTCTGGGGTACTTCCTCTACCTTGCCGAAGAGCTCTGATGTTGAAGCCTGATAGATCTTGCAGGTCTTCTCCAAGCCCAGCATCCTCATTGCTTCAAGAAGCCTTAAAACGCCGACGGCATCAACATCGCCGGAGTATTCAGGAACGTCAAAGCTTACCTGAACATGGCTCTGAGCTGCCAGGTTATATATCTCATCAGGCATTACTTCCTTGATGATGCGGATAAGAGAAGTCGAATCCGTAAGGTCGCCGTCATGGAGCTTGATCTTATCCATGATATGTTCGATACGTCCGGTGTTTGCGATACTTGCGCGGCGTGTGATGCCGTGAACTTCGTATCCCTTATCGAGCAGGAACTCGGCCAAATATGAGCCGTCCTGACCTGTGATGCCTGTGATCAATGCTTTTTTCATTTATCTCATTCCTCCAATTAGTAATCGGTTATCACAATATGGTTCAAATACTTCACCATAATAAAATAAGCGAACCGCCCGAAGAATTCATCTTTTTGCAGTTCACTTACATTATATAGCTTTTTTGTTACCACTGCTCCCGGTAAACTGTAGGAGATACTCCCTCTACTTCTTTGAAAACCCGTGAAAAATAATGCGGCGCGCCTATTCCGACTTCATATCCGATCTCTTCGACGCTCTTATTCGTAAATCTCAAGAGCTGCTTGGCATGCGTGATCCTGACAGATAACAGGTACGAAGTAATCGTCATGCCGAACTGTTCCTTGAATGAATGGGTCAGATAATGCTTGGATATGAAGAACTTGGCACAAAGGCCGTCTAAAGATATCTTCGATTCATAATTTTCATCAAGATATGCCTTTACCTCAAGAACGCTCGCTTTCTTTACGGGCAGCGCCTTATCTTCAGGGTGCCAGGACTCAGCCATTATGAGCCTTAAGAGCAGGGACAGCTTCTCATTTATGAGCATATCTCTTATATGCTCGCCGCTCCTGGCAATTCCGATCAGTTCTCTTATCACATTAACGAATATCTCAGTATCAGAGGGCGCGAAAACAGGCCTGCCGCCTCTCTCGCAATACTTGTTATAGATCGATGAGAGCGTCGGACCGTAGAAATGGCACCAGGACAGTGTCCAAAGATCATCAGGATCAGGCTGGTGTGAATATGGCTTGCGGCAATCAATAAAAACACATGAGCCTTTTGAGAGCTCATATTCCCTGCCGTTATATTTCAGGAGCCCGGAACCCTTTTCGACGATGAAGAAAAGATAGGACTGAAGGTTGGATCTTGAAGATGTATGAGGCTTTAACGCTTCAAGTCTTCCGATCTCCTGAAGATGGAACAGAGAGTTCCTTGCAAAGGTGGACGCAGTATAAAGAACGCGGTCGGAGTCTACGATCTTTGACTTACTGTTGGTAAATAAACTCTCCATCTGTTAGTCTCCGGATACTTATGCCTTAAACTTTAACCTGTTCTTCAACCGTTCGATCAGCTTATCCTTCCGGGAATTATTATACTTGCAAAGCAATGCCAGAGAATATGCCAGGAAGATATAATTGTTATCAATGAAAGATTCACAGAGCATAACTACGAAAAAGCAGAAAAGAAGCACGAGCAAAAGCCCGGATTTCTTATCTTTATTGCCGGAGACGGTCTTAAATACCGTAAATACCATCGCAAGATAACCTAAAAGAAGAACAAAGCCTCCCTGGATAAGTATGTCAAAGAAAAGATTATGCGCATTTCTGTTGATCCCGTGCCACGTGATGATCCAGCCGTTATCAAAGTTGCCGTAACCGATTATGGGGTGCCTGGATATCATTTTCAGGCAGCTCTCCCAGATATAGGTCCTGCCTGAAAACGTCAGATCCTTATGAAGCACTTCACGGATAATGTGAGCAAGAGGCGGTATCAAGCCCGCATAAACGATAAGGAACATACAAAAAACATAAGCAACAAGCAGCGTCTTTACGTTGATGAGCTTTTCCCTGACCTTTGTCTTGTGGATGAATAAAACATAAATGAGCATTACAAAATAGCTTCCGATTCCGGTGCCTGACATCGTAAGAAGATTAGTAAAGCCGCCTGCTGCCAGAGCTGTAATCCGAAGGATCTTATTGATCTTTTTATCAGGCAGAAGATACGCTGTCGCGATAGCCAGCAAGGACGGGAGCGATAACCTGTTATCAACTTCCAGAAAATTCATTCGGTCTATCTGCCTGAACTGACCGTCAGCAGAATATGTTTCCATGGTGATTATTCCCTCCGGCTTTAATACGAGGATCACCAGGTTGATCAGAATTATCACGGTAAAATACCATGCGCACGCTTCCAAAAAGCAGTTATCTTTCCTGTAAAACTCATAAGATACAAGAAATAGAATTGCGAACAGATGTATCGCCGCGCGGAACAAAAGCTTATAATCGCCTCCGTGCAGAATGGCCACGACAACGCCTGTCAGAATAAAAACAAATGCACCTGCTGTTATGGCGTTTTTTAGATTCTTAAAGCTGATCGTCGCAGACATGATTATCGCAGCAAGGAACACCAGGCAGTGAATTGGAAACATTTGTGTATAAACAAAAGAAACAACAGGCAGTACCTCAAATGCCCTTGGCGTAAACAGGATCACCAGGAAGAACATAAGGAGAATAAATTCGATGAAATTACTTCTTCTCATCTTTTACCACTCATTCCTTAACATATGCTTCAGGTTCCAGATAAAAGCCTTAAGCTTGATCAAAGGGCTTTTCCTGATTATGCCGTTCTTTATCCTTACATTGTAGTTATCAAGGATTGTTTTGTAATAAGCTTTATTGGATGTTCCTTCAACTGAATATACACAGACCACTCTGTTCTCGTGATAAAACTTATACCCTTTAAGATAAGCCTGAAGGAAGAAATCATAATCAGCGCAGATCTTAAACCGGCTGTCAAACATTATCTCATCAAAGACTTTTCTTCTCGTAAAAGTCGCCTGATGGCAGAAGAACTTAAAATCTTTAAGAGCTTCGAGATCTTTGTCTGCAATATCAAGCTTTTTCCGGTCTCCCTTAATGCGGTAACTGTCACCGTAGACAACATCGATTCCGTCATGATCATTATCTGCGAAAATATCTTTCAACACATCAGCATCTGCAAATGTATCATCTGCATTCATATAGATGAGCCACTCGCCATTACAGCTTCTTACTGCCTTATTCATTGCATCATAGATGCCGTTGTCTTTCTCGGAGATAAGATTTAATAAAATGCCTTTCTCCTCAAACTCCGGCTTATATCTTTCAACGATCTTAAGCGTGTTATCCTTTGATGCTCCGTCAATGATAACATATTCAAAATCTTTATAAGTCTGCTCAAGAACTGACTTCAACGTATTCCCGATCGAAGCTTCAGCGTTATAGCAGACTGTGATCACACTTACCTTGGTTCCCATATTTTTCCTTTATCAGATCTCAAAAGAAGACTTATCAGGCAGAATGCTTTCAAATGCATCTTTCAAGTCTTTCTGAGCCTTGCTTATGTCATCCCCTGAAAACTCATCGTTAATACAGAGGATACTCTTTTTCTGATTCTTTATCGTGCTTATGAGGAATGAATTATCCCCGTCTGTGACAGGAATGAATGTCCTCTTGTTTTGCGAAGTGGGAACGAAATTCCCGCTCACAAGTCTCCAGTATCTTATAAGCCAGTGGCTTATGTTTTCCTTATTTCTGAATTTGCTGTGAACAGTTGCATTCATAAGTTCAGGATAAAGGTTCCACATGTCGTCGAATTCTTTTTTCAAATATGCGACAGGCGTGTGATAGTCACGAAAACCCGTGAACTTATTCCATGGCTTAGTAAGTTCCAATGTTCTTATAACTGACTTGATATCCTTCATGTTATACCACTGAGAACGGTTCTTCTTTAAGACTTCACGTTTACTGAAGTTCTCATTGATCACCCTCACGTTATTTGCAAGGATATAACCGAAATCCTCAGAAAATTCTATTGCATCCAAAGCAGCAAAATCACAGGGCTTTCCGGCCTTGAAAAAATCCGTCTCTTTTACTTCATCAAGAATGAAGAAGTCATCGTTAAACAGAATGAACCTGTCAGATAAGCCTTCGATCTTATTGATGCCAAGCTCAATTGCATTAGAATTAAATGTGGGAAGCGCATCTTCCGGCATATAGTCTTTATGGTCAACAAGCTTAAGTTTAGGATGATCCGGATTAAGCCACTCCAGCCTCTGGCCGCAAGTAACGAAATAGACCTTATTTACCCAGGGAGCAAACTTTTCGACACCTCTGAACCAGTAGCGCATAAGATCCCAGTCGCGGTATCTCCGGGCTCCGGCATTATCCTCTGATGTCTTGATGCCGAGATATTCATTTCTGGTCTTCTGCCATTCCGGATCGTTACCGTCGACCCATGTAACTATGAAATCAATCTTATCGCTCATATCCCTGCCGCCTTCATATAAAACTTCTCCAAAACTTTTATCTGCGCACTTATATCATAACCTTTATCTGTAAATAAAGACTTCCTGTCGCTTCTGGTCTTAAACGCATCAAGAGATGCTTCGATCTTGTCAGCCCACGTCTTTGCATCTTTATCAAGGCCAAGGCTCACCGCCTTTTCCGTAACAAACGAAGAAGGAGAAACCGTGTCCGAAACAATGCATATAAGATCAGATGCCTGAGCCTCAAGCAAGGCGATGCTTAATCCCTCATAAAGCGACGGGAAAAGGAATACGTCAGCTGCCTGAAGCAAGCGGTCTACATCATTCCTGTTTCCGAGGAACCGAACTTTGCCTGATAAACCCATCCCGCTGACCATATCTCTTATCCTGTATTCGTCCTCGCCCTTACCGACCAATATCAGTCTGTATGCTTCATCACGCGAACAAAGCTCACTGAAGATTTCGATGACCTTGTCATGATTCTTCTGTGTACGGAACTGTCCGACGTGGATTATTACCTTCTTCCCTTCAAAGCCTAATTCCTTCCTGACTTCAGCGCGGGTCTCTTCGTCATAACTGTATCTTGATGATTCGATAGCATTTGTAAGGAGCAGGTAATTCTCACCTTTGCATCTCTTCTTTCCGAAGAGCCATTTGCCGGCTTCAGGAGAACATGCGACATAATATTCCGCATAGCGTCTTAACAGGTGCTTCTCATACTTGAGATAAGCCCTGTGAAGATGATCTTTAAGGCCCTTGGGGTTATCTAACTGGTCAGTGTTGTGGCTGTGCGCGATCCTTGCCTTAATGCCATGCTTTTTCGCCGCCTTAAGAGCCTCTTCACCTATTGCATCCATATGTGTATGAACGATATCGTATCTATGGTCTCTGAAGAAATCATCGAGTTCTTTGTTGTGGAGCTTTCTGTCAACGCCCCTGGCCGTTATCTGATAGAATCTGCAGCCTAAAGACTCAAGATATTTCTTATCATCAGAAGTATCCGTTGTCTTGTCGAAAATGAGAAAATCAATATGGAACATCTCACGATCGATATTCTTTACGATATTGATCATGACATTCTCTGTTCCGCCCTTTTTCAAAGGACAACCGAAAACAAACAGTATCCTTAACGGGTTCATATCAATTCCTCGTACAACTTCATATATGCCTCGTAAGTCTTATCCTTCGGGAATCTGAAAGAACTTACATCCGGTCTTCTTCTCTGCTCACATATCGTTCTGATCCTGTCTGCAGCGCTCATAAGATCATGAGGTTCGACGATATAACCTTCATTCTCCGTAACGGTCTCCGGAATGCCCGTGCAGTTATAAGCAACAACGGGAGTTCCACAGGCAATGGCTTCTATGTTCGGCAGGCCGAATGTCTCTTCTACACTCGCATTAAAAAGGACATTGGCAGCACTGTAAATCCCGGCGAGTTCCTTAGGTCCGTCAGTCCTTCCGATACCTATCATGTTGTCAGGCAGCGAGGCCTTTTGCTTGTCATTAAGGCCGACCAGGACGATCTTATATCTGTCGTCCAGAATCTTAGACAATTCAATAAAATCAGCAAGACCTTTTCTGGTGTCCCACGTGCTCGCAACGCCCAAAACGACAGCCTTGTCACCGACATCATACTTCATCCTGAAATCACAGGAGGACGGCTTGAAGACATTAGTATCTATTCCGTTGTATATGACTCTTGAAGGCAGATCTTTCAAGAAAGAATCCTTCAGTTCGTTGTTAAGCCAGTTTGAGACACATACGAGGTTAAGACCTTTAACAGAATGGACCATCTGATTCTTTTCGCTGAAATTCTTAGCAGAATTATCTTTGAAAAGGCTCGCCGGATAGGACTTTTTCTGCGGGCATCTGCTGCATCCTTCCTGCCTCCACTTGCTGCATTCCGCCATGCTGTAATAGCAGCAGTGCCCTGTATAAGCCCAGCAGTCATGCAACGTCCAGACAACAGGCTTATCAGCTTCTGCCAGATACTCAAAGAGCATCGGAACATTTATGTAGTATCCGTGCAGATTGTGAAGATGAATTATATCCGGATCATAATCTTTTATCTGCTCAATGAGTTTTGCCGTGGCGCCTTTTGAGTAATGACCTGCCTTATCCGTAAACCTCGTAAAAACGCCGTCAGCATAAATGGAAAATGAGTTGCCGATCCTGATCGACGGAACATCTCCGGGCACATCATTTCTTGCAAAAGCGACAACGCCTTCGTGACCGCGTGCTTTTAAAGTGCGGTATATATCAACGGCGATCTTGCCGGTGCTTAAGTTTCCGAATGTGTTTATCTGCAGTACTTTCACGCTATATTCACCCGGTATATCAGAGCCTGGATATCACATCGATATATTTCTCAATGCTTATATCTTTTGTCAGATTCCTGACAAGATAATCGTGGCCTTTATTTCCCATATCGATCAGTTCCTTGCTGTCAGCATTATCGATGAACCATCTTATGTTATCTTCAACAGCCTTATAATCACCGGGCTCTGATACTTTGCCGCAGCCGATCTCAAAGATCAGCATCTCGATCTCGGAACCTTTTTCGAGCACGGCAAGAACAGGCTTTGCAACTCCCGCGATACCATAGAACTTGCTGGGGCAAGAGACACCCTTGATGCCCTTGGCATTGACGCACCAGTGAACATCAGCGGCATTCAGGCTGTAGATGAGCTTGTCCTTGTCCTGATAAGGAATGAACTTAACGGAATCCATCTTATGCTCATTAACATATGAGGTGAGCTTATCAAGGACAGATCCGGCGCCGACGAACGCGAAAACAACATCCCTGCCGTCTGACGTCTTAGTGCCGTTGAACTTCTCGATGACCTTGATAAGTCCTTCAAGATCATAGTAAAGTCCGATATTACCCGAATACATGATAAGGAACTTGCCCTCAAGGCCGTATTTCTGCTTGAATTCGGCTATGCCGGGGTCACCGGGATCCAGAGGATATATCTGCTTCTCGTCGATCCAGTTGTTGATCATGGTGTAATCGGGAACAGTTTCTCCTGCGAATCTGTTCTTCAATGTGTCGACAAGATCTCTTCCGACCGTGATAACAAGATCAGACTTCCTGCATGACTTCTTATCAAGGCTCATCGCGATCTTCATTGCGGGCTTCATCTTCACATAGCCCGTAGCTTCGATCTGCTCAGGATTAAAGTCCTGGATGCAGTATATGAACTTAGGGTGATCCCCGTTTGCAGTCCTTATCTTTTTCTTGCCATAAAGACCGAGCATGCCGCCCATTACGGGAGGCTGGGATATAGTGAAGACATAGTCCTGCGGGCCGCACTTCTTAGTCGCTTTCTTTGCCTGTGTGTAGTAAGCAAGAAGGTTCTTTATCCTGCTCTTTTTGCTGCTCTTGGTAAACTCCGGTACAGGAACTCTTAAGATCCTTACGCCGTTTAATTCCTCTTCGTAGATCTTCTTTTCTTTATATTCTGCAGCGATCACGCCTGTATATGAAGGAACGGTACAGATGACCGTAACGTCGAAATCATCCTTCATGCCCTCAGCCATATCCTGAAGGATCTGGCCGGTTGAAGCGGCATCAGGTGCATAATAATGAGCGTAGATCAGGAGTTTTTTCTTCATCAGGCGTTCTCCAGCTTTCTTATTACCCTGCCGGGATTGCCGGCAATTACAGAACCGGCTTCGAACTTTCCTGATACAACGGCGCCCGCGCCTACAACGCAGCCGTCGCCGAGTTCCGTTCCCTTAAGGATTATCGCATTGCATCCGATAAAGCAGTTCTTGCCGATCTTGATGGGCTTTGAAGGAACGAGATCACTGTCGCCGCCGTTCTTATCTGCAAGGAGCTTATTCCTTGTCTCAGCTTCGATCGGATGGAAATCATTATCGAGGATCTTCGTATTGCCGCCAATGGCAGTATTCTCGCCGATCTCGATGCCTTTTCGCGCATAGATCGTAACACCGCTCATGCCGACATTGTCACCGATCCTGATATATGCTCCGGGAGCACGCGTAACGATTATCGTTCTGCTGTAAAGTCCGACCAGATTTGAGAGGAATGATGACTTGACGGTAACGTTGTTTCCGATGGTAAGCTCAGCGCCCTTTTTATTGAAGATAACCGGAACACCCTTCAAAAGAAGGCCCTTGCCGTACTTAACCTTTGTAGCTTTCATAACAAGCTTATACCAGTTGCTGCTCATGTCCCCTCCTTGATATACCCTGCCTGAGATTACTTTGCGCCTCTTCCGGTAAATACAACACCGATAGTCTTCAACAGTATCTTAAGATCAAGGCCGAGACTCCAGTTGGAGATATACTCGGTATCGAGTCTTACTACTTCTTCGAAATCAGTGATCTCGGATCTTCCTGATACCTGCCACATTCCGGTAATGCCCGGCTTAACGGCCATTCTGGCACGGTGATGATAATGATATTTCTCGTATTCATCGATCGTAGGAGGTCTTGTACCGACAGTCGACATTGAACCGGTCAACACATTGAAGAACTGCGGGAATTCATCAAGACTCGTCCTTCTAATGAATTCGCCTATACCTGTCTTTTTGGTACCGTCAGGAAGGACTTTGTTGCCGATGATCCTGGGATCGAAATCCATCTTGAACATCATGCCGTCCTTCACGAGGTTATCGTCCATCAGTTCCTGCTTCATATCTTCTGCATCCATTCTCATCGAACGGATCTTATAGATCCAGATATGCTGGCCGTTCTTACCGACTCTCTTCTGCTTGAACAGGATCGGCCCCGGCGACTGGATCTTGATGACAGGTCCTATGATGATCATGATGAGAACTGCTATTATGCTTCCGATAACGCCTGCGAAAATATCGAAAAGACGCTTAATGAGGATCTGAACAGGAGTAGCATAGTTTACGGCCGTTGTAAGGACCGAAGTACCGCCGATCTTCTCGGAGAACCTCTTAACGCCGGTCCTTCCCATGTACGGAACATGATAATGCGTAGGAACAGCCATTACCGCGCATGAATCCATAAGCCTTACGACCTGGCGGTCATTGATGGGAGCATCGATATAGACGGAATCGACCCATTCCTTAGCGATATACTGTGTTACCTTCTTCATATCCGATACGACAGGGATGCCGTGAACACTCATGATATTGGAAGTCTCAAGAAGTACGACTCCGACGATATCGTAACCGGCGCGGTTATCACTTAAGAGCTGTGAGATTATCTGGTCGGCATTCTTCTCTGATACGACAACAAGCATATTGTTGCGTTCTCTTTTGAACCTGCTGTGCTGAAGGATAGCCTTCCAAAGGCATCTGAAACCATAACCCGCTATGCAATATGAAAGAGCCGAGCCTCCAAGAACGAGTCTCGAATAATAAACATCCTGCTGTGCAGCGAAGAGATAAAAAAGAACAACGGCAAAAACATAAAGACAGTGCTTGCCGAATTCGATAAGCTCCTTGATGTAGCTGCGCTTGATTACATCATGAAGAGAATTATTCAAAACGATGATCAAAAGATCGGTCAAAAAGAGCAAAATGCCGAGATTCCTGTATTTCTGCGAGAAATACACAAAATCATGGAAACGCAGATAATATACGAGCACATAAGAAATCTGAAGGATAGCAAGATCCAACACCATAAAGTCTATATGCTTTGACCAGCCTTGTGCATTACGCTTGTACAACTATAAATCCTCTGTAAAAAGATCTGAAAATGATTCAGGGGATCTTCTCGATGATCTCAAGACCTACCTTGATCTCACGCGGACCGCCCATGAAATCAGCCCTGATGATCGCTATGCGCTTATGACGGTTAACCTTTAAGATGCTTCCTTCGAGTCCGTGCAAAGGTCCGTATTTTATCGTAATCTTATCCCCTTCGATCACACCTACAGATTCCTGGGCAATGTAGTCGTCTCCGATAAGGATCCTCAGGAACCTCTCTTCATCTGCCGATATGGGGCTGTAACCGCTCTCGGTTCCAAGTATCTTCGTAAATGCATTTATCTTCTTCAAGCGAAGATAAAAGCTCTCTACATCATTTGTCTGGAAGAAAATGTATCCCGGGAAAAGCGGAGTAGTTACTTTGGTCCACTCGCCCTTGAAACATTTTCTCCGTTCAAACAAAGGAACGAAGATCTCCTCATCATCAGCTTTGACTTCGAGCTTCAATCTGTCTGCCAGTTTACGCTCATCGCCCGTGCGCACTTGAACTACGTACCACATGACGATATTTTATCATTAAACCTAAAAGTATTATAAATAAGAAAAATGGGCTATTTTGTAAGGCTTTTGGTGATATTGTGTAAGAAAAATGAAAGAATCCCCCGCATTTTGCCTGCGGGGGATCCAATTCTTAAATTGCGTTGATTATTATCAGATTATGATCGCTCCGATGATCTTCGTGCCCGCATTATTGATGAGATTGATCTCGTTTGCGATATTCTTGCTGAGAGATACTTTTCGCTGTTCGAGAAGAACAACCCCGTCATAATCAGGAATCACCTTAAGGATGTCAGGATCACTGAAAAGATCCGGCTTGAAATCACCCTTAATGCCGAGCTTCTTGACTGTCTCTTCCATTGCCTTCTTTTCGCCGGTACCGGTAATGAGAACCTTGTTAAGACCCTTGGTTATATTGCTGTAGTTATTTGCGATAAGCTTGGTATTGTTCTCCGCACTCATCACTGAATCGTCTTCGGATCTTACGTCGATAAATTCAGTATACTTGCATCTCTTTCCTGTGGGCTTCATGACACCGATCTTCTTAACAGACTTGAACTTCCCGAAGAACTGGGCCTGCGTAGTGATCTTCTTTCCGAACACATAAGCGAGAACAAGGATAACGGCAACGACAGCAAAGCCTGCGACAAAGCCGATCACGCCATACTTGAGGCCCGGCTTAACGGTTCCCCAGAAGCTTACATTCTCTGCATAATCTGCTGCCGGAACGCCTGCTTCACCGTACAGATCCTCAGATGCAAAATACTCAAGGATCTCTTCCTTGCCGGAAACACCGAGATCTTTTGCGATCTGGTCAAGGGCATCATTAAAGCCGATTATCTGCTTCTGCAAAGTCTCGATCCTTGTTGTCTGATTTGCCTGGTTATCTCTGATACCTGCATCGACCTTGATGTTATCCTGAACCGCAACAAGAGTGATCTTGTGGTCAGCGACATTGTTCTTGAGCTGGCCGAAAGATGCCTCGACCTTCTCCTCGATAAGAGCAGCGATATCACCGGTGAATTCATTTGAAGGTCCGATGATCTTGGCTGTAAAAGAAGCCGCCTTGCTTACACCGTTTTCAGTCGAGAATATCGTGGAATCTGAAACGGCGCTTTCGAAAGAAATGACTTCCTTGATGTAATCGGACTTCAGATCATGCTCCTTGGCATAATCATCAAGATAAGTTCCGCTGCTTATCGCATTCTGATAAGCATTGACCAGCGCGCGGTCGACACCTGCAGTAGCATTATCCTTAAGCGTGATAACATACTGAACCTTCGTCTCATATACGTTCTCGGCATCGATCTGCATATATACGGAATCGGAAAGATAACGTCTCTGGTGATCGATTTGCGAATTGATCTTTGTGATCGTATTCGCGAGGTCTTTAGCCCTGCCGACCTTCTGCTTGCGGAGCTGATACTCAACATCAGATTCACCTTCATTCTGAGCGCTAATGTTGAGCACGTTGCTGCCTGTGGCAGAGCCGCCCGTTCTTGTTATCTTGTATGCGAAAAGCACACCGCCGAGCAATACAGCCACGATAAGAATGATGCCGAGATTTCTCAGCAACGCATAAAGCAGGTCCTTAAGGCTAAGCATTGAATCATTCTCGTTAGGATCCAGCATCAGAACGACATTATCATTGATCCCGGACTGCTCTCTTTTATTCGAATCCATCTATTATCTCCTGTAATTTTAAATATAAATATTATAAACTCCGCACGTAATCTCTACAAACGCACAACCTTGCCTATACTGCCGCACGTCATCAGACATACTATCGGCAAAATGCCAAAAAGGACTAAGCTTCTCCTTCAGTCCGGACCAATTGTGTTATTATTCAAAATAGCAAAGATATCGGAGGCGCAAATGGAAAAATCCTCATTATCCGAACAGGAATTCGGCTTTATCACAAAGCTCATTTCAATAGACAGCACAGGCTCTTCGCCTGAGAAAAACGATACTTACGGAGATCTTCCCTACGGCATAAAACCTTTCTCCGCACTGAAGTTTTTCCTGGATACGGCAGCAAAAGACGGCATGCGCACGGGAACCATAGATAACCGCGTCGGCTGGTGCGAGATCGGTCCCGACGGCGCGGATCTGATCGGAATCGTATGTCATCTGGACGTAGTCCCTTCAGGCGACGGATGGGATACTCCCCCGTTCAAGTTAACTCTTAAAGACGGCATTCTCTACGGCCGCGGGATCGTTGACGACAAAGGCCCTGCAGCAGCAAGTTATATCGCTATGAAGAGACTTCTGGACAGCGGTTGTAAGCTCTCCAAGAGAGTCCGTCTTATTCTCGGAACCGACGAAGAAAGAACATGTTCCTGCGTTGAGACCTATGCCGCAAAAGGCGAGATTCCTTCTTTCTCGATAACACCTGATGCGGAATTCCCTGTCATCTATGCCGAGAAAGGCATCATGAACATCAAGATCTCAGACGATGCACCTTCTAAGATTTCAGCCACTGCAGGTTCAGCTGCAAACATGGTCCCTGCAAAGAGCACATGCATGATAAACGGAAAAGAATACAAGGCCATGGGCAAGACAGCTCATGCATCAAAGCCGGAACTCGGAGTAAATGCGATTTTCGAGATGATAAAGATGCTTAATAACGATTCTGCAGATTATTCGGATTCTCCGATATTGAGCTTTATCGCGAACGAGCTCGTTGATAAGACATCTGCCGAATACACCGGCTGCGACATCACTGACGAATCAGGCTCCGTTACAGCAAATCCTTCTATCTTAAAGTGCGGCGAAGACGGCGAATCGCTTATCATCGACATCAGGTGCCCCGTCAGCTACCAGATGGATTCGATCACGTCCTTTATCGCCATGAAGGCTGCAAACTACGGTCTTTCCGTGGAAGTCACGACCCAGATGGAGCATCTTTACAAGGCAAAAGATCTTCCCGAGATCTCGCTTCTTACCGACATCTGGAAAGAAAACATGCCGTTATACAGCGGCTACAAGCCCGAATATCTGGATCTCTATACAGAGCCTATCGCGATCGGCGGCGGCACTTATGCAAGACATATGCCCAATACGATCGCATTCGGCATCCAGACACCCTGGCAGGAAGATCAGTGCCACCAGGCTAACGAATGCCGCGCGCTTAAAAACTTAGAGACCGACGTAAAGGTACTCACCGAAGCGATCAAAGCACTCGCAGAATAAGACTGTATTGAAAAGCGTTAATGATACGGCGGCGGCTTGATGTTCGTCGCCGTATTTATTGCCGTGTTGATGTATTGATAACGAAAACCGGAATACCGTCATCATAATCACATCACAACAAAAAGGCCATCTCTTGATTGAGATGGCCCGTTAATTAGTTGATCAGATCTTACAGAACTCGTCTGATGTGAGCGATATTCTTTGCGCTCGAGAAATTGTCTTCGACTACGCCGTAAGCTTTGCCCTTGGCATGTACGTACTTGCCGCCGCCGATATAGATCGCTGAGTGTTCCATCGTTCCGTCACCGTTACGGTCGAAGCAGATAATATCGCCGCACTGGATGTCATCCTTGGATACCTCTTTACCCTTCTTGGACTGCGATGTAGCGCCGTGAGGCAGCGAGATATTGTAGTAATTCTTGAAGCAGTACATAACGAATCCTGAGCAGTCAAATCCCTTGGAAGGAGATGCACCGCCGGCAACGTACTTGCATCCGATAAAACTTCTTACGTACTTGGCGAAATCGCCTGACTTATCACCAACCTTCGAAGAGGAAGATGATGAGCTGCTGCTACTGCTGCTGCTCGAAGATGACGACGAGGATGATGATGACGAAGAACCGCCGCTTGAAGGTGCTTTGGACGAAGTAAGGCTAGCCTTAACATAATATCCTGAACTCGACTTGTACCAGCCGTTGTCCGTCTCTGCAACTACAGATATCTTGGCTCCTGACTTAAGTGTTGAGAGCAATGAATATGAGATGCCCGGACCGGATCTTGTATTGAGGGCGCATGTAGCATAAACGGTCTTGGAGACCTTAGTCTCCTTAACATTATTACTTGTCTTCGTAGAAGATGAAGATGAGCTGCTTGCCTTCTTCTTCGGCTTAGGTGTCGGCTTAGGAGTAGGAGTGTTCGTAGGAACGGGTGTGATCAGAGTTGCAGAAAGATCCTCATTCCTGAGATAACCGGTCGTACCGTCTGCAAGTCTTACAAGAGACCATTCCTTCGTATATGAGAGCCTTCTGAAAGAATCACCGATCTTAAGCTTGATCTCAGGAACGGGCTCATCCTTCTTGGTCTTTACATCAGAACTGTTCGGGAGCGTAGGTGATACAAGCGAAGTATCGACCTTAAGCCAGTATGTGGCACCGTCATAAGTAACCGGATCCGTAGGATCGTTGCCGTAGTCTATCTTAACATCTGAAAAAGAAGTAGTAGCTACAAAGGTATAATCCTTGATGCTTACATTAGGATTGCCGAGGCTTACGGTAACGAGTCCGGTCTCCAAAGGTTCGTCGTCCATTAACTGCCTCTGGAAGAAATCGACTGTGCCGGGACCAAGGAGCGAAGGGCTCTGAAGACGCGCATCATTTTTTGATCCGCATTCATAAATGCAGATAGAACCGACTGCAACAACAGCCGCTAACGAAGCAGATAAGATGTTGAACACTCTGTAGTTCAATTAAGACCTTCTCCCTTGGTATCACAATCTTCTTTGTACTGTAATTCTACCATCTATGCCCCTGATATTTCCCGAATTTTTAAGCAAAATCAAGGCAGATGAACAAAAATGCCACGAATTTGTAACATAAAAGGGCTGTTTTCGATGTTTTCGCGGATTATTCGAAAAAACAGCCTCCGCTTCAGACGGAGGCCGGGATTAATCAATTTGGTGGCTCACTGGAGGTTCGAACTCCAGACCCCTTGATTAAAAGTCAAGTGCTCTACCGGCTGAGCTAGTGAACCATTTGGCTGGGGTGGCAGGATTTGAACCTACGAATGCGGGAGTCAAAGACCCGTGCCTTACCCCTTGGCTACACCCCAGTGATAAGAGGCAATTAAAAAATTGGGGTGGGATATGGGATTCGAACCCATGATATCTAGTGCCACAAACTAGCGCTCTAACCAACTGAACTAATCCCACCATGACAGCCAATTGCCTCAAAAGTATAATGTTAAGTGCGTTTTAAGTCAAGCAGTTTATTGCACCATAAAATAAAGATGTATAATATACGGTCGTTACTGATATTATTCAGTTGACTACTATCTTACGCAAGTGTATTATATGCAGAATTATACAATCTCTTGCATAAATATTCATTTGCATCAGATTCTTATTTTAGAGGTTTTTATTATGGAAGAAGAATTAACTAAATCCTATATAACAATGCCTAAGGGCTTTAAGGCAAACGGCGTATCTGCCGGCATGAAGTGCGCTGATCCCGCAAACATAAATGAGAACGACCCCAAATCCTCTTACCTTGATGTCGGTATGATCTGTTCAGACACCTTATGCAACGTTGCCGGCGTTTACACATCCAACCTCGTAAAGGGTCATTCCCTCGTAAGATCACTTAACATCATTGAAAATACAGGCAAAGCACGTGCGATCATTACAAACAGCAAGGTCGCTAATGCAGGCGTAGGAGCAGTCGGCGTTGAAGACGCAGCCAAAGTCGCGCAAGCCGCTTCTTCCCTTCTCGGCTGCGATGCTTCTGAGATCCTCACGGCTTCCACAGGCGTTATCGGATCAAGACTTCCTCTTGATAAGATGCTTCCCGTCATCCCTTCTCTCGTAAACGGTCTTTCTTCTTCCGAAGATGCCGCTCACAACGCAGAGTATGCCATGATGACAACAGATACGGTTCCCAAGGAAGTATCCGCACAGATCGAGCTTACAGGCGGCAAGACAGTTACCATCTCCGGCATCGCTAAAGGTTCCGGAATGATCCACCCTAACCTCGCCACCATGATCAGCATCTTCACCACTGACTGCGGCATCGATTCAGCTTCCCTGAAGAAGATGCTCCAGAAGGCCGTTAAATACACTTTTAACCGCGTCTCAGTCGACGGAGACACATCCGTCTGCGATATGGTCGTAATCTTCGCTAACGGCGCCTCAGGCGTTTCCGTAGAGGAAGGAAGTGATGATTATCAGCTCGTTGAGAACGCGTTCTGCGGGCTCGCTGAGGACATTGCAAGGATGATCGCTGCAGACGGCGAAGGTGCTACCAAGTTCGTTGAGATCGAAGTTCACGGCGCTAAGGACGAGAAAGACGCAAAGCTCATCGTCACATCAGTCGCAAGATCCCCTCTCTGCAAGACCGCTTTCTTCGGCGAAGACGCAAACATCGGCCGTATCCTCACGGCAGTCGGCTACTCCGGTGCTATGTTCGATCCCGAGAAGGTCGACATTCATTTAAACGGAATGCTCATGTACAAGGACGGCGCAGCCGTTGCTTTCGATGAGGACGAAGCCGCCAAGCTGCTCTCCGAGCACGACCTCAAGGTAGACATCACACTCTACGAAGGCGATGCTTACGACAGAATGTTCACCTGCGACTTCTCCTACGACTACGTAAAGATCAACGGAAGCTACAGAACATAAGCTTTTTAATATTTTGCTCTAGTCAGGCAGTCAGCTCAATTGAGCGGCTGCCTTTTTCATTGTTATGCGGAGTTCCGGGCGGCGCCTGAATCTTAATTCAACACTTCGAATAATCAAGATCGAACATGAAAAATATAATCAACATTTTGACAATGATTTTCCGGACTTATTTTTTTTTCGAGAATTAGTACGTAAAAAAGCTGTATCAGACCGGTCTGAACCTCAAAATAAACGGACTAAAAATGGATTTTCGAGAATTAGTACGTAAAAAAGCTTCATCAGACCAGTCTGAAACTCAAAAAATACGGACTAAAAATGGATTTTCAAGAATTAGTACGTAAAAAAGCTTCATCAGACAGGTCTGAAACTCAAAAAATACGGACTAAAAATGGATTTTCGAGAATTAGTACGTAAAAAAGCTTCATCAGACAGGTCTGAAACTCAAAAAATACGGACTAAAAATGGATTTTCAAGAATTAGTACGTAAATTCAGCCTTCTGTGACGCCGGATTCCGAAAAAGTAACGGAAAAAAATCTATTTCGCATAGTCCGTAGATTATCATCGGGCGGCGGCGCCATTCATTCAGCCGTTCAAATAAAATGCAGGCTAAAAGTACGGTTATAGCCGTTCAAACAGGCATTTTTAGGTCAAACGAACGGCAAAACCAGCGGCAACACTTACACACCGCAAATAAAACACCCCGCAAGGATCATCCTCACGGGGTGTGTAATAACATAATTCAGGAAGAAATTACTCTTCTGTCTTAGCCTCTTCAGCGGGTGCCTCAGGCTCCTTGGGCTCAACCTTGACTGCCTTGGATGCAAGATACTCAACCGTCTTACGGGCGCGGATGGAATCCTTGATGAATGCGGAATCCTCGCCGATGGACTTCTTAACTTCCTCAACGTCGATCTTGTATGTGTTAGCGATCTGTGAGAGCTCTTCGTTGTAGTCCTCGTCTGTAACCTCAGGGTTGATCTTCTCTGTGATCTTTTCGATAACGAGTGAAGACTTAACTCTTACGCGTGCCATGGGCTCAAGAGACTTCTTGAATTCGTCCATGCTCTGGCCGACATACTGGAGATACATGTCAAGAGCGATGCCCTGATTGGACATACGAGCTGCCTGATCGTCAGCCATCTGCTCTACTTCGTTCTGTACCATGGACTCAGGGATGTCGATCTCGCAGTTGTCGCAGATAGCGCGTACTGTCTCGTTCTCGAAAGCAGCCTTGTTGTCCTTGTCAGCTCTCTCCTGCTGCTTTGCTCTTACGTCAGCCTTAAGCTCGTCAAGAGTATCGAACTCGGAAACGTCCTTTGCGAACTCATCATCAAGCTCAGGAACGATCTCTGTCTTGATAGCGTGGATCTTTACGTTGAATGTAGCATCAGCACCCTTGAGGTCTTCTGCATGATAATCTTCAGGGAACTTAACTTCGATCGTGAATTCCTCACCTGCATTGTGGCCTGCTACCTGCTCCTCGAAGCCGGGAATGAAGGACTTGGAGCCGAGCTTTAAGTTATAGCCCTCGCCCTTGCCGCCTTCGAAAGCAACGCCGTCCTTGAAGCCTTCGTAGTCGATCGTAACTGTGTCGCCTTCCTGAGCTGCACGGTCAGTAACTTCCTCGAGAGAAGCATTTCTCTTTCTCATGCGCTCGATCTCAGCGTCAACATCCTCATCTGTAACTACCTGCTCCTTGAAAGGAACTTCAACGCCCTCATACTGACCGAGCTCGAATTCAGGCTTAACGTAAACTGTGATCGTGTACTTGATGCCGTCCTCGTTGATGTCAGTAACGTCCATCTCAGGTCTGGAGACAACCTTGAGGTCATGCTCCTTAACTGCTTCAGGATACTGGGTATTTGCGATTTCATTCATAGCGTCCTCATAAAGTACGCCCTCGCCATAATACTGGCAGACAAGCTGATAAGGGACCTTGCCCTTACGGAAGCCGGGAACCTGGAAACGGTTCTTGTTCTTGTTGTAAGCCTTCTTTAAGGCTTCGTTCCACTCTTCCTTGCTTGACTCAAGGCTGATTACTACCTGAGAGTGTTCTTTCTTCTCAATTGTGGATGCCATGTTATATATCCTCCAAATTAATTATTATTAATTTATAGCCGAGTATGAATTGTATCACAGCACGGCGAAAGATTGCAATATTATAATACGGTTACTTGTATTCCCTTTAAGACATCGAGCGTTGCCTGATGAAGATCGGGAGCAAAAGAAGCCGTGAGAGACGAATCAACGATGATCTCTGCTTCAGGGCACGCTGCCTTTGCGATCACGGCATTGGATACAACGCAGATGTTGGAGACCAGGCCGCAGACTTCGATGGAAGATATCTCAGATGCGTTCTCCTTAAGGTATTCGGCGAGCTCGACACTTCCGAATGTGAGCTTCTCGAAGCACTTTTTGCCTTCGAGCAGAGGCTTTAACTCATTGCAGAGCCCCCAGCCGTCAGAACCCTTGATGCAGTGAGGCACGGGCAGGTTCTTTCCTTCCTGTGTTTCCATGTAGTTCTCGAAATGAGTATCAAGCGTATAGACTATCTCATCGCCTGATCCTTCAAAATCCCTGATCTTTGAGATGATGCCGGGAATGATCTTGTCAGCACCGTCAAAGCCGAGTGCTCCGTCGATAAAATCCTTCTGCATGTCTACGACAACAAGAACCTTACGCATTTGATTACCTCCTTCGGGTATTAAAAAAGCTGCCGCCTGTCAGCAGCAGCTTTGTGTATGGCGCGCCTAGCAGAGCTCGAATCCACAACCTTCTGATCCGTAGTCAGACGCTCTATCCAGTTGAGCTATAGGCGCGTGTAAAGCATTGGTCTCCCAATAGCCTAATAATGATATTACTTGACGCCTTGAATGTCAATCACGATTTGTATAGAATACTTCAGATTAAAAAATATGGGGAATAAATATGAGCAAATACAATCCTGATACACAGCTGGTGAAGGAACTGGCTTTGATCAACTGCAGAGAACTTGGCGGAATGCCGCTTAAAGGCGGCTGCACTTTCAGGCACGGACTGTTTATCAGATCCGGTTCACCTCACTACCTTAAGCCTTCCGAAGTAACGGAGGTTAAAGAATACGGCATCAAGACAGTCATTGACTTAAGAGGTGTCGAAGAGATAGCCCAGGCCGGAAATCCTTTTATCGAAGATCCTGATGTCGATTATTACAACATCCCGCTTCTTAACGGCAATCCCAATGATACCAAGGACCAGACGATGGAATATCTCAGGACCCATGTTCTCGGTGATTACTACATGATAATTGCCGAAGAGATGGGTGACCGCCTGGTACAGATCATGAGAGTCCTATTGGACTGCAAGGGCACTGCCCTGTTCCACTGCCATCACGGCAAGGACAGGACCGGCGTCGTTGCCGCTATCCTCTACCTCATCAGCGGGGCATCGAGAGAAAACATCATAAGCAACTACAAGATCTCATACGAATACCTTAAGGAATTCCTTGAGCCTTATATGCGCAGGATGCCTGACGATCTTAAGCATGCTTTAAGATCAGATGAACAGAATATGGTCATATTCCTGGATTATATCGACCGGAAATGGGACGGAAACATATGTAATCTTCTTATGGCTAACGGCCTTTCTTCACATGAGATAGACCTGCTCAGGGCAAAGTGCGTTAAGAAGCCTTAACCTACGCTCTCACCCAGATCGATACGGGTAACATTTCCGAAGTCGTCAAATGTGAAGGCCAGAGTAAATTCGCCGTCCACGTTTTTGAACGAGCTCTGATAGTTGCACTCATCGAACATCGGATATACAAGGAGAAGCTCCGAAACGTTCATTCCGACATAGATGTCCCCGCCGAGCGAGAAATCACCCTGATTGCGGACAACTACGGAGAAGAGCTTTCCTGCGGACCACTTACCGTCCTTGATGTCAGCGGTGAACCTTAAAGTTACGCCCCTGTACGCAAGTGCGACGATGCCGTTGGAGGCCGTGGAAAGGACAGGCTCACCAAGAAGTCTGTAGATCTCGCTCTGGCTGTATGTGGAACCCATTCTGAGCTTGCTCGCGCCGTTCTTAAAAAGACTTATCTCTCCGATCGTCGACTGGATATGATCCTGGATGCAGAATCCGTTGCTGCCGTCGTTATAGACTCTGAGAGATACGTTTTTCGAGACGAGCGCATCATTATAATCAGAGAAGGTCTCAGGTATCCTGTACAGGACATGCGTCGGCGACAGGATCTTCAGTTCATAATCCTTGGTGCTGGTCTTAACCTTCATTTTGTAGTATTCGACGATGAAATCAGCCTTCGCTTTGATTACTGAATTCATATAGATATCGGAATTGTACGAAGATCTGATAACCGCTTCCAATCCGTCTGCATTGCCATCGTCGATCATATCGAAATAGTGATTTATAAAAGCATATGCAAACATCGAATCAGTTATATATTTGCCGCCGAGTGAATAATCGCCGTCATTATCAGCCAGGATGAATCTTACGGGGGATGCCTTTGAGTCCCTGTCCTTGGAATAGACGAGTTCTACGACTTCCATATCACCATATTCATCAATGGTCTTGAATTGTTCTCCGGCATCCGCATCGATCTCACTGAAATAAGCTGTCTTCTCGGATTCGGTCAGGAACTTGAAAGAATCAGGCGTGCCGTGGACCTGTGAATTCTTCCGGAGCACAGAACAGTATTCGGCAAAAACAGAATATGACAGGCCGTCGAGCTGGCTTTCGGGGATCTTCGAGAAAGCATCTGACACATTACGTTCGTCAGATATTGCAACGACAACGATCCTGGCAAGTTCGGCTTTGGAAAGCTCTTTCTGGGATGTCTTAAATCCTTTGGAAAGACCCGTAAAGAAATTGCATCCGGTAAGGCAGACAGACATTCCGAACGCCATGGAAATGCACATGATAACAGCAAGGATCCTTCGTGCAGATCCCTTGAAGAGCTTCATGCTGTCACCCTTTCTGTTCAAAGCCTCAAACCTCTTTATGTCTCTTTGCCTGTGCCTCGAAAAGCACGACACCTGCTGCAACGGCAGCATTTAAGCTGTTTACGTGCCCTGACATCGGAATGGATACCGTAAAGTCACAGCACTTCCTTACGCCGTCTCTCATTCCGTCGCCTTCGCTGCCAATGACCACTACAAGATTACCTGAATAATCCGCATCGTGGTACTCATAATCGGCATTCATGTCTGTACCGCAGACCCAGAAGTTTTCCTTCTCCTTAAGTCTCGTAAGCGTCTGTGCAAGGTTCGTTACCCTTGCCACAGGAACATACTCGATCGCTCCTGCGGAAGCCTTGGCAACCATCGAATCCAGAGCAACGGAACGCCTCTCCGGAATGATGACACCGTCAACGCCGCAGCAGTCAGAGATCCTTAAGATGGAGCCCAGATTATAGGCATCCTTGATCTCATCCAATGCGACGAGCAAGGCGGGTCTTCCCTCATCCCTGCACTTACCGATTATCTCATCAAGATCGGCATATTTATGAGGTGCAACTGAGGCAATAACGCCCTGGTGATTGTGTGTGCTGCTCATCTTATCAAGGATCTGTCTTGTGGCCCTTGTAACGATGATACCGCGCTTGTTTGCTTCGTCTAAGATCCTGATAAGGCCGTGATCCAAAGGCTTATCACCCTCAGGCTTTAAGATCCAGATCTTATTGAAGTCTCTGCCTGCGGCAAGCGCTTCAGTAACGGCATTTCTGCCTTCGAGCTTATCCGTGGAACCCTGCTCGGCAAAAGCGTCATCCTCACGGTCGCGCTTGAATTCGGGCCTGACCTGTTTTGCAGGTCTGCCGGGCTTTCTGTCCTGATTAAAACGTCTCTTACCTTTGTCCAAAGCTTATTCCTTCTCTTCCTCTGTCTCTGCCGGAGGCGCCTTTTTAATAACGCCGTCGCAGATATCAAAACTCTTATAGATCAGATATTCCATCCTGGGCTCTTCGTTGTTGAGGAAGAGATATCCCAAAAGGGCTTCAAATCCTGTTGCATACATGTAATCGGCATGGTTCGCATTTTTCGAGACCGCGTGAGGATTGGAATTCTTGCCTCTTCTGAAGTAATCGGTCTCCTTCTCCGTCAGCTCGTCCTGCAATATCCTGATGCTGTTTGCCTGCGCTTCGGCAGACACATAGCGCACCGTGTTGTTATGCATCTTGTTATTGCTCCCGGCTCCGAGCGAAGCTGATTTGCAGCGTGCGTAGAGCTCGTAGATCGAATCCCCGATATATGCCAATACCAGAGGCGATACTTCGCGAAGATCCTGTGCAATAAACGGTTTTATCATTAATTTGCCTTCTCGATCTTAAAGCCGCCGGGTACGTCCTTTACGACATAACCTTTGGACTGGATCTCATCTCTGATGCGGTCTGCCTCAGCATAGTCCTTGGCCTTCTTAGCTTCAGCTCTCTTATTTGCAAGTTCCGTGATCTCTTCGGGGATCGCATCCTCAAGATCCAAAACGATTCCCAGAACGCCTGTGAGTTCAAGGATCTTATCTCTTGCGGCCGTGAGCATCGCGGCAGATACCTTTGCTTCCTGTGCGCTCGTGTTTGTCTGGCGTACAAGATTGAAGATATCGGTAATCGCGTCGGCACTGTTCAAGTCGTCGTCCATGTGAGCGATAAAGCTGTCGCCTGCTGCCTTGATGGCATCTTCAAGTACCTTATCGGCTTCCGGATCTCCGGCAAGATTACCGTTGCCTAATACGAAGTTGGCATTTCTTACGCAGTTGGAGATCCTTCCGAGACTCGTCTGGGCAGCTGCAAGAAGCTCATCTGAGAAATTGATGGGGCTTCTGTAGTGGCCGAGCAGGATGAAGAACCTGATTACGTTATACGGATACTTCTTAACGATATCCCTGATCGTGAAGAAGTTGCCCAAAGACTTGCTCATCTTCTCGCCGTCGATGTTTACGAAAGCGTTGTGGACAAAGTAATTGCAGAATTTGCAGCCGTTGGCAGCCTCACTCTGGGCGATCTCGTTCTCGTGGTGCGGGAAGATAAGATCCTGTCCGCCGCCGTGGATGTCGATCGTGTCACCAAGATACTGCTTGATCATGGCAGAGCACTCGATGTGCCAGCCGGGTCTGCCTTCACCCCAGGGAGATCCCCATGAAGGCTCGCCTTCCTTCTTGAACTTCCAGACAGCAAAATCGCCCGGATTCTTCTTGCCTTCGTAAGAAGCCTTGCGCTCACCGCCGCCTGCTTCAAGCTCATCGAGCTTATAGTGTGAGAGCTTGCCGTAATCAGCCTTCTTGGAAACATCATAGTAAACGCCGTCACCTTCTATTACGTAGGTGTAGCCGTTCTTTTCCATGGCCTTGATGAGGCCGATTATGGCCTTCATGGACTGTGTTGCTCTGGGCTGGAATGACTGGCGCTTGATGTTAAGACCGTCTGCATCAACATAGTATTCCTTGATGAAGCGATCAGCGAGTTGCTCTACAGTGATGCCTTCCTCGTTTGCGCGCTTGATCATCTTATCGTCGATATCAGTGAAGTTCTGGACAAAAGTTACGTCATAACCTCTGTATTCAAGATATCTTGCAAGCGTATCGAAAGTAACAAAAGGCCTTGCGTTGCCAAGATGGAAATAGTTATAGACCGTAGGGCCGCACGCATACATCTTGACCTTGCCTTCTTCAATAGGCTTGAAATCTTCCTTATATCTTGTGAGTGTGTTGTAAAGTTTCATATTAAAAAATCTCCTTTTCGTGTTAAATCATTAAGCCTGTCAGTTTAAGATTCAACATCGGCAGGATCTGAAATTAATAAATTTTTGGTATAAAAAAACAGCACCAGCCACACTAAAAGAGGCCGGGCCGGAAGATGCCAGATTATTTGCATCGATGTATTGTTCCATCATATTCTCCTTAAAAACCCCCGAAACACAGCGGACTCTGATTGACACCCGGAAATCCAGGGCGGTGCTCAGGTATCAGATCTCAATAGTCCAACTTACAAGGCTTTACATCAAAAAGACAGGCCCAAGCTCCTTATTACGTCATGTAGGTCCAATTTAGAGGCCACCATGCTCGAGTTGATTATATTTTAATATAAAAAGCGGGATATGCCAAACTGCGATAACGCAAGCCGGAATATCCCGCATAAGTTCTGGTCTGTTACGCTTACTTGTTCTTATACTTTCAGCTCTACTTCACTTACCTCAAGGTCATCCTTGTGCGCTGCGATCAAAGGTCTGACACACTCATTGAGGAATGCGTCGACCTGCTCGGGACATCGACCGATGTAGAGCTTGGGATCTCTGAGCTTAAGAAGCTCGTCCATCGTCATGCCGAACTTCGGGTCAGCTGCGATCCTCTCAAGGAGGTCATTGGGCTTGCCTTCGTTCTTGACGACAGAGCCTGCCTGCATGGAAAGCTGACGGATCTCCTCGTGGAGTTCCTGACGGTTTCCGCCCTTCTTGGTAGCTTCCATCATGATGTTCTCTGTCATCATGAAAGGAAGTTCATCCATAATGTGCTTTTCGATCATCTTGGGATATACGACAAGACCGGAAACAACATTTGTATAGATGCCGAGGATGGCGTCTACTGCGAGGAATGCCTCAGGTACAGAGATCCTCTTATTTGCAGAGTCATCAAGCGTTCTCTCGAACCACTGCTCTGATGAAGTCATTGCAGGATTGAGGACATCAGCGATTACGTATCTGGAAAGTGATGCGATCCTCTCGGATCTCATCGGATTTCTCTTGTAAGCCATGGCGGAAGATCCGATCTGGTTCTTCTCGAAGGGCTCCTCGATCTCCTTTAAGTGCTGGAGAAGTCTGATATCGTTGGAGAACTTGTGAGCGCTCTGAGCAATAGCGGCAAGTGCAGAAAGAACAGTATAGTCGATCTTTCTGGAATATGTCTGGCCGGATACATAGTAGGACTGCTCAAAGCCCATCTTCTCGCAGATCTTCTTGTCGAGAGCAACACACTTTTCGTGATCGCCGTCGAAAAGATCATAGAACGAAGCCTGAGTACCTGTAGTACCCTTGCAGCCGAGGAGCTTCAATGAAGCGATGGCATTCTCTACTGTCTCAAGATCGAAAACGAGATCCTGGAGCCAGAGTGTTGCCCTCTTACCTACCGTAACGAGCTGTGCAGGCTGGAAATGAGTAAATCCCAGAGTCGGCATAGCCTTGTATTCGTCAGCAAAATCAGCAAGCTTTGCGATAACGACAACGAGTCTCTTCTTAATGAGTTCCAAAGCTTCCCTCATTATGATGATATCGGTATTGTCACCAACATAGCATGATGTGGCGCCAAGGTGAATGATACGGTCAGCGCCCGTACCCTTTACCTGCTTACCGTATGAATGGACGTGAGCCATTACGTCATGACGGCGGATCTTCTCTTCGGCAGCGGCATCCTCATAATCGATGTCATCCTTATGAGCCTTAAGATCGGCAATCTGCTCATCAGTAATATCAAGACCTAATTCCTTCTCAGCTTCTGCCAATGCGATCCAGAGAAGTCTCCATGTACGGAACTTCTTATCAGGCGAGAAGATGTACTGCATCTCGCGACTGGCATAGCGGGAGTTTAAAGGGCTCTCGTAAGTGTCTTTAGTCATTATCAAAGATCCTCCAACAATTTATCAACTGCTGTGATTTTAGCACAGATCGTGAGGATTCTGACGGCCTTCTCGATATCTTCGATTCCGGGGAATGAAGGAGCAAGTCTGATATTCGAATCAGAAGGATCCTTTCCGTAAGGATAGCTTGCGCCTGCAGGAGTAAGTGCAACGCCTGCTTCCTTGCACATTGCTACGACCTTTGTAGCCGTTCCGGGCATTGCGTAGAAGCTTACGAAGTAACCGCCCTTAGGACTTGTCCAGTGCCAGAGGTCATCAAAACCGAGTTCTTCATCAAGAACCTTCTGGCAGGCTTCGAACTTCGGACGGAGGATCGATGCATGCTTCATCATGTGAGCATAAACAGCCTCAGCGTCAGGAAGATATCTTGCGTGAGCTAACTGGTTGACCTTGTTTGTGCAGATAGCCTGCGCATTCAGATACTTCTTTGCCCAGGTCATATTGTCCTTATTTGCAGCAAAGCATGAGATTCCGCCGCCTGCAAAAGTGATCTTGGATGAAGAAGCAAACTCGTAGACCCTGTTTGCATGACCGTAGCTCTCGCAAAGAGAAAGCATATCAGGGAGCCTGCCCCATGTGCTTCTGTCCTCATAGAGATGGTGGCATACATAAGCATTATCCCAGAAGATCCTGAAATCAGGTGCTTCAGTCTCCATTTTCGCGAGTCTTTCGCAAACTTCTGCGGAATAAACAACGCCGTCCGGATTGCTGTAGCAGGGAACGCACCAGATACCCTTTACCTTCTCGTCCTTAACGAGTTCTTCGACAACGTCCATGTCAGGACCGTTCTCCGTCATTGGAACAGCGATAAGCTCAAAGCCCATTGTCTCGGTAACTCTGAAATGTCTGTCATAGCCGGGTGCCGGGCAGAGCCACTTTCTTCCCTCAACCTGTGACCAGGGCTTGGGTGAATCTACTTCACCGAAGACCATTGAGCGCATGATGGCATCGTACATCTGGTTCAAAGATGAAGAATTACCCATGAAGATATTGTCTTTGTCAGTACCCAGAAGTTCTGCGAAAACGGCTCTGATCTCTTCGATTCCGGGAGCGATTCCGTAGTTTCTGGTATCTTCGTTCTTAGCGGTCTTAAAACCGTCCTTGAGCGTGTCATATATATCGTTGGAAAGATCCAGCTGTACAGGAGACGGCTTTCCGCGGGTCATATCGAGCGTAAGATTCAGTGCCTTGCACTTCTCATAGCGTTCGTTCAGCTCTTCTCTGACTTTGAGGAGCTCTTCTTTAGTCATCTCACGGTAACCCTTCATGATAGCCAACCTTCCTAAAAATGAAATTTTTGATTTGTAATCTTGCATTTTTGGCATGGGCCACCCTGCCCAAAGCCTCAACAATTATAGTTTATTAGGAAATTAAAGCAATAAACAAAAATTGAAAAATGGCATTTCTTCTTCTCGAAAATGCATTTTTAGACAATTTCGGCACGTTGCACAACCCCTTACCCGATGTAAGGCGGTAATTTGGATGAAATCAGCGCAGCTTAAAAGGCTCTCCCGGTCAGTTCACATCAAATTCGCCGTCGACATAAACGGTGCTGCCGTCAAAAGATGAGCACACTATCCTTACGGGCCTGGACGGATCATCCAGCTTATAAGCCTTTCTGATCTCAATAGAACTCCCGGGGCTGACCGGCTCTATATCATTATCCGTTCTTGATTCCGGTTCGTTAAATATCGTGTAGTATATCTCGCGGCCATCCTGCGTGACTTCTTCATAAACAGAAGACATGAAAGACTTTTTGCTTTTCGAGCCGTTATAAAAATCCAAAACAACTAAAACCGCAGGATCTCCTTCATAATCGGTAACGGCAGTTACATCTTTTACTTCGACTTTTATGCTGTTCTTCTGTGTCTTATCGTAGATGATATTTCCCGTAACAATCCCTGCAACCACAAGTGCACAGATCCAGCTTAAGACAAGCCACAGGATGCTCTTTCTGCGCTTATCGTTTTTCCTGATGGCCTTAATTGCATAGATCGTTGCGGCAATGGCAAAGTTCAGATATACGATCAGGGTCGAATAGATTATCGCGTTAACGAATAATCCAAAGGCAAGAGCCTGCCCGATATAGTCGATACCGTCAGGACCGTTATATTCAAATGGGAAAAAATCACATACAAGATGAAGTATTCCGAAGACTATAGCTATTAATGCGAACTTGCCCGCGACCTTCTCGGGTCTTCTGGATTTACGGAATCTTATGATCTCAACAACCGTAATGATCACTATGATCAATGCCAATGCGTATGGGAAAAATAAGATCATAGCCTGTCCGTCATGCCTCCATGGATCAGTGATTTCACGAGTATTATACCTCAATCAGAACGGCACAAGTTCCGTCCGTTCTATGTGCCCGTGTCTGTCGTGAGTCACCATGCAGATCTCGAAAACGATGTTCCTGTCATAAAGGTCATTCTCCATGATGAAGTGTTCTGCGGTCCTCACTATCCTTTTCCGCTTTGCACCGGCAACGGATTCAACAGAATCAGGATAATATCCGGCATTAAGCCTGGTCCTGACTTCCACAATGTGTATTTCGCCGGCCTTTCCGGCAATGATGTCGATCTCACCTACATTATGGACGCTGTAGTTGCGCTTAAGGATCGTAAACCCGTTATCTTCCAGAAGTTTTACGGCGGATTCTTCGCCTTTGGCTCCGATAAACTGTTTATATGTCATATTTCGTTCTTTCATGTTATTCTTTGTCAGTCATGTTAATCTAATTTTTTTGATAATTCTTTTAATTGTTGTAAAGAATACTTTAGTGCCTTAAAATCTAGGTATTAAATGCTAAGGATAGATTATGGCTTCGGGTACTCCAGATATAAAAGCTTTCTTTGACACTCTCGACGAATGCGTCGACTGCAGGTTTAACGACCGCTTTTTCAAGTATGCCGACTATCTTTCGATAGCCAAGATCGAAGATACCCAGATAATCAGCGGCCGCCCCGTCTCAAAGAATGTGGACTTCTTATCCGATAATGTCGGCCAGGAATTCTTTGAAGTAACACTCGGAAGCCCTGATTCCGTTATTACCGTAATCAGATTCACTTATAAGCAGTTCCCTCCCCAGCAAACAGTGGAGCAGCTCGAATTCAGCAAGATATTCAGATCCGCTGTTGCCAACAAGATAGCTGTCAGCCGTTTAAGCACCCAGTACTCGTTTCTTTACAACAACGATATTGAGTTCGGAATGTATAACCATAACTTCCTCAGGAACAAGCTCGAAGAGATCTTTTCTGACGGTACTGCCATCAGATACTCGGTCGCTTTCATCAACATAAAGCACGTAAACCAGTTGAATAAATACTTCGGTTCAGATATCGCAGGTTCGGCGATCAAGCACTTCGGAGCCAAACTGAACGAATTTCCTGACGAAGGCAGAGGCGAATACGCCATTCACCTGGGCGGCGATAACTTCATTGTTATCCTTACAACTTCCCGCCTTCCGGAACTTGAGCACTTTATCTCATCCGTCCCTGTTACGCTTACGTACGGAGGAGATAAGTTCGAGCATTTCTTCAGCTGCAGGGCCGGCATCACGACGATCCGTTCAAGTCACCGCTTCGGACCTCAGGTCATGGGCGAATGCGCACAGGCTTTAAGCTATTCAAAGAAGAAGAATATCGACATCGTATATTATTCCGATGAGATAAATGAGAAGAACCTCAACAACACAGAGACTCTTACCCGTGCCCTTAACGAGCATAAATTCCTTATCTATTACCAGCCTGTTATCAGTCTGAAAGATAAGCCGCATCTCCACGCGGCAGAAGCTCTTGCAAGATGGCCTTTGGACGGAAAGATCATTGCGCCACAGGAATTCATTACACTTGCAACCGACTCGGGAATCGTTACCAAGATCGACTTCTATGTTCTCGAGAACGTCTGCAAGAATATCAAGTCCTGGCAGTCGCAGGGCATCCCGCTCGTTCCTATTTCGGTCAATTTCTCCGGCCGTCACCTGTTCAATGCTTCTATCGCTTCTGACATTCTCGCTGTTATCGACAAGTATGAAGTGGATCACCATCTCATCGGCATCGAATTCTCAGAGCCTGATTTCACGCAGAGAGTACCGATCCTTAAGGATGTTACCCATACCTTATCCGAAGCCGGTATCCTCGTTACTCTGGACAGATTCAGCACCGGTCAGTCCACGCTTACTCTCCTTCACGACATGGAAGCAAGCTATGTTAAGATCGCTGCTGACAGATTCGACCCTGAAGATGAAAGAGGCCGCGTCATTACAAACGACATGATCAACCTCGCAAATATCTTAGGCTATAACGTTATCTGCGAAGGCGTCACATCCCAGAAGCAGGTCGATGACCTCATGATGTGCGGCTGCAGTCTCTATCAATCTTTCTTCTACGATAAGCCGTTATCTGAGAGATTCTTCGTAAACAGGCTCCAAAACCCTTCTTACGAGAACGAAGTCTCCATCCCGGCAGCAAGCGAAGGGCCTGTTACTTAACGGGTCCTAATCACTGATTTTGTGCTATATTATTTCTAATTTTCATTTATAAGAGGTATTACTATGATTTCCAAGAAAATGGCTGAAGCTCTTAAGGGCGGCTCCGAGATCCGTAAGATGTTCGAGGAAGGCGGCAGACTTAAGGCTATCTACGGCGCTGACAATGTATATGACTTCTCTATCGGCAATCCCGACCTGGAACCTCCGAAGGAAGTCTTCGACGCTCTTAAGGAACTGGCTGAGAATCCCACTCCCGGAATGCATGGCTATATGCCTAACGCAGGTTATCCTTCCACACGTAAGATCGTAGCTGAGAAGCGCGGCAAGGAAGCAGGCATGGAGATCGGACCTGAAGCAGTCTGCATGACAGTAGGTGCCGCTTCCGCCATGAACGACGTCCTCCATTCTCTCCTTGATGCCGATGACGAAGTTATCCTTCTTGCGCCCTACTTCATGGAATACAACGGTTATGTTGCAAACCACAACGGCAAGGTCGTGATCGTTCAGACTGACGACAAGTTCATGCCAGTCATCTCCGATATCGAAAAGGCCATAACTTCTAAGACAAAAGCGATCATCGTTAACTCACCTAACAATCCTTCCGGCGTCGTATATCCGGCTGAGCTCCTTACAGAACTCAACGATATGCTCAAGAAGCAGGATCACACCATCTATGTGATCTCCGACGAGCCTTACATCGATCTGGCTTACGATGGAGCTGAAGTTCCCTGCGCTCTCAAGTATATCGACAACCTCATCATCTGCTTCTCATGGAGCAAGTCTTTGTCACTTCCGGGCGAGAGAATCGGTTATACATTAGTCTCCCCCAAGTGTGCTGACTTTGCAGAACTCACAGGTGCGATCGTTCTTTCAAACAGAACACTCGGAAGCGTTAATGCTCCTGCCATCTGGCAGAAAGTAATCGAAAAGGCCATCTACGCAAAAGTCGATGTTGCAAACTACGAGAACAGAAGAAACCTTCTTTACTCCAACATCGTTGATGCAGGCTTTGATGCAGTTAAGCCCAACGGCGCGCTCTACATCTTCATGAACACTCCTAAGGGATTGACTGATGAAGAGTTCGCGAAGATCTGCGCCAAGCAGAATCTCCTTCTTGTTAAGGGATCGAGCTTTGCACGTCCCGGCTATTGCCGTCTCGCCTTCTGCGTTTCCGAAGCTTCTATCAGGAATTCCAGAAAGGCATTTTTCGCAGTAGCAGAAGAACTCGGGATCAGCCACAGAGCAGAGCTTTAAGCATCTGAAGGTATAAGGGTAACGATAAAGCGCCAGCTGTTGCCTTTTTCCCTGGCACAGGTTATCAGGGTGATCATGACAGGATGATCGGCTGAAGCACCTACATAGTTTTGAAGATCATAGGGTGAACAGTAGTAAGTACCGTTCACCCTATAATTTTGCTCCAAGCCATCGGGTGTGGTTATCGTGACGGCATCACCTTTTTTGATCAGAGGAAGCTTATCAAAGACCGTATGAGTTACCGTATTCCTGTGTCCTACTATGATGCTGTTGCCTTTCTGTCCCGGCCTTGCAGAATCCTTCATGAGTATCACGCCATAGCGCATGGCAAGGTTAGTGTTCTCTTCCCAGACAGGTTCTTCGATATCCAGATCCGGTATATTGATTATCCCTATCAGATGGAGATCACAGGTCCTGCCGTTGCCTGAGCAATACCCGGCTATCTCAAACAGGCCTTCCGCAACAGATCCGCCGTCCGTATCCTCTTCACCGTTTACGGACAGGAAATCTCCTGCAGGAACTTCATAGACAACATCATCAGAGATCTCTCTTTGGATCACTTCGTCCTTTACCGTGTTCCTAAGATAAGACTTCGCATACTCTTCCACGAACAATAAGAGTCCTGCGATAGATAAGACTGCAAGAACAATAACTGACAACGGCCTTAAATAAGCATTCTTCATTATCTGTTCCTTCTGATCCTCTTTCTTTTGATCTCGCCTGTGATCACATAAGCTCCGGCGCCGGCCGAGATAACAAATACGATTAATCCGATAACCGCTTTGCCGCTAAGGATCTCTCCCGACATCGGAATGTCTGTAACTGCCAGGCTCTGATCTTTGTTATTCAGGTCTTCGTGGGAAAGAACCCTGATGTCTTCTGTCTGCATTCCTGATGCAACCTCTTCTTCAGTTGACATGTCGTAGATATTCTCGAGGACTACGACAGTGTCACCGCTTTCCAATCCGGTCGATCTGAACTTGATGGTTACATCTACGGTGCCCGAAGGCTCTGACGGTTCGAACTGCTGCAAAGATACGACTTCGGTTCCTTTATTGGTTACTTCCGTGCCGTCAGTCAATCTCAAAACAGCCTTTGCATAATAGGTGTGTCCTGCTTCAAGATTCTCATAACTGACATGGTCAACTATCGTAACCGTGGAATCCTTAAGGAACGCTTTGTCACCCTTGACAGTTGTCGCAACGGTCCTGCAGGACGGCCTTCTTAAGGTCTGGTCCTCATCATTTATGTCCTCATGCAAGGCGATGGTGTAACCGCCGTCATAAGACTTCAATGATTCGAAAACGACAAGCTCGATCATATCCGTCGGCACTTTGACGTTCTCGAAAGGCACGATCACGTACCCGGAAGATCCTTCTGGCCTGAATACCACAGTCTTAGTATAAGTATTGCCGTCAGGATCCACATAAGGCTCTCCGGTCGACCTGTCCATAAGGGTTCCCGTCAGGACATATCTGTCACCGGGATTCAAGCCTTCGAAAACAACTTTGTCATTGATTCCCACGCTCTCGGACAATGTAAGCACTCCGGTGCCGGTCATGCTGTCGGATGCTGATGTGGATATTAAGGGCTTGACCGTAACAGTCTGATCTTCGTCCTCAAGATCATTATGTTTAGCGATCGTGATATCCCTGAAATAAAGAGTCTCAAAGCATACGACCGATAAAGACGAACCGCCTTTTTCGAATACACGGGAGAAAAGATAACTGCTGTCTATCGTAAACTTTACAGCCACTTCCCCCGCTACGACTTCTCTGCCCTTTTCATCCAGAGACACTTCACCTGCAGTCCTGTCCGCCTTGAAAATGACACTTTCCCTATACTCGTTTCCGTCCTTATCCTTAAGGATCTCGCCGGTCGCTTTATCCAAAAGGCATCCCGAGATCTTATATTCGTAGCCCAAGGTAAGATTCTCGAAACGGACCATGTCTGTAAGTTCAATGTCTTTTCCGCAGCAGATACTGTGTGAGCCCCGGCTGTCCGTAAGAGATGTCGATATCCTCGGATTGATATCGATCTTATTTACAGCCTTTACCGTTACCACTTTGTTATCATTCTTCTCTGTGAGCCTAACGGTCCTGGTCTTACCTTCAGTACCATCGTCCCAGACGAGCTTATATGCCGGTTCAATCTTCTCTTCTATCCTGTACCATCCGGTAGGGATATTTGAGAAACTGACCGCTCCGTTCTTGTCTGTCCTGCCTTTTACAAGAACGGAATCATCCCACGAAGGCTCTTCGTTGGTACCGCCGTAAGTAAGAGTGAATTCAACATTCGAAGTGATGCCGTCTTCCGATGTCTTAATGACCTTAATAGAACTTTCCAGTCTGTCATTGGTAACGTTCTCGTTTAAGGTTTCCGTTGTGATCTCTATCTCCTTGTACCATTTCCCGTCTTTACCGTCTGTGAATCCTTCAGGGATCTCATATACATATCCGGCTTTAGATCCATGATATGTATGATCAGGACGCACTTCGACAAGAAAGTATCCTCCGACAGGTATTCCTGACAACTCAGAAGATACACTCCCTCCTGTTTTCCACTGTACGTTTCCATCTTTATCAGACACTCCTTCCGCAAGTTTTACAGACTTTTCTTTGTTCCACAGCTCGAAAACGAACCCTTCCCTGGTATCGTCTTCATCCTCAACTGCCTTAAGGAGCTTTAAAGCTCCGGAATGCTTATTGTTCTCGCATTTGAATGAATATGTCTTAGCAGAAGACAGGCTGTCCGTCTTAAAGACATACTGATAGCTTTCTTCGCCCGTCTTTGTCCATCCGGAATCATTGGTGAATTCATATTCGATCACGGTCCCGTCAGCACACATAAACGGTTCGCCCTTATCGAATGTCTCTGTTATCACATATTCCGTGCCGTACTTAAGAGGGAACGAATCAGTACCTTCCCACTTATCGCCGAAGGCATCGTACCAGTTCCACTTTCCATCAGAAAACCTGTATGTTGCAACAGTCGTTCCGCCTTCAGTGATCTTGAAAACAACAGTGGACGTATCAAAAGACGTAGAAGTGGTCTTTTCGAGCTTTACGCTGCTCGCATCGGTAAAAAGACCGGCACCTTTTCCCCTGCCGGCTTCCGACTCAGAAGTCTTCATGTTTGTTACGAGCATAACATCGGAACCTGAGGTATAGGCATAGCCGTCCTTTACAAATGAATAGAGCGCGCTTCCGCCTTTATTCTTTATCGAATACTCGAGTCTGCCGGAAGCACCGTCAGCTTCGGTTATCCTTATCAGGATCTCATAGACATCCGGGTCTGAGAACTTATATACCTCCGGGATATTTCCATCCTGATCCTTAAGGCTCTTCCTTGTTCCGTCAGGCAGGATAAGCCCGTCAGGGATCGTTGTCTCCTTTATATAAAGAGTATCTTCGTATGTGCTTCCCGCCTGGTCTTTAGGCGTCAGACGGTATTTCTGCTTTGTAAAGCCTGAGCCTGAGAGCAGATAGAAATCGGTATAGATCCCGTCATTATCGTCATCTCTTAATTCACCGGCAATGCTGTTCAGATCCTGATCCTTATATACGGTAAATACTGCTCCCGTATAATTGATGCCTGAAGGATCCCTTTTATCGAGATAAAAGCCAGCATACGCATCGTCACTCAAACCGGTCGCCCTAAGGCCCATAAACCCTGTAAAGCTTCCCTTTCCGGCTTCTGAAGAACTGCTCGACAAAGACTTCTTGCAAAAATATCCCGTGGTCGAGCTCGCAGTCCACTGCATAGGAACGCCGTTTTCTATACCGGCATATATGGTTATGTGCTGTGCATTATTCTTGTCTTTGTTATCGTTCCACCACAAGATCATGTCACCGGGCTTAAAGCCGTAAGTATTGATTATCTTTATCCATTCATCATCCTGTATGCCGCCCTTACCGTTGGTCTCAAACGATGAGAACTTATTCTCCGTGGGCGTGATGCCCCTGTTCTTCAATAACGAATCCTTGAAGCTCGACTTGATGCCTGCAAATCCGGGTCTGAAGAACCCATACTTGTCAGGATTGGCTCCGCCCGAATAAGACAGGGTCTTCTTGCCGTATGAACCGGAGGTGCCCGTTATCTTTGCTGTCTTAAGGGCCACACTGTAAGCAAGGCTTACCGAACCTGCACAGTCTATGCCGTTCCAGCCTCCGCCGCCCCACTGATATTTGACGCCTGACATTTTCGAGCACGCGGCAAGGATCTCATCTCGGAAACTTTTCGCGCTCGTATAGCCTGCCTTCTTCGTATTAGCTTCAGACACAAGGGCATTTGAGCTCAACACGGCGGCATTAACGTTCTTTGTTCCAATAAAAAACGGCAACGAGCAAACTGCAACCGCTGCCGTAATCATCACTGCCAGCAATCTGGCAAGATTTCCCGTTAATCCTTTGTTCTTCACGATGCTGCCTCCGATTCCTCAGTCACGCAGGTAAGCGATCCGTCAACTATGCTGAAACGGTAGATGTTGTCAGAAAGTCTGTCGGAAAGCCTTACATGCTCAAAGTTCGTATCCTTCACCAGAGTCCTGAGCCTTGAACTCTCACTGAATGTCTCAGTCGAGAGGATGACCAGGTCATGCACGGATGACGGCAGTATGTAGCAGTCAGTTCCGATGTTCTTTACGACCTTCTTAAGCACATCCGTGTAAAGCAGAGCATTGGCGCCGAAGAACTCATATTCATTGCTTAAGACATAAACGCGGTCCTGCAGCGGGATCTCATCAACACCTGCAAAGGATGCTTCGATATCCTTGTCCTTTACGCCCCAGCGCTTCATCATCCTCTTCATCGTGTCTTCTATCCGCTCGCTCTTAAACGGGAATAACTTCTTTGTATTCTTTTTTGCAAGACGGTACAAAAGCGACTCCGGGAGGTCTTCGGCATTCGCGATGTCATTGGTTACGAGGAACCCGGACACTCCGTGCTCATCCACGTTTACGATGACTCTGTATACGACCGAAAGATCCATGATGCTCCTGTGGGGACAATGCTTGATCATCTCCTGGTTCTCTTTTGTATTAACGATCTGGAAAACGATCTTATCCTTCAAGGAATCGAAATCGAGCTTCATTATGTCTTCTGGCAGGAACTTGATCGACTCTTCAAGATAGACTGCCTGATTTGCCATGACCTGCTCGAAATCATCACACTCCAGGTACTGCTCATACATTCTCTCCATATAGAACGTAGGGCTGCAGTATGAACGGGGCTTGCCCTTGGGGATTATCACGACTCCAGTAAGGCAGGAATTGACCTTCGGAACCTTCCTTAACTCAATCGTGCAGTCAGAATACCGCTCCGGCATATAGCTTAAGAATTCGTCCATTACTCTCTCTTTGAAACTCTCGTAGTCCATCATGTTTTCGTTCCTCCGCAAAAAAATTAGCAATAAAAAAACGCACCCCGTTAAAGGATGCGTTTCATTTAATTGCAGTATAAGTATATGCCCCTATGCCAGTCTCATTCAATAGGCTAAAGTCTCAATTTTGGCACCTAAAAAATCAATTCTCGACGCCGTAAAAACCCGCAAACGCAGTCAGTAAAAGGCTTTAGGCCGATTTTGTTACCGTAAGGAGGAGCTTTCCCGATCTTATCGATACCGCGATCTTTTCTGCCCCTTCCACAGGATGGTTCGAAAAGGAGAACGATGAGCCTGCATTAAGCACTGCATCAGTAAGCGGATAATATAATCCTTCCGTCGTAACACCCGTAACAGGCGTATCAAAACTGAAAGGTATCAGCGACACTGCCGCCTCGCCATTAAAAGATGTGATACTTAATTCCGCCCTGTCTTCTCCTGTCAGCGGACGGCATGTTGTAATACCGTCAGTTACAGTGATATCTCTTCCTTCTGATCTGTATTGCACAGCAAGGCCGAGATTTGCGATGACATGATCTATCCTGCCTGACAAAGGACACACAAGGATAACTTCATCATCGCGGCCCGTCTTTTTAAGCGCGATCTCGGTATCTGTCCAATCCTTTTCGACAGGATATTTCTCAACGGGAATACTGTTGGCTTTTATGAAGTCCAGTCCGGCTTTCGTAATGGAATCCATATCTCCTATTACAACATCAGGAACAATACCGGTCTTGGCCAGATGATCACAGCCTGAATCACAGGCGATCACCTTAGTATCAGCTTCACCTGCAAAATTTCTGATTACGTCAGAAGCTTCTTCAGGTAAAGGTCCGCCTGTTATTATGACAAAGCGCATGACTTAAGATCTTCTATGGCTTTTGCAGGGTCTTCGGCATTAAATACAGTGCTTCCCGCAACGAATAACCTGGCACCTGCTTCATAGACTTCCTTAACATTGCCGAGAGTGATGCCGCCGTCAACGGAGATTATCGTGTCAGCGCCAGCATCATCGATCGCTTTTCTGAGCTTGGCAATGCGTTCGTTTGAAGAAGGAAGATATCCCTGTCCGCCGAAGCCCGGATAGACCGTCATGATGAGAATGATGTCGACCTTTCCGATATAAGGGAAAACATTCTCAACAGGTGTATCAGGATGGATCGAAATGCCTGCCGTACAGCCAAGATCATTGATCTCTTTTATAAGCTTATCGGGGTCATCCGCACACTCAAGATGGAAAGTGATATTGTCGGAACCGGCATCCGCAAAAGCCTTGATATACTTCTCAGGCTCGGTGATCATGAGGTGCGTATAGAACTTCATGTCCGTATATTTCCTGATCGACTGGATAACCGGGATGCCGAAGGAGATATTATTGACGTAGTGGCCGTCCATAACATCGATATGAAGGTACTCGGCATGGCCTTCCACCTTCTTGATATCTCTCATCAGATAGCCGAAATCGGCTGCAAGTATCGACGGTGCTATATCAATGTAACTCATTGCTTTCTCCTATGCTTGTAATTGTTCCTATTATCGTAGAGCTCTGTATAAAAGCTCTTATATCTCTCGTAACGTCCTTCATCGATAAGACCTTCTGCCAGGGCATTCCGCACTACACAGCCGTCTTCCTTACGGTGTGAGCAGTCATCAAACCTGCAGCCTGTGGCGATCTTCGTTATTTCAGGGAAGCCGTAGAGAACATCCCTGTAATCGACGCCCTGATCCTCAAGTGACAATGACGTAAAGCCCGGTGTGTCGCAGATAAAGCCGTCAAAGAACTCGTGAAGTTCAACGTGTCTCGTCGTATGCTTTCCGCGCTTTATCTTTGCGCTGACCTCTCCCGTCTCCATCAGGTCATATTCCAGAAGAGCGTTGCAGAGCGTGCTCTTGCCGACTCCGGAAGGACCTGCAAAGGCGGCAATTCCATCACCTATTATATCCTTAAGATCACTTTTGGTAAGAGGCTTAACGGGTGAAGATAATAAAACTTCATAACCTGCCTTAGTATAAACTGAACAAAGCCTGTCTCCGTCGTCTTCATTAAGGTCGCTCTTGGTAAAGATGATCACAGGCTTGATATCTCTTAATGAGCACACAAGAAGCATCTTATCGAGCAATGTAAGATCCGGTTCAGGATTCGTGACAGAGAAAGTCAGCAGCATTATCGACAGATTGGCCACAGGAGGTCTTGCTATAAAACTTGTCCTGTTTTCGATATCGGTAATGACATAAGGGACATCAGGATCGCCGGAGCTCATTATAGATACTCTGTCACCTATGGCAGGCTTGATGCCCTTTAGCCTGAATGCTCCCCTTGCAGCGCACTGTACATATTCATAAGAGCCTTCATTAAAGAAGCGAACGGTGTAAACACCGCCCACTCCTTTAGTAATTACTCCGCGAATTGCTTCAGTCTCAGCCATCAGACACTAACCCTAGCCGTTGTTGCCGTTGTTTCCGCCCTGACCGGGATTCTGGTTTCCGCCGCCCTGATTAGGATCAGGCGGGTTCTGGTTTCCGCCGCCGCCCTGATTAGGGTCAGGTGTAGGCTGCGGAGGCGTAGGTGTCGCAGGAACCGGCGTAGGTGTATCTGTCGGTGCCGGTGTATTAGTCGGCAGATCTGAGAATACTACCGTATATACCGTGCTCTCCTTAACTACGAATGTGAAGTTAACCGAGTAGCTTACGATATTGCCTAAAGAGTCTACCCAATATTCGAACTTGCAGCCCGTGGCAGGTGTTGCAGTAAGCGTTACCTGGGTATTGAGTTCATAAACGCCGGCGCCGGAAGCCGTACCGCTTCCCTTGATAACGATGTCGACTACTGCCTGAGGAGGTGTAGGAGTCGGTGTGCCGCCGTTCTGATAGTCTTCCTTGGTTCCGACATAGAGCTTGACGGAAGACTTCCTTGCAACAGATGTTCCTGCTACAGGATTTGTAATGATTACATACTGCTTTTTAGCGTCAAGTGCGAGGACTTCGGAAGAACCTTCGACAGTGTAATTGAGGCTTGCTTCTTCAAGCTTCTTAACAGCTTCAGCCACGGTGTTGCCTACAACGTCAGGAACGATGGAAGACTTAGGCTCAATAGCGTAGATGATTATTACCGATTCGCCTCTTAACAGCTGTGTATTTGCTTCAGGTTCGGTCCTGATAACAAGACCGGGCTCAACCTTGTCAGAAGGCTCAGGACGGAGAACAGGCTCAAGTCCGAGTTTCTTCAATGATGTATAAGCATCCTTGTAATTTGCGTCCGCATAATCCTGCAGGATGATAGATTCGCCTACAGACGATATCGTGAGGACGAGATTGCTGAGCTTATTTGTTGTCGAGACGATAACGCCTTCACGGATACTCTGCGCGATAATGATGCCGGGTTCATAAGCGTCAGTATCCTGATACTCGACCGTGTAGTTAACGCCTGCAGCATCAAGCCTCTTGGTAACCTCATCCGCCTTAAGGCCGACATAGTTCTCTATCTTATAGTCGGTGTTCTGCTCAATGTTCGTAGCATTTCCGACAGCCCTGATGACAAGGATGCCGATACCGATCAGAACACCTACGATAACGACAATGATGAGAGCTAAGAGAACATTATCCCTGAATCTTGAGATACGTCTGGACTCGGCGCTCTTCTCGATCTCAGAGATCTTCTCGTATTCAGGATCCTGTCTGAAGGAAATATTTGTATCCGAGCTTGCGGGCTTCTCCGGTGCATTCGTGATGACACCGTAAACGCCGTTAGGATCAACGAGCAGAGAGTCGAGCTCCGTTACGAGCTGACGCATCGTCTGATAACGTCTCTCAGGGCTCTTCTGCATACATTTTGCGATAATGGAATCAAGACCCTTCGGGATTCCCTGCATAAGTGATGAAGGAACCGGAGGAGTCTCCTGGAGGTGCTTGACTGCGATGGCAACGTTGGAATCACCGTCGAAAGGAAGTCTTCCCGTTACCATCTCGAAAAGCGATACACCCAACGAATAGATATCAGACTGAGGTCCCACATTTCCGCCTCTTGCCTGCTCGGGCGAGAAATAATGGACGGAACCCATCTGCACTCCGGTCATGGTGATCGTCGTTGAAGACGCTGCACGTGCGATGCCGAAGTCCGTGATCTTCGCAACACGGTCACGCGAGATAAGGATATTCTGAGGCTTAATGTCTCTGTGGACTATTCCGTTCTGGTGAGCGTAGTCTAATGCAAGACCGATCTGGATAACGATCGGGACAGCATTCTTCCAGTCAAGGTGTCCGTTCTGGTTGATGAGATCCTTAACGGTAATTCCTTCGATATATTCCTGAACGATATATCTGAAATTACCTTCATGTCCTACACCGTAAACCTTAACGATGTTGGCATGGTTTAAGGATGCAACTGACTTTGCTTCAGCATCAAAGCGTCTGATGAATTCATCGTCTGATGAGAACTCGGGCTTCAAGATCTTGATGGCAACGTTAGCGCCGGTATTCATGTCGATGCCGAGATATACGTTAGCCATACCGCCTGAGCCTATGAGCTTGACGATCCTGTACTTGTTCGCAAATATCATGCCCTCGGGGCCGTGAACCTGATTTGCCATATTATCTCCTTATAGTTCGGCAGCGGGCTCTGCCCTGCCTAATGTAACCGTTATATTATCCGTACTTTCTCCTTCGAGCGCCTGTGCAACCAATCTGTGGCAGATGCTTTCAGGTTTATTCCTTTCCTTTGTGCAGGCCTTAAACTGCTCGTCACTCATATATGAATAAAGTCCGTCCGAGCACAGAAAGACCAGATCACCGTAACTTATATTATAACTGTAAATATCGGGATTAAGATACTGATTCTCCCCTACGACCTTAAAGAGCCTTGATCTTCCGGGATGGACCTTGGCCTCATCTTCGGACAGGAGCCCGTTCTTAACGAGCTTGGCAGCCTCATTGTGATCTTCGGTAAGCTTGATCAGTTCAGAACCGTGAAGAAGATATCCTCTTGTGTCGCCCAAGTGTGCGATCGTAAGCTCCGTTCCCTTCATCAAAGCGACCGTAAGGGTCGTGCACATTCCCATGCGCTCCCTGTTTTCGAGACAATTATGAAGGATAACTATATTCGCTCTGTTGAAAACGACCTTAAGGAACTGGGGAAGCTCATCTCTGCTGTCTATGAAAGCAAGGCTGTCCTTAAGAGTCCTCATGACAGTCTCAACTGCAAGCCTGCTTGCGATCTCACCGCAGGATTCGCCGCCTACGCCGTCAGCAACTGCCATGCAAAAGTAATTGCCTATCGTCTCGTAAGCAAAGCTGTCTTCATTGTTGTCCCTTACGGGACCCTTTTCGGACATTCCGTAAGCTAACATCTTTCTGCCTCTATTGTTCCCCGTCGGAGCTGTCCGCATGCGGCCATAATGTCGCTGCCCATCTCCCGCCTGATAGTAGCATTTATACCACCGGATTCAAGTATATCCCTGAATTGCTTTACTTTTGCCGGAGATGACGACTGGAATATCGTCCCGGGCACCTTGTTCATGGCTATGAGATTTACGTGATAAAGCCCGCCCTTTAACAGCTTTACGAGTTCTTGGGCGCACTGCGGCGTATCGTTAATGCCGGCCATAAGGCTGTATTCAAATGTGACCCTTCTGTTGGTAGCCTTCGTATAGTCCCTGCACGCCTTCATGACCTGCTCTATTGAATAAGCCTTTGCAACAGGCATGAGCTTCTTTCTAAGATCGTCATTAGGCGCGTGAAGAGATACCGCGAGATTTACCTGGAGACCTTCTCTTGTGAATGCCTCTATCTTGGGAACGAGACCGCATGTAGATAAAGTGATGTGCCTTGCGCCTAAGTTCAATCCATTCGGATCATTGGCGAGCCTGATGAATCCCATTACGTTCTCATAGTTATCGAAAGGCTCTCCGATACCCATGATGACAACGTTGTGGACTCTCTCCCCAAGCTGCTTCTGGGTTACGGCTACCTGCGCGAGGAGTTCACCTGATGAAAGATTCCTTCCGAATTCGATCTTTGCCGAAGCGCAGAAAGCGCATCCCATGCGGCATCCTGCCTGAGATGAGATGCATACTGATATTCCGGTCTTATATCTCATGGCAACTGTCTCAATGATGTTGCCGTCGTAGAGTTTATATACGAACTTCTCGGTGCCGTCGAGCTTGGACACAAGGTGTTCTTTCAGTTCGAACCCTCCGAAGATAAAATCCTCTTCTAGCATCGCCCTGACATTCTTCGGCACATTGGTCATGTCATCTGTAGTGACAGCGCCTGAAGAAAGCCAGCCATAGATCTGGGAAGCGCGGTACTTAGGCACACCGCGTGATTCACACCATGCGGTAAGATCTTCTAAAGTCAGGTCCAGACAGAACTTATCTTTCAAGATCAATCTTCCTTTCTGTCTCTTTCCATGCGGCAGATAAAAAATCCCTCACACTTATCCTTATTCGGGAGAAGGGTTATCATGCCGTTAGCAACACTTTCTTCTCTTTCCTCATCCATATAGATCCCTTCAGGAAGATACTTGTCTATCGGAACGGTATGGAACTTTTTGTGTTCCGAAAGGAATGTCTCAACCTGATTCCGGTTCTCATCGGAATTAAGCGTGCATGTGCAGTAAATGAGCGTTCCGCCGGGACGTACCATTTTCGCTGCATGCTCTAATATCTGATACTGCAAAGGAATGAGCTCATCCAATTCATCGTACGTGAACTTATCCCTGATATCGGGCTTTCTGCCCAAAAGGCCCAGTCCGCTGCACGGGACATCACATAACACGATGTCATAAGATTTCTTGGAATCCTTATCGTCTTTGCTTATAGTTGATGCGTCCGCACAGATCGTCTCTATCGAAGTAAGTCCAAGCCTCTCACAGTTGTCCTGTATGAGCTTTAATCTTGACTCATTGATATCGACTGCATAGATATATAGGTCATCTCTGCACATCTGTGCCATATGCGTGGATTTGCCGCCCGGAGCAGCACAGCAGTCAAGGATCTTGTCTGCAACCCTTGGGTGGGCAACGTGGGATGCGAGCATGGCGCCCTGGCCCTGAACGAACATGCCGTACTTGTTGAAGCACTCCGAATTCTCAAGGCCGTTAAGTCCTGCCGTTATCTCAACGCAGTCGGGAATAAAGCTTCCCTTTACTGCCGTAATGCCTTCCTTCTTAAGCTCTTTTATGAGCGTATCCTGATCGACCTTATGCGCATCGAATCTGACAGTGAGATTGAGCGGCTCCAAAAAAGCCTTGCCGATCTCATATGCTTCCTGCTTGCCGTAATCCTTCTTAAGGATCCCGTATATCTCAGGCTTTAACGCAACCTTTATGCCGGGCTTGAACTGATCCAGATATCTCTTGGCTTCAGGGGCCTCAGCGAACTTTCGAAGAACCGCATTGACATAGCCTGATGCCTTGGGATTGTACTTCTTTGTGATCTCGACAGAAGCATCGACTGCTGCATAAGCAGGAATGTTATTGCCAAACTGGATCTGCCAGACTGCCATTCTTACAGCCGTCCTTACGACAGGATCCATGAGTTCCGTCTCTTCCTTTGTAATGTGCCTTATAAGGAAATCGATCGTGAAAGTATATGTGAGAGTACCGTAGAGCATGGCTCTGGCAAAATCTATCTTCCTGCCTTCTGCGCTTGCGATCTTATCTGCCTTCTTGATCACGAGATTGGAATAAGCATCCTTCTCATAGACCCAGTAGAGCATGAGAAAGCATAACTCTCTCTCGTTGTCTTCGGCGATCAGCCTCTGCAGTTCCTTTTTCTTATACTTGATCTCGTCCGGCATGAGGTTACTCCTGCATTATCGGCTTTCCTGCAGTGAAATTATGTGCGCAGTCTCTTGCAGCCAGGCGCTTGCCGCCCGGTACCTGAAGTTCTTTAATCTTAAGAAAACCCTTGCCGCACTTGACGATGAGATTCTCGCCCTTGGCCTTGACGACAGTGCCGGGTTCGGAATCCTTAAATTCATCAGGGATCAGTGTCATGTCTTCTGCGACCTCTGAATCAAGGACTTTAAGCTTGTTCTCGCCCTTCATGACGAATGCACCGGGCCATGCGCTCAAAGCTCTGACCCTGTTATGGATATCTGCTGCATCCTGATCCCAGGTAAATTCGCCCTCTTCAGGTCTTATCGGAGGGCATGCCGTCGCAAGTGAATCGTCCTGTTTGGTCGTATCAAGCTCTCCTGCAATCCAGGAATCGATGACAGACGGGAGCTTTTCAGCACTTGCCAGCGCAAGCCTGTTCATGAGTGATTCGGTATGCTCATTGGGATCGATCGCAACCTCGATCTTGTCTATGATGTCACCTGTGTCCATGCCTACATCCATCTTCATGAATGTAATGCCCGTTACCTTATCGCCTTCCAGGATAGCGCGCTGGACGGGTGCGGAACCTCTCCTTGCCGGAAGAAGACTTCCGTGGCAGTTGATGCAACCGTATTTGGGAAGATCCAGCACAGCCTTGGGAAGGATCTTTCCGTAAGCTGCAGTGACGATAAGATCCGGATCAAAGCAGGAGATCTTTTCGAGCGCTTCGTCAGATCTCAAAGTATCGGGCTGATATACCTCGATCCCGTTTTCCAATGCCGTAACCTTTACCGGAGGTGCCGTAAGGATGTGCTTTCTTCCAACCGGCTTATCGGGCTGGCAGAGAACTGCGGTGACGTTAAAGCCGCCGTCTATAAGAGCCTTGAGATTCGTCTGCGCGAATTCAGGCGTTCCCATGAATACTATCTTAAGATCACGCCTGTCCATCTTATCAGTCCTCAACGTCTGACGTGTTATAGATCTTTCCGTCAACAGATTTATCTATAAAGAGAACGCCGTTCAGGTGGTCGTTCTCATGGCAGATACATCTTGCGAGAAGACCATCAGCTTCCAATTCAAATTCGTTGCCGTTGCGGTCCGTAGCCTTGACCTTGATATGTGAAGGTCTCTCGACTTCACATGTCTTGCCCGGAACAGAAAGGCAGCCTTCGTTATCTGTCTGTGAGCCAGATGCTTCAAGGATCTCGGGATTGATGAACTCGATAAGTCCGTGCTCATCTCCGACATCCACAATGAATACTCTTCTTAATACACCGACCTGAGGAGCGGCAATGCCGATTCCCCTTCCGCCGTAATACATGGTGTCAGCCATATCATCCAGGAGCTTGATGATCCTGGGTGTGATCTCGTCAACAGGTCTGCTCGTCTTACGGAGCAGCGGGTCACCTTCGAGCACTAAATTTCTTAAAGCCATCTTGTGGCCTCCAATCCATAATTTTCCTCATATATTATAAATTATTATATATGACAAACAAGTGCCGAAGATTTACTCCGGCACTTGCTGTTTTTAGTCTAAATTGTCTATTAAATATCAGAGATCCCAGGAACTGATATACTTCTTCTGCTCTTCGGTGAGCTCGTCGATCTTTATGCCCTTGGTCTTAAGAAGGATCTCAGCTACCCTGTTATCGATGACTTCAGGTGTCTGATATACGTCGATCGGAAGTCTTTCAGGGTTATTTGCGATATACATTGCGGACTGCGCCTGCAGAGCAAAGCTCATGTCCATGATCTCAACGGGATGTCCGTCGCCGGAAGCAAGATTTACGAGCCTTCCCTCTGCAATTACACATACGGTATTGCCGTTCTTGAGCTTGTATCCGATGATGTTATTTCGAAGTTCAGCGCTCTCAACACAGATGTCCTTCAATTCAGCTACGCTTACTTCGCAGTCGAAATGGCCGGCATTACAGCATACCGCGCCGTCCTTCATGGCTTCGAAATGCCTTCCGACGATTACGTCCTTGCAGCCTGTTACGGTAACGAAGAAATCTCCGAGAGGAGCTGCCTCGTCCATGGTCATGACCTGATATCCTTCCATGATCGCTTCGCAAGCCTTGACAGGATCGATCTCCGTAACGATTACCTTTGCGCCTAACCCCTTGGCCCTCATGGCAACGCCTCTGCCGCACATGCCGTAACCAGCTACTACTACGGTCTTTCCGGCAACGACAAGGTTTGTAGTAGCCATAATGGCAGTCCAAACAGATTGGCCTGTTCCGAACCTGTTATCGAAAAGATGCTTGCAGCGGGCATCATTTACGGCAACTACAGGATAAAGGAGCTTGCCTTCGCCCTTAAGGATCTCAAGTCTGTGAACGCCCGTTGTAGTCTCTTCACAGCCGCCCTTTACCTTAAGTGCCATATCCTTTAATTCGGAGTGAAGGAGCAGAGCAAAATCGCCGCCGTCATCGATTACGATGTCCGGCTCAAAGCTCAAAGCCTTCTTAAGTCTTCCCCAGTATTCAGCCTCGCCGTCACCATGCACAGCATAAACATTCATTATGTCCATGGAAGCAAGAGCAGCTGCTACGTCGTCCTGAGTGGACAAGGGATTACAGCCTGTAAGAGCGACTTCGGCGCCGCCTCTTGCAAGAGCCCTTGCAAGGCATGCAGTCTTAGCTTCAACGTGGACGGAAACTGATATCTTCATGCCCTTGAAAGGCTGCTTCTCGATAAGTTCAGCCTCAATGGCTCTCAATACCGGCATATTGCGGTATGCCCATTCGATCTTTTCGATTCCTGTGGGAGCCAGATTGATATCTCTTACTTCATAATTGAATTTACCCATATAAAACTCCTCTCAAACTTTGATCCTGTTCACAAATTCTTTTACAAGCGCGCAGCTGTTCTCTGATGCCAAAGCCGCATTATCAAGGACTTCCTTCTCCGACAGCGGGTTTCCGGAAATTCCTGCAGCCATATTGGTTATGCATGACATTGCGGCAACTCTTATGCCCATGTGAGAAGCCGCGATTGCTTCAGGCACGGTAGACATACCGACACAGTCGGCGCCCATGATGCGGAGCGCCCTGATCTCTGCAGGAGTCTCATACTGCGGGCCCTTGGTATAAGCATAAACACCGCGGCTTATCCTGATATTCAGATCTCTTGCGCTGTTAACAAGCGTGTCCGTAAGTTCAGGATCGTAAACATGGCACTGGTCGGGAAACCTCGTGCCGAATTCTTCAATGTTGGGGCCTCTTAAGACAGGCTCTGCATTAAAGGAAAGATGGTCAGTTATAGCCACCAATTCGGGCACTTTCATCTCGAGATTGATGCCGCCTGATGCATTGGTCAGAAGGAGCACTTTTACGCCCAGTCTGCCCATTACCCTTACATAGAAAGTAACCGTCTCCATGGGATAGCCCTCGTAATAATGGAACCTGCCGTTCATCATGAAAACAGGCTTTCCCGAGAGGTTACCGGCAATAAGGGAACCCTTATGGCCGGGAGCTGTCGATACCGGGAATCCGGGAATGTCCTTATAGGGGATCTCTATGGCGTCCTCAGCCATCTCAGAGAGCGGACCTAAACCCGAACCCAATACGATACAGACAGCGGGTAATGATCGTTCCGACAAAACGCTCCTGATATGATCAGCAGCGCCGTCTACGCGTTTAATAAATTCTTTAGTATCTGTAATCATAAAAACAATTATATATATTCTCTTCCGTTCTTGCTATCCGAGAACGGGACAAAAAAATAAGAGGCTGCATCCGCAGCCTCCTAAGATCTTTTTCCTGTAATTACTTCTTACCGCAGCAATCCTTGTACTTCTTGCCTGAACCGCAAGGGCACGGATCGTTTCTTCCGACCTTGGAAGAATCACGCTTGACGGGTGCCTGAGGAGCGTTGTTTCCGGCAGAACCCTCGATACGCTTTGAAGCAGACTGAGGTGTAACTGCAGCTGCGCTTGCATGACTCTCCTTCATCTCCTTGACCTGGGGCTTTGCCTCGATATGTGTCTCAGGAGTAAATCTTGCTCTCATGATGAACTTAACCGCATCATTCTGGATGTTCTCGTTCATCTCTTCGAACATTGCAGAGCCTTCGAGCTTATATTCAACAACAGGATCGTGCTGACCGATAGATCTCATTCTGATGGAATTGGAGAGCTGGTCTAATGCATCGATGTGGTCCATCCACTTGAGGTCAACAGTCCTTAAGAGGATCTGACGCTCAGCTTCACGGAAGACTTCCTTAGTGATCTCCTTTTCCTTCTCGGCAACGAGTTCCTTGGCTTCTTCGGCGATCTGGGCAGCAAGCTCGTCACACTCCGGGATATCCTTGCTGTCATCCTGTACGAGAAGTACGGAAGGAAGCTGGCCGAAGATCTCTTCCAGGAGCTTTCCGAGAGAATACCTCTCCGTTGATGTGATCTTGCCGTCAAGAGCAAACTGGTTGCAGATCCTGGACGCAACGCGCTCGATCATCTGCAGATAGATGCCGTGAACGTCTTCGCCCATGATGACCTGTTTTCTCTGGTCATATGTGATAGTTCTCTGAACGTTGTTAACGTCGTCGTATTCGAGGACGGACTTACGTGCTGAGAAGTGCATTGCTTCGAGCTTCTTCTGTGAGCTGTCGATAACCTTTGTAAGAGATCTTACCTGAAGCTCCATATCGTCTTCGATACCGAGGCTCTCATAGATAACGGATACTCTTTCACCACCGAAGATCCTCAAGAGGTCATCTTCAAGAGACAGGAAGAACTTTGATCTTCCGGGGTCACCCTGACGTCCTGCACGTCCCTTGAGCTGATTATCGATACGTCTTGATTCGTGACGCTCAGTACCTACGATGTAAAGACCGCCGAGCTCTCTGACCTCAGCTGCCTCAGGTGCAAGTTCAGCCTTATACTTATTCTCGAGATCGGTAAATCTCTGTCTTGCTTCGAGAATGAGCTCGTCATCTGTCTCATTGTGAGCAGTTGATGCCGTGATAAGGTCTTCTGTATAGCCTAATCTTCTCATCTCCTGCAATGCCATGAACTCTGCGTTACCGCCGAGGATGATATCGGTACCACGGCCGGCCATGTTCGTAGCGATCGTAACAGCACCCTTACGTCCGGCCTGTGCAACGATCTCGGCTTCCCTCATATGGTTCTTAGCGTTCAATACGTTGTGCTTGATACCGTACTTGGAGAAGATACGTGAAAGGAGCTCTGACTTGTCGACGTTTACCGTACCTACGAGTACAGGCTGACCCTTCTCGTTTGCTTCCTTAACGGTCTTAAGGATAGCTGCATATTTACCGTTCTCAGTCTTGAATACGGCATCGTACTCATCGATTCTTGCGATAGGTCTGTTTGTAGGGATCTGGATAACGTCGAGGTTATAGATCTGTCTGAATTCCGCTTCCTCTGTGTAAGCTGTACCGGTCATGCCGGAGAGCTTTGTGTACATACGGAAGAAATTCTGGAATGTGATAGTTGCAAGGGTCTTGTTCTCGTTCGCAACCTTAACGTGCTCTTTTGCTTCGATAGCCTGGTGAACACCGTCGCTGAAACGTCTGCCCGGCATAAGACGGCCTGTAAAGTCGTCTACGATGATGACCTGGCCGTCCTGAACGATGTACTGCTGGTCCTTCTTGAAGTTGCCGTTAGCCTTCAAAGCGTTGTTGATATAGTGCTGAAGGTCGAAGTTATCAGGATCTGAAAGGTCATCGATATTGAAGAACTTCTCGGCCTTGGCGATACCGTTTGCAGTAAGGACTGAAGTCTTAGCCTTCTCGTCAGTAACGTAATCAGCATCACCTACGAGATCGTCCATATCGACCTTGTCATCTGTCTCGATGACCGTGTACTGCTTCAGTGATTTAACGAATGTATCAGCCTTCTGGTAAAGATCGGAGGATTCTGTTCCTCTTCCTGAAATGATGAGAGGTGTTCTTGCCTCATCGATGAGGATCGAGTCGACCTCGTCGACGATAGCGTAGTTAAGCTCCCTCTGAGCGATCTGCTCCTTGCTTACGACCATGTTGTCACGGAGATAATCGAATCCGAATTCGTTATTTGTTCCGTAAACGATGTCGCATGCATACATTCCCTTACGATCCTTCATCGGGATATCGTGAATGATGAGACCGACGCTCATCTTGAGGAACTTGTAGATCTTGCCCATCCACTCGGAGTCACGCTTTGCGAGGTAGTCGTTTACGGTTACTACGTGAACGCCCTTGCCCGTGAGAGCATTGAGATATACAGGCATTGTAGCTACGAGCGTCTTGCCTTCACCCGTCTTCATCTCGGCGATTCTGCCCTGATGGAGGATGATGCCGCCGATTACCTGTACTCTGTAAGGCTTCATGCCCAGAACTCTCCAGGCTGCCTCTCTTACAGTGGCAAATGCTTCAGGAAGGAGTGAATCAAGGGATTCACCATCCTCATATCTTTTCTTGAACTCGTCTGTCTTAGCGGCAAGGTCATGATCGGAGAGCTTTGAATACTCTTCCTCATATGAGAAGACCTTGTCTACGAGAGGATTTATCCTCTTAAGTTCGTGATCGCTGTGTGTGCCGAAAATACTTTCAATTAAACCCATTTTGTCCGTTACCTTTTATTGTTTTTGTTCGTTATTTTCTCCGGAAGCTTCCTTGAGTCTTTCGAGTGCCGTCCTGTATCCGCCTTCGGGATTTACATAGCAGTTCTTTACTCTGGAAATGGTCGTGGAGCTGACCTTTGTGGAAGATCTCGCTTTCCCGCGAACTCTGCCGGTTGATTTCTTGTTTGAATCCGCCTTGTCGGAAGAGGGCTCATCCTTGGGTGAGAGCTCCTTGATTATCTCTTCGTAGCTCTTGCCCTGTTCGATCCGTCTTACGATCTGCCAACGATGAAGAAATGAATGCAGCTCATTTATCGAGCAGAGATCCACAAAGAACTTATGCATCTCTGTGCTGTTCCTCATAGTCAGCATGGCGTTATACAGATCCGTTAATTCCTCTAACTCGCTCTCTGTAAAATGATCATCACTTATGCTGTCCATCTTGTCACCTATTACCCGTTATCACGATACGACTCTAAGCAGATAATCCCAGATCGGCTTAGCATATCCCATATATACTGCGGCAAATATAACCGTAGCAGCAAGCATTAAAAGAATGCCCACGAGCAATCTGGAGAAAATAAGATTGGTCTTGGCCTTCCTGAGGGAATCCCCTATGGAAAGCGAAGCAGTCCTGTCCGTAGTGATCTTCGAATTTGCAAGACTCGGACGTCTAACACTGTTATTATGTCTCAATTTGTTTACCTCCAAACATACCAATACATAATAACAAATTATTTATTTTAAGACAATAAAGAGGGACGGCCCGTTAAGTTCTGTATCTTTCCGAGGTCTCATACTCGCAGATTTCAAGGATAACGCCCTGCACAAAGGCATATCCCTTGAGATTCTCGACCGTTTCTCTGCCGATCTGCCCCGAATTCTCAGGTATTATAACCTTAAGATGTCTGGAATCAACTCGTGTAACCTCATATTTTTTCCCGTTTATCGTGGCAGACCGGGGGCCGAACCCCTTAAGAGACCTTATGTCATCCTTGATCTTCTTCTCGATATTCGACACATCCTGATAGTAAGGTGACGTGAGATCGATGCTCCTAATCGCCGTAACCTCCCCGCCGTCAACGGCATCGATAACCGGAAAAGTCTTCGGAAGATTAGCTCCGTACTTTTCACGGAACGCTTCTCCCCTGTCAAAATTGCTCAACGACCAGATATTGTCTTTATCTTTCTCTTTAGTCTTGCTCTCTTCGGAATTTAACATCAGCACCGGTTCTCCGTACAAAGGAATGACCGAATATATGCTTCTGGTCTTGGTTCCGGCTATGGTTACGACCGAGTATTCCGTTAAGACTTCGATCACATGATGTCTGCTGTTTATCGCGAAAAAGACCTCTATGTCCCTGGGTGCAAAGAAATCAGACCCGCCGTTCCTCTCTATATAGGCATTTCTTATCTGTTCTTCCATCGTTTTCGAGAACAGGCCCTGCAGGATAAGCTCTTTAAGAGTCTGCCCCGTCGCATTGTCAAGACCTGCCCCGATCGAGAACACCTTTGATATGATCTCGCCGCCTTTGGTATCGCCGACGCCCAGATCCGGGAATGCATTTACCGCTGCAGACATAAGATCTGCCGAAGGAACCGACACCGGATGCAGGAGAGCCATCTTCTCACATGTCTGTTCGACGGATCTTCTCATTAAGATATCCGTTCTGTAGAAGTCTATAGCGCTTACTATCGATGCTATAAGGACAAGTGTTATCGTAAATGCGATCGCCGCTTCAATTGTTACTGCCCCGCGCTTATTCTTTCTCATGTTATGACCTCCGGATTACTCATAAAGCTGGTAGGATTTGGTTACAGAATAGGTATTGCCTCTGAAATCCGCTTCAAGCGTCAATCCCTTATAAAGCTCGCCGTAATCTCTCTCAAGCACTTCAAGGCTTCTTTCCAGGAGCTTATCGGCCGGTGTGCAAAGGCAGAAAAGATAAAGAAAATCCCTGTAACTCCAGGTAACGATCTTGTTTCCGTCATATTCAAAGATCACGGCTCTTTCGCCTTTTAAGACTACGTTCATGATCTCCTTGACAGTCTGGAAATAGCAGCAGTATAAGATAAGTCCTGCCCTGATTATCCTCGGGTCGATATCGACCGTTCCTTCACTTACTGCCAGAATGATCTTGGATATGACCTGAGCTATGACATACATGGTGTTCCTGAATTTCTCGTTGGCATAATCTTTGAGCACGCTGGATGCCATCAGGATGTGAAAGATATAGAACCAGACCTGATAACCTCCGGCAATACCTTTGCGTCCGGTGATCATGTATTCACAGTCACCGTACTTTTTCTCGTGCAGGTCAGTAAAGGACATACCGTTAATGGAAGTATCGCCAGAAGGCTTGTAAAGACAGTCAAAATTATAGGCGCAGTAATAAGAAATGTTGCCTTTTGATAATACCTCCTGCGTATCACCTGACATAGACGATATGCAATCCTCCATCATGGAAAGCGTGCCGAGGAATGATTCCCAGTCGGCAATATCGATGTCGATATTAAGTCCGATGTCCTTTACGGCATTCTTGTAATCCTCGCTTAAGGAATCGATCTCATTAGCTTCATCAATGAGTTCGTCGGCATTTAATGCCTTGCCCGCTTTCTTTATCCAGTCCTCAGCTTTATCAGAACCTGTGATTATCTTTGACACATATCCTGCTGCAGGGCTCTGCATATACTGTCCGATCTCTTTCAGGATTCCCTTATTATCCAGTTCACAGATCATGTCACCATATTGCTGAACCAGCATCTTCAAAGAGAAGCCCGTGCCCCTGTACCAGAAAAACGAATCTATAGCTTTCCTAAGGTCTTCGCAGGTAAATCTCTGCTTTCCGGATATAAAAAGCTCAGATTCCAAAGTAAGTCCGTTTATCTCCAAAGCCTTCTCAAAGCACTCACCGTCAACGCCTTCCACGTCAAAAGCATAAATGCCGTAAACGCTGTATAACTCCCTGTTATAATCTGCAAGGATCGTTTCCACTTCATTCTTGAGTGCCGTATTGACACTCAATGCATAATCGAGATTCCAGACAAAAGCCACAAACGTGCATTCGACCAGTATAAGCGCCGACATTATGATCGCCAGGAATATGGAGGATGCTCCATGCCTGTTCCTTCTGCATTTATTGATCCTTGTCATTTTGAGCCTCCTTTGACAGATCGAAAACAGAACCGTAAACGAGCCTGAAATTGTCTGAGATTCCCGTAAGGTATGTGCAGAGCTTTTCTGCAGACGTGTCATAACAGACAGAACCGCCGACAGTATTCCTGTACATGACAGCCCTGTCCTGTTCCATGTAAAAGAGTTCGTTTCCGCCGTCTTTTGCGCATTCGAAGCTATCCAGCGCTATAGCTTCAGGTCCTGTGATCAAGAATGTCAGGAGCAACAGGATCAAAGAAAAACTGATTGCCGTTTCAAGAGTAGACATAGAGCACCTCCTTTTTAGGTGATTCTATATTGAAAAGGCATTTGATATTCCTTACAAAATACGACAAAACCCGACAAAGACCGACAAGAAAAAACGCCCTTTTTCGAGAGCGTTAAAAATCCGCAAAAGCCTTATTTTATTGCGTTTGAAAACAATCCGCAAAGAAAGGCCGTCTTTATAGTCTTATATTTACATTACAGCGAAAAGAACGGGTTAAATCTTATCTCGTATCCGATAGTTGATTCCGGACCGTGCCCCGGATAGATCTTAAGATCCGGATCGAACTTGGCGATCCTTCTTATAGATTCGGCAAGCATCCTGGATGAGCCGCCCGGCATGTCGGTACGTCCGACAGAGCCCCTGAAAACAGTATCTCCGGTAAAGAGCATCTCTTCACCCGAAAGATTTACAAGAAAACAGACGCTTCCCATCGTATGACCCGGAGTCTCAAATGTCCTTATCTCGATCGAATCATCCTTATAGGTGTTCTGGCCGTATGTACCGGCAAGATCAGAGAACTTAAAGTCATAAGTTATCTCCCTGCCCTCCATATAAGAGCAATTCATGAAAGAGTTTTTAATAAGTTCCCTGTCATTACTGCTGAAATAGACAGATGCATCGGGATAAGAGGATATCCAGGAATCAATATACTTGATGTGGTCGTGATGGCCATGCGTAAGAAGGACAGCCTTGACCGGACACTCACCTGATGCAAGACCGGGCATCTTACAATAACCTTCAGCGGCCTCTGGCGATACGGAAGGGTCAATTACAAAAACACCGGACGGGCCGGTGATAATGTACATATTGGACTCCAAAGGTCCTAACGGTAAGGTGATCAGCCCGCAGTCCATTCGCGGTAATCAAGCGCACCGCTGTCGATCGCGGTAACAAGGATCTCGGCTGAAGCGATATTCGTAGCATAAGGGATAGTATTCTGGTCGCAGACATCCAAAAGCTCAAACGGATTGGATTCTCCAACCTGACGTCCGTCCCTTAAATAGATAACACAGTCGATACCGTTATATTCAGCTCTCGAAGCAAGCTGTTCAAAGCCGCTCGAATAGTCTACCGAGAGTCCGGAAACATCCAGATCTGCTGCAGACTTAAGAAGCTTGGCAGTATTATATACAGAGATGAGCTGATGTTTCTCAAGCAAAGGCTTGTAGGCAATGCAGAAATTGACGAGTAATTCAGTCTTCCTGTTGTCGGCCATCAAAACGATCTTCATCCAAATTCTCCCATTAAAAACTAATAAACAGATTGTACAGTAAAATAGTCATTCGAGCAACTTGTTTTTATAACAAATTCACAAGAAATACAAATTTTTTTGACCGGCTCTGTGTATTATGCGCAATAGCCGCATCAACGGCGGTTCGTCCTGGCATTTATGCTGGGAAGATAATCACCGAGGATCGGATTCGAAATATTATTTGTCTTCGTTTTGTCGATCGGCTCATTGAAATATGCCGCCATGATCTTTTTCGCGATGACAACTGAAGAAGAACCCCATTTACCCTTCTCAACCACGAGAGCCAGCGCGACTTCCGGATTATCGTAAGGCGCATAGCAGATAAAAAGACCATTTGAATACTCTTTACGAGAATCCTCGAATCCCGTCTCAGCCGTACCGGTCTTGCAGGCCATATCGATCGGATACTGGTCTCTGTTGAACGCGTTTCCGATAGTCGAATTGTAATTATATGAACCGTAAGCACCTGCATGCATCGCTTTTCTTACAGTCTTGATGTTCTCTTCATCGATGCCGATATCAACAGACTCGGTCTGACCTTGATAAAGGATCGAACCGTCGCTGGCGACAACCTTATCAACTACATAAGGCGTACAGAGCTTATTGGTAGCGATACCCGCCGTATACCTGCAAAGCTGAAGGATCGTAAAGCAGTTATCGAACTGTCCGATGGAAGCCTGAGCCGTATTTGACGGGAACCAGGTCTTATCGTAAACGGACTGCCTGGTAAGTCTCTTATACTCACGGCTCGACATGACGCCCGGGATCTCGCCCGGAAGGTCTATGCCGGATTTGACGCCCAGACCGAACCTGTTTGCCATGGCGGAGATATTATCGATACCTGTCTTGATACCAAGGCTCATGAAGTAAATGTTGCATGACTGCGCCATAGCATCGTCCAAAGAAAGTGAACCGTGACCGCCGTTAGGATACTCCAGACAACGGAATTTCCAGCCGTCAACATAATAAGGGCTGTTACAGATCAGTCGTGTCTTTGTAGGTGTTATGTCACCGCTCTCGAGCGCTGCCAGAGCCGTGCAGGGCTTAAATGTGGAACCCGGCGCATACATTGACATAATCGCTCTGTTCCACAAAGGAAGGTCTGCAGATGTAACCTCCTCATATTCATCGATGCCGAGATACCATTTAACCTGCTCTTTCGCCTGTTCAGAACCGTAGTTTGCGAGGATAAAGTCGTTCGGGTCGTAGTTAGGATAAGAACCCATTGCGATGATCGCACCCGTATTAACGTTCATAAGAACGAAAGCACCTGCAGATGCGGTCTTATAACCTGATACGTCTGACGCCTTCTCGTTCTGGATGTATTCTTTCAGCGCTTCAACGCCTACTTCCTGTACGTGAGAATCTATCGTGAGATATACAGTCGCGCCTTCTTCCGGCTGAACACCGTAATTCTGCGGTACGAACAGGCCGTCCTCACCGTTCTTGGTCCAGATACTGTATGGCGTCGTACCGTTGCTTCCGTGCAGATACCTTTCCATCTGGGATTCAACACCGGCCTTACCTACAACGTCATTACTCGTATAACCGAACGGTGCGAGGTCTGCATATGAGACGTTGGAGATCTTACCGCAGTAACCGACGATGTGGCTTGCATAAAGTGCTTCGGACGTATATGTCCTGGCATATTCTTTTCCGGCCACGATACCCATATAGTGGTAATTCTGTTCTTCAAAGATCCTTATAAGCTCATCCGGAACATCCGTCGCGATCTTGACCGGGGTACCCTTGATGAATGCCCAGTTGTCGGCGAAGATCTGGTATCTGATCCTGATGATCCTGTATGCCTCGTCGATCGTATAGTTGTTATCGATATTGAATTTACGTCTCAGATAAAGGAAGAATACATTCGGATCCGTCTTAACGTAATCATCGGAGAACGTAACGATAACGCCCGAAGCGTAGTCCTTAAGGTCAAAAAGGTTCGAATCAGTCTGCCATTTCCTTATCTTGGCCTCTTCTTTCACGAATCTCGCCTTAGGATCGAGAATGAAATACTGGTCAAGATCCGAGATGTTGATGCAGTGATACTGGTCGAAAAGATATGAGAGTTCCAGACAGAGTGAATTGAGCGCGGTATCGTCCAGATAAGCATTGGCGATCATTACATTGTTGTACTCGTTGGTAGAAGCAAGCAATACTCCCCTGCCGTCATAGATATCGCCTCTGGGAGCCTGGGATGAATACTGTCTGATAACACCGGACGAACTCTCGGACAATGTCTTCTGGTAACCGGAGAACTGAAGTTTTATGGTCATTATGAGGATTATCACGCCAAACACGGAAAATCCTACAGCCAATACAAGGTATCTGTTGGTCAGGAACTTGAAGGCGCGCTTAATGAACGAACCGGCTTCGCCGTGTCCGCCCTTCTCGGCATTATGGTCAAATGCACCGTAATCATCCATCAGATTCCGAGCCATGTTCCGTCTCCATGTGTATCTAATATCTCATCATCGCCGGAATTCTTCTTAAAGGAAACCGGACCTAAGAATCTAATAAGCAAAAGCAAAGGTACCGCCGCGATCGTATTGAGCAGAAGCTGCGGCAGGAATGAATAGATAATGAAAGTAAGCGGAGAATAAATGCCTGAAGCAGAACCTGCCAAAAGGCTCCATCCGTAGATAAGTATATATCCTCCTACTTTGTAGCATGCAGTCGTAAATATGACCGCAACTATCGAGAAAGGAATATTCCTGTGCATTCTCCTCGTAAAGAACGATGCACCGATGATACCGGCTGCGAAAAGCGTGAAAACGCCGAGGAAAGCGGTAACTCTGACTTCCCCGTCAAGACCTACTACCGCAGGCGGCGAGAAGACATCTCTTATAAGTCCGCAGACAAATCCTACGACAGCGCCATCCCAAAAGCCGTTAAAGTATCCCGAGAGCACAACGAACACGAACATCAGGTCAGCCGTCTGCCCTAAGAATCCGAACGAATCAGGGAAAGATACCTGCAAAGATGAAAGCAGGAAAACATAGATCGTATAAACGACTATCTTCCTGATCCTGGATTTTGCATTGGCATTAATGATACGCATGGCTTAGATCACCCCTGAGCGGTAGGAGCCGCGTTTTCCTCCGGATCAACGTAAGGGATCATGATGAATACGTCCTCAAGCTTACCGATCTGGGAATAAGGCCTGATGGTTGCCGTGACCTGGAGAGGATTGGAATTATCGACTGATACGACGACACCGATCGGAATACCTTCCGGGAAAAGGCCGCCGTCACCTGAAGTAACGATCTCCATGCCTGCTTCAAGTCTTGCATCGGGATCGATGTCCTTGGCAAGGCATAATCCTTTTCGCTTAAGCTCGGCATCGCCATAAACCATGAACGTTGCACCGTTGACTGCGTTAACCTTTGCGGATACCGCAAAGCCTTCGTGAAGGAGCGGCAATACTCTTGATTCAGTATCGGAAGTCTCAATGACTCGTCCTACCAGGTTCATCTCAACGTCAAGAACCGGGTATGAGTTGCCTTCCTCAAGCACGATGCCGTCAGCTTCGCCGGCATTGAGCCTGATGGTGGAGAACCATTCATCAGATTCTCTCGAGAGGATTGAAGCACCATAGATGACATAGTTGCTGAACATATCCTTGATATGAAGAGCATCTTTAAGCTCCTCATACCTGAGCGCCGCCTCTTCGTTTTGAGTAAGGTGGTATCTTAAGTCAGCGATCTGCTCCTTCAATGCCCTGTTCTCTTCTCTTATCGCAACACCATCAGTAATGGCCGACCAGAAGTCGGTCAGGGTGTCACCTGCCCTCTTAACGAGAGACTGGGCAGGAGAACCTACCGATTGGACAGGCTTCAAAAGCTTCTTTACAGGACTTCCGGGAAGCAGGCTCAAAACGGCACATGCTGCCAAAACAAGCAGAACGACCAGTGATATGAACCATTTAGACTTCAGCAGTTTTTTCAAGAATACTCCTCTGACTGTTTAGAAGATCAGCCCTTCTTACCGCAGCAGTTCTTATACTTCTTGCCGGAACCGCAAGGGCACGGATCGTTACGTCCGATATGCTCGGAGTGAGCCATGTTGCTCTCACGGTATTCTCTTGTGATCTCATTTCTCTTCTCTTCGGAAAGAATGTCCTTCCATGCCTTGATGTTGAAGAGCCAGTCAGCCTTTGCATCACGCATGTTGTAGTAGAGCTTCTCGTAATCGATAACGAGCTTGATCTGATAGTCATCATCAATAGCTTCCATATCAATGTCGTCACCGTTAGTAAGGCTGGACTTGATACCGTCGATGAATCCTACGAATACATCCATGGAATCCTTAGGGAATTCGAGCTTTCTTGCGAGCTCTGATGCTGTGCCGTTAAGGAATTCCTCATTATCAGGATAAGCGCCTAAGATCTTCTCGTAAGCAACCTTTTCGAGCGCATAATAGCGGTTGATGTACTCCATGTACTCCTGTCTGTTGGAAGCATCCTCTGATCTATCCATCCATGTCTTGTAATAACTCATTTTGATTTCCCTCCAAAAATATTAAAGCTTAGCAGCTACAGCCTTGAGGAACTCCTCTGTTGTAACCGTCTTCTTGTTGTCGTTCTCGAGAAGATTATTAAGGTCTCCGGTGATGGTGCCTTCCTCGATAGTCTCGATCGAAGCCTTCTCGATCTTATCGGCAAAAGCCTCCAGTTCGGGAAGATCATCGAGCTGTGCTCTCTTTCTCAATGCTCCGGACCATGCGAAAAGCGTAGCCATCGGGTTAGTTGACGTCTGCTCACCGTTAAGGTGTCTGTAGTAGTGTCTTGTAACCGTGCCGTGAGCTGCCTCATACTCGTAAACGCCCTTAGGTGATACGAGAACGGATGTCATCATTGCAAGAGAACCGCAGGCGGAAGCGAGCATGTCGCTCATGACGTCGCCGTCATAGTTCTTGAGTGCCCATACGAATCCGCCTGATGAACGCATGACTCTTGCTACTGCATCATCGATGAGAGTATAGAAATATGTGATGCCGGCTTCTTCATACTTAGCCTTGTACTCGGCATCGTAAAGATTCTGGAAGATCTCCTTGAAACGTCCGTCGTACTTCTTGGAGATCGTGTCCTTGGTAGCGAACCAGAGATCCTGCTTTGTATCCAAAGCATATTCGAAGCATGATCTTGCGAAAGCCTCGATGGACTTATCCGTATTGTAAAGGCCCTGGACAACGCCGGAATCCTTATATTCAAAGATCGTCTGGCTCTCCTGTCTTCCGTCGGGATATGTGATAACGAGATCTGCTCTTGCAGGACCGTCTACAAGGAACTCAGTATCTCTGTAAACGTCACCGTAAGCATGTCTTGCGATCGTGATAGGCTTTTCCCAGCAGGAAACAAAAGGCTTGATGCCCTTAACGAGGATCGGAGCTCTGAAGACGGTACCGTCAAGGATAGCTCTGATAGTTCCGTTAGGGCTCTTCCACATCGTGTGGAGGTTATACTCGGTCATTCTCTGAGCGTTAGGTGTGATAGTAGCGCACTTAACTGCAACGCCGAGCTCATTAGTCCTGTTAGCTGCATCGATAGTAACCTGGTCAGCTGTCTCGTCTCTGTGCTTGAGGCCCAAGTCGAAATACTCGGTCTTCAAATCAACATAAGGCAGGATGATAATGTCCTTTATCTGCTTCCAGATAATTCTTGTCATCTCGTCCCCGTCCATCTCTACGAGGGGGGTCTTCATCTGAATCTTAGCCATAAGATCTCCATTCTTATAAATAATACTAGAAGATTTTAAGTCATTAGTACCCTAACGTCAAATAGGATAATGGGGAAAAAACAAATGAAAACATACAAAAAATCTGTCGGTTCAGACGCCGGTCCTTGCAGATGCCTTTACCAGGATTATCTCCAGTGAATAGCGCTCGTCAATAAGACCGTGCTTAAACTCGCTGTCGGAGTCCGAAGCCGCAAGATAGAGCGAGATAAGTCCCTTCATGCTGAAATTCTGTGCCTGGGCAACGAGCTTTTTGGCTCTGAAATCGTTCATGCCGGTCCTGTCGACAAGTCTTGCGGCATTTCCCGCTTCCTTTGCCATTATCAGAGCCTTTATGTGATTGACGATGGAAACCCTGATCCTCGGAAGAGGTTCCTTATTTGCAATGAGCTTATCGAGCGTACCAAGCGCAGTACTGGCGTTGCCGGAACCGCATGCGTCCATGATGTCGAAGATCTTGCCGCTGAGATCCGGAGGACAGCAAAGCTCAACAATGTCAGGCGTTATCTCCGAATATCCCTTGCCCTGGCAGTAAAGCGTGAGCTTGTTGATCTCATTCACGAGCTCCATCATGTTGTTCGCACATCTGGAAGCCATTGAATTAGCGGCCTCGAAGCCGATCTTAATGTTCTCTTTGGCAAATCTCTTGCTGATCCATCCTGAGAGCTCATCTTCCTCAAATCCGCTCATCGCAGCGACGGTACCATACTGCAGGAAAGCTTTGAATGCTTTCTTTCTGCTGTCTGCGGTCTCCTCGAAAAAGACCACGACCGCAGATGACGGGATGTCTTTTAAGATCTCCAGGTCCTTATCGGACAGCTCTTTGTTCGGAAGTCCGGACTGCTTAATGACTATAAGCCTCTTTGGCGACATCCATGGCGGCATGGAGACAAGCTCTTCGAGCCTGCCCATATCGAACTTATCTCCCGTTCTGGTGTCTATTACCGCATAGTCCATGTCCTCTGCGCCTTCGCCGAGGCAGGACTTCTTAAGCATGGAAACGGCGCCGTCGAGCATATAGTCCTCAGTACCGTATAAAAGGACAAGCCCCAGCGAATCAGCTTCCTTGCTGATCTTTGCAAGCATCTGACGGGAATTCAAGACTCCCTTGGGCAATGCCTTAGGCTTAGCCAACTATATCTCCTTCACCGTTACCGGCGGCTTCGTCCGTACCGCCGGACGCGCCCGTGCCGAAGACCTCAGGATACTTGCTCTTAAAGAGGATATCCGTATCGACATCTTCGGAACATCCGTCGATCCTTCCGATCGAACCTGTCTGCCAGATTGTGTATTCACCCTCATAGGTGGTCTGCTTTACATAGTGGGCAAGCCATACATCATAGCCTGCAGGTTCCCAGATGATCTCAAGATAATACTTGCTCGCATAAAGAATGGTCTTATAACCGTTCTGAGCCATGATATCCGCAAATTCGTAGAACAGATTGTTGATATCGACGATGCTCATCTTATATTTCTGGAAATTCCACCAGCTTTCCCAGTCGAATGCAACAGGAAGGTCGATCTGCTTGCCGTTAAGAACCTTAAGGAGTTCGGCCGTATGCTCATGGAGCATATCAATGGTGCTGTCCGTGGAATAGTAATATACGCCTATCTTAAGGCCTGCAGCCTTTGCATCCGCATAATACTGCTCAAACTTACGGTCTGTTCCCAGTTCGTTATTGTTATAGATCATGGCTCTGAGATATACGAACTCGCAGCCGGCAGCCTTGACCTTGTTAAAATCGATATCGCCCTGATATCTGGAGACGTCAATGCCGTAAGCTATGTCACTGTCGGGATATCTTGCCATGAAATCGCTGTATTTGAGCGTCGTGTGGGTGTCAGAGCCCCCGCCGCCGCCACCGCCGGTGTTGCTCGGCTTATAGACCTTAACAGTCATATTGCCTGTCTTGGTATTGCCCGCATCATCGGTCAGAGTGATCGTAATGGGATAACTCCCGACCGTGGAAGTATCGACCTCGCCTTCGACCGATATGTCAACATCCGCATCGCAGTTGTCGATGTAGCCGATATGCTTCTGGATATTGAATTCATTGCCTACCTTGATGCTTACTGATTCGGGAAGGCTCAGGAACATCGGTGCCTTTGTGTCTTCTTCCGGCATATCCATATGAGGCTTGGCCGGTGTAGGGCTCGGTGTCGGTGTAGGTGTCTCAGTAGGTTCCGGAGTAACCTGAGGCTCAGTCTCGGTAATTTCCGAAGACTCAAGCATATTGGAGTCACTCCCTGCCGCTGATCCGGGCACATTGCATCCGGTAAGGGCCGCAAGCGATATTGAAGCCGCAATGGCTGTTACGGCTGTTGTCATTAATAGTTTACGTAGTCTTAAATGCATATTTCTCCATTCCCCGGCACAGGACCGGTTCCTTTCCTGTATTCCCATACAGAACGATTATAACAAACAGATTACAATTTCAAGTGCGGTTTATAGGACAATTTATGGCAAAGGAATGTATAAAAGGCCGTTCAGTATTCCAGTACCACAGCACCTTCCTTATCGGTACGGAAGACGTCACAGCCATATGCTTCAAGGCGTTCAAGCGTCGCAGGGGCCGGATGGCCGTAGAAATTGTTCTCACCCACAGAGATAACGGCAATATCAGGCGAACATGCCTCGATAAACTCTGCCGTAGAGGAATACTTGGACCCGTGATGCGCGACTTTCAGGATGTCACAGTCAAGGTCAAGGGAATCCTCCATCATATGTTTTTCGGTATCTTTGCCTATATCACCGGTAAAAAGGATATCCACCGGATCTTTACATTCTATATGGAGCATGGCCACCAGGCTGTCCTCGTTGCCCCCTCCCTTACGCGAATTCGGATAAAGAACATCCAGATATACTGATCCGGATATATAGATCCTGCTGCCTGCCTGAGCAGGCTCAAGCTGTTTTAAATACAAAGACTTTTCGCCGGCATCAAAGCCTGTCGCCTTAAAGAAATCCTTTACGTCTTTGTCTCTGTCATCAGGAGATGGCACATAAGATGTGATTATCTTCTTAGTCCTTCCCTGAATGCAAAGCGCGGCTATTCCGCCTGAATGGTCGACATCCCAGTGGCTCATGACGCAGATATCGACCTGACCGATGCCGTAATGATCAAGCAGATCCGTTACGGTCGTGGCGCCTTCCTCGTAAGTCCCCGCATCGATAAGGCAGGTGTTCTCAGGCGTCATTATCAGACAGCTGTCACCCTGGCCGACATCGGCGAAGACCACCCTGCAGGAAGGCTTGTTAATGAAGGAAAACATGTTAATGCCGAGCATTACGGCAAAGACCGGGCAGATCAGCCTTAACGCAAAGCGTCTCAGAATGCCCGGAGGCATGAAGAACATGAATATGGTCATTGCCGTAATAATCAGGACCGCCTTAGGCAGATGGACCGGCGCCCCGCCCTGTTCGCTCAGCCTGCAGCCGGCCTTCACGAGCTTTTCGAGCGCCTTGATGCACAGCAGAAGCGGTGTTGAGAGATATGAAGACCAGAATGGCAGCATCATGCAGAGGAAAACGCACGGAATAAAGCATGTGCAGGCAAGCCCTGCGATGAAAGAACCCGCGATCTGGATCAGGATGTGTTCGATATCCGGACGCATCGCGATCTCCGACCAGAACGGGATCATGCCAAGGCCCGCACTGGCAGCTACGGCAAGCACAGAAGATATCTTCCCGCCCAAATGAAGACGCATGAGAAGATCTGTCAGTTTCCGGCTTATGACCTTTATTCCGAGAACGGCGCAAAAACTCATCTGAAACCCCGAAGACAGCGGGCAGAACGGATCTGCCAGAGTCATCACGACAGACGCCAGGCATAAGGAAGACAGCCAGTCTCTGCCGGCAAACAAACAAATGCTCATTATCGCCGCCCTTGTGACCGAATCGCCCCAGCCGGTCATGGAACCTATCAGGATACAGAACAGGCAATGGACGGCAAAAGCACTTTTACGCTTTAATCTGAAGGCATTGAGCACCATGGGAAGACAGACAAGAAAGCCTGAAAAATGAGTGCCGGATACAGCCAGCAGATGCGAGCAGCATGACATCTTGAAATCACGCCTGACAGGATCTGCGATCAGGGATTTGTCACCTGTGCAGACCGCAGCAGCAAGAGCTCTTGAAGAGCCGTCAAATGCTGAAGATACGCAATTCAGGGCATCTTTTCTGAGTTCGAAAAAGAAATCCTGCAATTGCCCTGTTATCATTGCCCCAAAGCCGCTCCCACACACTTCGAAGCTGTCACAGGTTATCACGTACAAGATGCCCTGCTTTTTCAGATATTCACGGTAATCAAACTCACCGGGATTGCCGGCTCTCCGCGGTTCTTTTATCTTCCCCTGCAGACGCAGGATGTCACCTGACTTAAGAGACGCAAACCTGTTATCATTCCCATAGTATTTCAGGACGCTGTAAGCGCCGCCGTCAAGTCTTACGACAACATCCATATCGCCTGACATCTCACGGGAAACAGATGTGACACGGCACCGGAATTCGGTGTTATCAAGGTCCTCACGCGCATTAAGTCTTGAAGATATATAAAATCCGCTATTTAGTAAGATCAGAGAGATCATAATGACCGGAAATACTGCATCTGCGTTCTTCTTTATCCGCATATGGCAAAGGCCCGCAAACACGGTAAGAGCGCACATTACGGCCGCAGGGACCACCGACTCAGAAAGATAACTCAGTGTGGAGCACAACATAAGCAAGACCGCAGGAACCGGAAGCGGTCTTTTGGTCATGACCTGCTCAAGACCTGCAAGATCATACATGCGTGATCTTGTCAGGCTTATGAGGCGTTCTCCTGCACTTTGCCGTCCTCTGTTTCTTATCGTTTTGCCATAGAAGTCGTTCATGTTAAAATTCTAATGCGGACCCTTGTCGTTTTTTGTCTCGATTTTCGCGACAAGATCTACAGGAAAACCGACAAAACACGACAAATTTGACACTTTGAACAGAGTTATATACATGGCAATCAATTACGGAAAGATCAGATATCTTAAAACTTGTGCTACTACAAAAGACCTCCCTGACGAGACGCTCCCGGAGATCGTTCTTGCCGGCAGATCCAATGTCGGCAAGTCTTCACTGGTAAATGCCTTAGGCGGGAACAAAAAGCTTGCAAGAGTGTCCCAGACACCCGGAAAGACACAGCAGATCATCTACTTTGACATGGACGGCCAGGCAATCCTTGCAGACCTTCCGGGCTACGGCTTTTCGAAGGCTTCGAAAGACAGATCCAAAGGATTTTCCGAACTTTGTGACAACTATTTCAGGGTCAGAAAAGGCATTGACCTTGTTCTTTTGCTGATAGACATAAGACATGAACCCTCAAATGACGATATCGGAATGCTAAATTACCTCAACAGCGTGGGACTCCCCTATTTTTTGGTCTTCACAAAATGTGACAAGCTTTCTGCCCAGCAGGTCAGAAAACAGCTTCAGACGATGTCAAATTGTCTTGATTTTGCTGAAGATGCCCGTGTTTTCGCGGTTTCTTCGAGTGAGACCAATCCGCAAAAATCAGGAATAAATGATTTAAAGCAGGCCCTATCTGATGAGGTATGCAAATAATGAACAATCTTTTTATTACTTTTCGTGCAAATTTTTGTATGACAGTACTTTGAATTATTTTTTTACTTAGATATCATTTAATTAGCTTCATTTTAGGGGGTATCTTGTTGCCATGAGTGACTTAGAAGTCAATAAAGACTTTAAGCCTATTACTTTGGCACCTTTCGGCCCTATCGGCATTATTGCGCATACATCCAATAAAGAATTCGTTAAAGCCGTTTCTGACGACCTTTCCGTCAGGAGAAAGCGCCGTGCGTTAAGACCCGATAACAAGTATGCAAATGATCCGGGTTATGCACGTGACAACTATATTTTCGACACAGAACTCATAAGATTCCAGACAGGTGAAGGCAAGTTCTCCATCGGAGAGAGCGTCAGAGGCCACGATATATTCGTTATTACCGACGTACTTTCCCACAATATGGAACTCAACCTCATGGACGACACCCATGTCATCTCACCTGATGACCAGTATATGGACCTCTTAAGGATCCTTTCCGTACTCAAGGGCAAGGCTAAGAGGATCAATGTCATCATGCCTTTCGTATATGAAGGCAGACGCGAGAAGCTCGATTCCCACAGAGAATCCTACGACTGCGCAGACGTACTTAAGAAACTTTACAAACTCGGAGTATCGAATCTCATCGTATTCGATCCCCACGATGCCAGAATCGAGAATGCGGTACCCCTCATGTCTATCGAGATGCCGCGCTGCCAATTCAAGATGACCTCTACCCTCTTGAATTGTTTTGACACACTCAAGCTGGATAAGGATCATACGCTCGTGGTAAGCCCTGATGAGACAGGTGTATCGCGGGCTATTTTTTACGCATCTCACCTGAATCTTCCTTTAAGCCTGTTCTACAGGAAATATACCGGCAAGCCGGGCCAGAACGGCAAGATTTTCGAATATCTGGGGGAAGACGTCACCGGCAAGGATATCCTCCTTATCGATGATATGATCAATTCAGGCAATACAATGCTCAGGACCGCCGAACAGCTTAAGGCTGCAGGCGCAAAGGACATTTATTGCATGGCACCGTTTGCCCTTTTCACAAACGGTCTGGAAGTATTTGATGAAGCTTATGCAAAAAAGAGCATCAAATGCATCTGCACAACAAATCTTATTTATGCACCCGATGAACTTACCACACGCGAATGGTATCTGCAGGCAGATATGGTTCCTTACATGGGAAGGATCATCGACGCGCTTAACACAGACGAATCTATTTACGATCTGATCAATTCGACTTCGAGACTGCAAGATCTCGCAAGCCAGATGAAGATCAGTGACCTCATAGATGAAGACGAAACAGAAAAAATCTAAAGGCATGAAAGGCAGGCTGCAATTATGACATCAGCATCTGACGAAAGAGCTTATTCCCGCTACGACCAATACGGCGACAACCCGATGGCGCCGGTAGGACCTATTGGACTTATTGCTCTTAGAGGAAGCGAAGACTTCACATCGAAGGTCAACTTCTACCTCAACAAGAGACGTAACGAGTACCAGAAAGAGCAGATCGTTAACACCTACCCCGGATTCTTCAGAGAGGATTATACGATCCCCGTTGAGAACGCAAGATTCTCATCCGGCGAAGGTAAGGCTGTCGTTAAGAATACAGTAAGAGGCCACGACCTCTACCTCATCAGCGACGTCATGAACTGCTCCTGCACTTATAAGATGTTCGGTCAGGACAACAGAATGAGCCCTGACGATCACTATCAGGATCTTAAGCGTGTTATCCTCGCATGCTCCGGTAAATCAAGAAGGATCAACGTAATCATGCCTTTCCTTTATGAGAGCCGTCAGCACAAGAGAAACGCAAGAGAGTCTCTGGACTGCGCATTCGCACTTGAAGAACTCTATGATCTCGGTGTTGCAAACATCATCACATTCGACGCTCACGACGAGAGAGTTGCAAACGCAATTCCTCTTGCAGGCTTCGAGAGCCTCCCTACCGCATATCAGATCATCAAGGAAATGTACCGTCAGATCCCTGATCTCAAGTTCTCAAACGGTAAGTTCATGATCATCTCACCTGATGAAGGCGGTATCGGCAGAGCTATGTACTACGCTTCCATCCTCGGTGTACCTTTGGGAACATTCTATAAGAGAAGAGACTATACAAAGATCGTTGACGGTAAGAACCCCATCATCGCTCATGAATTCTTAGGTGATTCCGTTGAGGGTATGGACATTCTCATCGTAGACGACATGATCTCTTCGGGTGACTCCATGATCGACATCGCTGAGAAGATGAAGGACAAGGGTGCAAGGAACGTTTACTGCGCTGTTACTTTCGGTCTCTTCACAGAAGGCATCGACCACTTCAACAAAGCATACGAGAAGGGCATCATCAATAAGGTTTTCGCTACAAACCTCATCTACAGAAGACCTGAGCTCCTTGAGGCTCCCTGGTTCGCAGACGTTAACCTCTGCAAGTTCGTAGCTCTCCTTATCGACGCTATCAACCACGATGCTTCACTCTCAAGCCTCATCAATCCTACAGAGAAGATCAAGAAGCTTCTTAAGGAGAAAGAGAACATCGGCTGATAATGGCAAATACTTCAAGGTCACGTTCGGCAAGTTCTTCCAGGGGTGCGAAAAAGAGCACCTCAGGCAAGTCTGCGCGTTCCTCAAGTACCCGCAGGTCATCAGGCAGAAATACTGCTCCCGTAAATGAAGGATCCGGCTTCGGAGATCTTGTAAGGAAGTTTGCTTCCTCAAAAGCCGCCAAACCGATCATCTTCATTGCGGTTGTCCTGCTCATAGTAGGCATCGATCTTCTTATCAGCTGGGATAAATACGCCATGTTCTTCAAGATCCTCGGCATTGAGGTGCTCCTTGCAGTAATAGTATGGGTTATCCTTACTCTGGTATTCTCGAGCAAGAAGAATAACGACACCGACGGAAACTACGATTCCGAGGTATAAAGCCTTGACCTTAGACGGCATCACCTGTCAGCTGCTCGCCAATGAGCTCCATAAAGAACTCGAAGGCAAGCGTGTAGATAAGATCTACATGCCTGACAAGCACACCGTCATTTTCCATATCAGATCCACAGGCGGATACCAGAAGCTCCTGATATCAATAGATCCGGGCGCTCCCAGGATCTGCCTTTGCGAGAACACCCTCGACAATCCTTCCATGCCTCCTTCGTTCTGCATGCTGCTCAGAAAATATCTGGCAGGTTCAAGGATCGAGAGCATCAAGAATCCCGGTTACGAGAGAATAATCGAGATAACCGTCAGCAAATTCGACGAACTTAAAGACAGAAAGACATACACCCTTATAGCTGAGCTTATGGGACGTTTCTCAAATCTTGTCCTCATAAACGAGAACGGCAGGATCCTTGATTCGGCAGTCCATGTCGATTTCTCTGTCTCAAGGGTAAGAGAGGTCATGCCGGCAAGAGTCTATATCTACCCGCCGGCACAAAACAAGCTCACACCGGACGAAGCTCTCCTCACCGCTGACAAGGGCGAACTTCCCATTATGGAATCCGAGCTTCAGCGTCCGATCGAGAAAGCACTTGTAGGATCGATAAAAGGCCTTTCCCCTATCCTTGCGGCTTATCTTACCGATAAAGCAGACATCGATGACCGGAAGACCTTCTCGATGCTCACGCCTGAGCAGAAAACAAGACTTGCTTCGGCAATAAGGGATTTTCTCAGATCTGTCACTGAAGGCACTTATAAGGCCTCCGTCTTCTACGATGACTCGGGCGATCCTGTAGACTGCTCAATTGCTGAGCTTAAAGGCTTTTCAAGATCCTCCGTACTCCCTTCCATCTCTGAGGCAATCAATCTGTATTACCTTTCAAGGGATTCAAGACTCGTTCTTGATATGGGAAGCGACAGGTTAAGACAGATAATAACGAGTGCACTTGCCAGAGTCATAAAGAAGCGCGAGCTTCATGAACAGGACCTTGAGGAAGGCAGAAAAGCCGATTTCTATAAGCATTCCGGTGACCTTATCCTCACTTATAAGTACATGGTCTCCCAGGGTGCTTCAACAGTTACCCTCACTGATTATACGGATGAGGGACAGCAGGAAGTCGTAATAAGCCTGGATCCCACTCTAGACGCATCCGGCAATGCCCAGGATTACTATAAGAAGTTCCATAAGGCGAAGCGTAAGATGGAACTTGCCGAACAGTATCTCAAAGAAGACGAGCTTGCAGCACAGTACTTAAGATCCCTTATGGCTGCCGTAAATGCCGCATCGAGCCTTGAAGATCTCGAAGCCATCAACGATGAGATAAGGACCGAGATCACCGGTGATTCCGGTCTTAGAAAGAGTCCTAACAGAAATGCCAACTTAAATAAGGGCGACCCCAATAAGATGGTCGGCGTTGCAAAATCAGGCAAGGCTTCCTCAAGAGCATTGAGGGAAGCCGCAAAGCGTGCAAATCAGAACAAGGCCGGAAAGAACCAGGGCAAGGAAAAAGCTCTTCCCTTAAGAAGATACATGACATCTGACGGCTATGAGATCCTTGCCGGAAGGAACAACATCCAAAACGACCAGCTTACCTTCCACACGGCTTCAAGACGTGACTGGTGGTTCCATGTAAAGGGACTTCCCGGAACACACGTCATCCTTAAGACAAAGCCCAACGAAGAAATGCCTTCTGATAATGCTGTGCTTGAAGCAGCGAGCCTTGCAGCATTCTTTTCGAAAGCGATAATTCTTGAAGAACACATGACGAGCGGAGATTCCAAGCCCGGCCAGCTCAAAGCCGAGGTCGACTACTGCCCTGTCTCCCATGTAAAAAAGATTCCGGGAGCAAAGCCCGGAATGGTCATCTACGAAGGTTACTATTCAGTTCTTGTTGAAGCGAAAGAGCCTCATTCAAAGGACTTATAAATCTTATCCCTGAACTTGGATTCTTCAAGCGAGAATATGCAGCCGCAGAATTTCTGCCTGTATAAGCCTATTTCCCTGGCCATGTCCTGACCCTGGCGATAGCCCGGTCTGAAATCCATATATTCGAACCTGACGCCATATAAGGATGCCTTCTTATCACTTATCTCAGCGATCTTGTCGTGCTGCTGATACGGACTTACCAGAAGTGTCGTACAGAAAGACTCATAACCGTTCTCAGATGCGAACTTTGCTACGCTGTCCATACGGATGTCGTAGCACATATCACACCTTGAAGCGAATTCCGCAAGATAAGTCTTGGACTCCCAATAATCCTGCATGCATTCCGTACCGACGGATATCAGCTTAACTCCATAATGGTCACAGGCCTTCTGAAGGTTCTCATGGCGTCTGTCGAACTCAAACTGCGGCTGGATATTCGGGTTATACCAGAAGCAATCGAAATCTTTTGCATTAGTCAGCAAAAGATCCAACGGATACATGGCGCACGGGCCGCAGCAGCAATGAAGGAGCATCTTCCCCATCAGCCGTTCTCACCGTTCCTTTCAGAATTCTGCCAGTCTTCTATGGAGATATTCTCATAGCGCGGCGGAGCGGACTCTGCCTTCATGCCGGCAAGAAATGACGGCGGAGGAGTAAGTCCCAGGTGCTCGAAAGCCCTTAACGTAAGCATTCTTCCTCTCGGTGTCTTATGAAGGAAGCCGTTCTGCAGCAGGAATGGCTCATATACATCTTCGATCGTTACCGGATCTTCACCCGTGCAGGCTGCAAGGGTCTCAAGTCCTACCGGTCCGCCCTTGAAGATATCGGCAATCGACGTAAGCAGTCTCCTGTCAACAGCATCAAGACCTAACTGGTCGATATCAAGAGCCTTGAGTCCGTAGTCGGATACTTCCTTATCGATCGTATCCTTATCGAGATAAGATGCGAAGTCTCTCATACGCTTAAGAAGTCTTATCGCGATTCTCGGAGTGCCGCGGGATCTGGAAGCGATATTCCTGAGACCTTCTTCGTTGATGGCGATCCCGAGAAGAGCCGCGTCACGCTTAAGGATCTCCATTAAGTCTTCCGTCTCATATAACTCGAGACGGTGGATCATGCCGAAGCGGTCTCTTAAAGGAGCCGAGAGCATTCCTGCCCTGGTCGTGGCTCCGACCAGAGTAAAGTGCGGAAGATCAAGTCTTACGGACCTAGCCGCAGGACCTTTGCCGATCATGAGATCGAGGCAGTAATCCTCCATCGCGGGATAAAGGACTTCCTCGACATTCTTATTCAATCTGTGGATCTCATCGATAAAGAGGACTTCATTCTCATTAAGGTTCGTAAGAAGAGCAGCAAGATCGCCGGCCTTCTCTATTGAAGGACCTGTTGTGATATGCATGGCAACACCCATCTCGGATGCGATGATGCCTGCCAGAGTGGTCTTGCCGAGTCCCGGAGGACCATAAAGAAGAACGTGATCCAGGGCTTCTCCGCGTTTCTTTGCAGCATCGATAAAGATCTTGAGATTGGTCTTTACCTTCGTCTGACCGGAATATTCCTCAAAGGTAACAGGCCTTAACGCCTTCTCCTCGTTATCGCCCGGCTGTCTGAGCCTTCCAAGGACGCGCTCTTCCTCATTCTCATGTTCGTTAAAATTCATCATGTGTCAGATTCCTTAAGAGAACTTCTTGCCTGAAGCTATCTTCAATGCCTTGCGGATCAGATCTTCCAATCCTATGCCGTCTTCATAAGCACCGGCAACGGCATCAGCAGCTTCCTGATCTTTATATCCTAACACAAGAAGAGCACCGACAGCATCCTGCATGATGCCCGTATCACCGCTTGATGCTGCTGCCATTGCAACAGGAGTGCTGCTGACTGAAGCCGCGCCTCCGAGCTGCGATTTAAGCTTGTCCTTAAGTTCTACGATTATCTTCTCGGCAGTCTTCTTACCAAGGCCCTTAACGCTTGATAAGAGCGTCACATTGCCGCTCATTACGGCTGCTGCGATCTGCTCAGCCGACAAAGAAGCACAGATAGTATGGGCAACCTTGGGGCCAACACCGCTGACGGTAATGAGCTTTAAGAACATCTCCTTCTGGTCTCGTGAAGCAAAACCGTAAAGTGAGATATCATCTTCCTTGACGCTCTGATAAAGATATACGGTTACATTATCGCCGATCCCTCCGATAACGGCAGAGATACCAAGCGGGCAGTTAACAAGATAACCTATCCCGTTATTCTCTACTACGATCTGCTGATCATTACGTTCAGCTATAACACCTTTGATATAAGCGTACATTCAAATTCTCCTTAAGACATATAGGATTATTCTATCAATAAATCAGACAAATCCCTCGTTGCGGTTAGAGTAACCGTATCTGCCGTACTGGTAGCCTGAGACAGCCTTGCCTGCAAAAGCCGTGCCGGTATTAGCCAGCGTGATAGCCAGAGCCAGAGCATCCGCGGCATCGTCAGGCTTCGGAACTTCCTTAAGCCCTAAGATCGACTTGGTCATCAGCTGTACCTGCTTCTTCTCTGCCTTGCCGTAGCCTGTAATGGCAAGTTTTACCTGGCCGGGCGTAAACTCGAATACTTCAATGCCTGCCCTTCCGGCTTCAACAAGGACTGCACCTCTGGCCTGCGCGGTACCGATTACAGTCGTATGGTTGTGTCCCATGAAGAGCTCTTCTATGGACATGAAGTCAGGCTTATACTGCTCCAAGATAAACCTGATCTTGTCATTTATCGCCAGAAGCCTTAAGGGAAAGTCGACACCGGCCTTGGTCTCTATGACGCCGTAATCTATGACTTCGAACTTGGAGCCGGTCTTGTCTATGATCCCGTAGCCCGTAATGGCATAACCCGGGTCGATACCGATTATTCTCTTCTTAACGGGCTCTCTGGTCATAGTAATCCTGCCTCATATAAACATTTGTTCGTATTATACAATAACGCTTATTTAAATCAAGCGAAAAGGTCGAGCTCATAAAGATAATAGACATCCTGAGCGACATTTCCGTTAATGTCCGTGTAATAGCAGCTTCTCGCGTCCTTCAGGCGGTATCCGCAATTGGAAAGATCGTAAAAATCGTTGGTTACGACGAATCTCACGCGGCGCCTTATGACCATATCGAGAGGCTCTTTGACAGCTTTTGTATAACTCCCGGGATAATTAACCTGATAGAAGAACCTGAAGTCAGGCACTGTGTCGGTAGCATTATAGATACCTGAATCAAGGCACTTGAAGTTAAGCACGGTCGGGTCGCCCGAATCAAGGATCTGCCTTGCGAATATGTACTGCGGATACTTTTCGCGGTCACGGAAGATGATAAGCGTGCTGTCAGAGGCTGCAAAGGCGGCCGTACAGAATGCTATTGAAGCAAGGCAAGCGATAAGTATCTTTCTGGGCCTTACCTTTATCCTCTTCATGGTATTCCTTATAAGCGTCACTATGCCCGTCCACCCTGACACCGCAAAGCATGCGAGTCCGAAGCAATAGTAGAACATAGGCTTCTCGCCGGAATAAAGGAACAGGAACGTGGTAAAGAAGCTCAGCATCATGAATATGATCTCGTCTTTGTTCCTGCGCGCGAAAACAGAGATCAGGCCTACTGCGATCGATAATGCGAGGATCCTGTTCCTGCCGAGCTGGATAAACATCAGGATCAGAGAATACGGGATCCTTCCCAGGAATGATACAGAATCACCGCTGTACACGAAGATATTAAAGTAGAAATATGCCTCATAAAGATAAGACATTGAGCCCGTTATCCAGAAATAGGACAGGACAGGCAGCGTCAGCGCGGCAAAGCCCGCAATGAACATGCCGCTGAGCTTAAGGAGCGTAAGTCCTGCGCGCGATCTGATGCATCTGTAGATCACAAACAGTATGAAGCCTATATAAAAGCCCGTCAGAGTGAACTTCATCCAGAATAGGAACGCCGAAGCAAGACCCGCTATAAAAGCTTCGCTGATCTTCGGAAGACGGTCTTCCCTGATTATCTTAAGACCTATGTAAAGGCCGAGCAGGAGAAAAGGCAATGCATATTCTTCGGTGCTGCCGCCATAATGAAATGCATTGACGGAATAAGTCAGCATTGCAAGAGGCAGTACCGCTATAAAGCAGGTACGCTCGAGCCTGACATAAAGAGACATTATCTTAAGCGCCAGTACGAGCCAGAAGAAGCAGAATATGACTTCCAGGATATAAACGCCAAGATAGCTCTGGTGATTAAATGCCGAGAACGGGATATTAATAAAATGCAGAAGCGGTCCCTTGTGGTCGAATATGTCCTTATAAAGGATCTTGCCTGAGACCAAAGCCCTGCTGACAGTGACATAACTGTTAACGTCATCCCAGTAATTCAGAGGATACAGAGGCGACGACTGGCACATGAAGCTTACGTTGATAATGGAAACGATAAAAAGATACAGCATGCCGGCCTTGCCGATGTTGTTATCTGCAGCCTCAAGGTTCTTCGGCATGGTCTTTATCTTCGGCAGCATTCCAAGGATATTCAGAATGAACCAGAATGCCCCTGCCGTCGTAAACAGAGTGAACACTCCGGTCAGGATCACATTGTCGCCTGCAATGTCGCCGAAGGTGATGAATACATAAAGCGCGTAGAATATCGAGATAACGGCCGAAAGAAGCATCTGTCTGCTTCCGTGTTTTCCCGGAAGTCCGGGCTTTATCGTGAGCACACCTATAAGGAGCGTCAGGAAAAGGCACAGGAATATCTCCCACCCTCTTGGCGAGAATCCTGCAAAGAATAATATAACTGAGAGTAAGAACAATATTTTCTTCATATAACGCTTATGTTAACACATCCAGGATAGCAGCTTTCTTCTCAGGCGGATTAGGTCCGATCTCATAAGCTTCCAGAATGAGATCCATGGCGTCGAAAAGTCTTTCCTCAGGCAACCGGCTGTTCTCGCCCTGATAAAGAGCACAAAGGGAATCTCCCCTCTCGACCTTGTCACCGGTCTTAACAAAGAATCCTATGCCCGCACCGTAATCAATGCTGTCGGTTTTGGCAAGACGTCCTGCGCCAAGGAGCACGGAAGCCTGGCCTATGAGATCGGCTCTCATGCGCTGTACATAGCCTGAATCAGGTGAATTAACGTGCATGCAGTCGAAAGGCTTGTCAACATATACGGGATAGCCTGCCGGGCTCATTTCGCCTCCCTGGGACCTTATGAGCTCTTTAAACTTCTCATAGCATGAACCGTCGGATAATCTGGCACGGATCTCATTTCTCAGGACTTCGGGGCTCATGCCGGCATCTTTGCCCGCGAGCGTAATAAGATGGAACGCAAGCTCGGTCACTACCTCTATTACGTCCTCCTCACCTTTACCCGTTACGGTATCAAATACTTCCTGCATCTCGAGGATATTTCCGCAGAACCTGCCCAATGGCTGGTCCATATCCGTGATCACCGCAACAGTCTTCCTGCCGGCTAATTTACCGATCTTTATCATGGCTTCGGCAAGTTCTTTTGCCATCTTTTGATCCTTCATGAAGGCGCCTGAGCCGCATGTAACGTCAAGGACTATGACCTTCGCACCGCCTGCGATCTTCTTGCTCATGATGGAAGATGCTATAAGCGGTATCGAATCCACGGTACCGGTTACATCTCTTAACGAATAAAGGATCTTATCAGCAGGCGCAAGATCCGGTGTCTGGCCTGAAATGACCATTCCCGTCTCTTTTACAAGCCTCGGGAATTCCTTGGAATCGACTTCAATGTTAAATCCCCTTATGGATTCAAACTTATCTACCGTACCGCCTGTAAAACCCAGTCCCCTGCCGCTGAGCTTTACCGTCTCAACGCCGAATGTAGCTATAAGGGGCAAAAGTACAGGTGTTATCTTATCGCCGACACCGCCCGTACTGTGCTTATCAACCGGAACGCCTTCAAGATAAGACAGATCCATCTGGCTGCCTGATGCTGCCATCTCAAGTGTAAGTGTGGTCATCTCGCGCTCATCCATGCCGTTTAAGACGATTGCCATAAGGAGCGCGGATATCTGATAATCCGGAATGGAGCCGTCAGTTACGCCCTTAACAAAAAACTTTATCTGCTCATCCGTCAGACTGTTCTTATCTCTTTTGGCGATAATGATATCCCGCATGTTCATGGAAGATCACCTCCTATTTAATCCCAATGCATATATTATAATCAAAATGCGTAATAAATAACTTACTTGTGCTAAACTAATTCAATCAAATACCTTTATGGAGGCTGTAAATGGCCGATAATTCAAACATGACATCATTTAAGGCTCCTTTAGGAGTAGTTCTCATCGGCTGCGGCAGAGTCGCAGAGAAGCACTTAAAAGCCATTTCTAAACTTAAGGGCTTAGAACTCAAGGCAGTAGTGGATGTAAATCCCGATTCCTGCAAAAGGCTCTTAAACTCCGTTAAAGGTTTTAAAGGCGTTAAGCAGTTCAGCGACTACAAGCAGGCCATTGATGAGATAAAGCCCGCTATAGTATCCGTTACGGTTCCTTCAGGCCTTCATTTCCAGATCGCGAAATACGCAATGGAGCATGGTTCTAACCTCCTTCTCGAAAAGCCCATGACTATGTCTGTATCAGAAGCCAGGGAGATCTATGAGCTTTCCAGAAAGACAGGCCTTAAGATCGCAATGGGCCACATCTACCGTTACCTCCCCATCGTCGGTCTTGTAAGACAGGATATCGCCGAAGGCATATACGGCAAGGTCACGCACGGCACGATCTATGTCCGCTGGGGACACGGCGAGGATTATTATCAGAGTGCAGCCTGGCGCGGAACCTGGAAGAGTGACGGCGGCGCTCTCATGAACCAGACCATTCACGCTATAGATCTTCTCGTCTGGCTTATGGGTTCTGAGCCTGAAGAGGCAACCGCCATGATCGCCCAGCGCCTGAGAAACATCGAAGCTGAAGACCTCGGTATGGCTGTATTGAGACTTGAGAACGGTGCTCTCGCCCAGATCGAAGGCACAACAGCCACGATCCCTTCAAAGCACACTGCAGAATTTTCCGTTTTCTGCGAGAACGGACAGCTGTCGATGGGACTTGATTCCGGCAAACCGCATATTTCTGTTTATAAGGTTAAGCCTGACGGCAAGACAAAGAAGCTTAACGGCTATTATATCCGCAGACAGTTATCCGAAGGCGGCCTTTTCTCTTATAAATGCGCGCTCAACCCGCATCTCGGCATCTATAAGGATCTTTTCGATTCCATCATCGAAGATAAGGCCCCCATTGCTGATGCATATGCAGGTTTTTCTTCTGTAGATACGCTCTTAGGTATATATAAATCAGCCAAAGAAGGTCGTCCTGTTAAGCTTCCTTTGGAAGAAGATTTCAATTCCGTCGATATGTCAGGTTTCTTTAATTAAAATAACTGTTGACTTTAAAATACCTAATGGCTATAATAACTCACGTTGCTTGACGCACCTCTAGCTCAGATGGTAGAGCAACTGACTCTTAATCAGTGGGCCCAGGGTTCGAGTCCCTGGAGGTGCACCAGAACGGTAAAGCGCTTCGCATATCGCGGAGCGCTTTTGTTTTTCCTGTTTATTCTATATGTTTGTTTATTCTCATTAAAATATTATAATTTAATGAGGAGTGTAAAAATGAGTAAGAAGATTAAGATATCCTACAAAATGTTCTTTACCCTTGCAGTGATCTATCTGGCACTGCCTGTCGCCATTTTTTTCTTAGGCTACCTTAAGCTCGTATTCGGTCTTATTTTTTCAGCTCTGCTGATAGCTGCAGTATTCCTTGCCGTTAGAGACTGCTCGAGAAATCCGGACGGAAACAAGCTTGATCTAAAATCCGACTTCTCCTTCCCGCTCTCGTTCATAATAGCTTCCGTGATCTTCGCTTTTGCCGTAACCATTACCAACGGCGTAGGCGAATATGTATGGGCACCCTTTGACCACGCTTACAGAAGAGCGATCTTAAACGATCTGATAAATTATAAGTGGCCGATCATATATGACCCCGCCACCCAGACCAATCCTGAAGTTATCGAGATCTTAAATCTTCAGAACAACCAGGGTTTTGTCTATTACTTTACATACTGGCTCCCTGCAGCCGTCATAGGCAAGATCTTCGGCTTTACCGCAGGCAACATCACTCTCATCATCTGGAACGCTTTAGGCATATTCCTTACCCTTATCGGTATGTGCAAATATATCAGGAAAGCCTCCTACGGCACATTATTCATGTTCCTGTGCTTTTCCGGCCTGGATGTCATTCCTTACCTCATCAACGAGATCCATCCGTACGACGGCTGGACATGGATCGAAGGATGGGTTCCTTTCGTATCTTTCATAAGCAACTTCAATAATCTCGAAAACGTTTACAACCAGGTTATCCCCTGCTATCTGATCGTTACTCTTATCCTTCTTTCGAAGAACAACAGGAGCCTCGGATTTATCGGCGGTATCCTTTTCGCATACTCACCGTGGGCAACGATAGGCGTTCTGATACCTGCTGTCGTAAGGCTCTTTTCAAAAGACCTTAAAGCTAAGGAAAAGAAGAAGTCAGTCCTCAACATCTTTACTTATAACAATCTCGTTATCCCGTTCCTTATGCTCTTTACATTCGGGGCATTTTACGGAGCCAAGTCCGGAGCTCTCCACATGAAGGGTTTCTTATGGGAATTCTACGACGGGAGCATCCTTAAGTTCATAGTGGTACTGATACTGCTGTTCATCATCGAAGTGCTCCCTTCTTTCGCATTCGTCTTAAAGGGACATAAAAAGGATCCGATGCTCTGGAGCGCAATGGCCGTACTCTTTATCCTGCCGTTCTATTTCCTGTCCGAAGGAAATAACCTTGTTATGCGAGGAACGATGCCGGCACTGTTCATCCTCTGCATCTTCATGGCACAGCGCATCGCTGAGTTTACGACTGAAGATGAGATCATCAGGAACTCGAATAAGAAAAAACGCCTCGGGACAAAAGCTCTGCTGGTCCGTGCGGCGTTCTCGCTTGTCATTATCGGAATGACTTATGTGACTTATTTTATGGTAACGGTCATATATCCCATGACGTTCTTTACTGACGAGAGATATACGGACAGTATCGTTTCATTCGGTAATATCGCGCACAATGATGCTGACTTCGTAATCGTAAGCCAGGATCAGTTCTTTGTGGATAAACCGGAAGACAAATTCTTCTTTAAATATCTCGCTAAGTGATCAGGATCAGAAAGTGTCATTGTCATCAAGGAATTCCTTGAATGCGGCACTTGTCTCCTCTGTTGAGAGCGTAGTCGTGGTCTTCTTGACTTCCCAGACCGGTCTTACGGGTTCTTTCTTCTCTAAATCCTCTGCAGCCTTAACTTCTGCATTATTGGCAGCCTTGCCCAAAGCTTCTTTCGCAGTTCTGAGTGCAGCTTCCTTGGCAGCCTGTACCTTTGCTTCTCTTTCAGCGATCTCAGCAGCCTTCTTCTCGGCAGCTTCTCTTTCAGCCTTCTCAGCGGCTTCCTTTGCGGCCTTCTCTGCTGCTTCTTTTGCAGCGCGTTCAGCCTCTTCCCTGGCAGCCTTTTCGGCAGCTTCCTTAGCAGCTTTTTCTTCAGCTTCTTTTCTGGCCTTTTCTTCAGCTTCTCTTGCAGCTCTTTCTGCTGCTTCCTTGGCAGCCTTCTCTCTGGATTCCTCAAGAAGTCTCTGCTGGAGCTGGCGGCGCTCTTCACGTGCCTTATTCTTGGCTTCTTCGTCAGCCTGCTGCTGGTTTGCTTCCTTCATATTTTCTTCCAGCTGTTTGCGCTTCTCTTCATCAAGCTGGGCAATATGTGAAGCCTTAAGATGACCAATGGATTCAGGAGCCTGAACATTCTTCATGATCTTCTCCATCTTAGCGCGGCTCTCGGCCTTTGAGCGCTCTTCGTCTTCGGCAACCTTAACACCTAAAGCCTGCAGTCTTGCAAGTTCCTCAGGTGAGACAGCGGCCGTCTGATGAGCCTCAAATACAGGCTCATAAGAAACAGTCTTGATATCAACATCGCCGACTTCGGAAATGCTGAAATCGGATGCAGCTTCCTGGATCTTCTTGATGTCGGGGATCTCAACACCCGGCAGAACTTCGTATTTCTTCTCTTCTCTCATAGCTCACTCACCCTTTAAGCGAAATCACTAATTCTATTGCACCAACAACGCAAAGGATAATTCCAATAACAAGAACGATAATGGACAACTTGCTGAGCTTGGAAGGCTCCTTTGTTATTTCTGTATTAGCTTCAGAAGTCTGAGGTTCTTCTGCCTTTGCAGGTTCGGCAGGCGCCTGTTCAGTCTCAGGCACTTCACCGCCTGCACACTTTACGATTATCTCATGGGCATTTATAAGCTCAGGCTTGATTGCCAGTGAGAGATCCTTGAATGTCTCGGCAGAAGAGGCGAACTTGGCAGCTGATGTCTCAAGCGTATCGGGCTGGGGCGCTTTCGTGCCCTCGAAATACATTACGCCGAAGCTTGCGTCATCGCTGGCATTAGAAGATCCTACGATATATTGCTTAACGGTATCAAGGATGGACTTCTCGCCTTCTTCCCTGCCGTCCTTAAATGTCTCTGCCATCTTGGCAACAACGGGCTTTACGAGTCCTGCTTCTTCGTTATAAACACTGTCCTGAACGCCGTCAGTCATGAGAGCTATGGCGTGGACATCATCAACAGTAGTCTTGAGGAGACGCATGTAGTTATCAGCATGCGCAGCGGTAACAAAGTATGTCTTTCCGTCTTTGTCGTTCTGCGGCATTGAGATGGGGCTTACGCCTGAAGGAGAGATCCTTACGATAAGTCCGTCGCCGATATGACCGATCATCATACGTCTGTCCTTAACGGCAACAAAGAGCAATGTGCATGACAGCCTGTCGATCACGTCGATCGTACGCTCTTCCATAATGCCGGCAAAAGCAACACGGAGCTTAGCCATGAGATAACCCCTTACTGCCGCTTCCCTGTTCTCGCTGTATAAAGCATCGAAATGTTCACATAATGTGTCTGTGATAACATGAACAGCGCAGTCAGAACCGAATCTCGCATCGGTATACTGCTTGCCGCCTGCGCCGTCGGCTATGCAGACAACCGAGACACCGTTTTTGGCAACAGCATAAGACGCGTCTTCACAAGGAGTACCGCGGTTAACATGCTTATTACCTATAGTTGTGACAGCGCCAACTGTAATTCCCGTATACATCAGCTTTCCTCGTTAATGAACTTCATGAAATCATCCATATCGACAGCCTTGCCCTGAGGAGTTGTGTCGATGTTATAAAGCGCATCGTCGTTCATGCCGGACGATACGATTGAAGATGAAGAAGATCCGAGGAATTCGAAAAGTTTGCCGAAATCTGCCGAGTTAACCGAGATCGGTTCAGGACGCTTGATCGAAAGTCTTTTCAGGATATCGAAATCAACACCGGAACCTACACCGATGTTAAATACTACAAGCTTGTCTTCTCTCTCAAGTTCATTGCATGCTTCAATGGCACGCTCCATATTCTGCATCGCATTGGGACCCTGAGGCGCACCGTCGGTAATGACAACGAGCCAGGGCTGGAAATACTTGATGCCCATTTCCTTGTAGCCTTCTTTACGTGCATTAAGGAGCTCTAAAGCCGTAAGGACACCCTCACCGATAGGTGTAAGTGTAGTTGATGCCGTGATCTCGGGTAAACCCTTCTCCTTGGAGATCTTACCGAAAGGCATTACGATCTCAACCTTGGAGCCGAAAGTAATGATAGCTATGTCCGTGGAAGATCTTGTATCATCATTGGATTTGATCGAAGCTACAAAATTCTGAAGACCCATGTTGAGCTGCTTGATCGGGTTGCCCATCATGGAACCTGATGTATCAAGAGCAAAACAGATTGGAAGTCTTCTCTTTGTACTTGTACCGAAATCTGAACTTGAAAAACCGTCCGCCATAAAAGTCCTCCGCACATTCGAGAGTTAAAGTTTGCACATAAAAATTATATCAGAAGAGGCTTCAGAATAAACCGAAGAATTTCTTCTTTGGAGCAGGTGCAGGTATAGAATTCGGAGCACTGTGCTTGTCATTCTTCTCCTCATCATCAAACTTCATAGGTCTGAAGCTGGATGACTCACCGACACTCGAAGAAACGAATCTTCCGGAAGGAACATTATTGAACTGTTTCTTCTCGAACTTCGGCTTCGGTTCTGCTGTCTTCTGGGCCTGGTCTTTCTGCTCGGCAAGCTTGGCTCTGTATTCTTCTACATTGATACTAACCTGTTTATAGTCTTCGCAGGGGAAAAGCTTATAAGCTTCCGCATCATCGTATTTGAAGTTCTCGAGTTCGGTCATGTACTGCTGAACTGCATCTCTCCAGCATACGGCTTCATAGGACTTGCCTTCTTTGAAAGTCCTGTAGAGCATCTTGCGCAGATATTCAGGCAGGTATTCCCAGATGTGGGCATATCCTCCTAACGGAATATGGTCGGTATTTGAATTATCAAGAGTATAAGGAAAATTCTTGTTAAGGATCTCTTCCCTCAGCGTCTCTGCTCCGTTTCTTGTAGCATAAGGATGAAGTCCGCAGAACAATACAGAGAATACGAGCATAGCGATGGAATAGTCCTCGTCCTTTAATGTTCTGACAAATCCGGAGAAATCCCTTCCCCAGAGATTAGGATCCGTGAAATCCTCAGTACCTACGGGACAAGGGAGATTGCCGATCTGAACGCTGTCCATGTCGATAAGATACTGATGAGCTGAATCCTCGATCAAAGCATTCTTAAGCTGGATATCACCGGCAATGACATCATGCATATGAAGATAGAGATATTTGCCGATGAGCGAGAGAAGCGTCTCACAGATATCAAGTCTTGTCCAATCCGGGAAATGCTCCAGGATCGCGTCAGGGCCGTCGAAAACATTGCTTAATGTCGTGCCCTTGCCGACAAACATCGTATAACCGATAGGGACATTCCTGAAATAGAGCAAGTGCTGAGGCGCACAGAAAGATGTTGATGTAATGCCGAGTTCAGTAAGCTTCTTAAGCTTAGCCCATCTTAAAGGCGTGATGACTCCCTTATGGTAGACCTTTGCGACAAGTCTCCTGTTATCGGTGATGAATACCATACCTTCAGCACCGCCGGAAAGCCTCTTCTCAAGGACCATTCTCTCACCGCCGTTGTAATTAACGATATCGCCGATACTAGCCCTGGCATCTGAATCAAGGAAGGAATCGATCTTTGCAAGGCTGCTGATCTCAGGGAGCGGAAGGTCTTCCTTCATCTCCTTAAGAGACGAATAGATCTTCAGGCCCTTCGGAGAGAGGATAGCAACATCGTGATTGAATTCGATGTCCTTTTCGAAAAATCTCTTAAATAGAATACTGCTCTGTGTAGTAAGGAGGACCGAGTAATCGAGCTCATTTACCTGCTCAATGAATCTCTCGGTATTGCATGTGTTGATAAGGTGAAGCTTGTTAGTGGTAAGAAGGCTCTGCATCAAAGAGCGCATAGCGGGCTGAACTGCCCTGTCCTTCGGATCCTGCTGAGCGATAACACACTTGTGGAGAACCTTAAAAGTATCATTGACGTAACAGTCGATACCGTAATCGTTGAAGAGGTTCAGAAGTTCATCAAATAAAACTCCGTTAGAGCATTCAAGCACAACAGAGTAATCAAGAACAATAGAAAAATACTTGCTCAAGCCTTCAAACATTATCTAAACACCTTCTCTCCACCGTAATTCTAAAATATGGCACTTTAGAATTCAAGTAAGGGAAGAAAGAGATTTAATAAAAAACGAACAATTTTAACATAAATCACGTAAATTTGTGGTAATTGTACTCTCTGTCACTCTATGCCGACCAGTTTCATTAGGTATTTTGCATTAGATTGTCTGCTTATTCCTGCAGAGAGCTTATAGTCGAAGACGATCTCCTTGTCTGTATAAGACTCAGAAAAATGATAATATCTGATATTTTTAAAACCTGTCTCGGTCTTGTCGATCATCGCATAATCGTGGGTTGTCATAAGGCCGCAGATATGGGGCTTAGAGAGCTTCTTAAGCACGGTAAGAGCACCTTCGGTCCTGTCATCCGAATTCGTTCCTCTGAATATCTCATCGATCAGGAATAACAAAGCCTTCTGCTCCCCTGCCGCATTAACTATTCCGGAGATCCTTATGAGCTCTGCTTTAAAGGTGCTCATGTTCTCTTCGATGCTGTCAACGATCCTCATTGAGCTCATGACTCTCATTCTTCCGAGCTTAAGAGATGTTGCAGGAACAAGGCCGCCCGTGTATGCCAATACTGAACATACTCCGACAGTTCTTATCATCGTTGTCTTACCGGACATATTAGAGCCTGTGATGATAGCTATGTCATTGCTCAGCTTTACGGAATTCCTTACAACGGTATCCGATGCAAGAAGCGGATGAGCCAGATCAGATCCTTCGAAAAACGCATTTTCTGCTGCATCATCCGATTCAACGAATTCAGGGAATGTGCTGACAGACAGGACAAGACCTGTCTGTGCTGCGCACATCAATGCTTCGACTTCAGATAATCCGTCAATGTAGGACGGAAGGAATTTGCCGTGATCAACAGCCCAGTTGCCAAGCATAAACGAGATCAGATAATCCAAAGGCGCAATGAGATTTAATAACAGAGCAAATAGCGGCTGTGAACGAAGTCCTGCGATCCTTAATACGCTGTTGAGCTTTCTTAGCGATCCGTATGCGCCTTCTGTCTTATCAGATCCCTTTATAAGTGACTTAAGCCCCTGTTCCTCAAAGCCTGCATTCTCAAGTATCTTATAGAGTTTAAGAATGGTCTTAACCTGGGCGGGCATGCCTTCACAAGCCTTAAGATAAGTGTCGTTGAAGATGCGTCCTGCCATGAAGATAAACAGGTTAATGATAAGGCACGAAGGGATCGTTGCAGCCGCATAATCAGGAACGATGATGTAGGCTGCAGGAACAGATAACCATATGACGCATCCGATGATACCAAGAACATTAGCCACAGCCTTTGTTTTCGAGCCTGTCTTGGCAAAATCCATCAGAGCCTTAGGATCCTTGAACATCCTGCCGAGCCTTGCCGTTGCCTGATAATCCATAAGTACATCAGGCTTATCACACAATGCCTTGACGGAAGCCTGCTTTGATTTGAGTTCTGAAGCCTTGATGCCTGAAACATGAGGATTAAGAAGGCTGTCTGCAAATCTCCTTCTTCCAAAAGATGTCTCAGAAACATTAAGCAATGAGAATAATGACTTCTTGCCGAATACATCAAGATCCATGCAATAGTCATGGTCCGGAACTTCGAATTCCCTGCCGTAAAGCCTGTTCTTTGCAAGACCGATGTCTTCTGCCCTCTTTAGGCCCTTTACCGCAATGTTTCTAAGCTCATTGAAGTCACCTTTGATCCTCGCGATATAAGAAGCATTTACCTTTGAAAGTTCATTCAGATAATTGACCTTATCGAGTATTCCGCCATGGACTATGCAAAGCACGATGAATACGATAAACAAGGCACCGCCCGCAAAATATAGGGCCGGGATCTTAGCTGCATAAGCGCTTATAAAAAGTGCCGCAGAACCTAAGAAAGATATCAGTCTTAAAAATGATAAAATGCCGCTCTGCTTTCCGTATTTAGCAAGATCGGCAATTATCGATTTATCTTTTTCTTCGTAGTAATTAAGATTTGCTTTCATCCTTCTTCGCCTTTGAAGCTGCAGGTTTCTTAGCTGAAGGTTTCTTGGTTGTTTCTTTCTTCGGAGCAGCCTTGGAAGCTGTCTTTGAAGCTGTTTTGGATGCCGCCTTTGATGTTGTTGTTTTCGAAGTTGTCTTCTTGGAAGTTGTCTTCTTGGCAGCAGTTTTCTTTGCGCCTGCCTTGGAGGTTGATGTCTTCCTTGAAACACGCTTTGGAACTACTTTATCAAGGACTTCACCTACATTGTCGTGAATCGTAAGCAGAGCCTTAAGATCCATGTATGTCGAACTCTTGTTGATGATAACGATCCTGTCGTGCTTTAAGAACTGCGCGAAAGTAGCAGCCGGATAGACCGTAAGTGAAGTGCCTGCAATGATCATGAGGTCGCATTTCTTTACTGCCTTAATGGCATTATCAACGTTCTCATGCTCTAAGTTCTCTTCATAAAGAACGATGTCAGGTCTTACGATACCGCCACACTTGTCACAGTGAGGTACGCCTTCCTGTGAAGCGATGTATTCGATATTGAACTTCTTACCGCAGTTCATGCAGTAGTTTCTGTAAACGGAACCGTGAAGCTCTATTACGCACTTGCTGCCTGCTTCCTGGTGAAGGTTGTCGATATTCTGGGTAATGATAGCCTTAAGCTTTCCCTGTCTCTCAAGTCTTACAAGAGCCTTGTGAGCCTTGTTGGGTCTTGCATCGGGATAAATGAGCTTACGCTTATAGAAATCATAGAATTCTTCCGGATGCTCCATAAAGAAGTCATGAGCTATGATGTCGATAGGTCTGTACTTCGTGCCGCTCTCGGTATTATAGATACCTGCGCCGCTTCTGAAATCCGGGATTCCGCTCTCGGTAGATACACCTGCTCCGCCAAGGAACACGATGTACTTAGACTCTTCGATCAACTCTTTGAGTTGCTTTATCTTGTCGTCTCTGACACTGCCGAATCTGTCAATCCTAGTTTCCACTTCTTAACCTCGATCAATGAACATCAGGTATTCCGTCGCCGTCAAGATCAATGCCTTCAATGTCACCGTGATCATGGAACATTCCTGCAGCACCGAACATCTCCTTGCCGGTAACACGCTTCTCGTCACGTCTCTGTTCAACCAGATTGCTTAAAGCCTTCCTGATCCTGTCAGGAGTCTTGATATTCTTAAGTTCAAGAACAGGTGTGGTCTTATCAGCTGTAGTTAAGATGACCGAACCGACACCGAATATCTTTTGCCAAAGTGTCTGCTTAAATGTGATATCCAAAACCCTGTATAAAAGGATCTCTTCGGAACTTACGTTGATGATACCCTTCTTAAGATACAGTTTATTCTGAGTGAAGCTGTAGATGGTAAAAGATATGGGCATGCCTAAATATCTTTTCCTGTCCTGCCAGAGAAGTTCTTCCTTCTCGGTAAGGTTTGTAAGTTTATCGATTCTGCCCATAAAGAAAGCTCCCTTCGAGAAAGCAAAATTGTTCTTCACAACTTACATTATAATAAAAAACACTTTATGTGTACAAAGAAATAAAAAATGAAATGTAATATTAATATTACGTATTCTTCTTATCCGTATTTTGTGTCCTTACCGGATCTATGATCTCGTTATAATCGAAAAGATCCTTGTAGGCCTTTCTGTTCAGGGTCGTATAACTCATCATGGCGCGGTCGACAAACAGATAATTATCGCCGTAGATATGATAAGGCGTAGCGCCGCCGCCGAAGAATATCCTGAAACCGCGGTTCTTGAAATATACTGCCCTATCATCCGTACCATAGATATAATTGCCGTTCGGATATACCAATATGTGGACTTCTCCGAAAAGACTTCCTATCTGGTCCTGCCACTTTACGAAGTCATCTATCAGGACCTGCTTCTCGGTATTTCTGCAGTCTGCAATATAAGAGTAGGTGCAGGATGCAAACTTCCAGCCGTTGTCGGCAAGGACGTTCTTTATCTCCATGACCTTCTCTCTTGCAAAATCGATATCCTCATTCGTGATATTGGTAAGCTGCGGAAGATTTGCAGCCGACAATGCGGCATTCCTGTCTTCAAGTTCACCTGCGGCAACGACATAACCGAAACATGCTTCATGTCCGCTTACCGATATGATGCCCTTGGCTCCGTCATATGTGAAATCAGGATGCTTTTCGACAAAGACATCAAGGAGTCCTATTGCCTCTGCAGTTCTGCTGACTACGGTCTCGCCCGCATTGTTCTGATACTCGCCGCAGACCTGGTTCTCGTCGTTAAGTACCAGTCTTCTGCAAGTGCCGCATCTGTAATCGGCAACACCATACTGAAGGTCCTCGATAACCACGATCAAGGGCTTCTTCCCCTTCGGCACTTTAAGGTTGCGCTCCAAGAGGAACGTAGGATCGCTCTGGTCGATAAGATCTTCAACGTCCACAAGAACATATCCCCTCTCATAAAGGTTCTCAAGGATCTTCTCGAATTCCTTTATCGTGAGATGAAGATTCGTATTGGTCGAATGATAACGGCCGGAAAAAGCAACATCACTGTCAGCAATGAGAGATCTTACACAGATGCACTCGATCTTGCCCCTGTATTCCTTGACTTCGCTTGTATGCGATGTCGCAGTCAGAAGATTGCTCTTGATCATTTCATCTTCAGGGAAGATCACCGCAAGATCCGAGAAAAGGCTCTCTGCAGAATAGAACTTATATGTTGCAAGCAGGTGCTCGCCTTCAGCCATCATGGGCTCATACATCATCTCTTTTATTGCCGAGATCCTCTTATCACAGTAGTCACCGACAAAGCCTTCGTAATTGCCGTTAACCTGTGTATATTTCTTTACGGCTGCGATGTAATCACCTTTCTCGAGCGAATCCTCTGCAGTCTGGACATCACCTGTAGCCGTCTCGATAAAATCCAATTCACGGAGCAGCGGGTTTGCCGTCGCAGAGAAGTTACCGATCGGCTGGAGCTGGTCAAAGAAATATGTGACAACAGGCTTTTCGACCTTGCCCAGAAGGAATTCCTCACAGATGCTGTAAAGCCTTTCCGATACAACCGAGCTCGTAAGCTCTTTCATGGAATCGAGGAAATTAATATCACTCGGCGTAAGAACATAACGGTTGCTGATGATACGGTTGCATAACTCGTCTACATGCTCCCTTACGATATTCTGCATATCATCGAGCATCTGGACGCGCATAACATTGGAAGCCTGTTCATCGGGTGATGACTTAAGCACTTCATCCTGTATGCCGCGGTAGATATCCAGAGCATCAGCATAGCGCCCTTCATTTATGGCAAGCTCGAAGCTCGGTACTGTCTCAAGTTCATAAGCATTCTTTCTTCCGAGAACAAACGTCGTTACTGTCAGTGCGATGAGCATGACAGCGCAAAGAACAGCAGCGAGGCCGTAACCTCTCGTGTCCTTTATCTCGTCTTCTGCAACATGATACTCGGAAGAAAATACCGTCACTTCAAATCATCAAAGCTTACCTGCTTTGCCTCCAATGAGTTTTCCTTAATGTAATAGCCAATAGCAGGAACTTTACGTATCCTGTAATACTCAGGATCCTGTACATCAACTTCCGCAAGACGTGAGAGCGATCTTAATACCGATCCCTTCTTGGATGCGAGGAGCTGGACACCCTGTGTCGTTCTCGTAGTCTTGAGCGGGATCAGCGAAGCCTTAAATACTGCTGCTTTATCAAGCGTATTGGTAACGATAAGATCCGGATCCTCTTCTTCGTCAAGAAGGATGAATCCTACTGCCTTACTGCCGTCAAAATAAGCATTGATAAGCTTCTTTCTGTTCTGCTTTGTCTCATACGAAGATATGGGGAATCTTGCAGCCTTACCGTTCTCGAAAGCGATAAAGAGTATGCCCTTATAGTCCGTCGTGGAGATCATGAACATCGGTCTCTCACCGTCTTCCATTTCGAGCTCGCTGTTGAGGTAGTGACCGAGATCACCCGGCTTCGTATCGGAGAAATCGTAAACATGAGTCTTATAGAGATTGCACTTATCCGTGAAGATCAGGAGGTCTGATCTGTTCTCACATTCAAAGCCCATAAAGATCTCATCGTCATCTTTGGTCTTAAGTTCACCCGCACTCTGCAAGGACTTCATCGTGTGCTTCTTGAGGTAGCCGTGACGTGTGAGCATCAGGTGGAGCCTGTAGTCAGGGATAACATCTGCCTCAACAAATGTCTCTGTCTCCTCTGCTCCTACGAGTTCGGATCTTCTGGGCTGGCCGTACTTCTCTGCTACTTCTTTCAGTGTCTTGGCAATGAGATTGTTGATCCTTCTGGGACTGCCGAGGAGATCCTCAGTATCGGCGATATCAGCCTTGAGCTTATCCCTGTCGGATATCCTGTTAAGGATGTACTGCTTATTGATGTTGCGGAGCTTGATCTCAGCAACATATTCAGCCTGCTCCTCATCGATTCCGAAGCCCTTCATGAGGTTAGGGATAACGTCAGCTTCAAGCTCTGTCTCCCTGATGATCTTAATTGCCTTATCGATGTCGAGAAGGATGACTGCGAGACCGTCTAACAGATGCAGTCTCTTCTTCATCTTATCAAGGTTAAAGGCAAGCTCACGGCAGACGCATGTCCTTCTCCACTTGAGCCATTCGTCAAGGATCTGGGCGATGCCCATGACTCTCGGCGAACCGTCTATGAGGATATTGAAATTGCATGAGAAAGTATCTTCAAGCTTTGTAAATCTGAAGAGCTTTGTCATGAGCTGCTCGTGATCAGTGCCGCGCTTGCAGTCGATCGTGATCTTAAGACCGTCAAGGTCTGTCTCGTCACGGATGTCGGCTATCTCTTTTGCCTTGCCGCTCTTAACGAGATCCGCGATGTTGTCGATGATGGCCTCAACGCTCGTGGAATAAGGGATCTCCGTGATCTCAATGAGATTCTTTGCCTTATCGACCTGATACTTTGCTCTAACGGAGAATGTTCCCTTGCCGGTATCGTAGATGGCCTTCATCTGCTCCTTGTTGTAAAGGATCTTTCCGCCGCCGGAAAAGTCAGGTGCGGGCATGATCTCCAAAAGATCGGTATCGGGATCTCTCATATATGCTTCTGCAGCTGCGCAGACTTCAGCGAGGTTAAATGAGCAGATATTCGATGCCATACCTACGGCGATACCCTGGTTGGCATTTACGAGAACAGCCGGGAATGTTGTAGGAAGAAGCGACGGTTCCTTAAGAGTACCGTCGTAGTTATCGATCATGTCGACAGCATCCTTGTCGATGCCCTTGAAGATCTCTTCGCAGATCTTCTCAAGTCTTACTTCCGTATAACGCGGAGCAGCACACTGCATGTCTCTGGAATACTGCTTACCGAAGTTACCCTTTGAATCAACGAACGGATGGAGCAAGGAACCGTTGCCCCTTGTAAGTCTTACCATCGTGTCGTAGATAGCCTGGTCACCGTGAGGATTGAGCTTCATGGTCTGGCCTACTACGTTTGCAGACTTTGTCCTGTTGCCGCCCAGAAGGCCCATCTTATACATCGTATAAAGCAGCTTTCTGTGTGAAGGCTTGAAGCCGTCGATCTCAGGAATAGCACGTGATACGATGACGCTCATCGCATACGGCATATAGTTGATCTCGAGCATGTCAGTTATCGGCTGATCGATAGCCGGCATGTCCTTCGCATTGCTGTCTGTAAGCTTTGCTTTAAGTGAATCTGAAATGATATCTTCTTTTTTCTTACGTGCCATTTAAATCACCCTAAATCAAGCATATCGAGGTACTTCTTACCGTCCATCTCGATATGGAGTTTTCTTCCTGCGAGGTTATCGCCAAGGAGCAGATCAAAGACTTCAGCAGTCCTCTGCGCATCCTCAGGGCAAGCCTTGATGAGTCTTCGAGACTTCGGATTCATAGTGGTCTTCCACATCATCTCAGGCTCATTCTCACCCAAACCTTTTGATCTCTGGATCGTGCAGAGCTTTGGATCGACCTTGGCAAGGATCTCGGCCTTCTCCTTCTCGTTAAACGCGAAATATGTCTCTTCCTGCGCGTTCTTTCCCTTAGGTCTGTATGTGATCTCGAAAAGAGGAGATTCCGCAATATAGACATATCCCTTCTCAATGAGAGTAGGCGTAAGTCTGTAGAGCATGGCAAGGATCAAGGTCCTGATCTGGAAGCCGTCGACATCGGCATCGGTACAGATTATGATCTTGTTCCATCTTAAATCGTCAAGATTAAATGCACTCATGTCCTTGGTGTGCTTGTTCTTGATCTCAACACCGCATCCCAGGACTTTAAGAAGGTCCGTAATGATCTCACTCTTAAAGATGGTTGCGTAATCAGCCTTAAGGCAGTTTAAGATCTTACCTCTGACAGGCATGACAGCCTGGAATTCAGCGTCGCGGCCGAGCTTAACGGAACCCAAAGCCGAGTCACCCTCTACGATGTAGAGCTCACGCCTTGCAACATCCTTGGTCCTGCAGTCAACGAACTTCTTGATCCTGTTGTTGATATCGACCTTGCCCATGAGGGTCTTCTTGATGTTGACCTTAGCCTTCTCGGCGTTCTCACGTGCACGCTTATTGATAAGTATCTGTTCGATGGTCTTAGCAGCAAAATCCTTATTCTCGATGAACCAGATCTCAAGATTATCCCTGATGAGCTGTGTCATGAAGTCCTGAATGAACTTGTTGTTGATGGCCTTCTTCGTCTGGTTCTCGTATGAAGTCTGAGTCGAGAACGTGTTGGTAACAAGTATCAGTGAATCGGCAATATCCTGGAACGTGATCTTGGATTCGTTAGCCTTATACTTCTCCTTGAGCTTGATCTGCTTGTCGATCTCGGCTACGAAAGCGTTCCTGACAGCCTTATCGGGAGATCCGCCGTGCTCAAGGAAACTGGAATTGTGGAAGTATTCAAGAGCATTTACTTCGTTATTGAAGCAGAAAGCAACCTCTGCCCTGACTTTATACTCATCACGGTCTTCCTTATCTCTGCCCCTGCCTTCACCGGAGAATGTATATGTCTCGGTAAAGCCCTTCATGTCGTTAAGTTCATCGACATATCCCTTGATGCCCTCAGGATACATGAATGAGAACTCCTCACCGGATTCGGCATCCTTAAGGATGAATTCGATTCCGCTGTTGATGACGGACTGGCGCTTGATTATCTCCTTAAATGTCTCAAGGGGGATGATGATCTCAGTAAATACCTCAGTATCAGGCTTCCAGCGCTGGATGGTACCTGTGCGCTTGAACCTGTAAGGCTCCTGCATGAGCTCGGTTACCGGAACGCCCTTCTTAAATCCCATCTCATACTTGGTGTGGTCTCTGAATACGGTTACCTGGAAAAACTCGGATGCATACTGCGTAGCGCATGCGCCAAGACCGTTAAGACCCAGTGAGAATTCATAGTCACCGGAGGAATTGTTGTTATACTTACCGCCCGCATAGAGCTCACAGTATACGAGTTCCCAGTTATATCTTCCCTCTTTGGCATTGTAATCCATAGGGATACCGCGGCCGAAGTCTTCGACCTCAATGGTACCGTCTGCAAATCTCGTGATGATGATCTTATCGCCGTGACCTTCCCTGGCTTCGTCGATAGAGTTCGAAAGGATCTCGAAGAAAGAATGAATGCATCCTTCAAGATTGTCTGAACCGAAAATAACAGCCGGACGAAGTCTTACTCGATCTTCGCCCTTGAGCATCGAAATACTCTCGTTGCCGTAATCTCTCTTACCCGGCATATTGTTCCCAACTCCTTAAAATAAATAATATATATGTAGGTTTGACTTTTCGATTATAACACAAAGATTTTGATATCCTTCAAGCGTAAAGGTGGCAAAAAACAAGGTTGTCCCAAAAACGGACAACCTTGTCACAATAAACTAAAAAGAGTTTGATCAAATATCAGGTATCTCCTGCGGAGCACACTCTGCAAGCTCCAATCCTTCCGTGGCCATGTATCTGTATACTATGCTGAGTTTGAAAGCCAGATTACAGCTCTGAGGTCCGACGGTTATCTGGAACTGATTGCTCTGGTTGCTTCTGTAGGGCCAGGCCGGTCTGCTTCTCATTCCGATAATATGTGTTCCGCTGCTGAGCATAATCCTGACGGATTCACGGTTTGTTATCTCACCGTAGGGAACGCCGTCTATCATGATATCCACGTGAAGCATCGAACAGCTGGGCATACCGTTTCCCATTCTGTATAACAGGAGCTGGCCGCCGTAAGCATATGCCTTCTTGCATGCAGGACAAGGGAATCCGACCGTCATATCCCTTTTTATGTCATCAGAAACAATTCCGCAGTCAGGACAACGCACTCTGAACTTCCTGCTCAAAGGAAGAGTGATATTAGCACCGTCCATGACAGGCTGATAATAAGGGATCGAAGGTTTCTGGGCAGGTGCCTGGGCAGGAACTGCCTGTGGCGCCGGTGCCGGTGCAGGTGCAGGAGCAGCCTGTGGAGCTGAAGTTCCTACAGGAGTACCGCAGATCATGCAGAAGTTGGTACCATCAGGTAAGGCTGAGCCGCATTTAACACAATTCATAGCAATCTCCCCCGCTGCAAATTAAATCATAAAGATCAGAATGACTGTCAAGACAATTTTACCATTTATTCTGACATAGCATTACTGCTTCATAAAGATCTTTGGCTTCTCCGCTTTCGATATATGCTCTTGCCTTCCTGATCCCGCTCGGATTGCGCAAGGTAACGGGAATCCAGCTGTTATACTGCTTCAACTCGTATTCCAGGTGATTCTTCTTATTGTTGAGTTCACCGATCCTGGAAATTATGTTGCTCTTTTTCTGCATCAGCGGCAGCTCGTCTTCGGCCAGTTTTGCATTCAGACGGTCTCTTTTACGTGTTGCATATACACCGCCAAAGATCACCGTCGCAGCAGCTGCAACTAACATGAAAAACATCATGACGGTCTTAAGAGAATCCGTGTCATAATCAGTGTTCATTCTGCCGCTGGTCAAACCGCTGATCAAGATAACGATAAAGATTGCACCTACTACTGCCTCAGCTATCTGCGAATAAATGAGAAACGGCCAGAAAAACCTGAACGCGGAGTATCTCGGTCTTTTATCAGGAAGCTGATAACGCGGAAGGTCTTTTTGACACTGATCAAGCTCGCTTTTTATTGAATGAAGTTCACCGTACTTTCTCTCCAGTTCATTGGCAAGTGAAATGCTCTCCTCTGAAGAAAGCTTCTCGGCATATTCAACCTTCGTGCCGCATTTCTTGCAGAAAACATCTTCTTCAGACAGTAAAGCGTGACAATTAATACAATACCTCATAATACTATCCTCCTTAATCCGGTTTTAATTTTACCAAACGGGGTATATACGGACAACGATGTTCAAATATCAGCAGAGTAAAATCGGAAAGGTTCTTTTTATGCAAAGTACTCAAATAAACCAAAAGCGCTCCGTTATTAAACGAAGCGCTTTTTGATGGTGAGCCATGGGGGACTCGAACCTCCGGCCCACAGCTTAGAAGGCTGTTGCTCTATCCAGCTGAGCTAATGACCCTGGAGCGAGTGATGGGAATCGAACCCACGTGGTCAGCTTGGAAGGCTGAAGTTCTACCATTGAACTACACTCGCATATCACTAAGGATAAAAAATAATCAACTAAGAATTTTAGTTAGGGATCTTTCCTGAGAGATATGTATCAGAGATAAAGTATCCGTCCTGTGTCTTATACCAGATTCCGTTAGCCTTAGCTACTACAGTTACAGACTGTCCTCTTGTAAGAGTACCAACCTTCTCATATTTAGTGCCGGGGCCTGATCTGACGTTAAGGAATTCGCCCTTGGTCACTTTTACATAATACGTTTGAGGTGATTCAAGCTTAGTCTCCTGCCAGGTAACCTCTTCAGTAGTTGCTCTCGGTCCTGAATATATAGTAAGAGTAGTAGTCGGTGCTGTGGTGGTAGTAGTTGTTGTTACTTCTGTTGTCTCAGTCTCTGTCTCAGTAGGCTCCGGCTGCTTTCCGCCGCAGGCTGCAACACCGAGGCATAAAGCACCGATAGTCATTGCTGCAATGAGTGCTGTTGTAAATCTCTTTCTATTCACAATAATCACCTCCACATAATCGTGTGCATAATCATTTAATTTATTATTACACATTTTGCGTGTAAATATATTTAAATTTTGTTACATCTTAAGGCAAATTTACACTATTACTAAGAAAATGCAAAACAATTCCTTATTTGGCATCATCTTCAAGCATGTAAAAAGCTTCATGATCCCTGTATCTGCCGTTGATATGCATATAAGAGATCCTCTGGCCTTCGTAATGGAAACCGAGCCTTTTGACCAGATTCAGCGAAGGTTCATTTTCCGGAAGTATAAAAGCCTCTATCCTGTGCATCCTGTACTCATCGAAAACAAAGGCCATGGCGCCTTTCAAGGCTTCCGTCATGTATCCTTTGCCCGTGTGATCCTTATCGAGATGATATCCGCAGGCGCAGGACATCATTCCGCCGAAAGCAAAATTAAAGAAAGATACCCTTCCTATTATCTCCCCTGTCTCCTTCAGGCAGATCCACAAAGGGACAAGGCTGCCTTCCAAAAAAGAGTTGTAATCATAAGCTAGATACTTCTTCTGCATGGAGACTGTAAAGTAGTCATCCGTATGGGTCTGGGCAAACGCCTTGTGGAACTCCCGGTTCTTCCTGAAGTACTCCGTGACACGTGGAGCCTCGCTTCTGCGAAGAACAGCAAGCCTTAACCGCTCAGTCTCAAGAGCAAGGACTTCAAATCTGTTCCTGTTTTTTGCAACTGTATATCCGCTGCGGGGCATAAGCAGTACTTTTCCTTAAGCCGTCTCAGAGGTCTCAGAAGAATCAGAGACATCGGAAGTCTCTGCAGCATCTGCAGGCACTGTATCCACTTTACCTTCAAGGATCTTTTCCTTAGCGTACTTTCCGGATTTGGAGATCAGTCCTTCAGGCCAGTGAGCGGCCTTCTGATCAGAATTATACTTATCGGAAATAAGGAAAAGAGCATTGGCATCATTATTTACAGTGCTTCCTATCGCATAGTTGCACCAGGAAATGTGATTCTCCCTGAAGAAATCGAGCCAGTTATCACTTTCAAGGAAATAGACACCGCCCTTGCAGTCTTCACTGCAAAGACCCCATTCCGTTACGAACACGCATGTATTCTTTTCTACGGCTTCTCTTATCTTCTCTCTCTGTTCCTCTGATTGTGAACCTGAGAAAACACGGCATCCGTAAGCGATGTTATCGAACTTGAGCTTAGCCTTGGCAGCATCTTCAATGCCACGGCCCTTATCGGAAGTTCCGACGATAATGATGGATTCGGGGCTGTTCTCCCTGATAGCCTTGATAACGTCGGAAGCAAAAGGAGCAATAGCTTTTTCCCATTCATCCTTAACGGGATTTTCCTCATCAACTGTCAGGTCCTCATTTGACACTTCATAGATGACATTCGGAACATCAGCATAGATCAATGACAGTCTGGTAAAGAAATCAACTGCTGCCGCCTTGTTCTCATCAGCACTTTTATCGTAACCGACATTCCAGTCAACGATCACATAAACGCCCTCGTTTATGCACATGTCGCAGAACTTGCAGATAGGGTCGAAATATTTGTCAGGTTCTTTGAGATAACCTTTATTTGCATCACCGGTAACAGCAAGCCTTATAACGTCGCATCCCCAATCCTGTACGAGAGTCTTAACAGCTTCAGACGTAAAGAAATCCCCGCACTCCTCGATTCCGAAGGTGCTCATACCCTTGAGGACAATCGGATCACCTTTGCTGTTCATGATATTCGAATCCTTGATCGTCAGCTTGCCGTTCATATCAACGACTTTACCGCTGACTACGGCGGTACTGAACGGATCGGTCACTTCGGCCCTGACGGAAGATGATGTCTCAGATGTCTCTGTCTCGGTGGATTCGGTTGTCGGTTTGGTGGACGGCAATGTCTCCGGACCTAAGTTCATCGAGCAAGAAGAAAGCAGCAACGCCCCAGATATAATAAATACGGACATTCCGTAAGTCAGTCTGTTCATTAAAAATTTACCTCTCAAAACGGTCAAAACATGTAAAAGTACGTTTCATTTCTACATTTTGACGTATAATCAAAAGTATTATAGAGCAAAATACACCAAAATCTAATATTAAGTAAGGTTATTTTGGTGAGAGTGATGTTTTTTTTTAGATTTTAATCTATAATATTGTTGATTATACGATAGTAGGAGCCTAAGAATATGGGACGAACCGACGCTTTGAAAGATAAAATCCTTAAACTCGGATCGAAGCAGAAGCTTGGCGCACTTTTAAAGTACGCTGACAGCCAGGAAGATGACGTTCGCATGACTGTAGCAATGGCTATGGGAATGTGCCCTAGTTATGAATCAGGAATGGCTCTTATTCCTCTCTTACGTGATTCTTCTCCTATGGTAAGAGCAGCAGCCGCTACAGCAGCCGCTGACATTCACGCAAAGCACTGCGAAGAATACGTTAAGAAGCTTGCTTTCGCTGACTCCGACCCTAACGTAAGACAGGTCGCTAAGGCAGCTTTCGACAAGCTCAAGGACAGCGTAGTCTGATATTAAATGAATTGAATGATTAAGGGCACTCTGTTGAGTGCCCTTTTTATTTGTCCGTATTATTCTTCGATCGGAACTATCTCATCCTTATCCTTGAAGATGTGCTTTTCAGGGATGACGCCTCTTACTCTTGAGAGAGGATATACGCGGCATCCTCTTCCGATAACCGTACCGGGATTAAGTACGCTCTGGCAGCCGACTTCGACATTGTCGCCTACGATAGCTGCGAACTTCTTAAGTCCTGTCTCTATAACCTCATCACCGTTCTTAACACATACAAGAGTCTTATCTGACTTAACGTTGGATGTGATGGCACCTGCACCGAGGTGTGATTTATAACCGAGGATAGAGTCGCCTACGTAGTTATAGTGAGGAACCTGAACGTTGTCGCTGATGATGACGTTCTTAAGCTCTGTGGAATTTCCGATAACGCACTTGGAACCGATAAGAGCACTGCCTCTGATGAATGCGCACTGACGGACTTCAGTCTCGGGTCCGATGATGCAGGGTCCTGCGATATAAGCGGAATCGAAAACTTTGGCGCTCTTTGCGATCCAGATGCCTTCGCCCTTGTTCTCATATACTTCAGGATCAAGAGTAGGTCCTAACTGAAGGATGAACTCCTTGATGAGCGGCAGCGCTTCCCAGGGATACTTCTTGTCCTCAAGAATAGGTGCTGCAAGTGTGTGTGTTAAATCGATAAGATCTTTGGTCTCAATCATTGTTTATATATCCTTTCTCCCCTGCCGGTCATATGCAGGGCTTTTAGAATCATTTATTGACTGAATATACCGTTACAGGTATCTCAGGATGACTAATGCGCTCGACACGGAAATATACGTTTCTGTCCTTGCTCGATATCTCGACAGGAAGATTGAAGATACCGACATCACCTGATTTGATCTTATCGTAATTGATAGATGCAACGATATCATCAGCAGTAAGCGCGTTGATCGTGCTGGCACGGCCAACGATCTCCAGTTCAACGGAGTCGATCGGATAAGACGGATCCACATTATCAGGAAGATCACTATCGAGATACTTGCTTATCGGAACGGTAATATTTCTTGTAACGACAGGGTTAGTGATGACCTGGATATACATCCAGAGGCTGAGAGACAGAAAGATCGACAGAATAAGGAAAAGTACCCTTGTTGTGGTGCTGACTCTCTTGGAGTTGGATGTCTCGTCAGCTACTTTGGTCCTGATCGAGATCGGAACTGCAGCTTCACCTGCAACTTCAACCTGTGTCGTGGCAACGATAGGCTCAGGTGTGGGCGAAGTCTTTGTCTTGGATGCATTCTCAACTTCTTCCTGGCTCAGAACGGAATCCTGGTTTGAATCGGAATTTCCGCGGAGCTTATCCAGGAACTTTCCGATAAATGTCTTATTCTCAGCGCCATATTCCTTAAGTCCGAGAAGATATGAGAGATTGGCCTCAAGCTCTTTTGTAGATCTCATCTCAAAGAGTCTGCCGTTAACGGCAATGGAGGTCTTTCCTCTCTCTTCTGAAACAACTACTGCAACAGTATCGCCCATCTCGCTCGCACCGACCGCTGCTCTGTGGCGTGTACCTGCACGCTCAAGAGAGTGCATCGTAACCGAGAGCGGAACGTGGCATCTTGCGGCAATGATCCTTCCGTCTCTAATGAGGAGTCCGCCGTCATGCATGGGTGAACCTTTATAGAAAATGCTCTGAAGTACTGCACTCGTAACCTCAGAGTCAAATGAAACAACATTCTCCTGGGAAAGAAGCTCATCAAGCTTTGTCTTTCTCTCGATCAGGATCAAAGCGCCTGTATATGTTCTGGACATCTCCTTGCAGGCAGAACTGATCTCCTTGATGAATGTAGTTAGCTCTTCCCTTGTCATCTTGGCTTCGCTGTGTCTGAACGGGTTGGCCGCGGAAGTTGTTCGAAGGCCTACCGTCTCAAGAGCTCTTCTGAGCTCAGGCTGGAACAATACGACGAAAAGGATGGCAACGATGTAAAGCAGCCTGTTAAAAAGGAATCCGACCATGTCGAGTCCGATGAGGCCGCAGAAAGCAACGAAGATCAATACGAAAACGATACCCTTGATAAGCTGCCATGCTCTGGTCTGTCTGATAAACATCAGCACGGAATAGAAAAGGAATGTAACGAGAGCTATATCGATCGCATATCTGATGAAGTCCCAGAGGCTGCCGAAAAAGAGCGTGCCTTTATCAAGGCTGTTAAAAAGCTCGCCCAGGAATTCGAATATCTGGCTGATGATAGATGTATTTGACATCGACCCATGTCCTTCTTTATACGCTTATCTTATTTAGTATAACATAAGGCTCAAAAATCAAAGTCGGATTTTTTAAATGAATTTGAGTTAATTGCTTGTCTCTGAAGACTCGGTAAAATAAGTCTGTTTGGTCGCTTCAGCCTTGAATTCCTCATATGCGGCGGGAGTCATTCCCTTGTCGGAACCCTTTAACAGAGCTTGAAGAACGATGAACGCGACACAGTTGACTCTGATCTGGAGTCTGTCACCCGTGCAGTCGATCTCACCGTCGCCGTCTCTGTCGACATCATCACCTATGAGGAGCGGATCAAGGAAATATGCGCAGTCCGAAGGTGTTCTCCTGACCTTGCCGCCGAAGTCCTGAAGATTCAGGTTCTTCGTCTCCTTCATCTTTTCGAGATCATTGTAGTTATAGTCGTAGCTCTCGAAATAAACGATCGCGATGCCTCTGTCATCAAAAGGCTTATAGTCGGAGATCGTATTTGGGAGCTCGTTGAAAACGTCCTTATAACCGTCATCATTGACATCGAACCTCAGACCCGACTCGTTATAGTAAAGGTCAAAGCGGTAGTACGTATAGAGCGGATTTGCAAAGCAAACGTCGTAAGCCTGATAGAGCTTTCTTCTCATCTCATACTTCTTGTTGTTTATAAGGGACTTAAAACCGGATGAAGCGTAGACTTTATCGCCTGCATATAGGCTGTCGATGTCATACATTACGTCAATACTGTAAAGGACATCGCTCTTGAGCGATGCACAAAAAGCATTAGCGCCGGCCTGTTCATCAGTGCCTGCACCGAAGAAGACAAACCACACGTCATAAGCAACGTTCTGATAATCCTTAAACGCCTTAAGTGCTGTCAGTACGCATGCCGTTCCAGACGCGTTGTCGGAAACTCCGTCAAACATGTACTTGGGACGCTCAGTCGGTTCAGCACCTTCCTCAGTCTCTTTGGGTTCTTCCTTCTCCTCTTCCTTGGGAGCATACTCGGGCAGAACAGCAGCATCATAATGAGCGCCGATAATGGCAACTCTGTGCTCGATCTGATAAGTACCGTCATCCTGGCGGCAGTAAAAACCGTTTCCGGGGATCTTTACAATATAATTTGCAGAGCTCTTAGTCACTGCATCTTCGCCTTCTCCTACTTCTTTAGAGAAAGTCTGTACTTCAGGCGTATATCCGATCTCCTTGATCTTCCCTGCGATATAATCACCCACTGCGCTCTCGCCTTCAGAATAAGGCTTCCTGTCAGGGAACTTCGAAGCGATCTCCCTTGCGATGTCAGCGCCGTAAGAACCGTAATCTGCAGCCTTTGTGGAAGTCTTCTCACCCTTTTTGCAGGATGTCAGAACAAGAGGTCCCGTAAGGACCGCAAAAGACAAAGCCGCAGCTATAAACCTTGTTAACCTAGTATTGCTCATAACTTCGCTATTATACCCTAAGTTTCCTCATCTTTTGAGGCAACTTGTGAAGATGCGGCCGTAATATTCTTGAGCCGCTCTTCAAATATGGCCAGAGCTTCCTCTGTCGAAGGGTTCGAAATAGCCCAGCTTCCCTTGCCGTCAGTCTCCTCATAGCATACGAGGGCATCATTGGAAGCCGAACCCTTTCTGTATGAGTCCCTGAGGGAATTCATGATCGCGTTAAAGCTAACGCCCTTAAGCTCAGTAGGAAGTCCGAGCTTAAGATAGATTGCCTTGAAAGCAGGCCTTACCTTCTCCGGAACAGTAGCATAAAGGCTCAAAGCCAGCGCCTCGCCCTCCGAATAGTTCATGAACCTGAAGTATCCTTCGATCGCTTCGGAAAGCTCTGAACCCAATGTAAGAAGCAGCGGGTTCTTCTTATCGATCGCAGCCCTTGCGGCATATACGCGGTTCAAGAAAACCCTTATATCCGAAGGCTTTGAGCCGGAAAGCTCGATAAGATCCGTAAGCAGGCCAAAGTCAGCCAGGAGCGCATATCTTATGATCTGTGAATAACCGTTGGGAATGTATTTCTTCGGAACCGTCGAAAGGAATGTCGGATCGGCAAATACGGCAGTCTGAGAAATCGACACAGACGCAGTATTCTTGCGGCTTCCGGAGTTAAGGCATGCCCTGTCGGCACAACAAGTCTCGGACATGGACGACAAGGTCGTCGGAACTGCGATATAACGGGACCTTCCGGTATAAAGAGCTGATGCGAATGCCGTAATGTCGAGAACGGATCCGCCGCCTAAGCCGATTATCCAGTCGTTGCCGTTAAGACCGTATTCATTGAGTTCCTTGATGACATTATTAACCTGTGAAAGGTTCTTATTCTGCTCGCCTTCTTCAACTGTAATGAGGAATGTCTTAAGATCCCTTAAGGCGAACTGCTTCTCAAAGGCATTGTAGTAATAGGCACTGACCTGTCTGTCAGAGATTATGGCAACCTTGATCTCACGGTCACTTAAGTCCTTATTACCGTATTGCTCGAGTATAAATCCCGCGACAAATTCCTCCGCGATACCGCTTCCGGTAAAGCAATCATAGCTTCTGTTGCAATCAAGTCTGTCCAAGTTCCTAAACGGCTCCTTTAGCTTAAAAAGTCAATTTGTATATTACCACAAAAGTGTTAGAATATACGCTCAGGTAAATTTATTAATAGAGGTTTTATATGAAAATAAGAACGAGATTCGCTCCCAGTCCCACGGGATTTATGCATGTCGGTAATCTCCGCACCGCGCTTTACGAATACCTTACGGCCAAGCACGAAGGCGGCACTTTTGTATTAAGGATCGAAGATACCGACCGTGAACGCTATGTTGAGGGCGCAACTCAGGTTATATATGACACAATGAAGCTCGCAGGTCTTGAGCACGACGAAGGACCTGACATCGGCGGCGAATACGGCCCTTACGTCCAGAGTGAGAGACTTTCGATGTATAAGCCCTATGCCGAACAGCTCGTAGAACAAGGCAAGGCCTACAGATGCTTCTGCACCAAGGAGCGTCTTGAAGCTCTTAAGGAGAATGCTCCCGAAGGCACAGGCTATGACAGACACTGCAGAGATCTGTCCCCTGAAGAGATACAGAAGAACTTAGACGCAGGCATGCCCTACGTTATCCGTCAGAAGATGCCTCTTACAGGCTCTACTTCTTACCATGACCTGGTTTACGGCGATATCACTTTCCCCAACGAGGATCTGGACGATCAGGTACTTATCAAGACAGACGGCTTCCCTACCTATAACTTCGCTAACGTTATCGATGACCACACAATGGGCATCACACATGTTGTAAGAGGATCCGAGTACTTATCTTCCACACCTAAGTACAATCTCCTCTATGAGGCATTCGGCTGGGAGATCCCCACATATATCCACCTGCCGCTCATCATGGGCAAGTCTGTTGACGAGGACGGCAACGAAGTCATCTCCAAGCTTTCCAAGCGTCACGGCTCCACAGGCTTTATGGATCTTGTTAACGAAGGTTACCTTCCTGAGGCTATCATCAACTATATCGCCCTCTTAGGCTGGGCACCCAAGGATACAAGAGAGATCTTCTCTTTGCAGGAGCTGATCGAAGCATTCGATATCAACGGCATCTCCAAGTCACCTGCCGTCTTTGACTACGACAAACTCTCATGGGTCAACCAGGAACACATCAAGGCAATGTCCGACGAGGAATTCCTTACACACGCAAAGCCCTTCTACGATGAGGCAGGCGTTGACGCTTCATGCTATGAACTTCTTGCTGAGCTCTTAAAGCCCAGGATCGCTAAATTCAACGAGATCACCGAGAAGCTCTCATTCATTAAGGAATACGGTGATTTCGACCTTGCGCTTTTCGAGCACAAGAAGAGCAAGTCCACTTTGGAATCTTCCAAGCAGATGCTCGAAAAGGCTATCCCTGTCTTAGAGGACCTTGACTGGGACAGAGAAGCTATCACTGAAGCAATGAAGACACTCGCCGAGAGCCTTGAGGTCAAGAACTCAGTTGTTATGTGGCCTGTAAGGATCGCTGCAGCAGGCGTTGCGGTAACGCCCGGCGGATGTGCTGAGGTTATGCTCCTTCTGGGCAAGGAAGAATCCTTAAAGAGAATTAAATACGCTTATTCAAGACTTTGATTTGGGAGAATATGAGAAATGGCTGAAAGCAAGAATTTTATCGAGCAGATCATCGATGAAGAACTGAAGGAAGGTGGTAGAGTCTACGGCAAGAAGATCCACACCAGATTCCCGCCCGAACCGAACGGCTACCTTCACATAGGTCACGCAAAGGCTTTGGAGATCGACTTCGGCACTGCTGAAGAGTATAACGGTCTTTGCAACCTCAGAATGGATGACACGAACCCCACCAAGGAAGATGAGGAATTCGTTGACGCGATCAAGGAAGACATCAAGTGGTTAGGTCACGACTGGGGCGACAGGTTCTTCTATGCATCCGAATATTTCGAGAAGATGTATGAATTCGCAATAGAGCTCATCAACAAGGGCCTCGCATATGTCTGCGAGCTTACACCCGAGCAGATGAGAGACATGAGGGGCGACACAAAGACTCCCGCAGTCTCCCCTTACCGCGACAGACCTATCGAAGAGAGCCTTGATCTCTTCAAGAGAATGAGAGCCGGCGAATTCGAAGACGGTAAGATGACTCTCCGTGCGAAGATCGACCTCGCATCAGGCAACTTCAACATGAGAGACCCTGTTATCTACAGGATCAACCACCTGCCTCACCACAGAACAGGCAATGAGTGGTGCATCTACCCCATGTACGATTTCGCCCACCCGATCGAGGACGCTCTGGAAGGCATCACACACTCCCTCTGCTCCCTTGAGTTCGAAGCTCACAGACCTTTGTATGACTGGGTCGTAAACAACATCTCCGCCCCCTGCAAGCCCCGTCAGATCGAGTTCGCAAGACTCGGCATCACACACACGGTCCTTTCCAAGAGAAAGCTCCGTGCCATGATCGAGGCAGGCATCGTATCAGGCTGGGATGACCCCAGAATGCCTACACTCTGCGGCCTCAGAAGACGCGGCTATACACCTGCTTCCATCCACAACTTCAGCGCAAGGAACGGCGTCGCAAAAGTCAACTCCGTTGTTGATTTCGCATTCCTTGAATACTGCTTAAGAGAAGACCTTAACGAGCACGCTCAGAGAGCAATGGCGGTCTTAAAGCCTATAAAGCTCATCATCGACAACTATCCTGAGGGCGCAACCGAAGAATTTGACGTTGAGAACAATCCCAAGGATGAGAATGCCGGCACACGTAAGGTATCCTTCTCAAGAGAGCTCTGGATCGAAGAAGAGGACTTCATGGAAGTTCCCGCTCCCAAGTATTTCAGACTCTTCCCCGGCAACGAAGTAAGACTTAAGTCAGCATATGTTGTTAAGTGCGTTTCCTGCGATCACGACAGCGAAGGCAATGTAACTGCTGTTCACTGCACATACGATCCTGACTCAAGAGGCGGCAATACTTTGGACGGAAGAAAGATCAAGTCCACCATTCACTGGGTTGACGCAAAGACAGCCGTTGACGGTGAGATCAGACTTTACGACAGGCTCTTTACCACAGAGCAGCCTGACCTTGCTGACTGCAATTATCTGGACTTCATCAATCCCAATTCATTGGAGATCATCAAGGGCGCCAAGCTTGAGGCATTCCTCAAGGACACAAAGCCCGCTGACAGATTCCAGTTCTTAAGAACCGGTTACTTCTGCGCTGACTCCAAGGATTCGACTCCTGACCACCTGGTATTCAACAGAGCTGTATCCTTAAAGGATTCTTACAAACCTGAGTGATAAATTCTGACAAGAATACAGATAAACCAAGGGTTGTCTCAAAATGAGGCAACCCTCTTTTTCACTTTGCATTCTTCTCGTAAGTCGGCTGCTCGTATAAAGTCTTGCCCAGAAGAGTCATCGCCTGCTTAGGACAATGGTTTACGCACCTGTAGCACATCGTGCATTTATCTGACGATACCGCCTTTCCGTCTTCAATCTTTATGTTTTGCGTCGGACAGTTCTTCGCGCATATTCCGCAGCCGATGCACTTTGCAGGATCGATCCTGAGCTTATCTTTATAACCTGTCGTCTTATTGTAGAACCAGAGCCTCTGACCGAATAATCCCGCCAGGTGTGCTGCAAAAGACAGACCTTCTTTAGGATAGTTTCCTTCTCTCATCTTCCTTGCCGCATCGATAATGCGCTTGTCAGCTTTATCTATTATCGCCTTATTCTGTTCTTTAGACTTCTTAAGAGCTTTGCAGTCGCCAATAGAGTCAGGCATTACGATCTGAAGGCCGCCGGTAATCTCCGCGCCGTACTTCTTAAGGAGCCTTGCTGCGCACCCTGTACCGTCACCTGCAAAAAGGCCCATGGTCGTAATGAGGAAGATCTTCTTCCCTTTCCAGGATGATCCGTGACTGTTAATGAAGTCTCTTACAAGATATGGAATGTTCGAAAACATCGTCGGATAAGCAATTAGGATCTCATCTCCCTCCAATGCTTTCATTGCATCTTCTGACTCAATAGGCGCACATATTCCGTTATTGCCCAGTTCGTTTAAGAGCAGCGTTACGATATGCTTCGTGTTGCCTGATCCGCTTAAATAGATCGCATTCATAAAGCACCCTCCAAAAGCATCTGAAATGCTTTCTTCAGATACTCGTCCTTACTCATGTTGAATCTGAGCTTAAGGTATTCTTCCTTATCGTTTGCCATCGAGATTATCCCTGATATCGATGACCACATCATAATGACCGCAGGATAGATGTCGATATCTTTCCTGACTTTTCCTTCTTCTATGCCACTCCTGATGAATCTTGCGATCTCCTCGTTCGTCTGCTCGCCGATATCATAGATTTTCTTATAAAGTTCCTGCTCCATGTCAACTGAGATCTTGCCGAGCGTTCCTTTGCAGAACAGCGGGTGCTTTTCGAACTTATCAGCGATATCAAAGCAGAGCCTGTAATACCTTTCTTCAAAGCTTCCCTGACCTTCTGCGGCCTTCTTGGCATCCTCTAAGAGCAGTTCCATGTACTTGCAGACGATCGAATCCCAGATTATCTGCTTGCTCTTGAAGTAGACATAAACCGTGGATTTGCTGATCCCGGTATTGAACGCAACCTCATCCATTGAAACGGCGTCGAAGCCTTTTTTCTCGAAAAGTTCTTCTGCAACCTCCAAAACACAAGTTGTGTGAAGCTCTATTAATCTTTCTTTGCGCTTTTTGCTCATATAAAGCACCTCCCTAAATCCCTATATTCGAACTGCCAGTACAATTATCGAACTGTCAGTACGATTATCGTACTATCAGTTCGATTTTATGTCAAGAATAACCCTAAGGGCAAAATTGAAGGACAGTAAAGATCAATGGATCTCAGGGAGTTTAAGAATCCTGTCTAATGCTTCATTTACAACACTTCTCGGGCATGCGACATTCATACGGATGAACTGATCCGCCTTCTTCGAAAAGAACGTGCCCTCCGAGAATCTGATGTGCGCCTTATCAAGGAAGAATTTTGAAGGGTCTTCAAGCCCCATGGAAGATGCATCTATCCACATGAGGTAGGTGCCTTCGATATCAGTAACCTTGAGCTTCGTGCCTGCAAGGCGGTTCTTCACGAGCTCAATGTTGCCTTCAAGATAGGAGATAAGTTCATCCATCCATTTATCACCGTAAGTATAAGCGGCTCTGGTTGCGACAAGCCCCATGATGTTCAGTCCATATGCGCCTGTCGTAAGAGAATACCTGTCCACTGCCCTGCGCATTGAATCGTCTGCGATGACAATGTTCGCAGCCTGGATGCCTGCGATATTAAACGACTTGGTAGCTGACGTACATGTGACCGTGATCTTCTTCAATTCTTCAGATAAAGACGCAATCGGGATATGCTTATGTCCGCGGTAGACAAAATCAGCATGGATCTCATCGCAAACAATAACCATGTGATTCTTAAGACAGATATCGCCTACCTTCATCAGTTCTTCCCTGTTCCACACGCGGCCTGCAGGATTATGCGGATTGCAGAAGATCAGCATCTTCACGTCATTCTCTCGGACCTTGTTCTCAAAGTCCTCAAAGTCGATCTCATAGCGTGAATCGTTAAGGACAAGATCAGATACGATAAGGTTCCTGCCGCTGCCCTTAACCGCTCTTCCAATTGGACCGTAAAGCGGTTCGAAGATGAGGATACTGTCACCCTCTTTTGTAAGTGCCATGATGGAATCTGAGATACCGAGAACGACACCGGGCATCTTTAAGACTGTCTTTGGATCGACGTCCCATCCATATCTTCTCTTATACCAGCCGGTAACTGCCTTATCGTAAGATTCATCCGCTTCAGGATATCCGAAAACGCCTCTTTGGGCCTGCTCTGTAAGAGCCTCGATGACTTCAACGGGGCTCTTGAAATCCATGTCGGCAACCCACATCGGAATAAGATCGTTGATACCGTCGATCTTCGCATGCTTAATATCTTCCGGCGTATTTCTATCTATTAGTTCGTCAAAGTTAATCATAACGTTTCCTTAGGTTCCTCCTGGCACAAAGCAATTATATAATCCCACGAACGAGTTATTTGCGCCAGCAAATACTGTCTGAAGTGAGGGGATTATATAATTGCGCCTTAGTATCCGGCTAAGAACGCCTTCGTCCTCTCCTGCTGAGGATTCGTAACGAGATCGTATGCGGGGCCTTCTTCGACGATAACGCCGCCGTCCATGAATACGATGCGGTCTGCAACGTCTCTTGCAAAGCTCATCTCGTGAGTAACGATGACCATCGTCATCTTCTCCTGCGCAAGCTCCTTGATGACCGTAAGGACGCCTTTGGTAAGCTCAGGATCCAATGCAGATGTGGGCTCATCGAAAAAGATGATCTCAGGATTCGTGGCAAGAGCTCTTGCGATCGATACTCGCTGCTGCTGGCCACCTGAAAGATTGCAGGGATATTCGTCAGCTTTTGCTTCCAGATCCATCTTCTTAAGCAGGCCGTCGCAGATCGCGTCAGCTTCAGCCTTGCTCTTCTTGTGAACGTGGATAAGGGCTTCGGTAATATTTCTTCTTACTGAAAAATGCGGGAAGAGATTGAAGTTCTGGAAAACGAGACCGAACTTGCTGCGGATCTCCTTTTCGAGCTTCTTGTCGCAATAGACAAGGTGTCCGTCGACTTCATCGCAGAGGACGTCGCCGCCTATTACGATCTTTCCGGCATCGACCTTTTCGAGTGTTGTGGCGCATCTTAAGAGCGTGGATTTGCCGCCGCCGGAAGGTCCGATCACTGCAACTACTTCGCCGCGCCTGACCTGCATGTTGATGCCCTGCAGGACTTCGAGCTTGTCGAAGGACTTGTGGATGTCTTTTATCTCAAGAACGATGTCGTTATTAGCGTCAGACATTAAGTTACCCCGCTTAAGAATAGTAAGACATGGATTTCTCCACGCGGTTTAAGATAAATTCGATAAGGAGATTCATCGCATAGTAGAACAGGCCTGCAACAATAAACGGCATTACGGATACCTGCTTCGATGCGGCTGCGGATGCTCTGGTAAACATCTCTGCAACGGATAACACCTGAGCAAGCGACGTATCCTTAACGAGAGTGATGATCTCATTAGATACTGAGGGAAGTACCCTCTTTATGACCTGAGGAAGAATGATCTTGAAATATGTCTGTGACTTGGAAAAACCAAGGACGGTCGCAGCTTCGTACTGGCCCTTTGACATGGACTGGATGCCGCCTCTGAAGATCTCGGCAAAATAGGCTGCGTAATTAAGTGAGAATGCGATGATGGTCGCTATGAATCTGTAGTCGTTGCCGAGGCTCACTCTGAATACATAATAGGGTCCGAAATAGACCAGGAGGAGCTGAAGCATAAGAGGTGTGCCTCTTAACACGGATATATAGAGCCTGCAGATCAGTGAGATGACAGGGATCCTGGACATCCTGCCCTTGCAGATAAGAAGACCCAAAGGAATCGAGAAGATCAGTGTCAGGCCAAAGATTGCAAGCGTAAAGCCGAAGCCCTGCACAAGCTGGGTCAATGTCGATATCAGCATACTGATTACCTGATTCGTTTCTTCCATAAGGATCCTCAACAAAAGAAATAAAAAAGCCCTAAAACGAAATGATACCAAGAGCTTTCGCACAGATGTAATTGTATCATAACAGCCGCCTTAAGTTGATGGCAAAAACGATGTATATCAGTAAAATTTTAATATATAATGTTTTAGGTACATTATTTATTTAATTAGGAATAGTAATCTTCATGGATAATAGAGAAGACATCGGCCAAAACGGCTTTCAACTTCTTTCGAAATACCGCAATGCGTTAATGGGCATCGCTGCATTATCGATCTATTTTTTTCATGCATGGATTCCTATTACACTTGAACCTCAGGAAAGCAGCGTATTCTATTTAAGCTTTCTGGAGCATTTCTTAAAACAGAACGGCTTTCTCGGTGTTGATATTTTTTTCCTTCTTTCCGGAATAGGTCTTACCTTCTCCGTTGAAAAAGTATCACTTCCAATGTTCTACTACCGTCGACTAAGGCGCATAATTCTTCCGTTTGTTACTGTCGGTATAATCCGTGGAATCGTACAGAACTGGGGATGGTCCGTAATTATCGGAAACATAACAGGCTTTAACTTCTATACCAAAGACGTTAATTCGTTCCTGTGGTTCGTTCCTGCTATCCTAACGTTTTACCTGTTCTTCCCTGCCTACTATAAGCTGTTCACAAAGAGCCAAAACAAGTTCTTGTTTACTGCCGGTGTCATCATGATATGGCTCCTACTCTCTACAATAGTTAAAGATACTATGCGTGAAGATCTGTTCGGATTTACAAACAGGATACCTGTATTCGTTATCGGCATTCTGATCGGATATCTGATCAGAAACGGCAAGAGCGCAACATTTACGCTCCACACATACCTTTTGTTATTCATTATGCTGTTTACGGGGCTTTACCTCTCATATCTGACCGAATACAAGGATTTTTATTTGATAGTTCCTATAAGTAACTGTTTCCTTCCAACTTTGCTCATATCGATAAGCCTTTCCCTTCTTGTTTCCAATCTATTCAAAGCGCTCGAGCAGCGCATGCCGAGGTTTGCGAAAATCATATTAAAGGTCACTGGGTTCTTCGGTATGATCTCACTTGAGTTTTATTGTGTACAATCGTGGTTCATTGACATCATTCCGCTTCTTATCGAAGACGGTTGGTCCATACATTTGATTAATCTTATGCTATTCCTTATCATAACTGCATTATCATGGGTCGTTTATGTACTCTTTAAAAACTTCTGGGAATTGACCGAACGTATAGCAAAAAAATGGAAAGCAAAACAAAATATAAAAATGCAATAATTGAAGTATTTTCAGAATCTAAGGCTTATACTTTTTATAGGAAATCTTAACTTATGGACGGCAACAACAACAGCATCAGCAATAACGGGTTTAAGCTGATCATGCAGTATCGTAATGTCATTATGGGCATTGCGACCATATGGATATTTATTTTCCATGCCTGGATTCCCATCTTTAATAATCCTACGGGAAATATCACACTCTTTTGTCATTACATTGAGGAATACATAAGGAAAATGGGTTATTGTGGTGTTGATATATTTCTGCTCCTGTCCGGAATGGGGTTGACATATGCCATCAAGAAAGGTTCATTAGCAAGGTTCTACTGCAGGCGGATTCGGAGGGTATTCATCCCTTATCTTGTAACTGCCCTTGTATGCTGGCCCGTAAAACATTGGACTATCGTAGAATTTTTGAAAAATGTTACGGGGGTTACTTTCTACACACAGCATATCCACACGTTCTGCTGGTTTGTTCCTGCCATAATCACGCTTTATCTCGTATTTCCGCTTTACTATAAGTTCTTCAGCAAAGCTAAGAGCAAATTCCTTTTTACAGCACTCTCAATTTCCATATGGTTTTTTATATCTCTGCTTCTTCACGGGCATATGAGATTCGACTTATACGGATTCACTAACAGAATACCGGTATTTCTTTTTGGTATTTTATTCGGAGAAATATCTCAAGTTCAGAAAGAGATTACCTTTACCAAAAAGCATTACCTTGCCCTGATTGCTGTATTTACTGCAGGTTTGTTCCTATCTTACATGTATAACTTCAGGGATTTCGAGTTGATAATTCCGGGTGGTAAAGCCGTATTGCCTAATATTCTTTTAGCGGTAAGCATCTCTTTTCTTACTGCTAAAATACTGGAAATACTCAATCGACGGACTCCGGGGTTCGGTAAAGCACTTAACGCAGTATTTAGTTTCTGGGGGAAGATGTCTCTCGAGATGTACTGCGCATATATAGGCTTTCTTATTCCATGCTTTGGCATATTCGTCAATGTACTTGCAGACATCACCACCAGAAGGCTTCCGATAAATCTGGTTATCTTCGCCATTACTTCCGGCATAGCATGGCTCGCCTGTCTGCTATTTAATTATTTATTGAAACTGCCAGAGCTCCTCAAAGGCCGTAAAAAGAGTAATAATGTTAAGAATGAACAACACATCATCGCAGAATGAAATAAACAGCCGCAACGGGTTCCTGCTGGTCTCCCAATACCGCAATGCGATCATGGGCATTGCAGCTTTATGGGTTCTCTTTTTCCATGCCTGGATACCGGTAATGCCTGCCTCAACAGCCGGACACTTTAACTTATTCGGCTTTATCGAAAGGTATCTCAAAGCCATCGGTTATTGCGGTGTTGATATTTTCCTTTTGGTATCAGGTCTCGGTCTTACGTTTGCGATAAAGAAAGGTTCTCTTCTCAGATTCTATTACCGCCGCTTAAGAAGGATCATCCTCCCGCCTCTTGTAGTTTCATTATTGCTGTGGAACATCTTCGGATGGAGCACTTTGGAATTCTTCCAGAACATCAGCGGTTATAATTTCTATTTCAAGGACACAACCTGCTTTCTGTGGTTTATCCCCGCGATCGTTACGCTGTATCTGCTCTTCCCTCTTTATTACAAGGTTTTCGACAGATTCCGCAATAAGATACTCTTTACGGCTGCGGCAATTGCTCTGTGGCTTATAATCTCACTGCTGCTCTTAAACGTAATGCGTCCTGATCTCTACGGATTCACAAACAGGATCCCCGTATTCATAATAGGAGTCCTGTTCGGATACATAACGCAGAATAAAAAGGACATCGTATTCAAAGCATGGACCTATATCTGCCTGATAGTCACTCTTGCATTGGGCCTTTACCTTGCATATCTGACTTCGATCCTGAACTACAGCTTCATCCTGCCCTACAGCAATATCCTGCCGAATTGCCTTATTGCCGTAAGCCTTCCTTTCCTGATCGCGAAAATACTGGATCTGGCTGAACGCCATCTTTCTTTATTCGGCAAGTTGCTTACCACAGTTATCGGATTTTTCGGTACCTTCACACTCGAATCTTATTGCGTTCAGGAATGGTTCGTGAAGATCATCAACGATCTTATGGATGACGGCATCTCGATACATCTGATAAATCTCGGTATGTTCTTTGTGATCAATGCAACAGCCTGGGCCGCAAGCGTACTGTTCAGATATCTCTGGGAGCTTATAGAACTTCCGTTTAAGAAAAAGAAAACTAAAGCGAAAGCAAATTAAAAGGGCTGCTTCAATACTGAAACAGCCCTTGTTTTTAAGTTGTTCTAATGATTACTTTCCGAGGATGGTAACGTCAGCGCCGAACCACTTCTCGGAGATCTTAGCCATTGTTCCGTCAGCTGCCATCTCGTCCATGACCTTCTGTACTTCATCACGGAGAGCCGTATTTCCCTTAAGGAATCCTACACCGTACTCCTCTGTAGCAACAGATTCGTCAAGAACTGTGAAAGCCTTGCCGGATGTCTGGATCTCGTAACGGGCAACGATCTCGTCCATAACGATCGCATCAACAGAACCCATCTCAAGTTCCATCATCGCACTGAGATAAGAATCCATTTCGATGAGCTTGCCGAAAGAATCCTTAAGAGCAGCATTATCTTCAAGAGCTGCAAGTCCTGATGAATCCTTCTGAACGGCTACATTCTTGCCTGCGAGGTCAGCGAGTGAAGAAATGCCAGAACCATTCTTAACTACAACAACCTGATCGTTAGCCATGTAAGCCTTTGTCCATGTGTAGCCGTCTTCTCTGCCGCTGATCGTAAATCCGTTCCAGATGCAGTCGATGTTGCCTGTGGCAAGCTCCTGATCCTTGGAATCCCATGCGATAGGCTGAGCAACGAACTCTTTGCCCATACGCTTTGCAGCTTCCTTAGCAAGATCTAAGTCAAATCCGACATAAGAACCGTCATCAGCAACGAATCCCATGGGCGGGAATTCCTGGTCAAATCCGACAACGAACTTCTTGCTTTCCTTCTTGCCGCAGCCTGCGAAAGCCAGTGCCAATGTAGCAACAGCCATGACTGAAGCTACGATCTTCTTAAAAACCATATAACACTTTTCCTCCAATGGTTGATTTGTCTTATTTGGTGCCGAAAATACGGTCACCCGCATCTCCCAGACCCGGGAGAATATACGCGTTCTCATTAAGCTCTCTGTCAACGTTACCTACATAGATATCGATGTCGGGATGAGCTTTTGCAAGTCTCTCGATTCCTACGGGAGCTGCAATGATGCACATGAACTTGATGTTCTTGCCGCCGTGAGCCTTGATCGAATTGATGGCATCAACTGCCGAACCGCCTGTTGCGAGCATAGGGTCAACAACAACGATCAGACGCTGGTCAATAGGATCAGGGAGCTTACAGTAATAGTCGTGAGGTTCATGTGTCTCAGGATCTCTGTAAAGACCGATATGTCCGACTTTTGCAAGAGGTGTAAGAGCCTGGACACCGGGTACCATGCCGAGACCAGCACGAAGGATAGGAACGATAGCAAGTTTCTTACCGTCGATCATGGGCGTCATCGTCTTCTCAAGAGGTGTCTGAACTTCAACATCCTTCAAAGGAAGATCCCTCAAAGCTTCATATCCTTCGAGAGTAGCGATCTCTTCTACGAGATGTCTGAACTCATAAGTGCCTGTCTCAACCTTTCTTAAAAGTGAGATCTTGTGCTTGATGAGCGGATGCTCCATAACCTGAACGTTCTTAAAATCTTTGTACTGCATATTCCGTCCCCCTTTCTGATTTAAAAGTAGATGTTATTTCTTATCTGTTTCGGAAGAATCAGCAACAAGCTTTCCGTCGTTAACGATGAGGTTTGTAATGATACCGAAGATAAGAGCTACTGCCAAAGATGTAACTGTAAGAACAGGACCCTGTGTCATTTCGTTGAAACCGAACTGAAGTGTAAGTCCGCCGATACCCGTAACGAGGATACCGGAAACGATGAACAGGTTCTTGCTGTTGTTAAGATCAACCTTGCGGAGCATCTGGAGACCTGATACTGCGATAAAGCCGTAAAGTGCAACGCATGCACCGCCCATAACGCACTTAGGGATAGAGTTGATCAGTGCAACAAAAGGTGTGAAGAATGAGAGTACCATACATCCGATTGCAGCAGTGATGATAGAGATGATGGAAGCATTACCTGTAATAGCTACGCAGCCGATAGACTCGCCGTATGTAGTATTTGCGGCACCGCCGAAGATAGAACCTACGATGGATCCTACACCGTCACCGAAGAGAGTATTATCAAGACCCGGATCGGTAATGAGGTCCTTATTGATGATGTTGCCGAGGTTCTTGTGGTCAGCAATGTGCTGCGCAAGCTCAACGACACCGATAGGAACATAGATCAAAGCGATAGAACCGATATCTGCTGCAGAGAGTGCCTCCCATCCCTTCTCCTGGATAGCCTTAAGGAAGAAGAAATCAGGCATCTTAACGATAGATGCAACAGAGAAAGGTACAAATGCCGACTTGAAAGAGTCAAAGCTTAAGATCTGCATAGCTTCATTGCCGGCAGCCTTTCCGATAAGTGTAAGGATCAACGCGAAAACATATCCGACACCGATACCGACGATAAAAGGAATAAGCTTAATATTCTGCGATCCCTTAACAGATGCGATAACGATAGCAAAGAAAGTAACTGCACCAACAAGTATTGTGAGAAGACTGTAATTGTCGCCTCCGTTGGAAGCCATCCAACCGGTAGCTGTTCCTGACAAAGAAAGTCCGATGAGGGCAACGATGGGTCCGATGATTACGGCAGGCATGAGCTTGTTAACCCATCCGGATCCTACTGCCTTGATAATGATACCGATAACAACATAAACAAGACCGGCGAAAAGCACACCGATGATAATTCCGAGATATCCGAAATTCTGTCCGATGGAAGCGGCATATGCGCCAAGGAATGTAAAAGAGCTTCCGAGGAAAACAGGGCTCTTCTTCTTCGTAAAGAAAATATATACCAAAGTACCAATACCTGCACCGAACAAAGCTGCGGCAGGATCTGCCACAAGACCGTAAGAAGATACGATCATCGGGACAAGGAGCGTAGCAGCCATGATAGCGATCATCTGCTGGAACGCGAAAACGATAGTCTTACTGAATTTCGGCTTATCGCTTACATCATAAACAAGTTTCATTGTAACCCTCCTGAATACTTATTGTGGTTTATAACTAACGGTACCGCAGATCCTGTCACCCGCGTCACCGGCAGCATCAATGATGTAGCCCTTCTCATTCAAAGGATAAGTTGAATGATATGCGGCATAGATAGGCACTTCCGGATGACGGGAATGAACGAATTCGATTCCCTGGTCACAAGAGAAGATGCACATAAACTTGATCCTCTTACAGCCTGCTTCCTTAAGGAGCTTGATCGTCGCTTCGGCACTTACGCCCGTTGCAAAAGCAGGATCCACAATGATTACTTCCCCCTCAGTAACGTCAACAGGAAGCTTGAAATAGTATTGAACCGGCTGCAGAGTTTCCTCGTCTCTGTAAAGACCAACATGGCCTACCTTCGCCGTAGGAAGAAGACTTCTTAAGCCGTCAACCATGCCAAGGCCCGCTCTTAAGATCGGAACGATCGTAAAGTCCTCGGCAATGACAGGAGACTCAAATTTAGAAAGAGGTGCCTGTATCTCTACCATTTTGGTTGGCAGATCCTTAAGCACCTCATATCCCATTAATGTTGTAATTTCGCTGACGATTTCGCAGAATTCCTTTGAACCGGTATTAACGTCACATAGATGAGTGACTTTGTGTCTGATCAAAGGGTGATCGAAAACAGTTACATTCTCCATGTACTTACTGTCCATAATTTCCACCTTCATAAAAGAATTGCCAAACTCACATTGGGAAAATTATAATAAAAAAACCAAGTTTAATAAATAGCCAATGTAACATATTTGTAATTTATTTTTTGAGGAAACCGAAATGTCTAAGATTCTTGTCAGTGCTTGTCTTTTAGGAATTGAATGCAGATATAAGGGCGACGCCTGCCCCTGCCGGAAAGTGATCGATCTTGCCAAAGATCATACGATAATCCCCGTCTGCCCGGAACAGGCCGGCGGCCTTCCCACGCCCCGCACACCTTCCGAAAGGGTCGGAGACAAAGTTATCATGAGGGACGGCACCGATGTAACGGCCGAGTATCAGAAAGGCGCAAAGACAGCTCTTTATCTGGCCGAGGTCCTTAATGCCGACTTCGCGATCCTTAAGGCAAACAGCCCTTCGTGCGGCAAAGGCGTAATATACGACGGCACGTTCACGGGCGGCAAATGCGCCGGCAACGGTGTTACCGCAGAAATGCTGATAGATAACGGTATTCCGGTCTATACCGAAGATGAGGTCGACCAGATTCCCTTATATTAAGCCGGAAAAAACGAATACTAACGGATCAAAGGATCGCCAGCAATGCGATTCCGGCGACCTCCAATACGACGACCACGCCAAGAAGCAGCACATACATCTTGAGTCTTGCGGTATCGATAACCGGAGCCGCTTTTTTTTCGCGCTTCTCGGCAGTCTCAACACCGCTGAATGCATCGGCAATATAATCAGATGAGGCCGCCTTGTCTTCTTCGGCAATATAGATCTCAGGTTCCGGCTCCTGAACGGCAACAGGCTTTTTGATCTTCCGCCTAACTTCCGTGGTGTCCAGTTCCGGAACGAATATCTTGCTCTCCGGCTTGGGAGCACCTGTCCTGACAGCAACGACCTTCGGCTTGACCTCACCGTAAAGCAATGCCGTGTCCTCGAAAGGATCCATCGCATTTGCAGACTCACCGGTAAATTCAGGCGTATCGGAATCTTTGTAAAAGCCTTTATGGCTCTCATCGTAATGAACGTTGACATCCACCCTGCTGCGCCTGTCCATAGGAATATGACGGTCGGGATCAAGTCTTCCCGGCCGCTCGTAGATCGGCAGCTGACTGGTGCTCTTATTCAAAGAAATGTTGTTTTGTTCTTCACCCATCTTTGCAGATTATACCATACGATTGATATCAATCTGTTCCTTTGACAAAACCGTCATCGTCCAATATCAGGAGCTGCTGGCGGATGCAGTAATCCACGGCTCTCTTTCCGAGCTTGTAATTATCCGAATCAACCGGAGCTCTCGATAATCCCATCGCCTTTGCAGTCTCGACGATAAGGCTCTCATAGGGCATGCCGTACTGTGATACAGCAAGATACCTTGAAGCGCAGGCTGCTTCCTGAACAGGAATGTCGCAAGCCTTTCTGGGCTTTTCGCCTTCAGCCGGGACACGGTAATTATCCATTACCTTGCCCATCTCAGTGCCGTCTTTCCACAGGAAGATCACTTCGTCGTCTTCATCCGATTCAAGATCGAGTTTTTGTGCCGTATAGTGGATCTTCGCGCTCTTCTCGATACTCTTTATCAGATACGAGCAGCGTTCACGGAGCTTAGGCGTCATCTTGGCGATTCCTGCCAGTGCGATCAGTTCTTTCGCGAGCACGTCAGAACTTACAGGTGATTCCTGATCGACGATCGATATAACGCATTCCTGAAGTCTGGGCGTATTTCTCGGATCACAGAACTCAGCAGCCGTCATCGCCTTGAGCGTGATGCAGGAAGCCTTATAAACCAATTCCGGAGAGCCTTCTGCCCTTATGTCGTCAGTTTTTTTTTGAGCCTGATCTTCCGATCCGTCTGAATCTTCGGTTTCTTCTTCAGGTGTTACTCCGTAGATCGTAACTTGAGGATCGGATCTTCCCTCCTCAGGATCAAGGGATTCCGTTTCCGAAGGCTCTTCAGTTCCTTCAGAAGGTACATCGGAAGGTGTCTCTTCTGCCGGAGTCTCTTCAGCTTTCTTTGAATCGTTGATTATCGCTACGAGCTTCTCGAATACACTGTCAGGATTCTCCCACCACTCGAGAGACCATATCCTTACGATATTCCAGCCAAAGCCCTTGAGCATTGAGAGCTGGGATACTTCTCTTGAAGTGGTTGTTCCGGAAGCGGCATATACAGGGCCGTCCAAGAGGATACCGAGGCAGTATGTACCGTCCTTCTCGGGCGATACGACACCGATATCGATCTTAAATCCGGACTTGCCTACGCCCTTGTCAGTGTCGTAGCCGATCGCCTTAAACCTTGCGCAGATATCGTCAGCGATACCCGTGAAGGACGCATTGCGGTCGATAAGAGGCGTGCCGGAGCTGTCTGAAGAACTGCCCGTGGAAGCGATATCCTGATCCCAGATCGTGCTTCCTGATGCATACTGGAGGAATCTCTTAAATGCCTTGACACCTTCAGATGCAGTATCGTTGATGCGGATCTCTTCAGGCGAGATAGACGAGAATACTTTCATCTCGATCCTTGATCTCGTAACGGCAACATTGAGTCTTCTCCATCCGCCGTCCCTGTTCAGAGGACCGAAGTTCATGATGAGCTTGCCTGTCTCGTCCTTGCCGTATCCTATCGAGAACAGGATAACGTCACGTTCATCACCCTGAACATTCTCAAGGTTCTTAACGAATATCGGCTCTTCACTTCCGAATGCCCATTTCTCGAGAACGGGATCCTTGCTTGCAGCTTCATCAAGAAGGTCTTCGATAAGCGACTGCTGCTGGATATTGAACGTAACGACACCGACGCTGTACCCGGCGAGTTTCGGATCGTGAGCTCTCTTTATGATCTCATCGATAACCGCCTGAGCTTCGACCTTGTTTGTTCTGGTCTTGCCGGAATCGAAAGAACCTCCGCAGTCGACCATCGTAACCTTCGACATCCTGTCATCCGGCGACGGGAATGTATAGAGTCTTCCGTCGTAGAATGCCTTGTTGGAGAACGTGATAAGGCTCTCGTGACGGCTCCTGTAGTGCCATGCGAGGAACATCTGCGGCATTGAGATCGCAAGGCAGTCGTCGAGGATGCTCTCCAGGTCATCTGTCTCGAAATCATCATCACCGTCATCGACCTGCTCCATGAAGAATGACGTAGGCGGCATCTGCTTAGGGTCGCCTACGATAACGGCTTCCTTACCTCTTGCGATAACGCCTATTGCCTTGCATGTAGGCAGCTGAGATGCCTCGTCGAATACGACTATGTCGAACATTCCGCACTTATCGGGATCCAAGAACTGCGCGCATGACAGAGGACTCATGAGCACGCACGGACAGAGCTTTAAGATGAGCTCGCCGATCTGCGTAAAGAGCGTTCTTATCGATACGCCTCTTCCGCCTGCCTTGATCGCATGCTGCAGGATTCCCAATGCAGAAGATACATTCGCATCTTTGCTCAAGTCAGGAAGGTTCCTTGCGATCTTTAAGTAGATCTCCTGTCTCGTGAGCTTTTCGAAATCGTCGTTGACCTTTGAAAGTTCGCTTATCTTCTGCTCGAAAACAAGACCCGAGAAAGTCCTCAATACTTCAGAGTTGTCGATGATCATCGTTATGAGCAGCGCACTGTAGCCCTTTCTGAAAGAGCCCGTGATCTCATCACCGGTGATCATGCCGTTACCGTAACCCGTAACGATGTTGGAGATCTTATACTGGCTGCACTTGGAGGCCATGAGATTGAACTGCATCCTGTCTCTTAAGAAATCGCTGTCAGTTTTAAGAGTCTCTGCCATCTGCTTCTTGGTCTCAAGAAGAGCTGCAGCAGGTTCGAATGCGCCGTACTCCAAGCCGTAAGCCGCATTGAGCTCATCGTAGGAAGCCTTATAAGCGGCTGACTTGGTATTAAAAGCATTTGCAGCATCTGTAACAAGGACGTCACCGCTGCCGATGAGTTTGCGAAGTGATCCGGTGGGATCGAAAGGAGCAAACTCGGCAAATACAGAGTGTGCATTCTCATTGACCGATTCGAAATAAGCGATGTCGAATCCCGGGAAAGCAGCGCCCGGATTATAGAGCTCTCCAAGATAACCTCTTGCGAGTGTTATATAGTTCATCGCATTCTGAACCGAATTCTTATAATCGGAAAGGAGCTTGAAGTCCTGCTCAAGCACTTCTTTGCGGTTGCCCTTTATATCGTAAGCCTTTACCTTCTTGTAGACCGCATTCTCAGCCATGCCCCTCACAAGAGCATTCTTTGCCTTTGCAGTAACGATCTCACTAAGGAGCGCTGCGCCGTCAAGATCTAAGAATCCGGGCTGGTATACGGACAGGATCGCGTCACGCTTTGCGACCGCATCCTTGCAGCTTACGATAGTGTCTCTCAAAGTAAGATATGCGCTGTCCGTATCGTCGCAGCAGATCATGCCTTTAGGAAGATTAAGTCCCTTGATCTTTGAGATCAATGCGCTGCATGAACTGAGACCGGAGATCCTTGCGATAGTCTTGGGCTCTCCCGGAATACGGCAGTTGTTCTGTACAAGGAGCGCGTCGAATGCATCAATGCTTGCGGCGAATTCATCATAAGCCTTGATAAAAGCATCAGCGATCACAGGCAGCCTGCTCTTGACGTCCTGTGAATAAGCAGATGACTTAACGAACGGAAGCTTGCCGTTAAGATGTGTTGAAGATGCAACGAGTTCGCCTAAGGATGACTCGATCTCTTTGACCCTGTCAGCGTTAAGTTCATTTACAAAGCCTTCGTCAAAAGCACCGCAATTCGGAGCCGTCTGATTGCTTGCGTAAACATTGATGAGTTCATAAAGAGACATTCCGCAGCCGCGCTTTACATGGAGCTCATCCACGTATTTGTCGAGTTCTCTTCTCTTGGCCGCGATATCTTCGAGTGCCTTATTGTAATCGCCGTCACCCTTGGCTTTAAGACTTACTTCGCTTGCGATCTTGAGCTGGTCGAGAACATAACTCTTACGCACTTTGTTCGAATGAAGTTCAAGGCAGAAAGGCGCGATGCCGATCTTCTCCAGACGCTTATATACGACGTCCAATGCAGCCTTTTTCTCGGCCGCGAAAAGAACCTTCTTGCCGTTTGCAAGACAGTTCGCGATTATCGATGTGATGGTCTGTGATTTACCTGTTCCCGGAGGGCCGTGAAGTACAAAGCTCGTGCCTTCGCCCGCACGCTTTATAGCAGCAAGCTGAGATGCATCGGCAACGATCGGAAGATAGACATCCTCTTCAGAAACCTTGCCTGTAGAAGAGATGTCTTCATAATCCCATTCGAGCTGTCCGTTGATAAGGCTCTTAACGATCTTGTTCTGCGCGATCTCATTCCTGTGGCTGTGCATGTCATTCCACATAACGAACTGCGAGAACGAGAAAAGGCCGAGCACGCATGACTCAACTACTTCCCACGTCTTAAGAGGCTTTACGACTTCCCTGATCTGCTCAAAGATCTTCGGAACGTCAACACCGTTCTCATCTGTAGGAAGTTCCTTGCTGAACGAATCGAAATCGATCTTGAAGTCCTGTCTCAATTTCTCTGAGACGGTAACGTTGAACTGGACGTCCTCGTCCCTTCTTCTCATCGTATACTTGATGCCGAACTTCTTAACGAGTTCTACGGGGATCAAAAGGATAGGCGCATAGCAGGGTTCCTTTCTGTCCTTCTCGTACCACTTCAGAAATCCGCAAGCCAGGAACAATGTATTGGCGCCATTCTCCTCCATAGAAGTCTTGGCACCTCTGTAAAGCGTCTTGATATTCTTATCGAGCACCGCATTAGTAAGAGATGAGACGAGCACGCCCTTCTCATACTGCTTCTCTATGTATTCGCGGAATTCATTTATGTCAGGAAGATCTTCGATAGCATAATCTTTTGCAGGGATCTTCTTGATCTTCTTCTTTTTCGCAGTAGTCTTGGCAGCAGCTGCCGCATCGGCTTCCTGAACAGGCTTTTCTTCAGTCGTCTTATCAGCAGGCTCTTCAGGCTTTTCTTCGGCCTTCTCCGTCTCTTCTTCCGGCTTCCCGGCTTCTTCTACAGGCTTCTCAGCTTCAGCTGCCAAAGCCTCTACGGGAGTCGGCTCAGCATTTTCTTCAACGGGCTTTACCGCATCAGGGACTTCCGCTGATCCGGTCTCTTCAGAAGTCGCTTCCTCTTCATCCTCTTCCTCGTCGCCTCTGGAGATGATCGAGAAGTTCTTCTCCTGGGCTATATAATCTTCGATCTTCGCACAGTCAGGGACGAACAGCGGAATGCTTGTTCCCTTGATCCTCAGATTAAGAAGTGAATTACGGGTACTTAAGTCAAGGAGTTTGCGCTCCCACAGATCGAATTTGACGTTGCTTCGTTCAAGATTGAGTTCACCCATAAGTGATTCCTCCGGATGCAGTTATCAAATTTAATTATATATTATTTTGAAGCGTTTGAATTAAGCCTTTTTCGCAGTTCTTTATAATCCGGAACGATATCTGCGACTATAGCCCAGAAACGGCTTGAATGATTGGGTTCGATAAAATGCGCGAACTCATGGACCACGACATATCTGATTATCTCCCTGTCCTTCTCGAAAAGCCTGTAGCTAAACTTGAGCTCGCCTCTTTTGGCAAAGCACTCGCCCCAGAAAGATTTATATTCGCCTAATGTGATCTTCTTCGGTGAAGCAACACCGCGGCGTTCGAACAGCGGATACATCTCATTGCAAAGATCAACGATAACACTCCTGATGCAGCGTCTTCTCCACTTCTCGTAGGTCATGTATCTGATGCGGTAATCAGACGTATCTGTTACTTCAAGCGTAATGACGCCGTCTTCTGCGCGGCATGAATTTTTCGAGCTTGCCAAGACCTTAAGAACATAAGGCTTACCAAGGATCGTAAACACCTCGCCGTCGACAAATTGCCTCGACAGGCTCTTGGTCTTCTCGTCATTGATGACTGAATCCAGAGACTTCAGAAGATAGTCCTGCTTGGAGATAATGAATGCCTCTGCCTCACTGACCGAAGCGTAATAAGGCAGCGAACAGTATAAAGTCCCGTCGCGCCTTACGCGGACGTTGATGTTCCTGATTCTCTTGCGTTCGAATTCGACCGTGACTTCACGTGACCCGAGAACGAGTTTACGGACAGAGGCCATAGAGATCCTTTAATTAGACTTGATCAGCTTATCGAAGTTCTTGCCGTTTACAGCGGTCATCGTGTAACCTAACTCGGCAAGGCGGGATTCGATATGCTCCTGCTCCTTGGGACGCTTTATCTTAAGAGTCGTTGTCTTGATCATGTCTTCTTCGGAGAAGACATAATTGCGGACGATCTTATACTGAGGCATCTTGTGGTTTGCCTCATGCATCTTGTCGCTTAAATATGTCTCTATCTGGCTGTCTTCAGCCTCTGTGGGGAGTCCGAGCTCAGCGCCGATGACCTTACGGTTTACAAGGAGCTTGGCGCAGATATCGATCGCGTCACGCTCATTGCGGTTGCCCCAGACGAATGCCTCGGCAACACCCTTGATCTCTGTAAGGACTGCCTCGATCTCTTCAGGGAAAGCCTTCTTACCGTTCGTGAGAACGATCATGGACTTAACACGGCCCGTAATGTGAATGGAACCTGTCTTGTCGATAAAGCCCATGTCACCTGTGTGAAACCAGCCGTCGCTGTCTATCGCTTCCTTGGTAGCCTCTTCATTCTCGTAATAACCGAGCATGACACAGTCGGACTTTGTAAGGATCTCGCCTACTGCCTTAGGGCCCTTGCCCTCAGCGTCTATTGCAACAGTAATGCCGGGCAGAGGACGTCCTACCGAACCGTGAACATTGCATACTTCATTTGTAACGGAGATAACCGGTGAGGTCTCTGTAAGACCGTAACCCATATAGAACTGGAGACCGAAATCCGTAAATGCGTCGATGTATCTCTTGTCGATACCTGCACCGCCGATAACTACCATGCGGAGATTGCCGCCGAGCTTATCCAGGATGTCCTTGAACACATTGCGTCTGACATCAAGGCCGCACTTCTTTAAGAATCTCGTAACGGGCCTTGCAACGGAAATGATCCTTTCCTTGCCGGATGCCTTGATACCGTCTTCGATCTTCGCATAGATGTTCTCGAAAAGGAGCGGAACGGAAATACATACATTCGGCTTCCATTCCTCCATGTTCTTAACGATATATCTTAAGCCGTCGCACATGCAGATGCACGCGCCGCATGCGAGGATAAAGAAATCGCAGGTATTCTCAAACGTGTGATGCAACGGAAGGATCGAGAATGCCCTGTCCCCTCTTCTTACATCAAGCGTCTGGGCTATCGAATAAACGTTGCTCATGATATTCGTATGCGAGAGCAATACACCCTTACTCATTGAGGTCGTACCTGAAGTAAAGAGAATGATCTTTGCCTCATTGACATCGATATCCGTATCTTCGAACTTCGTGTCGCCCGCTTCCCTTAAGAAATTACCGTCCTTGATAAGGTCGTAAATGTCGACGAAACGCTTGTCATCTTCAGGCCATGTGTCATCAGGAGTCTTGCCTGTAAGACCATCCTTATAGAAGATTACAAACATGTCGAGCGGGATATCGAGTTCGCCTGACTTGATCTTCTGCGCGATCGAGAGCATCATCTTGTGATGCTTGTGATGGTAGAAGATTACCTTTGCTCTTGACCTTACGAGGAGCTGGATGAGTTCTTCTTCAGGGAGCATTCTGTCCAAAGGAACACCGACAGCGCCGGATGAGAGGATCGCGTTATAGGATACGAACCATTCATATGCATTCTCGCCTACTACGGCAAGTCTGTCGCCGGCATATTTGCTGTTAAGGATATACGTTGCAAGACCCTTGATGTCATTGCCGTATTCGAAAAAGCTCCTGTGAACTTCAGAAAGCTTAGGTGAACGTCTGAAAATAAACGCATCAAGCTCAGAGTACTTGTCGCAAGTACGGACGACCAAATCCCTGATGTCCGTAAACTTATCAGCTGAATAAACAGGTGTGCCCTGAACAGGAATCATACTATTACCTCCATGTGCTTTGTCTTAGCTAAAGCTAAAAGTCAAGCGCAACTGAAAATATAACATACTTTGGAAATATTTTACAATAATTCGCAAATTTGCCTTTTTTGAGTTATATTAGTCGCGTATTTATGACAGAGACCATTCAGGAGTATTTATGTCTGAAGAAGAAAAAGTAATAAAGCAGGATACGACAGCTCAGGATTCAGAGCCTAAGATGTCTAAAGCTGACCATCATAAGCACCTGGACGAGAAGTACCCTACCAAAAGAGGCTTCATGGATGTACTGGCCAAGGACGGATTCCTTCTCCTTACCCATATCCTCTGCGATATGAAGTGTATCGGGCGCGAGAATTTCCCTAAGAACAATCCTTATGTCGTAGCATCCAACCACCAGAGCTATCCTGACGGCGTTCTCATCATCGACTATCTCCCCAGGGGTCACTTCAAGTGGATGTGCTGCCTCGCAGCTTCAGACCTTGAGACTAACCACGGCAAGCTCGGCCGCCTCATCATGCGTGTAGGCAGAGGCATCGCCGTTGACCGTTACGGCAACCCCGTAAGAGGTCTCATCAAGGCAAAGAAGGAAGTCGAGAAAGGAAATATCTGCTTCGTCTTCCCTGAAGGTACAAGATCTCACACAGGCAAACTCGCCGAGATGAAGGACGGCGCAGCTTACCTTGCTATCAAGGCTGGCGTTCCCATGGTTCCCGTCTACATCGCAGGCGCATATCAGATCTGGCCGAGAACTTCCAAGAAGCCTCATCCGTTAAATGGTCTCCACCGCCGCAAGATCAGGATCTACGTCGGCGAACCTCTCCACGGCGAAGACTTCGACAATGATGCTCACAAGATGACAGAAGCTCTCTCCGCCTGGATGCACAAGCACGAAGACCTCTACTGGGATCCGGAAACGAATTTCGAAGCTAAGAAATAATACATAAAGGGCTGCCTCGTTGAGATGACCACTTTGATTTTTATTACGGCCCTGAGGTTCGCTTCAGGGCCGTTTTTTTATGGGCGGGGTGGGGTGAGTACGTACTAATTTTAGATTATTGGTTTTTAGTACGTAAATCTTGAGGCTTGTGAAGGCGTGGAGTGGCGTTTTTCGGCTTGGGAGGGCTGATTTTACGGACTAATTTTCGAAAACTCGTTATTAGTCCGTAATTATTTGAGAAACACCCGCTAGGACTGGCTAATTTTACGTACTAATCCTCGAAAAAGGTTTTTTAGTACGTAAAATTGGTCATTTTTTAGGGCAACAATTATATAAAAACGCCGTTTTATATAATTGTTGACTTTTTTTGCCCGCTGCAATTACAGTGCTCCGGCAGTCTCGCAGTTAAGTACCTGCCTTCTTTACAAATCCGACTTCTTCGAGCTTTTTCATATATACGCTGAGGCGTTCATACAAAGGCTCCGCTTCATCGCCGTACTTTTCCTTAACGAGCTGCCCTATGTCATAGACGGATCTCTTGCCGTCTACGCACAGGAAGATGAAGCTGCCCATGCCTTCAAGCTTGATATGCGACACTTCAGGTCTTTTAAAGAACTTCTGTGCGATCTTATTCGTAAAGCCCTTGTTCTCCATATCAACGGTGACTTCGCCTTCATCCGAACAGTTGAAGACAAGGCCTTCCGGGCGCTCGAAAACATAATCGAGAAAGTTATCCCTTCGCATTCTTCTTTTTCCCGGAGATCTTCTTGCCGCTGCCAGCCATAAAGAAAACTACTGCACCGATAGCAATGAGAACGATGAGTGAAGTTATGTTTCCTGTAGGAAGATAAGAACTTATGTTGATCTTATCCGTAACGCCTGCAACCGTAAGGATCGCAAGCACGATGCCGAGGATTCCTTCGCCTGCAATAAGGCCCGAGCAGAAGAGGATTCCCTTGCCGGAGTCATCGTTCTGCTTGCCGTAGATCTTCTCAACGATGAACTTGATGAGACCGCCGAGCATGATCGGAGCTGAAAGCTCGAGAGGAAGATAAAGACCGATCGCAACAGGAAGAGCAGATATGCCCAGGAGCTCTATTACTATCGCAATGAATACGCCGATGAAGATCAATGTCCAGGGCAGATTGCCGTCCATGACGCCTTCGATGATCATCTTCATCATGGTAGCCTGAGGAGCTGCGAGCTTGTCGGTACCGAATCCGAATGCGGAATCGAGGAGCACCATTACACCACCAATTGCAAGCGCTGCAGCGATAGTTCCCATGATCTCACCGATCTGCTGCTTCTTGGGCGTGGCACCAAGGATATAACCTGTTTTTAAGTCCTGTGATGTATCACCTGCCATGCATGCAGCTATGCAGATGATAGAGCCGATAGCGATGGCGCCCTGCATTCCGTGAACGCCTGTATCGCCTGTGAGCTTAAGGCAGAATGTAGCGATAAGGACCGTTGCTATCGTCATGCCGGATACAGGGTTGTTGGAGCTTCCGACAAGGCCTACCATTCTTGAACTTACGGCACTGAAGAAGAAGCCGAAGATAACTACAAGTATCGCTCCGAAGATCGTTACGGGGATCGCCGGGATGATCCAGATAAGAAGGATAAGAACAGCAATGGAGATGAGGACAAAGCGCATGTCGATGTCCATGTTGGTACGGTCGTTCTTTGCCTTGCTTCCGTTGCTCTTTGAGATGCCCTTAACAGAGCCTGTAAAAGCTTTTATGATCGTAGGGAAAGTCTTGATGAGACTTATGATGCCGGCAGCTGCGACAGCGCCTGCACCGATATATTTGATGTAGCTTGCCCAGATGGCGGATGCGCCGCCTGTTGCGTAGAGTTCAGCAATGGATACTGTTGCAGGATACATAACGATATCCGTACCGAATGTGACTATAGCAGGGATCAGAACGAACCAGCCGAGTATACCGCCGGCGAACATATAACCTGAGATCTTGGGACCGCAGATATATCCGACCGAGATAAGCGCAGGATAGATCTCTGAAGAGAACTCCGTCTTAAGCGCCGAGAGTCTGAAAGATACTACGGATCTGACAGCACAAAGTCCGTCAGTTACGAACTTGATGACAGCGCCGATACCCATTCCGATGAAGACTGATTTTGCAGAAGATCCGCCCTTCTCACCAGCGAGAAGGACTTCGGCACAGGCAGTGCCTTCCGGATAAGGGAGCACGCCGTGCTCTTTTACGATAAGTGCGCTTCTTAAAGGCACCATGAAGAATACACCGAGAAGACCGCCGACCAGAGCGATGATGGTGATCGTGATAAGCGCTGGCTTATCCATAACACCTTCTTTTGCCCAGATAAAGAGCGCAGGCATGGTGAAGATCGCGCCGGCAGCCAGAGATTCACCGGCAGAGCCTATTGTCTGGACCATGTTGCTCTCAAGGATCGAATCCTTGCGCATGATGATCCTTATTACAGTCATCGAAATAACGGCAGCAGGAATGGATGCTGATACCGTAAGTCCGACCTTAAGGCCAAGGTATGCATTTGCAGCACCGAAGACAACGGCAAGCACAATGCCGAGTATGACCGATGCCGGTGTCATTTCAGTTGTTACTTTATCAGCAGGAATATACGGTTTGAAATTATTATCCATGTCTGCCTCCGGTGGTGTAATAGTAATAATCTACCACATGGAGACGATTATTTCAGAACATATCAGGCCTCAAGCGCCGATAAATGGCACTTTCCTGTGAAATATATAATAAATTCAATGCTATTACGTATATAGCCCGCCAAGGAACTCCGTTGCAAACTGTATCTTCGTCGGATTGAAGACATCGCGGCTCTCATCAGTCGGATAGATGAAGAACGTGTCGTCGTAGGTCGAGAGAGTAACGCACGGACCGTAGAGTCCCCTGTAGTCGTACTCGGTGTGGATCGATACCATGGATGATGCCGGGAATTTCAAAGTCTCACGCTGTCCGCTCCTGTAGTTATCGAACTCCAAAGAGAAACCTGAATTATCGTGAACGAGTCTTCCCTCACCGCAGTCAACGAAGTTAACGGAATTCGGCAGCGCCCAGATCTTTACGGGGATGTCGAGTTTATACTTGCCTTCCCTGCACTCTTCATGGACAAAGCCTCTCTGCCATTCATACCAGTCAGGAATATGGATTACCTCACCGGAAGAAGAATGCAGCTGACCTAACTCATCCATCTCATAGGAATCACCGCAGTATTTGCATGTGATCTTGCTGCCGGATGATGTCATCGCAAAATCCCTGCCGCACTTTCTGCAGCGGTACAAGGGATAGTGCAGGCCTTCTGCCCTCCACTCGTCATCTATTACGATCTTGTTTTCGAGCTGGTATTTATATTCGTCATAAGTAAGTTCTTTTGAAATGCGCGAAAAAATCTCGTCTACGGAAAGCTTGCCGATCTCATCTTGAGTCACGACACACTTAAGATCCGCATGAAGCCTTGCACCCTTTCTCTCCTTGAGATTCCAGATAGGCTGCTGCAGATAGTTGCCCTGCATGTTGATCGTAACGACAGGAACCTTCAGAAGCTTTGCAAGCTTGGCGATAGAAGGTGTCAGATGGGAATTGGTTCCGACGTTGGCATATCTTGCTTCGGGATATATGACCATGACATCGCCACGCTTGATGACCTTTATTATGTTCTTGATAAGGTACTGGTCGTTAATGAACTTGCGCGTTCCAAGGCATCCTACCTGACGGTAGATCCACTCGCCGAACGCTTCGAATCCTTCGAGCTCGGAAATGTAATTCGCGCGGTAAGGCTTTAACGCAAGCGGTGTTACATAAAAATCCATGAAGGAATTATGCGAGCCGTAAACAAGGAACGGGGGCTTTATTCCGTCCATGTTGTGCTTATCGATCTTAAGCTTATATGGAGCTGTAATAAACTTGCAGATAAGCCAGATAAAAGGCATGAAGAAAAGGTTCTGCCTGGGCGGCGTTTTCGCTCTATCAAAGGGCTTCTTATCAGGTCCTTTGCAGATAACATAATCGCGGATGAAAGGTATCCTGCAAAGAAGATAATATAGGATTCCCGTGAAGAGGAACGAAGCAAACGTCGGTGTCAGCATGAACAGGATCTTATTGTGGATCACGACATTGATCGGATCGAAGATAAGCAGCGTAAAGCCGAATCCCAGCGCAAGACAGATAATGCCTACGATATTGAATCCGCCGGTATATCTGTAAGCCGTGTGGCCGGGCAGTTCATATGCACTCTTAAGGTCGATCTTCTGCTTTCTTACAAGGAAGAAGTCGACAAACAAAAGCGCTGCCAGAGGCGCATAAACACACGCGCCGATCGTTAAAAAGCTTCCGAAATATTCCGTGATCTTGCCCCATACGCAGAGCACTGCGACATAAAGGCCGAGCACGAGGACGAGGACTTTGTAGGAAGATTTCTTGAACGTCGATTTGAGCATGACGCCGTAGATATAAGATCCTACGGCCTGTGTTCCGATGTTCGCGAAAGCAACGAGAAGCAGTGACGACAGGCCAAGGATAGGTGCTGACAAAGTAGCCATCATGAGCGTCGGGTCATCTACCATCTTGCCTGTTACATACTGCATTGCGATAGCCATGACTGCGCCGACGACTACGAAGAAAGAGCCTGCCGCGCCCTGTCCCAGGACGCCTGCATAATAACCGGATTTCTCTGATCTGCAGAGACGCGGGACTTCGGCCATGCCGCCGACCAACGTGATTACGAATGCAAAATTTGCTTCGATGCTGAGCACGTAATTTACAGTCTTGTCAGCATCGCCTGCAAGCTCAGGCTGATAGTTCCAGATGACATCCATAGGAACTGAAGTAAAGCCTACTATGACTACTGCGACGCCTACCAAAAGGAGCAGCGGCACGAGTATTCTCGTAGTCCATGTGATCGTGCCTACGCCGCGCAGTGCGATGACGGTTCCTATGACGACACATGAGAGGCTTAAGATAAGATGCGCACCGTTGAAGAGCTGTATTCCGAACAATCCCAGGAGATTTTCCATCGAATCTGCGAACAGTTCGCAACACACTGCATACCACGGGAAATTTACGACGATGATTATTATCGTAACGATCTTATTTCCGGCAGGCCCGAAAACGCTTCGAAGCCAGATCCATATGTCTATTCCGTATCTTGCGGACATGATTACCGGAAGCTGGTAGATCATGAGCATGAATATCGCTGCGAGGAAAGCTCCGATCAACAGCTGCTTGAATCCTACAAGTGTTGCAAGGTATGAACCCTGCGTATAACTCCATGTCGCGATGCAGTAACCTGATAAGACGAGGAGCGCATCGATAAATCCGTATTTTCGCTCTTTTGGCAGAACAGGCAGAGTTCCGCAATAGACTTCATTCTCTATCTCTTTGTTTATATCATGCTTGCGGCTCATAAGAAGAAACCTCCGATTATCCCTATCAGGGCTATCACGGTTATAACCGCAGCTATGATGTAATCCTGTTTTGTCATGCGGGGGATCTTATTCTCCTGCTCCGCCTTGAGGACCTCTTCGATCCTTGCTTCGATCTCTTTGTTAGATTCCATAAAAGCTCCAGATATTTAGTGCTGAAAATAAGATAACACAAACTTTGTGTATAACAGAAAAGCGTTCAAAGATCAGGGGCTGCCCTAAACCTTAAGACAGCCCCTCTCTATCCTTATCCCAAAAACTTACTGTTGTTTATTTGTTAATCGCCTAAGGACTGTACCTGTTCGGTAACCTGACCGAAAGCGCCCTTCCAGTCATATTCCATAGCCTTGTTTCCGAGCTTGAATGCGAACAATACGATGGTAATGATACCTAAGAAACAAGCAAGGAAAAGAGCGATTGCGCCTGTAATCAGAAGCTTAATGTCTTTTTTACTCATAGATCAGTCCTCCCCTAAGCCGTAGTTCCAAACGTTCTTGTTCCATCTGATGTAGCCCTTAAGGCCCTTTGCATAGTACTTGATGCCTAAGATCAGGAGCGCAATAAGGAAGACTGCTACACAGACAAGTGTCAGTATCAGGAAGATGAAAGGTACCAGGAACTCAGTCAAAACGCCTGTAATAAGTCCTGCCACGATCAGTCCGATGACTGCCGCATCACCTGCAAGGCACATGAATGCCGCAAAGATGGCTGCCAGAAGGATAACCCAGCACCATACACCAAGGAAAACGTTGAAAAGGATTACAAAGATCCTGCTTCTTCCGTCAGGTCCCTTGAAGTTGTCAGAGAGCTTTCTTCTCTTCATGACCTGTTTGAACTTTGCACCATCCTTGAATTCTGCTGCCAGTTCAGCCGGATCACCAAGGCTTGCAGCGATCTCTTCTTCACTTCTGCCTTCGCTGACGCCTTCGTCAAAATGCTCTTCCATGGATTGGATGATGTCTTTTACATCACCATAGGGCATGTGCCCCAATTCATTGGTGAGCTTGTTAAGATATTCACTCTTGTTCATCAGCTTGTCCTCCAGTCTCTCGTTCCAATATTCCATTTACTTCCCCGCAGAACTTGATCCATTCGTCACGGTCACTGTTCAGTTTGTTACGTCCGGCATCCGTGAGATGGTAGTATTTGCGCGGCGGCCCGTTCTGAGATTCTTGCAGGTAAGTCGATACGACGCCTTCAGAAGCGAGCTTGCGCAGTATCGGATAAACTGTGCCGTCTGCTACTTCGACTTTGCGTGCAAGGCTACCTGCGAGGTCGTAGCCGTAACTGTCGCCCTTTTCGAGCAAGGCCAGCACGCACAGATCGAGAATGCCCTTCTTGATTTGGCTGTTCATGGCAAATCCCCTTTCATTCCGATTTGACAGGCTTTAAGGCGCCCCCTATTCCTAAGCGCCCCGCCGTCACTATCATTTATAGCACACTACTATTCATTGTTCAATACTAAATTTTGAATAGTTCCTAGTGCTCGAAAAAAGACTCCCTGCATACCGCAAATATACATAAATATTTGTTTTGCCGTATTTATAAAGAATGGTATTATCCTTAATGGAGGTCATTATGCCCGAAGACAATCTTGCACAATTTAAAAAGATCCTGGCGAATCTTCCTGAAGACAGGAGGAAGCGCTTATACGACCGTCTTCACGCTATGCCCGCCTCCCAGAGAGAAGCTTTCATTAATGATTTCACCAGGAAATATCTCTCCGGTCAGAGGAAGCACCCGTCCAAAAAGACAGGTACACAGGTCAAGGCAAATGTATCCGGCAAGAAGCCCTCTTCCCCTAACGGCAGCTCGCAGAAGAAGTCTAAACCCGCTGACGGACAGGCTAAGAAAGCACAGCCTGCAAATGGTCAGAAGAAGCCTCAGCCCTCAACTGTTCAGACTAAGAAGCCTCAGCCTGCTAACGGTCAGAAGAATGTTCAGCCCGCTAACGGCCAGAAGAAACCTTCTGCAAACGGCAAGCCTCAGGATAAGCATCCCTCCCCTGCCGTCCGGAACAAGGCTCCTGACAAGCATAGCACCGAAATAAAGCATCCCGTTCAATCAAAAGCCACAAAGCCCAAGTCTGCTCCGTCTAAACAGCCGCAAAAAGCTGAAAGCAAGAAGCCCTCGCCGCTTTTCAAGTTCGACAGAAAGCCCGCAAAAGCTCCTGCCGAGATCGATCCTGAACTTATAAATGCAGAGCCGGTCATCATCGAAGAGGAACCCAAGGAACCACCGAGATCCAAGGAAGCGTCCCTTCAGAGCGCAGCTATCGGTGTGCTTGTTGCACTGCTCATAATCGGCTTGGGCTATATTGTCTATCTGTTCAACAAACAGAAAATAGACAGGAATTTCAATAAGATGTTCGGCATGACCGCAGAGGAGACAATAGCAACTACTCCGGACGGACTTGGCATCATTGGTTCCGAGCCCACATTTGTACCTTCAGATACACCCACGCCGGTACCTGCCACACCTACCCCTACTCCGATAACACTTAAGGAAGATCACCCTGATCTTACAGGCAAGGTCATCGTAATCGACCCCGGCCATCAGGAAGTGCCCAATACCGAACTTGAGAAAGTCTACAAAGGTTCCACTGCCGAGAAAGACAAGGCCACTTCAGGTGCTGTAGGCGTCAACAGCGGCGCCAAGGAATATGAGCTTACTCTTCAGTACGCACTTGTTTTAAGAGAGTATTTGGAAGGCTGCGGCGCGAAGGTCATCCTCACGAGAGATTCCAACGATGCCGACATCTCCAATATCGAGCGTGCGAAGATCGCTACAGACAATAAAGCAGACTGCTTCATAAGACTCCATGCCGACAGTGCACCCGAGAGCGATATCAAAGGCGTTAAGGTATATGTCCCTTCCACAGGCAGCTATTCAAAGAATGCGGTCAAGGAAGGAAAGAAACTTGCTGACCTTGTTGCCGAACAGATAGGAAGCACTTCCTTAGGCGTCGTACAGTCAAACATGTACACCGGATTAAACTATGCAGATTCGGTCAAGTCCTATCAACTTGTCGTCGGATATCTGTCCAACAGCGACGACGATGCCCTTGTTACCGACAGCGAGACTCCCTACAAGACAGCTGTCGCCATCTCCGAATTCCTCAGATGAGAATTTACAATTGAAAATACAAAAAGTTTGATATATTAGTAGATAGGGCAAACAAAACACATTTCGAGGAGGTAGGCATTATGGCAGATTTCGATCCTAACATGATCAAGGATATGGCAAAGCTCAAGAACGTCAACGAAGCAGATGAGCTTCTCCGTGGCATGAAGGAACCTGGCAAAGAAGCAGAGATCAAGAGTGAGTATTCTTCTATCAAAGAAGTCGAAATACTCAGACAAAAAGTTGAAAAGCAGACTTATCTTCTCCACGCTTTCTGGATCATGCTCAAAGAGCATGGTGCTACCAACGAAGAACTCGACAAGGCATTGAACGAGGCAGTTCTTCTCCAGAAGAGAACAGATTATAAGAACATCACAAGCTGTCCTTCCTGCGGCAAGGGCCTTCAGAAGATGGAGAACAAGCCTTTCGTATCCAAGTGCTACTACTGCGGCACTGAGCTCCTTATCAATCCTTACAAGAAGTACGACGGACTTGATCCTTATGATACAGGATATTCCGAGAAGGTCGAAGAACCCGCACCTTATGTACCTGACGAAGTAGTTGAAGCAGAAGAGATCAAGGACGCTCAGGACATCATCAGCCAGAGCTTCGAACCTTACGATGTTACTAAGGATCTTAACTTCGACGACGAACTCTGATTTATAAAGTATTTGATCATTATGCAAGAGGGACCGCAATCAAGCGGTCCTTCTTTTTGTATTGAGCATTCAGATCAAAGCATATATAATATGCGTCTGGAAAACTTAACGGTTTTCCACTTTTCTGATACGGGGATGCACTGGTTTCGACGGGGCTTCTGATGTCGGGAAAGCGGGTGGAGGATCCTCGTTGTGCCTCCTTAAAAAACGGGGAATTGCAAGTAATTGCAGACAACACAGAGCTCGTAGCAGCCTAAGGCTACCGTCCTTCCGCCTATCTTCTCGCGGGAGTGTACGTACACCGAAGACCTCGCCTGAGAGAGGTTAAGCAGGCAGTCCTACCGGTTAAGCTTTGCGCCGGCTAGCGACTTAAATCTTATGAAGCTACTGGAACCGACGCCCGTCGATGGGCCACGCGGGAATAGGAATAATTCATCCGTCGACTGCACCCGGAGATTGTCCCGGAGGACGAGGTTTCGGACAGGAGTTCGATTCTCCTCATCTCCACCAAAAACGATGAAGCTGCCTCATATGGGCAGCTTTTTTACTATGGTGCGTCTTTTCGAGTTCTTGGGATGATTATGATCTCTTATGCCGCCGGTTAAGTATTATGCAAAAATGTTGCTCTTTCTGTCCGCTCAGAAGGCAACATAGAAAGCAACCCCCTATCGCATATGCCCGAAAAAATCGCATTTAGGATAGAAAATCGCCAATTTCTGCAATTTTCTACGAAAAAAACGTCATTTGCGATAGCGCCGGCAGTTTTGAGCGTACTATAACCCGGTGTGTAAACATCAGATTATGTAATACCACTCGTCACCCTGCTTGACCTCTTCACTCTTAGCGTGCCTGCCGTCAGCCTTGTTCTCTTTCTCGAGATTCGTCATGCTGACCTTCGAATTCGGTTCAACGGATGCAGTAATGAATGAGTTGCCTCCGATAACCGTATTCTCGCCGATAACTGTGTTGCCGCCGAGGATCGAAGCATTAGCGTAGATGGTAACGTTATCGCATATCGTAGGATGACGCTTCTTGCCTGAGAGCTTCTGACCGCCTCTTGTGGAGAGCGCGCCGATAGTTACACCCTGATAGATCTTTACGTTGCTGCCGATTATGGAAGTCTCACCGACAACGATACCTGTGCCGTGGTCGATGAAGAAATACTTGCCGATCGTAGCGCCGGGATGGATGTCGATTCCGGTCTCTGAGTGCGCGTATTCGGTCATAAGACGCGGCAGGATCGGAACCTTCAACAGATAGAGCTCATGCGCAATACGGTAAACTGTGATCGCCATAAGGCCCGGATAAGCGAGGATGACCTCATCGAAGTTTGCAGCGGCCGGGTCACCGTCCAATGTAGCCAGAAGGTCCGTCTCTATGTATTCCCTGATCATGGGGATCTTCTTGAAGAATTCGGTCGTGATGCGGTAGCTTTCTTCTTCGCGCTTTTCATCTGTCATCTTGTCGTCACTCTGGGAATAGTCGAGAGCTCTGTAGATCTGCTTTTTCAAGTGATAGAAAACATCTTCGATCGTTACCGCGAAGGAATTCTTCGGATTATAGATCTTATATGAAAGGTCACGGAAATATCCCGGATAGATGATCCTGAAGAAATGCTCAACGAGCTCTCTTACTTCATCCTTATCGGGATTGCTGAAGAGCTTTATCGCATCGATATTCTTTCCGCCGTTATAGTCATCAAAGATCGCCTGTACGATCTGGTCTATCTCTTCATGCATTGCGTCTTTAGTCATATTAACTTCTCCTTCATCTCAATAAAAAACCCGAAAACTTCATGTTTCCGGGTGAATCTTACTTACTGGTCGTTTATATCCGGCACTCATCGCATACGAACTGCGCCCTTAAGATCTCACCCTTGGGACAAACAGCAACAACAACATAAAAGATTGTTCTCAAATGTCATATGCAACTATACCTTTCATTCTCTTTATGTTGGAATTCTATCAACATTTACCTATCAGGTCAACGGGTAAAGGTCCCGGCGGCAGCACACCGGCCGCATATGAGTGCGGCTTCCTCAGGTTACTTGATCCTCTTGAAAATGGAATACTCTGCCCAGCTGTATTGGGCCATATACTCGCCCTGATAGGAATTGAGGATCGTGCTGTCGCCTTCAAGATACTTGAAATAATCGCACTCGATGTCGATGCTCTTGGGATTGATACCGATCTGACCGCGCTGTCTTACGACAACGTCATCTCTTCCGAGTTCGCTCAAGGTCTTGGTAAGGTCCTGTCTGAGCTTCTTAAGATAGTCCTGACGATCCGTGCCGAAATCATCGTCTTCCCAGATGACCGCAATGATCTCATTGTTCGTGCACATCGCGCCTCTCCTGTCGATAAGATATGCCAGGAGTTCTTTTGTCTTCTTATACTTGAACTTGATGGGTTCGCCGTTGCAGTAGACTTCGAAATTGCCGAAAGTAACAGCCTTGATACTGCTCTGTTCCAGGATACTTCCGTATCTTAGAGTCTCAAGAGCCTTCTTGATCTTTTCGGACGTAACGGGCTTCATTATGTATGCCGATGCATAAAGTGAGAAAGCATCGCCTGTAAAATCGCCGTAACCCGTAACGAATATGATGTTGATCTTCGGATTCATTGTCTGAAGTCTCTTGGCAAGGGTTATGCCGTCAACATCCCTCATTTCGATGTCGAGAAAAGCGATATCACAGCCGTTCCTGCCGACAAACACTTCAGCATCAGTTGTCCTTCTGAATGAATTGACAGTCTCATTAGGAAGATTATCCTTAATAGCCGCAACAAGAGCTTCCAAAGATAACTTCTCATCATCTACAGCTATAATGTTCATTTAACGTTCTCCTTATTCACCTGCAGAAGGCTTTGCGTCTTCGTCGCCGTCATCATCAGGTCTTTCTTTTGCCTTCTCGCCCGGAAGCTTGGGAATGGTGATTACCGCAGTGGTTCCCTTGCCCTTGGTAGAGAAAATATCGAGTTCTCCGTTTACCCTCTTCTCGATCCTGAAGCGCACGTTATCTATTCCGATATGTGAACGGCCGTCATAAGCACGCGACTTATTCGGATCGAATCCTACACCGTTATCAACAACATAGATATAGAAATTCTCAAAATCCTCTATGGTCCTTATTATGATCTTTCCGCCATTGGTACTCTTGGCGATTCCGTGTTTAACGGCATTTTCCGCCAGAGGCTGGACAACGAGCATCGGTATATGGAAATCCGAAGGTCCGATATCATACTCGATCTGCAGATCCTCATCGAAGCGGAGTTTCTCAAGATCAAGGTAGTTCTTGACATGTTCAAGCTCCTTGCTGAAAGGTGCCAGCTCATCAGAGACAAGGGAATCGATATTCGCTCTTAAATAACTTGAGAACCTGTCGATTGCAGTCTGGGCGAGCTTTGTGTCTTTCGCGCACAGATAATAAATGATATTCAGGACATTGAAGACGAAGTGCGGCTGCATCTGGGTAAGGACCATGTTGAGCTGGAGATTCTCGATCTCCTCCTTCTTCTCTGCAATGACCTTGTTCTGGTTTAAGAGCACCATATTCTGCTGGAGCACCTTCTTATTGAGCGCTTCTTCGAGATAGGTGATCCGGACATTATTTACGATGAAGATAATGATCAGCGAGATCGACATTCCGATGTTGGTAAGTCCGATGCCGGGCTTAAAGATAACCTGAAGGACTACCATCGAGAACGGGATCGTTACATAAAGGAGCAGGCTTATGATCTGCTTTACCATGAGCCTCTTTACACAGATTATTATCTGGAGAACGACAAGAACATACAATACACCGATAAGAACAAGAGCGACATTATACAAAGGCTGTCTGTGATAGACGTTGTGCTCATCAATGAGATAGTACCAGTGAGTGTATTTCGCGGAGATAATGCTGGTCAGAGCGCAGCCTGCAGCAAAGTAATAAGTGAACGTAGCTATAGCGTTCGACGCCTTGCCCGCTCTTGCAAGATACTTAACATATCCCACGAACAGCGCGACCATCAGATACTGAAGGAGCATCGTAGCAAGCATCGATAACCGGAAAACCACATGCGCCCAGGGCTCGTCAACATTCTGGCTTACAACTACACCGACGTCAAATGTCAATGTGGCCGCAGTAACGAACTGCATGATGCACATAACGGAATCAGCTCTGTTGTTGATCTTTCTGACCACGAGAAAGTATATTCCGATGCCGGAACATATCAGGATTCCCCAGATCTCAAATGCTGCCAGTAAGTACTCAACTTCCATTATTAATTCAAGCCTTCCGGTTTGTTCATCTGTGCTACTTCTTCAGGTGTCAAGATTCTTATATCTCTATAAACAAAGCATACAACATCAACTATAAACATAATAGCACTAATTGCTATCATGACCGGCGTATACTTGTCGCACATGACCACCGGAGTCGTCATATCTTCGGTAAGGAAGAATACAAGAACTGAAGAACACAGAATGAATATCTCAATAGCAGTACCGGTGTTGACCCTTAAACGGAATCTCTTGAGCTTATCCTTGATCTTATCGCCGTATCTTATGATCGCCATGGCATCAGAGCCGCTGTAACCGTATCCGGTATAGAGCTCCCTGATCTTCCTGGCCGCCCTGCTCTGTCTGAACTTGAGCTTTGTCTTCGTAAAAGGCAGCAACACTGCGATGCAGTAGATGACGCATACAAGGTTAAGGAATGCCCAGTTCTCGGAGCCGAAGGGGTGTCCGATCGCGGTGAGCCTGTCGATAACAGTAGGAGTATCATTGTTGTTTCCGCCGTTATTGCTGCCGTTCTCACCGCCGTTGTCCGCAAATCCCGGAATATCCTTGTAATCGACAGGAGTAGCTTTGCAGAAAACAACGATTCGGCCGTTTGTTATGGCGGATTCGCATGTGGAGAGCGCCAGTATCATGGCAGGGTCTCCGGACTTCTGGAGCTGGTCGAGCACGGCAGGACCCTCCTTCTCGAACAATTCGAGAGCCTGTCTGTCAGAGTCGCTCAAGAGCCTGTAGAATTCGGAATGAGTGAGGATATACTTGATCCTCTCGCTTATCGTAAGCGCCTTTATATCGTAAACATTCTCATCGTAAGCGTCAGTCAGCATGACAGCGAAAACATCGAGCTTGTAGTATCTGCCGCCCGCATAGAGCCATCCGCCCAAGTGAGAATTGAAATAATCTTCTTTCTTATACTTTTCGAGATCACCGAACATGGCACCGTTATCCATATGGTGGCCGAAGATAACATTGTAGGGATCGGAAAGATCTTCCGAGTTGTCTGTCTTAAGATAGATCGCACCGGTAATGCTTGTCTTGCCGTAGATATCCTTGGTGGCATATTCAAGGTCATCTTCGCCCTGAACGACCGGATAGTCGATATTAGTATCGTAGACAGTGATCCAGCCTCTGGCATCCTCATTGACTTCTTTAAGTCTTGCAAAGCTGTCCTGGTCGTAATCAGATCCGCTTCCGTCGCCATTATCCTTACCCTTGCTTCCATCGTTGGTATCAACAGGAATGGGTTTGAACTGTTTTAATTCGTAGGATGAGAACGCGTGCTGGTTGATATAGAACGTATCATAGAGAGAGTATGCAGCAAACATTATGATGATCACTGCAACAACGGCTACGATCGCTCTCATAACCGTCTCAATGATCTTAACGATGCTGCATACTGTCTTCATATGATGCCTCTATACTACTTAGGAGATTACAAATTGTTACGCCTTATCAAAGTAACAACTGAGCCTTTGATCTCTTTTGCTTTAACCGTACCGTAGTAACGGCTGTCTTCTCCGCCCTCTCTCCTGTCTACCAGGATGAAATATTCGCCTTCGGGAATAGTCTGGGGGAATTCCTCATAGCCCTCGTAACGGGGCGTTGTGTAGTAGATCTTAGGTTCTTTGATCGCATTGCCGTTGACGATCAGATGAGCTTCATCAGTGATATCGACTGTATCGCCGCCTACGGCAATTACTCTTCCGAGGTAGATCGTATCGTTCTTATTGATGACTACTACCTCATTAACGTCGAACTTTCTGTCAAATCTGAAATAAAGGAGCAGATCTCCGTAATCGACTCTTGGAGACATATCATTCGAAGGAGCCTTCATGATTCCGAAAACAACTCCCAGCATGAGCCACACGAGAACTATGATTATCAGGATGCTCAGGAGTGAGAAATGTAGAGATCTCATCTGTGACTTGGCCTTGCCGATAGTCTTCTGTGTACCGGAAGCTACAGAATTCTCCTCATTTCTCTTCTCTATATTAGTATTCTCACTCATATGGCTACCTCTTATTACTCCCCTGTGGTTTTTAAAGAAGGTACGGATGCTCCTTCAGCATCCGCACCCCTTAAATTCATTTTAACCGATAATCTTAGCGATTCGGATACCTTTCCGTATCAAGCTTCGTCTTCTTTTCTCTTAGCTGTACCGGCAACCAGGAATCCTACACCGAATGTAAAGAGAATTACGAACGGAAGGATTGCAAGAGCTACGCCTGTAGGTGAGATGAGAACGTATTCATTTGTGAATTCAACTGTCTTATCTTCGCCTTCTGCACCCTTCGTTGTAGTAACTGTAACAGGATCAGTATTAGCCTGAGGCTCAAGCATTACGTTAGAAAGATCCGTCTCAGCTCCGCTTGTAGTTACATAATAGATCTTAGCTTCTATATCGTTCTTCTCAGAGATACCGACTGTTGTTCCGCAAGGGATACCGGTATATGTAACTGAATTACCATTAGCGATAGTTGTTGTTATATTTGCATCCATAGCTAACGGATCGCCATCAGAAGAGATAAGATTGAAATTACCGCTGACACCATCAGGTTTGGTGAATGTCAATGTGAACGGGAATCCATGGTCATTATTAGCAGCATCATTAACAAGTGTCTTTTTTACTTCAAGATTATAAGTATAGTATGCATCTGCCTTAAGTGTTGCTGCGCCGGAACCTGAACCTGTTGTTGTGTCAACAAAACCCTGTGTCTTAACTACATCATCAAGATTGTTGCTGGCAGCAGTAGATCCGTCGATATCATCATCAACCGCAAACAAAACGTAGCCGTAGATCTTGTAACCTGTCTCGCCGTCCTTAGGATCTCTTACATAAACATCAAGATAACGGACAGTTTCAGTTGCATTATCGCCAACTACTCCGACAGCAGCTTTGTTTGAACATGTCTCAGTAACTACATAACGATAGACACCTGCACCGGGGAATGTAACATTTGCGAAATTGATTTCGATCGGCTTAAGGTTAGATTCACCAGCAGGCGCTGCATCTACCTTTTCATTATTCGGATAAGCAACCTCTTCTGTAATAGTCGGGGTGCCAACGCCGGCCTTTGTTAATGCCTTAACGCCGTCTGCATCTGTAATTTCCTTTTCTGCTGAACCGGCTCCAATAGTATATGTATAGCTTACGCCAGGTCCATAGACTTCATCAGCTGAAGGATTGTAAACCTTAAGATCCTTCTGAATTACCAGAGTTGTTTCAAGAGCAGTAGCAGGATTTTTATCACCTGTTACGCCTTCTTCCGGCAGTTCAGTCGCCATTGCTGATACGCCCAGCGCGGCTACCATAGCTGTAGCAACGAAAATACTTGCTACTTTTCGTAATATGCGTTTCATATTAGTATCCTCCTCATTAGTCATCAGTTTTGAGTTTTTGAATTTGTTTGTAGTTTGATGTTTGTTGTAACTTTTTTATACCATTTGGTTAGGGACAGAAATGGGACACTTCAAGCATTTTTGATACATTTCTCGAAAAGTGTCACACTTTATTAATCATTTTCGCTTTGCTCCTGCCCCCTTTCCCGCTTCTTGCGCTCGATCTGTACTACTGCGCCTGCGAAACATGTTGCGGAAGATATCATCACGATCAATGCCGTCATGCTGTCATCCTTAACAGCCGTGGGCGCTACGATTGCAGCTTCCTTGTTTGTAAACGTAATTGTTATATTTTTATTTACTTCTACAAAACCTGTTGAATTGCCTGTGCCGTCCATATGGAAATTATCGCCGTCAACTACGTATGTGGTCGTGTATTTACCGGGTGTATCCTCTGCCTCAGTAACGCTCACACTCATTCCACTGTGAACGGTAAATACTTTGCTGGCAGTTCCGTTTGCAGCAGGAGCTAATGTGAATGTTGCAATGCCGTCAGAATCGGTAACGATATCATCGGACGTATCTGCCGTACCGTTATCGCTCAGCGTGTAGTTAGATATTGCAGTGTTGTTTTCCTTAAGCTGCAATGTGAACGTAAATGTACCGGCACCACCGATAACGGTCTTTGCTACAGTTACCTGATGCTTCTGTCTGATATTAGTAAAGAGAACATACTTATCAGAATCCGCATCGATATCTGCACTCGTTCCGTTATTTACTTCTCCGAGACTGCCTGCATCGGATCCGATCTGATAGGACGTGCTGTATCTGCTGTCTTCGCTCTCTTCGATCTGAACATTCGCGTTTTTGGGAACGTAAAGCAGTGCTGTCTGGTTATTGACCAACGTGAACTCCATCTTGCCGTTCGCATTAGTTCCCTGGCTGCCATAGACATTGGACAACTGGATCGGATTATCGCTGCCGTCTGTAAGCGTTACCGTGAAGAGGAAGTTGTTGACGCCATAATCGTTTGAAACAGCTTTCTTAACGGTAATGCGCATCATCCTCGGGTTGACTACCTTAATGATGTAAGTCTGAGTTGCATTCTCGTATTCGACGTTGACAACATCAGCAGGATTGCCGGTTGTTACAGTAACAGCAGAACCTGTGATATCAACTGTCGCAGGAGCCTGAAGCTTTGTATGACGTACGCCGTCATGGTCAGGCAGGGATGTTTCGGTAAGTGTATACTCACCTGCATACGCTTCGCCTTCCCAGACAAGACCTGTTCCTGCTGCTGAGAACTTCGTGCCCTCGAAAACGCCGGGGAACGTAAAGTTCGCACTGTCCAAAGGATCATCCAGATCGTCTACGACTACAAGACGGATCTTCTGTTTCTTAAGCGTGTTCGTAAAAGTGACTATCGTATTATCAGTTACTACGAACGAGAACACATTACCGTCAGTGTTAAGATCCGTTGCAGGAGAACTGTCAGATGTTCTTATTCCCTGAGCAGTTGTATCGAAGCGCTCACTGTCAACATTCTCTGTAATGGTAAGCGTAACACCCGTAGGGATACCTTCGATCTTCCACTCACCGCCGTTCTCGGCATCCGCACCGCTTACGATGTAATTGCTCGTAGGATCAAGTGTGTAGCTCTCGCCATTCTCCAATGCAACGTTAAACTCGAAGCTCTCAGGATCCAATGTATCCGGCAGCAATGTCTTCTTGATGGTTACGTCTGCTGTCTTTCTTGTATTTGTATAGATTACTGTTCCGCCTGCAAAAGTATCTGTCCAGGTAAGCTTTCTTTCTGCTTCATTAGCTGTCAACTGCGCATTTGTTGTATGAGCAGCTATTTCCATGCTCGGAACGTACTCTTCTGTATAGTCTGCTTCAGTAACAGAGAGATTGAGATTTTGGAAACTGAAATCCTTATAAAATCCTGTTCCAGTCGGATTGCTTGTCGTAATAGTATTTCTCCAATACCAGCTCAGAACAGTAGCATTGCCAATCTGAGTATCAGGGCTACCATCAGAGTTTCGTTGCCACTTGGTAACAGTCATTGTCAAAGAAGGACGCACACCGGTCTGATTAGTCTCGTTCTTCTCAGTAACGATCTTCAAATACTGATTATGTTTCAAGGTAAAATCATCAGAAAGTTTAGCAGTATTGTTCTGGGCCGTGTTATTAGCTATCTCCCCAACAGTCTGCGAATTCTTCCAACGATAATTTGGATTCCACCAACTGCCATTTGACTCAGATTCGGTATATCTGAAGCCGCCACCAAAGGAAACCGTAAATGTGAAGTCCTTACTCTGATCACCCGGTTCCGGAACATTCTTCCATACATAAACCGTGCTGGCATCAGCATTTGCTTTCCAGATAGCATAGAGTGTCTTCTCTTCTATATCTGCAGAAGAAGATCCACTATTAGTAAAGAATGCAGTCAAGTCAGTGATCGTCCATGCACCAGTAGTATAAGTCGGTGTTGTAGCATCAGGATTTTCGTCCCAACCTACAAGCTCCCAACCGATACGTGTGCTTGTACTAGGCAATGTATAAGTAGTTGTAGTTTCAGTCTGATAGAAAACAACACCGGTAGGCGTTTCAGAGAATGTAACTTCTCTTGTAGCTCCGCCAGTATAGTTGTCATCAAGTATCAGTGTATGCGGCGCTTTCTCTGCAGTAAATGTAATGACAACGCCTTCTTCATGAGTTACTAATCCCTGTTCATCTGTAAAAGTAAATGTTTCAGTGTTCGGGACACGGTAATAATTTCCAGACAGAGTTCTTGCTGTAGGATTTGTTGTTCCAAGTTCACTCTTAGCACTAAGCCAATAGCCGGTGCCTAATGTATTAGTACCGCTTAAGGTAATCTTTTCGAGTTCACCGTAAGGAACAACCAGTCTTATATACTCGCCATCAGCTACAGTAATACTCTGATTAGGATTAAGAGCTGTACGTGAGAACGAGCCGTCTGTCTGATTGACGATGTGAACAGCCTGATTTGTGCCGCTAACAGTGAAAGTAACAGGGCCAACACCGGTATCATTTTTAATCGTCAGGTAAACCATCGGTTCCCATACAGCGTACAGTGTGTGCTGTTCGCCGGGTGTAACTGCAATTATTGCATCAGCAGGATAATCAGGTACGAAATCCGTATCCGGAGCATCCAGATCAAATCCGATCAGCTTAAATCCTTTGTTGTGTTTGAAAACGATCGTGCCTGCAGGATCTAATGCCGCTCCTGTAATCTCACTTTGAGTAAGTGTTGTCGCATATTTATAAAGCTCAACAGAAGCGTTTGACTGTGTATCGCCGAAATAGATGCAGGTGCTGTCTGAATAGTAGTGGCCAGGCCACTTCCATGCAGGTAAAGTACCGTTGGAAAGATCGATCGATCCTGTTCCGGCATTCATAGCGTCTTTACCGGCATTCAACGTCAGGTTAATGACGTCAGGCCTTCTGTAAGCCTCACTTCTCTTCTGGTAAACGGCCTGCATATGGATAACCATGTTCTCATCGGAATATCTGGCCTTTACAGTAAGATCCTGACCTGCTGTGTAATAAACACCGGGCTCAAGAGGTGTGTAATAAGGCCTGCCGTTTACTGTTGTGACTCTGACGATCTGCCAGCCTAAGAACTGGTAATCAACAAATTCTGCATCCTCGGAATTCTTACCGTTAACCCTGATGGATGTAGGCTCCTGCATTGCATGAGTTGCAGCTCCGTCAGAATACTTGGAATGTCCGTCCAAAGGATCAGTCCAGTCTTCAAGGTTAGCTGTGATGTAATCGTTATTGTCAGCGTAATACTCTGTTGTATAGAGCAGGCTATATCCACCTTCCAAACGCCATTCGGCGATCAATGTAGTCTCACCTGTAGCAGGCTGTGAGAAATCGAAAGGTGTATTTTGACGAACGCCGTTTACAACTTCATACCACGCGAGGAAGACGTACTCCTCACCGCTTCTGAGAGTTCTGTACTTTTCGCTTGATACGTAGGTTGCTTCCCACTGGGCACGAGGCAGAGGTACCAATTCAGGATCCCTGGCCTGACGGGTTTCTACTTCGTGAACATAATACTGATAGAAAATATTCAGGGACTGAACAGTATCCTTGATATATACAGCAGCACGGCCGGGAGCGGAGATCTTACCTGCTCCACCTTCCTGATTGGATTTATAAATGTAAACATAGCGGTATACATCATTAGGATCCATCTGGACTGCTTCAGCATCACTTACTTCAACATAAAGACGCTTTACGTTATCGTAACGCTCGATTGTCTGAGTCGCTGTATTGTCAAAGTATGTAGCAAATCCGTTGTTAGTACCGGAAAGACCGGTAGTTTCCATCTGTTCAGCTGTGAACCAACTATAGTCGATAGAATCGATAACACCGCCGTTAGGATTAACATTAACAGGGTATGTTACCAAAGACCATTTAGCATAGATAACTTTACCTGCCGCAGGCATAGTAGCATTTGCAAAATCGAACGGAACTGAACCTGCCGCATCTTCATACCAGCCATCGAAATAGTAATTCGAATTAGGTGTTGCAGGAGCAACAGTTCCACTGTAAGATGCAAGACTCGTTTCGTAAGGAATATTAGCGAAAACCTGTGCAGCCGGTGCACTTCCCGCAAGCTGAGGCGGATAGTTAGGAGCAAACGTCAGATCGTAAGAATTGCGTGAATAATAGAAATTCGCAGTTATATTTCCGCCTGAAACTCTTTCAATGTTTTTAAAGCCTGTATATGCCGGAGCGTTCTGCTGAGAAATATCCGTGTTACTAGATTTTGCAATAAAAGAGTCGGCCAGATAGAATGTCCTGCCGTTTCTTGTGACTACCGTTGCCTGAGAATAGTCCACACCATCAAGAGTTTCAAAGTAAATATTATATGTCCAGTTATTGGGATTTGATGTTCTGTAGCTGGCAATAAGAAAATTTCCATCTGGATTGTTTAAAAAACCAAGGATTTTTTCGTCCATGATAGAAACTACACCCTTTACGGTATCATTTTGGCCTGCGCTACCATATAAACCGGCGTTAGCCATAAGCCACCAACCGGAAAGCCTTCGTGCGCTATTTCCTGAATTAACATTTGGGAATCTCACATAATCCGGCCACACACTTGAGACATCTGAACCATAATTTGCAGTAATCACATAGAAATAATAGCGGTTACCACTATAAACCTCTGTTTGGATCTTGCTTAAATCATAAGTGCAAACAGCTGATAATTCTGTAGTAGCGGCAGAGTTCCAAACCATGCCGGAACCACCGGTACAATAAGACTGCCACGTTTTATCTTGAGGTGGTCTATATGTTCCTTCCAGTACTGGAACATAGAAATTACCAGTTGCATTACCGTTATTATCTACGGAGTGTCTGGCAAAGACGAACTTCAGGTTATAAGTAATGCGATCATAGTAAACATTGATAACCGTACCACCCTGAGGATCAATGTTCCCGAGATTCTCACAACGGGCATACTGGAAGCCGGTGTAATTAAGTCCAAGCAGATTAGCGCTTATGTTTTGAATTTGATTCTGCTCATCAACATAATGACCTGAGAAACTACGTAAAACATTCTCAGTTATAGGATTGCTCGTGACTCTGGAATACCGGCTGCATCAGTAGACTTCTGCTTCCAGATAACGACCTTGTACTGTGCAGTAGTATTCGGAATCCAGTTAGCATAGAGCGTCTTGCTGTCTAAAGCATCATAAGCCTTGATCTTACCGCCGGAAACTTTGAAGCCGGGCTCATTGACTGAAGCCGTTGTTAAAACATTTCCGTCAGCACCGGTAATCTGAACTCCTGAACCGTCAGCTTCGGTATACCAGCCGCCGAATATGAAGCCGTTTCTGGTTGTTGTAGGCAGTGAAGTTACAGCATACTCATCACCCTCAGCGTCATCGCTGGTGAAAATGAGCTGCGGCTTAACGAACAATGCACCGTTTCCGCTGGGACCGATATCGAAATTGATATAACGGGCCTGAACGAAGTGAGGATAAAGATCAATGGTAGTAGCACCGGCGGTGATATATGTGCCGTCCTTGCCGGGCTGGATGATCTCTTCGTTATTGGAATCAATCGTTCTGATCAATTCAGGAGTAGAACCGTTATATCTGTCCCAACCGATAAATACAACGTGTACAGGATCGTTGCTCGGTGACTTAACATCACTTATTTTAACTTCAGTCTGATTGCTGCTTCCGAGAACAATGAGCTTACGCGAAAGAAGCGTATCTCCAATCGATGTACCTTTCTCACCGAGATGGAAATTAACGAAGTAATAATTGCTGTAGATAGGTGCGAGATATACATGAGCACAGCCTTCGGAATCGACATCTGTAGATGTACCGGAAGCATTGCCTACGGTCCAGTTGATGGAAGTAATTGTTGTGCCTGATTTAACCGCACTGACAGTTACATTCTTATCAAGTTCGACACGGATAGGATCATTTACAGGCCAGCTGTATGTGATCGTGCCGGAATAGGTATTGTTAGAAGAATTATAAGTGACGCTGTCAGCAGTTTTATTAACTTCATACCATCCGTAGAAATATGTATTCTGAGTATTCATCGGAGCTTCGATGGACTCAAGCTTGTCACCGTCTCGGACGATCATGGAGACCTGCTTATTGCCTGCATCTGGATCCGTTGCCTTGTTATTGAATACATAAGGAGCAGAAGTATAGTTGTCACCATCAGGCTGATAGTCCTCGCCAACGGGAGCTATGAAGTGGAACTGGACTCTGGGAGTAACAACCTCTCCACCCTCGTGCTCTATGATGACATAAACGCTGAAGTGACCGGCTTCGAATTCTACCTTGCCGTTCTTAACCTCAGCGTCGATCTTCTCGATATTTTCATTCTTGATGTCGACAGGCTTGCCGCTCTCGGCGATCTCATCAGGAACATAAATGACTTCCGTTTCGTTTTTTGTAACACTGTTACATTCTTCCGATGCTACCTCGATCTTGAGGAGCTCAGCGGGCTGCCATTCGTTTCCGTTCTTATCGAAAACCTTGATGTCGTAAGCTGCGATAACCTTTGCACCGCTGACTTCGACCTCTACCTTCTCTGCAGTAACCTTAACTTCTGCAGGTAAAAGGCCTGATACGTATATATCTTCTCCTTCAGCCTTGATCCTGCGCTCTTTGAGCTCGATATCAGGCTTAGCGGGCTTTGTCTCATTATTCTCAGACTCTGAAGGAACCTCTTCTGAACTTTCTGTCTCTTTTATATCTGTTTCTGTGGATTCTGTTGTCTCGGGTTCTGCCGGCTCTGTGTTTTCGATATCCGTGAAACTTATTTCATTTTCGCCTTCTGTAACATCGATGACATTAGTTTCATTTTTCTCTTCCGGTGTCACATTCTCAACGGAGGTTTCAACGGGAGCTGCTGTTGTCTCTACAACGGTAGCCTCGCTCTCGGCCGAAGACGCTTCTGCATCTTCGACCTCATCAGCGAAAACAGTTCTTATAGACTTGAAGAGCAGGCCTGCTTTGTCATAGGACATGATTACGGAAGCTGTCATTGCCGAAACCAGAACGATAGCAACGAGCTTTTTGGATAAGATACGATATTTAATGCGCTTCATAATCATGTCCTATTATTACAAATTGCCTAGTCTTACAATCCGATAATAACAAAGCACTGGGGACAGAATGGGGACACTATTAAGCTAATAAATAATAAGAATCTGTGAATTCAGTAAAACATAAAAGAAAAAGCCGGTATGACGAGGCGGCCCCTTTGTACTATTGTGCCTTTCGGGTAAAGGTTGCTTATTTATGTTGAGGAACTTCTTGCCTTCTTTAATGCGGCAAAAGTTTCATCGCTCAATACATGTTCGATCCTGCAAGCATCTGCTTCGGCGGTCTTTTCATTAACTCCGAGAGACATAATGAAATCTTTCAGAACAACACGTTTCTCGTATATGTTTTTTGCGATGCTCTCACCTTTCTGGGTCAATGTTATATATCCTTGCGGATCGATCTTTATATAGCCCTCGGTCTTAAGCTTTCCCATAGCGCGGCTTACGCTCGGCTTCGAAAAACCCAAGTGATTTACAACGTCCAACGAACGTACCGGCTCATCTTTCTCAGAGAGCACCAATACTGATTCAAGATACATTTGCCCCGATTCTCTAAGGACCATAAAACCTCCTGTTCTTCTAAAAGGGAGAAGGACTGCCGCCTCATCAAGACGGCAGCCCCCCTAGACATGATGTATAAACAGAGGAGAAATCATTTCTTAATGTTAAATGCGCGCATCTGCGGATAATCTGCTGCGTCGCCTAATTCTTCCTCGATTCTCAAAAGCTGGTTGTATTTAGCAACTCTCTCAAAACGTGAAGGAGCACCTGTCTTGATCTGGCATGTATTAAGAGCAACAGCAAGATCAGCGATAGTGGTGTCTGCTGTCTCACCTGATCTGTGAGAAGCGATTGCAGTATAACCGGCCTTATGAGCCATCTTGATAGCTTCAAGTGTCTCAGATACAGAACCGATCTGGTTGAGCTTGATGAGAATGGAGTTGCCGGCACCGAGAGAGATTCCCTTTGAGAGTCTTTCTGTGTTGGTTACGAAAAGGTCATCGCCTACGAGCTGTACCTTGTTGCCGATCTTGGCAGTCATCTTCTGCCAGCCTTCCCAGTCTTCCTCATCAAGACCATCTTCGATGGAGATGATAGGATACTTATCAACAAGAGACTCCCAGTGAGCGATAAGCTCGTCTGATGTGAAATCCTTGCCTGACTTGGGCTGATGATAGAAGCCCTTGCCCTTCTCACTCTTCCACTCGGAAGAAGCGGCATCCATAGCGATCATGAAATCCTTGCCGGGCTCAAAACCTGCAGCCTTGACAGCTTCAAGGATCTTCTCGATAGCAGCTTCGTCACTGTCGAGCTTATTGGGAGCAAAGCCGCCCTCATCGCCTACAGCAGTAACATCGCCCATCTCTTTAATAAGCTTCTTCAAGGTGTGGAATACTTCAGTACACCATCTTAAGCCTTCCTTGAATGAAGGAGCGCCAACCGGCATGATCATGAATTCCTGTGTATCAACAGCGCTGTCTGCGTGAGCACCGCCGTTTAAGATGTTCATCATAGGAACAGGTAATTTTGTGCCCTGTACGCCGCCTAAGAATCTGTAGAGCGGGATATCAAGAGCATTGGCTGCTGCTCTTGCTGTTGCGATGGATACAGCGAGGATGGCATTAGCACCAAGATTGGACTTATCCTTGGTTCCGTCTGCCTCGATCATTGCCTTATCAACAGCATAGATATCTGAAGCATCAAGTCCTGTGATGGCATCGCAGATTACCGTATTGATGTTCTCTACGGCTTTGGAAACACCTTTTCCGAGATATCTTGACTTGTCACCGTCTCTTAATTCCAGAGCCTCAAATTCGCCCGTGGAAGCACCGCTCGGAGCTGTTCCTCTTCCGATTGTACCGTCATAAAGAGTAACTTCAGCTTCAACTGTAGGATTTCCTCTGGAATCGAGGATCTCTCTTCCGTAAACATTTACGATTTCCAAAAAGTTCATGTTGATCTCCTTCATCTCAAATGAGATTTGTATTATTTCAGTTCGCCTTTTTAGCGCCCTGATTTGCAACTGCTTTCATCTTTGCTTCGATAGCAGACTGGTCACCAAGATATCTGTGGCTTATTGCCTTGAAGTCATCGCCGAGCTCATAAACGAGCGGTGTTCCGGTAGGAATATTAAGACCCAGGATATCTTCATCAGAGATGTTATCGAGATATTTAACGAGAGCTCTTAAAGAGTTTCCGTGAGCAGCGATAAGAACGCTCTTTCCTGCACGGATCTCCGGAACGATAGTCTCAAGATAATAAGGAATGACTCTCTCGATCGTTGTCTCGAGGCTCTCTGTCAAAGGCAGGAAATACTTATCAACATATTTGTAAGCAGGCTGCTTTGAAGGATTTCTATCGTCATCTTCTTCCAATGCCGGAGGTTTTACATCGAAAGAACGTCTCCAGATCTTTACCTGATCCTCGCCGTATTTCTCAGCTGTCTCAGACTTGTTTAAGCCCTGCAGAGCGCCATAGTGGCGTTCATTAAGCTTCCATGACTTGATCTGGGGAATATAGATCTCATCCATCTCGTCAAGGACAAGATTTGCCGTATGAATAGCTCTCTTAAGAACAGATGTGAAACATACATCAAAAGAGATACCCTCTTCTTTAAGAAGTCTTCCGCCGTTCTTAGCTTCTTCCCTTCCTGCATCGGACAGATCAACATCCGTCCAGCCGGTAAAGAGATTTGCTTTATTCCATTCGGATTCACCGTGTCTTATAAGTACGATTCTGTAACTCATTATTAACTCCAGTTCCGATCAGCAGAGCTGACCAAAAATATTAGGATGCGAGAGCTGCGCCGAGATTCTTGCAGCTTGCAACGCCGTCAGCATCAGGTGCATCGTTAACCGTAACGCTGTCGCATACAAGGTTTGCGCCTGCTGCCTTGCAGCGGTCTTCCCAGTTTCTCATCCATTCACCGTCGCCCCATCCGTAAGAACCGAAGAGTGCGATCTTCTTGCCGGAAAGAGAACCTTCGATTGCAGTAAACATAGGATCGAACTCGCCTTCCTCAAGAACTTCGGCGCCCATTGCAGGACAACCGAATGCGATTGCGTCGAATTCAGCTACCTTATCTGCAGTAAAGTCAGAAGGACCAAGAACAGATACCTCTGCGCCCTTCTCCTTCATGCCGTCAGCTACAGCGTTAGCCATAGCTTCTGTATTGCCAGTACCACTCCAAAAAACAACTGCTGTTTTCATTTATGTAATTCCTTTCTCTTGGCGTCAGCACGCCGTTGTTAACTTTTCTATGGTGCTTCCTTCACGAAGTCTTCTGCAGTAGACAGATGTACATTTGTTGTACAGAGCGAAGCGCTTTTTCGCTTCATCAACATCTCCGTAAACTTTCCAGCACCCGATGCACTTTGAACCGCACGCATGATTCTCGATGAAGCCTCTTACATCCTCAGACGGATATCCGAGGAACAGACCGATCTCATGCGGGAATTCGTCGGACTCGAAAAGTCTGCTTATAAGTGCCTTTACACATCCTTCCATGTCGTCAGGTTCATACCCTAATTCCGAAAGAAGCTCCCTGACGCCTTCTTCCATAAAGTACTTGCGGAGTTTCTCCGGACGGTACATATAAACCAGTGAAGGCTTGTTGACAGAACAGACAGGAATGAGGCGTACGCCGTAAGGACGGAGTCTGATGTTAAGGGATCTGACATGCTCTACTGTGTATTCGCTCGTCTGCCCTATGCAGTTAAAGAGACTCCCTACCTTTATGCCTGCAAGAGTAGGTGCACAATTTCTCACCACCATCTCGTCAAACATCGGCAGATTCCTTTCTAGAAGTTTCCTTCGGTTATTCCCCATTTACTTCTGTTAGTCTTAACTAACCAACAAAGAATATACCAATTTGTTTGTGAGATGTCAATAAAAGATTTGAGTGAAATAGAAGTTAATTCCTATCAGACAGGCAGGATTATGGTGGAAACGCAGTTTTTCCTTGGGAATACTACACTTTGCACTCTGATTCATATATACTGTTTTCAAAATTTCCTACACAAATTTATGAGGTTGTATGTTAATTCCTATTGACTTGGTGGGTTTATAGGTTTATCATACGAGCATGCCATAAAAACCTGTCTCAGGCGGCGCGCCCTTAATAGCATCATGTTTCTAATCTTTCCTCTATTCTGTACATGATCGCCCGCCTGACTCATGATCTTTTGTTACGGTCAGTAACATAAATAATCGCCCGGGAGCCCACAAGTTTCCGGGCTTTTTATTGACTATATCTCCTCAATCAGATGAGCAGCATCAGGCCCAAGAACATTACTGCTCCGCTCCAGTTCGATGCACCGCCGATCCTCGTAATGAAAAGGACCGCTGCGATCGGAATGAAATTGATCACACATGCCCACTGAGGAAGTGAAGTAGCGCCACTTACGACTGCAATAAATAGGACCACACCGAGTGTGATCATTCCGATATAGCAGCAGATCATGGTAAGTGATGTATCCTTCATGAACTTCACTACCGCTCTTCTTGCTTCATCGGTCCTTCCCATCTGCACATAGAACCATTCCCCTACACCGCAGAACACATGGTGCGCAACGCCGAATGACAAAAGGACTCCCGTTGCAATGAGGATTATCACTGCGAAGGTTTTCGAAAACTCTGACATCCAAAGATAAAGTCCGTAATAACCGCAAGCGACCATAAGAAGTGCCAGACAGCCTGCAAGCATCGAGATCAAAGGATTCCTTAAGGGCATTTTCTCGAATGTTTTAGAGAGTATCTTATTGTCAGACATCTTCGTAACATCAAGTTTCTTTCCGCCCGGAACATAGGTGATCAGGCAGTCACAGCATCCGCATATAAGATGCCCTGCTATTGCGATCAGGAAAAGGATCTTAACTACGCTCATTCTTGCCTCCTGTCAGTTGAAGTTTCTTTACAGCAAAATACAATGCCAGGCACATAAATGCCCATCCCCACGATTCTCCGCACGCGGCAAGGAAAGCCAGCCTGCTTCCCAAAGCGGCCATTATGGCAGCGATCATCTTTGAAACGATGCTCAGTCCTATCGGACATAATATGAAAGCAGCTTTATTGATCCCCAGCTTTCCTTTCAATGCGAAATACATATAAGCGACCGTTACGGGTATATCACACAGGAAACACCAGATCAAGAACGGCAACATAGAAACAGCAACGGGAAGCATATATACCGGATCAGCCTTGCTGACATCAATTCCTGCGCGAAGAGCCGCCTGCAGCATCAAAAGACAGATGCAGCATGCACAATGAAAAGATACGAACATCATGGGAGCGGACTTTAAGCCGAATCTCATGAGCTTATACATTTTCGAATCTTTGGAAATGCCCTTGATATCAAGGAATTCCATTATCGCAGGCGCATAACAAAGACATCCGAATCCCGAGAGGATCCCGAGAAAGAATGACAACACATAAAACCATACCGGAACATCTGCGATGGCAGTAGTGGTAATACCAAACACGATCGGAAGCCCGCCTTCAGGTTCGTAGCCTATAAGCCAGTCACCTACACCGCACAAAAGCAGTGAGATAAATCCGAAGATAAATACCGCTTCAAGTTTTTTCTTTTTAGAGTAATCGATCATTTTCATTCACCTCTCTTATTTCTCCCTGCTGACGATAAACCCGTTTTCATCACGCACAGTACTGTACTTATCCGCTATCGGATTCTTGTCCCCCACGACAAGATAATCACAGACAGAACTGTTGCCGCAGGTACCTTTCCTTATGAGCGCTCCGTGGATCTGACTTATTCCCCAGTAGTCACTGTTGCAAAGGAGAGGCAGCACATGAAGAAGACCGTGCGATTTCGCGAACTCGGCATTCGGACACTGGGTAAAGCTGTAACTTGCTGCATGGTTAACCTTATCATAAGGTGCATCCACATTAATGAATCCGGCAGGATATCTAACGGCGTCTTTCCTGTCTCTGTTTCCGCTCTTGCGGAAGACTTTATCGATGAGCCACATGTCGCGCGGACGGTTCAGATTGAAGATCTTTCCGAGCTTTTTAAAAGGAGACATGAACATCTCATATACCATTTCCTGAAGTTCAGAGACCGGCGGCTGATCCGGCAATGCGGTATATAATGCGAAAACAAGAAGGCCACCGTAGATCGCCCTGCTATGACCATTTTTCGAGCCACCGTAATCAGGGCAGGTCTTCAGATATCCGTTGTAGTTATCCTCGACTTTTTTCCAGATGCTCTCAGCTTCATTCCCGTAGCGGGAACGGAGCCACTTCTTAACACCCTTTCTGTAAGACAGTTTATCTAATTGAATATGTCCCATGATAAGCCTCAGAACAGTGTGCAGATCCACGCAATAAGCGCTGATATCGGGAAGAATGCGATGACGTGTGCAAGATGTGTTTTCCAGTTGTATCCGAAAAGATAATGGCCCAATACAGGCTTGCACTCAGGATAAAACCGCGGGAAGAAATTGAATCCGGCATTGCAGAGCAGCACCCAGTCAAAAAAGCCGATATCGTAAGCTTTAAGGAGCAGGAGCATGATAAGGAACCTTCCAAAAAGCTGCCAGAATGTAAGACCATCACGGATGCCCATTACAGCGCCGATAACGACTGCTCCAATCATCAATGCAAAGGCCAGGATGATAATTATCCATCCGACTATATGCTGGCCCTTGAATCTTTCCGGTTTTGTGTCCGGGACCGCGTCTCTTACTTCCTTTGGAGCAGATGAGAAAAAGCTCTTATTCTGCACAAACCCAACGCCTCCCAGAAGGAGCAGGAAGAGCCCTGCCATCATCATGACTGCAAGTAATAACGTGATCAGGATCTGCATGATATCACCTCACAATAATGTACATATGAATGCACAGATCAGCAACTGCATATACAATGGTTCCGATAATTCCGGCTAAAGCCAGCTTCCTGTTATTTGATTCCATAGATATATTCCTTAACGGGGTTTTCTTGCCACGCTGTGAAGCCTGCAGAATCCGCGCTTTTCGAAAAGTTCCATCTTAAGACCCGCATTTTTACAGAGCATATCAACTTCATCCCTTCCGTAGATCTTGACATCGCCGTGGCCTTTAAGATTAATGATCGGCATCTCGATCTTGTTGCAAAACCATCTTGTGGAAGCCCAATTGAATGTCATGTCACGGAGAACAAGTCTTCCGCCCGGCTTCAGCACTCTATAGACGCTGTTAAAGAAATCCTGAACATTCGGATAATGATGGAAACTCTCACAGCAGATGACCGCATCAAACGAGTTTGCATCGAAAGGAAGATTCTCACAGTCGCCGACTACAAACACCGCGCCGGGTATGTTCTTGGCTTTTGCCATCTCGATCATCTTCGGTGTCAGATCGATACCTGTGTAATGCTTTTCGGGATATTTCTCATATAAAAGCGAGATCATCGGTGCAGTTCCGCAGCCGCAGTCAAGCAAACTGTCGAAAGGCTCTTTCTCAAGCTCTGCAAGAACATCAGGATAGTCCTTCTTGCACATCTTATATACACCGGCCTGGTCAGTCTCATAGACAACTGCGGCTTTGGTAAATTCGTTTATTGTCATGTCTTTATATTCTTGTTCGTTCATGCTTAGCTCTCCATAAATTCGTCTATAGCTTTGAGGACCGGCTCCCTGTACTTTTCTCCGCCGAAGAGCCACTGCTCGTGCTGCATATTAAATTCTCTGATATCTGGATCACGAAAATACTTCTGATAACGTTTCTTGTACTTCTCACCCATTTTGTTCGCATAGATGAAATGCACCTTCGTTCCTTCAACATGAATATCATCCTTAAGATATGTGATAAGGTCCGTATAGAACTGATTCTTAATAGATTCTGTCTTAAATCTCGAAAATGATGACAGGAACATCTCAGCTGTCTTCTCATCCATCTCGAAAAGCTCTATGAATTTGGTCTTTGCCTTTTGCTTCTTCTTTTCGCTTTTTGTAAAGCTTGTAAGCAAAGGCGTGACCAAAGCAGACTTCAGTTTTGCAGACAAGACACCGCTCTGATCAAGGTCAGGACTACCAAAGATACCATGATCCATGTGAATGTTCTCACGCTGTATAAGCTGGCCAACAAAGCTGCTTCCCAGTGATGAACCAAGAGCACCGTCTATTCTTCCGTTATGGTTATCGATAATGTATTTCTCGATCTTCTCAGTTACTGTGATCATGTCCGGAAAGATAAGGTCGCTTCCGTCAAAGCCGTCGTAGTTTACGAGTATAAGATGATACTTTTCTGCAAGAGCATCTATAACTGTCGAGAAATTCATCTGCCAGTCACAGCAGGTACCTGGCAGGAGCATCAATGTCTTGCCTGACATGTTTCCGCGCTCTTCAAAAGTCATCCGAACAATCCTCTTTTCTTGTAAGTCTCAGATTCTGCTCCGAGATAGTCATAGCCTATATCTTTTATTGCTGCCTCAAGAAGGCTCGCATCAACTGCATCTTCAGTAAGGAATGTGGCTTCCTTCTTTGAGCGCGAAGCCTTTACCTTCTTTGCTGAAGGAATTGCTTTTCTGATAGCATCACAAACATGGGCTTCGCACATGCCACACATCATTCCGTCGATCTTTACTGTTGTCTTGATCATAATTACTCCCTGTTCTTAAGAACTTCTGCCGGTACTATCTTTCTTATCCTGCCTGTCAGCACGAGGTTTATCGCAAGATAAAGGACAATGATGACAAGGAAGATCGCCAGATAGAGATACGGCGGATATGTAGGACTGATTCCTACGCCTACATTTGCTACCAGATATCTCGGGTAGATATAATCCATAATCATTTTGCAAAGAGGTATCGAGATAAGGGCTCCTATAGCGACAATATAGAAATTGCCGTCAAGGTACATTTTCCTGACCTCTTTATTTCTGAACCCGAAAATCTTAACGAGCGAGATATTGAAGGATGATCTGTCGATCATCATCTTTACCATGAGATACATAACGACAAGGAAGATAACTGATGATGCAACTGTCATCGTCGTAACCATAGGACCCATCATCTCAACGTAAACACCGGATGATCTTGCAATCTCTTCTTTCGAGACAACCGAATACAGTCTTCCGTTCTCTATATCGAGCTTGTGATCAGAGAAAACAACGTTGAAATAATCATCGTCTTCACCGAACATGTCACGGCACCTATCTATATCCATGAACACCATCAACGATGCGGAATAATCGAAGATCTTACAGACTCTGAACGCATATAATCTCTCACCCTTGTCATCAGTCAATGTGAAGACATCACCAACCTTGAGTGCATACTTACTTGCAACGGCAGAACTTACAACAAGATCCGTATCATTATCAGGCAGCTTACCCGTGTCAAAGAACGGGTTATCTTCCGTGATTCCCATCAGCGTTACATCGAATGTATAACCGTAGATCTCCTTCTTAAAGCCTTCAGCTACAGCTTCATAGCCGCCTTCGGGAACTTCTTCTGTCGGATACTTGTAGTTATACATGTATTCATACTTGGTCTGGCTTATGTAGTAATCCTTGACCTTTGAACAATATACTGATGTGTTGACGGCCATAAGTGCTACAAGAAGGCTCATTAACAATCCGAGGATAACGGTAATGCCTGCTCGCATTTCGCGCATGATCTGTCTTAATCTGAACATGCTGATAAACTTGAGGCCCTTAATCTTTATATCTTTGCCTCTTACTACTTTCTGTTCATTTCGAAGGAGCGCGAGAGGGGTCTTCTTGAGCCTGTTGCGGACAACAAGGACATTAACTATAAGTGCTGTTACAGGCGGCACTACAAGACCGTAGATAAGGATAAAAGGTGTTACTTCGACATCCATCTCAGGCATTGAGAAATAACCTAATGAATCAGCCATCTGCGCAGGGATTCCGGCAGGTGTCAGAACTGCAATAAGAGTACCAATTACACCAGAGACAAACGTAACAATAACCGGAACTGCCACATAACTTAATGTGAGTGTTCTCCTCTTTACGCCCATCGAATAAAGTGCGCCGATAACTGAACTCTCCTGATCGATCATGTGAACGATAAATACTGATATTACGTATGCGAAAAGCATTACGAGCAGTATTCCGAAAATGATGCTTGCCGAATAATTGATCTGAACGTCATCAGCAGCCGAATCGATCCTCGGATTATCATTGTGATTCATGAACAGCATCAGATTAGATGTCTTGAAATCGAATACCTCATCGATGAGATCATTAGCCTCGTCGGAGAATTCCTTTACACCGTCAGCATATTTCTTAGTGCCGTCAGCAAGTTCTTTTGCACCATCCTTGATCTTGCCGGAGCCGTCATAGAGTTTATCTACACCGTCAGCCAGCTCCTTCGTACCATTTTTCAGTTCCGTAGTTCCTTTATGAAGCGCTGTTGCTCCGTTTCTCAAAGCAGTATTGTTATCTTTTAATTTTTTGATGCCGTTATAGAGCTGGTTTGCTCCGCTGCTGAGCTGCTGGGCACCCGAATCAACACCGGCAACACCGCTTTTGATCTGGGAATATCCGTTAGCGAGATCTTTTACGGGTCCTGCCATACTTGCTGCAACACCTGCTACATATGGATCTTCGTTCTGAGTCATTGCATTGACCGATTCGGAATACTGGTCAACACCTGAGCCGTATTGCTTCGCACCGCTGTTAAGGTCTTTTGTGCCCTTGGCGAGCGATTTGGCTCCGCTGGATAAAGATGATGCGCCTGATTCGACCTGGCTCACACCGTCAGTATATGCCTTGACGCCCTTTTCGAGCTGTGCGGCACCATCATCAAGCTCCTTTACACCTTTCTTAAGGTCGGGCATCGAATCTTTTAATTCACCCATGCCGTCGTTGAATTCACTTGTGCCGTCATAGAGTTCGGACGCGCCCTTTGCGATATCTTTTGCACCGTCTTTGAGTTTATCTATGCCTTCAACAAGGTCATCTTTTTTGCCGGCCACCTTATCCCAGTATTCCTTGAAATAAGGATCGTCGATGTCATCAACATCGAATTCGATGTCTTCAAGATAATCCTTAAGCTCGTCTTCCGTCATTGCACCGTTAAGAAGATACGCGTAATAGTACTCTTCGGAATTAACGGAATCTACGGATGCATAAAGATCCTCATAAGCCTTTGAAGTCATAAAGATAAGACCGAAATATCTGCTGTCTACTACAGTATCTGATACCTTCTTGATCACTGTGTTGTAATCAGGAGCAGCACCGATTCCGGATATAGTGAATTCTTTTCCGCCGATAGTAACCTTATCGCCGATATTTATATTATTTACTTCCGAATAACGCCTCTCCAGAACAGCTTCATTATCGTTTGCAGGAAGGCTTCCGTCGATAATGGATATCCTGTTGATGTTCTCTCTTACTTTGAAGGCACGTAAAACCTGATCCTCATTAAGATCGTAATCGACAAAGAACATCTTCTCTAAAGAAATGCCCTTGTCAGTGAGTTTCTTTTCCTCTTCATCTCTTAACGGAACAAAAACAGAGAACTCTCCGTCCTCACGGCACAATTCCCTGTCTCTTAATTCAGTGTAATCGATAATGGTCACCGCAGCGCCCATAAGGCTTACGACGATAAAGATCGAGAATATGATAAGGAGCGACAACGCGATATATCTTGTCCATCCGGCTTTGAGATCACGGAGCGCCCTTTTGAATAAGATCCACCCCATATCAGAGATCCTCCAGTTCTGAGGCAGGTGTCTTAGTCTCGTTATAGTAGTCTTTGTATATCTCTCCGTCCTTGAGATAGATAACGTGATCCACCATGTTCTTTATCGAGTTGTTGTGGGTTACGATCAGCATCGTCGTGCCGTACTGTTTGTTGATCTTCTCAAGGAGGACCAGGATATCCCTGGATGTCTTGGAATCCAGCGCACCCGTCGGCTCGTCACAGAGGAGCACCTTCGGATTCTTAACAAGGGCCCTTGCAATCGCACAGCGCTGCTGCTGGCCGCCTGACAACTGCGAGGGGAACTTATACTGATGTTCTGTAAGTCCCAGCACTTCAATAAGTTCATCAAGATTAAGCGGATCTTTGGTCAGGTATTCACAGACCTGGATATTCTCTCTTACGGTAAGGTTAGGAACCAGATTATAGAACTGGAATATGAATCCGAGATTATCTCTCCTGTAATCCGAGAGTTTCTCGCCTTTCAAACCCTCAATGAGGATACCTGCAACGGAAACGCTGCCGGAATCGACATCATCAAGACCGCCAATGCAGTTAAGAAGAGTGGACTTTCCGGAACCTGAAGTTCCCTGGATAACACACATCTCACCCTTCTCTACCCCGATATTGACGCCTTTAAGAACCTGGGCATAACTGCCGCCTTCGCCATAAGACTTTTTTAAATCTTTAGTTTCAATATACATAGTCAAACTCTCCGTTAATATGTCTGACTATATGTTAGTTCACGCTAACCATAATATTACATCTATGTTTTTGACAATGATTTCAGATCGTAACGAGGTATCTATTGTCAAAAAGTTAGTTTATACTAATTTTTGTATACTAAAACTGATTTCGATTCTCAAAATCAATAAAATCAGGCATTAAAGCTTCTTATTCTCTTTAAGATAAACAGCCTTACCGTGTTTGATCCCAAGCACATAATCGCAGCATTCCGAGATAAGTTCGGGATCGTGCGTGGAAACGATGACAGAAGCACCAGCGGAAGCTAATTCATTCAGCAGATCACCCACCTTCTCCATATGTGAGTAATCCAGACCCGATGTAGGCTCATCGAAAAGAAGGATCTCTGCACCTGACGCAATGGCCGAAGCTATCGCAACACGCTGCTTCTGGCCGCCTGACAAGGCCATCGGGTGAGTATCTTTATATTCCAGAAGGCCAAGACTCTCAAGGATCTCATCACAGCGCTTCTCATCTTCATCCTTCATAGAGAGCATGACTTCAGACTTAACGCTGTCCGTAAAGAGCTGATGGTTAACATCCTGCATGACCAGATAACAGATCTTCAAGATCTGCCTTCCCTTATATGTTTTACCGTCAAATACCAGCTTTCCTTTGCAGTCACCTTCAAGACCGCAAAGACACCTTAAAAATGTCGATTTACCTGTTCCGTTAGGCCCGACAAGACCGATCACCTTACCTTTCGGGATCTTTAAAGACGGAATGTTCAGGTTAAGAAGATCCCCGTCTGATTCTTTAAACTTCTTTTTGAAGAGCAGATACGGACGCCTTTTATAGCTGAAAAAGAAATCATTGAGTTCAATATTGTTCTCAACATCGCAGAATGAAGATGTACTCTCACCGCGGATATCACGGATAAGCTCTTCTTCCAGAACGATCGGCCTTAACTTATAAGACTTCACTTCTTCTTCGCTTAAGGCTGTGAATTCTTCACCTGTCCACTCCTTTGCCATCACGCCGTTTTCCATATAGATAACGCGGTCAACAGCATCTTTCAGATACCATAATCTGTGCTCTGAGATGATGATGGTCTTGCCCTGGCGCTTCCATTCAAGGATAGTGCCTCTTAAGAGTTCTATTGAATCAAAGTCGAGATTTGACGAGGGTTCATCTAACAGGATTATATCCGGCAGGAGCGCAGCTACTGATGCGCAGGCAATCCTCTGCTTTTGTCCTCCTGACAGATCGAAAATGCTTCTGCCAAGAAGCTCATCCAGATTCATCTCCGCGACGACATCATTAAGTCTGGCCTTGATCTCTTTCGGCTCAAGACCGATATTCTCCGGACCGAATGCTATCTCCCCGTCAGTATCTACTGAGAAGAACTGGCTTCTCGGATTCTGGAAGACAGTACCGACTGTGCCGGCAAGTTCATGAAGTTCAGTCTTTTTGACATCATGTCCGGCAACCCTTATATCACCTTCAAGTTCACCTGAATAGTAATGCGGGATAAGGCCGTTTATAAGCCTTATTATCGACGTCTTGCCGGAACCTGAAGCACCGCAGAGAAGGACTGTCTGGCCCTTTTCAATATTGAGGTTAATGTTATTAAGGGAACCGTCCTTGGAGCCCTTGTATTGAAAATTTACGTTTTCGAGCTCTACGATACTCATAAAAAATACTTATACACGACGAAGATAACTGTCGAGGCAGTAAGGAAAGCCATAAGCAGGTAATCTGCAAGCCCGAGCTTAAGTTCTATTATGCTCGACCTTTTGGTCTCTCCGCCGAGACCTCTGGTGATTGCTGCCGCCGACAGTTCTTCGCCTATGTTAACGCACGAGAAAAGAAGCGGTATCATTCTGAATTCAAACATCCTGAGGACATTGCCGCCACCTAACATGACGCCTCTCATCCTCATGGCATCGTTGATCGAAGAATATTCTTCCTTGATCGTCGGGAAAAATCTCATTACAACTGCCAAAGAAACTGCGATCCCGTCCGGGACATGCATCTTCTGCATGCAGGACATGAACTCGCCGATCTTTGTAGTTCTTACCACATACCATGCCGTGATGATTGCCGGCATGAACTGTACTACGATTCCGCAATATCCTATCAGCAGTGATGCGATAAGGCCTTCTGACTGCTCAGACAGGAAGTAAAAAGTCAGAACAAGAGCTGAAGCATACGCCAATAAGAATTTCAGAGCGGAAGAATACTTCTTCTCAAGGATCATGAGTATTATCGGTATCAGAGTAATGGACAGTCTGATAGCCCACAAGAACGGTGTTGTCGCACTCATCATGACGATGAGTGATACGACAAATACCATAAACAGCTTTGTTCTGGGATCGAGTCTCATGTTATACGATTCCGGCCTTCTCGAAATGCTTCTTTACAACAGCCTTGCCGATAACAGCTCCGATGCATCCGAAAACGAAGCAGAGAACAACAAGGATTCCGATCGTCTTTACATTGATCGCCGCAAAGAGATTATTTGCATATTCAGCAGAAAAACCGCCGTCGATAAGATCCTGACGGTAGGATTCAGCAGTTACAAGGATCGGGAAATAGTTTGCACAAATCCAGAGATTGAAAATACCAAAGCTTATAACAATCTTCTTAAAGCTCTTATACTGACCTGATTTGGCAATCAGATCTGCAATAACACCTGCGCCGACGATGAGCGGAGCTCCAAGATAACCCATGCCGCCAATGAACATGATGATCGCCAAAAGGATCGATAAAATGGTGATCATGCCGAACTTTTCAACCTTTGTGTAGAAGAGCATCATCGGGATGCCGCTTGCCAAAGGCAGAATGATTACATATGAAGCAACGATATAAGGATGAATATAACCGAGCATTCCAAATGCAAATTCAACAGCAAAAAGGATCGCTGCAAATATGCCGACCGTTATAAAATCTTTTGCCTTAAGCTTCTTACTTTTGTTTTCCATATATACCTCCGATTATTATGAGATCTTCCAGCTGACTGCCTGTTTTCTGCCAGATACGAAGTTCCTATAAATGCCTTCCTGCTTGATCAAGTCTTCGTGCTTGCCCTTCTGGACGATCTGTCCCTTGTCCACAACGATGATCTGGTCTGCGTGTCTTACAGTCTTTAATCTGTGCGCGATCATTATGATCGTCTTCTCCCTTGTAAGGTTCTCTATAGCTTCCGTAAGCTCCTTCTCATTTTCAGGGTCAACGTTTGCCGTTGCCTCGTCCAGAATGATGATCGGTGAATCCTTCATGATCGCTCTTGCAATCGCAATCCTCTGTTTCTCACCGCCTGAGAGCGAAGCTCCGCCCTCACCTACCAAAGTGTCGTAACCGTCAGGGAGTGCCATTATAAAGTCATGGCACGAAGCTTTCTTCGCAGCTGCGATAACTTCTTCCATAGAAGCATCAGGCCTTCCGAATCTGATATTATTTGCAATCGTGTCTTCGAAAAGATAAACCCTTTGGAATACGAAACTGAAGTTCTCCATAAGGGAATCAAAGCTGTAATCTCTTACATCCCTTCCGCCAAGCGTAACCTTGCCTTCCTGGACATCCCAGAATCTGGCAATAAGTGATGTGATCGTAGTCTTACCGCCGCCGGAAGGGCCGACTATAGCAGTCGTTGTATTCTCTTTGATATCGAGAGTTACATTATCGATTATCTTTCTGTTCTCATAAGCAAAGCTTACATTCTCAAGACGGATGTCTCTGTTAGCGGGCTTGATATCCTCACCGTCAATGTCCATCTGCGGAAGATCCGTGATCTCATTTGCAAGATCAACACCCTTTCCGATGATCTTCAAAAGTGCTGTGTATACACCTGCCGCATCGAGTGATTCAAAGATCATGAACGAGCACATGAGCATTGTGATCGTATACACAAGATCCATGGAACCAGACATATAGAACCAGATCGAAGCAGCAGCGATAACAACACCTGTGAGCTTGCTGATAAGCATCTGGATTCCCACAGCAGGAATAGCTGCAAGCTCAGCAGTTATGTCTGCCTTGACCTTACGGTCGATAGCTTTGGATACACGTGATGTGTTAAGCGCAACGATGTTGTAGTTGCGGATCTCTGCAATGCCCTGGATATATTCAAGAATTACTCCGACGATATCCCTGTCCGATTCGAGCTTCTCTCCTGCAACCTTTGCGACCTTATAATTTGTCACCTTGTTCCAAAAGAAGAAAACAGTAATTCCTATAACGGCGATCAGACCGATCCTCCAGTCAAAGAAAAACATGCCGACACCGATTACCACAGTCGTAATGCTTCCCTGAAGAACCATCATTATCGCTCTTGTTGCGATATCTCCTACCTGCTCCATCGTATTTGTAGTAACAGATGTGATATGGCCAAGGCTCGTATCGTTGAAATATCCCATAGGGAGATATCTAAGGTGCTCTGCAATCTGGATCCTCTTTTGTGCGCAAGTGTCGTAACCGGCTTCCGTCTCGAGCATATGACCGAATCTGTTGATAGTCATCTTACCAACTGTGCTTAAAAGCATAAGACCAATAACGAGAAGTATTGTCTTCGTGTCTATAGACTGATTAATAACAGCACCGAACGCTACAAATGCTGCCGGTATCTTCATGGCGGCCAGGATAGCGTCTAAGACACCGAGAAATACTGCTCTATATAATTTGTTCCTGTTCTTCTGATCACAGAAATCGAAGAACTTTTTTATCATCTCATACATTGAGGGCCTCCTTTCCGCTTACAGCAACACTTTCAGACTCATCCTCATCCCTTGCCATGCTGTGGGCAGCCCACATGTTGCTGTATAGAGGACATGATTCAAGGAGTTCCTGATGTGTTCCGGAAGCTTCAAGATTACCCTGGTTGATAACGAAGATCTTGTCGGCATCAACGATTGTGGAAAGCCTGTGTGCGATAACGATCAAGGTCTTGCCCTGTACGAGCTTTGCTACGCTGGACTGAACGAGAGCCTCGTTCTCAGGATCGGTATATGCCGTAGCCTCATCGAGAATGACTACAGGTGCATTCTTGAGCATGGCTCTTGCGATGCAGATCCTCTGGCGCTCACCGCCGGACAGATGTCCGCCTGCGCCGCCGACAACTGTATCATATCCGTTTTCGAGGCCTAAGATGAATTCGTGACAACCGCACTTCATTGCAGCCTCTATAACTTCCTCATCAGTAGCGCCCTTTTTACCTAATCTGATATTTTCCTTTATCGAGAGGTCGAAAAGATAATTATCCTGCGCTACATAAGCTATCTGACTCATGTAGTAATCCAGAGGAATATCCTTGATGTTAACGCCGCCGAATGTGATCACGCCTTCGTCAGGATCCCACAAGGAATCGATGAGCCTTGCGACTGTGCTCTTACCGGAACCTGAAGGTCCGACGATAGCACTTACTTCACCCTGCTTTATCTCCATGTTAATGCCGTGGAGGACCTCAGCATCCTTATACTTGAACTTAACGTTGCTGAGCTTGATATCGGATCCCACAGGTTCTTTTGCAAGTGTCTCAGGTCTCTTCATGTCATCCCTTTCGAGGATCTCAGTAACCTCACCGAAGATCGTCTTGATCTTTAAGAGATCATCCGTATAAGAGAATGCAACAATAAGAGGTGTGATAAGGCCTGCAGAGAGGATAACGCTCATTACAAAGTTCTCGGGAGTAAGGCTTCCGTTCTTAATGAGCAAAAGGCCTACAGGCAACACGCCTAAGAATGTCGCAGGCATGAATGCCATGAATCCCGTCTGCCACCAGATGCATCTTCTCATCCAGTCGATGAAGCAGTCAGCGCCTTCTCTTGCTGCCGTTACGAACTTATCGTAAGAAGTCTTGGATTTACCGAAGGCCTTTATTACTTCAATACCATTTATGTATTCAACAGCAGTATCGTTTAAAGCCTTTGTCTTCTGGACTGAGACTTCATATCCGTTGCCGCTCTTTACAAACATTCCTGCACAAAGGATACCGCCGATAACTACAGAGATAAGATTGGCAAGTCCCATTCTCCAGTCAAGTGAGATCAGATATACAAATATAACTATTGGAAGGAGAATGTTCGCCGAAAACTCAGGAATGATATGTGCAAGAGTTGTCTCCATGGAATCAACTCGCTCAACGATAATGTTCTTATATGTACCGCTGTTATCAGAGAGCACGGAGCCTAACGGGATCTTTGAAAGCTTCTCGCAAAGCTGTCTTCTTACAGTACCTAAAACATTGAATGTTCCCATATGCGACAAAGACGTTGATATGGAATGACATAAAAGTCTTAATACCCAGCAGGCAGCCATAAGCAGTATCTTACTGAAATAGTAATTCCAATCTTTATTGCCGTTTAAAAGCTGAACCACCATGTCAGACATAAACAGATAAGGTCCGAACGATAAGGCAACACCGATGACCGCGAGCACAACACTCCAGCCGAAATACTTTATTCTCCTGCCCGCAAATTCGAGCACCCAGGAGAACGTGCTTTTCTTCTTCACTTTTTACACCCCCGAAAATGAACATACGCAAGAGTTAGTCTATACTAACACTCGGAAAACATAATAGTTAGACGTGCCTAACTTGTCAACATAAATTTTCTTGATTTATCGCAATCCCTTGTGATAATTGACGTTTTTTGTATTTCCCGCTTGCAATTTTCGGATTGATAAATATAATGTTAGCCGAGACTAATTAGGTTAGACTAACTTATGTACGCTAAATCTTACTTAAATATTTATATATAGGGAGAATGACATGATGCCTATTGTAGTAGCCGATTGCGGCGAGGAATTGATCGTCAGGAAGGTTGGCGGAAGCCCCGAAGTAAAACTTCATCTTGAGAATCTTGGAATCGTTCCGGGCGGGCTTGTAACTCTTATCAACGTAAACGACGGAAGCGTGATCCTTAAGGTAAAGGAATCCAGGATCGCACTCAACAAAGATATGGCCATGAAGATCATGGTCTGATGACGTTTATTAATTAAACAGGAGGAATATATGAAGACACTAAAGGAAGTGAAGGTAGGACAGACCGTTAAGGTCGTAAAGCTCCACGGTGAAGGCGCCGTAAAGCGCAGGATCATGGACATGGGAATCACCAAAGGCGTTGAGATCTATGTCCGCAAGGTAGCCCCTCTCGGTGACCCTGTCGAGGTAACAGTAAGAGGTTATGAATTATCTCTTCGTAAGAACGACGCTGAGATGGTAGAGGTTGAGTGAAATTGCATTTGCTTGCTAAAGTCCTCCGCGCTTCGCTTGTGCGGAAGTCGCTCGCAAACGAATTTCACTCATTCATGTAACTAAACCGATAGTTAATGGAGGAATAAATAATACATGGCTAAAGAAATAAAGATCGCATTAGCAGGTAACCCGAACAGCGGTAAGACCACGCTCTTCAACGCTCTCACGGGTTCCAACCAGTTCGTCGGCAACTGGCCGGGCGTAACAGTCGAGAAAAAGGAAGGTAAGCTCAAAAAGCACGATGGCGTAACCATAACAGACCTTCCGGGTATCTATTCCCTCTCCCCTTATACATTAGAGGAAGTCGTAGCACGTAATTATCTCATCGATGAGAATCCTGACGTTATCCTCAACATCGTAGACGGTACAAACTTAGAGCGTAACCTCTACCTCACAACACAGCTTACAGAATTAGGTATCCCTGTCGTAATGGCAGTAAACATGATGGATATCATTAATAAGAACGGCGACAAGATCGACCTCGACATGCTCTCAAAGCAGATGGGCTGCAAGGCAGTATCCATCTCCGCTCTTAAGGGTACCGGCATCATGGAGGCAGCAGAGGAAGCCATCAAGGCTGCCAACGGAACAAAGACTGTTCCTCCCCACTCCTTCTCCGGCCCCGTAGAGCATGCTCTGGCTCACATCGAAGAGGCATGCCTCCACGATATGAATCCTGACAAGCAGAGATGGTATGCGATAAAGATCTTCGAGCGCGACGAGAAAGTAATCGAGAAGCTCGGCATCTCCAAGGAGACAATTGAGCACATCGAGAATGACATCAAGGCAGCTGAGACTGAGCTCGACGACGATGCAGAGTCCATCATCACAAACGAGCGCTATGTCTATATCGCTTCCATCATCAAGAGCTGCTACAAGAAGCAGTCAAAAGGCAAGCTCTCCAAATCAGATAAGATCGACAAGATCGTAACAAACAGGATCTTGGGTCTCCCTATTTTCGCGCTCATCATGTGGCTCGTTTACTTCATCGCAATGACAACATTAGGAACCAGTATGACCGACTGGACAAATGACAATCTCTTCGGTGACGGTTTCTTCTTCTTAGGCATCGGCCAGAAACAGTACGACGAGAATGTTGATAACTGGGCCGGTGAAGCAGTATTCGTTGACGGCGTTAAGGCTGTTATCGACGAGGCTGTTGATAACGACGTAACAGGTGCTGAAAACCTCCAGGCTGACTTCGATGACGCAGATTTCGGCGCTTTCGAAGAGGATTACGGATTCTATGCTGATGAGCTCATGGACAAAGGCTATGACATCGAAGCACCTCTCGTTGAATCCGGTGCTCTTGATGAAGAGGGCGAATTTACCACTCCTGCTATGGATGAGACAGAAGGTGCTGTCTTCGTTCCTTCCGTTCCTGACATGGTTTCCGGACTGCTCGAGAAGGCCGGCGCTAACGAGTTCGTTACAGGACTTGTCGTTGACGGTATCATCGGTGGTGTAGGCGCAGTATTGGGCTTCGTTCCCCAGATGCTCGTCCTCTTCTTCCTCCTTGCATTCCTTGAATCCTGCGGATACATGGCAAGAGTCGCATTCGTACTCGACCGTATCTTCAGAAGATTCGGTCTTTCAGGAAAGTCATTCATCCCTATGCTCGTATCTTCCGGATGCGGTGTTCCGGGCATCATGGCATCACGTACGATCGAGAATCAGCGTGACAGAAGAATGACCATCATGACTACAACCTTCATCCCCTGCGGCGCGAAGCTCCCTATCATCGCTCTTATCACGGCAGCTTTGTTCCGCCACACTGCATTCAGAGGTTCATGGCTGGCACCTGCTGCTTACTTCATCGGTGTAGCCTCAGTAGTTATCTCCGGTATCATCCTTAAGAAGACAAAGCCTTTCGCAGGCGATCCCGCTCCGTTCGTAATGGAGCTCCCTGCATACCACTGGCCGACACTTGGAAACCTCTTGAGATCCATGTGGGAGCGCGGCTGGTCCTTCATCAAAAAAGCAGGCACAGTTATTCTCATCTCCTCTATAGCTATCTGGCTCGGATCCGTATTCGGAAACACAGGAAGCGGATTCGGATTCGACCCGGATATGGAACTTGAGGCATCTGTCTTGGGCATCATCGGCGGTGCGATCAAGTGGATCTTCGCTCCTTTGGGCTTCGCTAACATCAAGGCAACTATTGCTACTGTAATGGGTCTTGTTGCAAAGGAAGAAGTCGTCGGCGTATTCGGTGTTCTTGACTTTGAAGGCTTAACACAGCTCTCAGGCTTCGCATTCCTCATCTTCAACCTCCTCTGCGCTCCGTGCTTTGCAGCTATCGGTGCTATCAAGAGAGAGATGAACAATGCAAAGTGGACATGGTTCGCTATCGGTTACCAGTGCGTATTTGCTTACGCTATCGCACTCATCGTTTACCAGTTAGGCCTCCTTTTCACAGGCGCCGTAAACGTAATCGGATTGATATTCGCTCTGCTCGTTCTTGCAGGACTTGTGTACCTCCTTGTAAGACCTGCCAAGAAAACAGCAAAGTAAAGGACTGCACATATGATCGGCTGGCTTGCTGCAAACTGGGTTAACATCTTAGTAATAGCACTTGTTGCTGTTGCCGTATTCTTTGCAGCAAGAAGCCTGATCAAAGACAAAAAAGCCGGCAAGAGTTCATGCGGCTGCAACTGCTCACACTGCGCCCTTGCAGGCAAATGTCACAGTCAGAATAAAAAATAAAAGAATTCACATGCCATAAATGACTTGGGCTGTCTCCTACGGGAGGCAGCCCTTTTCGTTCTTATGTAAATAAATTTTTGTCTTCGATTTTGCGGTCATTTTGCTAGCCAAAAAAGCGACTTTCGCGAAAAGTCAACTTTTCAGACATGTTTTTGTCCCATTATTCAAAGCTAAAAGTTGACTGCCGTTTCGGAGAATAATCACCCGAACGCCGAGTAATCGAATTCGCCTTTATTTCCGTCGATATCCGTGTAGTAGATTATCTTCTTCTCAGTATCGAATGATGTGAGATATTTGCCCCACAAGGGCGCGAAAAAGTCATCGTCGGCAGTATATTCGCTGCCGTTCCTGTCGCTCTTGTAATGGCAGGCAACGCGGTTTTCTTCCTGCTTAAAACCGCCTTCATTGTAGCGCTGTTCATCGGTCATCATGAAGTAAGACAGACAGTTGCCGGATTCCATGGCGAAAGTCGGATCCACATGATAATTCTTTCCGTTTATCGTCACATAGGTCCATGCGTGTCCCTCACCGTCAGATTCACGGTTGCCGCCACATCCGACAGCATCCACACCTGCCTGAAGGAGCATGAATGAGAATGCTACAGAGCATTCAGCGCAGATACCGTGCTTTGTCGTGAAGAACCTGTACGCGCAGATTCCCTGAACAGCTTCATCGCTCATCTTGTTATATGTATCGTAATCGTATGTATAATTGTTGGAAAAGTAGATATAGAGTGCAAGGACCTTTTCGACATCAGAATAATCGTCCCTTAAGACTTCATTCAGAATGCCGGTGACCATTTCCTCAAATTCCGCCTGCTTTTGAGCAAGCTCTTCTTTTGGGATCTTATACTGGAATGTAGCCTTTCCGTCCTTAAATGCCCCGGCGTAATTAGACTCTGTATAGACTTCGTATACGGGCTGGAAATTGCTCGGAAACTGCCCTAACATCCAGTCGTAATCATTCTCGGACTTTACCGCGAATTCCTCTTCCCCGTTCTGTACCGCCTTTATATAGTTCTTGTAGGCGTCAAACATGTCTTCGCCCATGATGTCCAGGAATATCGAAGACATGACGACAGGCTTATATTCATAATGGCCGCGCGCCTCAGTTGTTGTAGTCGCTTCAGTGGTCTCCGTAACAGCTTCAGCAGTCTCAGTAACAACAGCACTTGATGTAGTAGTTACGTCAACCGTCGCAGAACAGCCTGCCAGGATGCAGGCTGTGACCAGAACAGTTACACTTCTTATCAACGATCTCTTCATAACACTTCCCGATATAGATAATTAACGGCAGCATTATACAACAAGAATAATAAAATATTGCGGCAAATAAAAATGACTCTGCGCAACGCACGCGCTAACAACAAAAGATCACATTTCCTTTAAAGCCGACAAGGTCTTTAAGTCGATGTTGTTAAAGGTGAACCGGTCAAATTTTGAGATACTGCCTTCGAAGAGGACTATCCTTCCGTCAGGCATGCTTTCCGTGGCTTTCTTGGATGCTGACAGCGGGCTGTTCTCCGGTTCCAGGATCGCGGTCGGAACAGTGCAGTCAGGGAGGATTTCATAGAGCCTTACCATAAGCTCGGGATCTTCGGAGAACTTCAGTGCCTGGTTCTCATTGAGATACGGCTGGACGATCACCATGCCCTTGATCTCATCCTGTCTTTCGACGCCGGTGTAAAGCGAGATAACACCTCCGAGATCATGTCCCCACAAATAGATATTATCCATGTCGATCTCGGGGATGTATCTCATCTCATCGATTACCGCGAAGTGGTCTAAGACCTGCTCAAAATACACGTCTGCTACAGTTTTGACGCCGCTTCCGCCCGAACGCCTGATTATCTCGCTCTCATGCGTGTTCTTTACGAACAGCACAGCGTAGCCGTTCTCTTTAAGCGCATCTGCGATGGTCTGATATTCGTAATAAGTGCTGCCCAGCTCACCGCGCATTACCACAGTCTTAAAAGGGCCGCTGCCTTCAGGAAGCAACATTTTTGCCTTTACGACATTATCATCTCTAAAGAATGTAATGTCTTTCTCATAATCGGAAACCCGGGATACGACAGGCTTTCTTATCTCATAATCAAAAGGCGCCTCGCGCTTTACGGGCGCTTCTATGACCGCTTCATTTACGAGTTCATCGATTATGCTCTTATCACTCTCTGCAGCCTTGGGCTCAAGCACGGCAAAGCCTGAGATGACGATAAGCGAAGCAAGGCTCATCGCAATGGCCTTAAGGCTCTTCTTTGCAGGATGCTTGATGCTTACGATCCTGCGCTTCATCGACTTAAAACCGCTCCTCATGCCTGTTGTCATCGTAAATCTGTAGAATTCAGACTTCCTCTGCATCTGCATTACCAGAGCCTCAGCGTAGGTCTCGGCATGATCTGTACCGTAAACATTTATGACTTCTTCATCGCAGGCCAGTTCGCAGTCTCTCCCCGAGAGGATAAATGCCGCCCAGATAACCGGGTTATACCAGTTAAGTGCAAGTACAAGATGCCTTACGATAACCCACACGAAGTCGCCGTGCTTATAGTGGCAGGCTTCGTGACAGATGGCGTATTCACTTATCCTTGAAGGATCAGGATCGACGTAGATCCCATTAAACAACAGGAACGGCACGCCCCTATGGCTTATGCCGTACACCTTAAGTCCGCTCTTGGGATCAGTCCCGAGATACGTTCTCTTTCTTCTGCAGAAGATAACAAATCCGGCATTATAGACCGACAGTACAGCCACTGCCGATGCAGCCACGCATATATAGGTGCAGTTAAGCACCGCGCCTATATTAATGTGCCTTTTTACTGTCTTGCCGGATACTGCTGTATTGCTTAAGGACTCAGTATCTTCAGCCTGTTCCTGTACTTCGCCCTGCTCGAAAACCACTTCCGGCAGGTCATCTTTTTCGAGCTCTGCAAAAGGCTCGGCATCGTCGATGTACGCATTCTCATAGACGGCCTTTTCGAAGGCATCGGGGATCAATGAACTTATCTCATCCGTAACGGTGACCTTGATCCTGAGGAACGGCGATATGAGCATGTATAAAGGGATCAGGAGCCAGATGGCATACTGATGCCTCTTAAGCATCCTGCCGTCCGCAAGACGCCTTATGAGCATTATGGCTGCCGCAATGAGCGTGACACCGATAATGTACCTAAGCATTTCAGCCTTCCTTTATGATCCTTCGAAGCTCTGCTAACTGTTCATCCGTAAGCTGGTCGGAATCGATCAGATTGGAGATCATGAGGCCGACATTGCCATTGTAGACCTTGTCAAGGAAAGAAGCAGTCTCTTCGAGCTCAGCTTCAGTCCTGTCGACCACGGGATGGAATCTCTTGGCCTTATCTTCCTGAACGAAAGTTATGGCGCCCTTCTCGGTCATGCGCTTAAGGAGCGTTATGATGGTATTCTTGCCCCAGCCGGTAACGGGACGGAGCTCTTTTGTAAGCTCGGTTATAGTCATGTCTCCTTTAGTCCAGAGACAATCTGCGATCTTCCATTCTGAATCTGATAAACGCATCTTTTGTTCCTCCAATAAATACAAGAAAAATATAACACTCAGGTAGACGACCATCAACCGCAGCCGGTCACGCGGCCTTAAGCCTCTTTCGCTCTTCCATGCGAGCCTTTCTGATACGGCGTCTGTATCTTGCTTCTTCCCTGTCCCTTATGAATATAAAGTAGATCACACCTGCAAAGAACGCATATAACGCAAGCATTATGAGACTTGCGGCAGACGTCCTGTCATAGGCAAAAGACCCCATGAAGAACTGGTTCTGAAGATACATCATGAGCGTAAGGTTCGTTCTGAAAAGGTCATACGGACTGCTGATCATGGACGGGATATCATACATGCCGACTCCGTCAACAACCGTGATGACCGTAATAAAGAAAAGGATCGGCCGCATGCACGGAAGCGTTACACGAAGGAACGTCTGGGCCCTCGTGGCGCCGTCGATCTCTGCCGCCTCCATTACTTCCACAGGCACACCTGTAATACCCGCAATTACATAGATAAACGTGATGCCGAAATGGCTGTAGATACTTAAGAGGATTATGAAGAACCTGTCCGACAGAAAGAACTTAAAATCATCAGCCGTGAATCCGAACCCGTTCATCGCAGATGCTGCTACGACAAAAAACATCGTGCTTCCGACAGTCGACATAAAATGACCGGTCAGAACAGAGCCAATGTTGGTTCCGTCTACGAGCTTCGGAAAGAAAAATGCCGTCTTATAAAGGAGTCTGCCCTTGATATTCAGTCTTCTGTCCGTGATGACAGCAGCAAGCCAGAACGTGAAAATCAGCTCGGGAACGGCATAAGCCACCCACATGATCATGGTATTCCTGAACGCATCGTGAAATGACGTCGACTGGAAGATCTCCATGAAATTCTTATACCACGGCTCTCCGATCGAAGGCAGGAACTGCGGAGGATCGGTCCTTCCCTGTCCCTTTATGTAGCAGAAGGCATAGTATACGGTGTTTGCGAGCGGATAGAAATGAAAGATCATGAACGCAGCAGCAAACGGGATCATAAAGATATAACCCCATTTGTTATAGTGACGCTCTATATTACGATGCTTTCTTCCCATGCTTTTTCGAAGCCCCTCGAAAACTATTACCGGTACAATTTCATGGTGCGTTTTTTTGTGCAGGTACACGAATGTATACCGATATAATATCATTCGGTAGACATAAGTCAACCTTAATGCTATATTGACGATATCATTCCCGGGTGAGGTATGCAGCTACGAGCACCAATGTTCTGACAAGATCCAAGACCAAAAGAAGAGATACTATCCTGAAGATAGTATTCTATTCAATATCGCTCCTCATGGCATTCTTAAGCTTCTACCCGTTCTTCATCTTCCTCAAGGAGTCTTACAACTACACCTTCGTCGAGAAACAGGTCTACATAGGAAAGCTCGTCACCGCTCATTATCATCAGTTCTCTACATACATCGACGCATTCTGGAAGAATTACAAATACCTCTTCATCGGACTGGGCAATTCCCTCCTGGTATCAGGCCTCAGCACGATCTTAACCGTATACTTCTCCGCCCTTACCGCATATGCTCTAACTGCTTATAAATGGAAGCTTCGAAAAGTGTGCAGCGCAATAATCATGTTCGCCATGATGATCCCTTCCACGATCTCCACTTACGGATTTCTCCAGCTCATATTCCAAATGCGCCTGACCAACAAGCTCTTCGTCTACATCCTCCCGGCCATGGCCTCACCGATGACGGTCTTCTTCATGTGCATGTATCTGCAGGCATCGCTCTCCTATGAAATGATCCAGTCAGCAAGGATCGACGGCGCCGGAGAATTCCGCATCTTCAACCAGATCATCCTGCCCCTCATGAAGCCCGCCGCAGCAACCCAGGCGATCTTCGCATTCGCCGCAAGCTGGAACGACGGCTGGATGCCTGCCATCACGATCTCCAAGATGGAAAAGAAAACGCTCCTGCTCATGTTCGGTCCCATTTTCTACCTCGACAGCAATGACTTCCTTGTGGTTCTTGCAAGCGTTATCCCGCTCCTGATCCTCTATGCCGTGTTATCGAGGCACATAGTTGAAGGCATATCACTCGGCGGGCTGAAGGAGTAAGTCCTCGTCATTATTGTCGGCCTAAAATTGTTTTTTCGAGAATTAGTACGTAATTATCGATCGATCTTACGTACTAAGATTGCGTTTTCTATTATTAGTACGTCATTATTAGTCCACCAGACGGACTAAAACCTCTTTTTCAAAAATTAGTACGTCTTTTTTCTTGGTTAAGCCAGTATTCTTACATCAAACTGACGGACTAATTATTTGTTTTCGAAAATTAGTACGTAATTTCAAAAGAAGCTTACGGACCAAAAACGCTTATTTATATAATTGTCGGCATTTTTTACCCCCCTGTATTATAGTCGGGGGGGCTGAGGTAAGTCTGTGATTCATCCTGGGGCTATCCGCAGTTCATCCGGTCCGTGTTGCCTCAAATGTTGCTTCTTTTGTCCGCCCAGAAGGCAACAAATCCTTAACTGGGGTTCACACAGCTCCGGCCTAGAAGCAACAGCGGCTCCCGCCTGGGACAGCACCTTCCCAAAATATTAAAAAGGGCCGCCTCTTCATCAAGAGACAGCCCGAATAACTGTTTGAAGTTTGGAACAGTATCGTTATCAACTTACTTTATCGACGCTTCAATGAATTTCTTGAAGATCGGATGAGCCCTGTCAGGTCTGGACTTGAATTCAGGGTGATACTGGACGCCCAGATAGAACTTGTGACCGGGTATTTCCATTTCTTCAACAAGTGAGTCGTCAGGAGCCGTACCTGCAAAGCGTGCGCCGCTCTCAACGAACCTGGCCCTGTAGTCATTGTTGACTTCATATCTGTGTCTATGGCGCTCCTGTATCTCATATTTTCCGTAGCACTCGAAAAGAAGGCTGCCTTCTGCGATCTTGCACGGATAAGCACCGAGTCTCAGCGTGCCGCCCTTGTCGATGTCATCGCTCTGGCCGGGCATGAAGTCGATGACCTTGTTGGAGCACTGCTCGTCGAACTCGCCGGAGTTCGCATCGGCAATGCCTAATACATTGCGCGCATACTCGATTACTGCGATCTGCATACCGAGGCAGATGCCGAAGTAAGGGACATTGTTCTCACGCGCATATTTTGCAGCAAGGATCATGCCGCTTATTCCGCGGTCACCAAAGCCGCCCGGAACGATGATACCGTCAAGGCCTGAGAGCATGTCGCTTACTGTCTGCTCGGTTATTAACTCAGAGTCTATCCAGTCGATATTTACCTTAACGTCGTTGGCATAGCCTGCGCTCTTGAGGGCTTCAGCGACTGAGAGATATGCGTCGTGAAGGTGGACATATTTGCCGACAAGACCGATCCTGACTTCCTTCTCGATGTTATGGATCTTATCGACCATCTCTTTCCAATGTGTAAGGTCAGCTTCACCTGCATCAAGGCCGAGTTCTCTGCATACGATCTCGGAAAAATGAGCTTCCTCGAGCATCAGGGGTGCCTCATAGAGAACAGGAAGTGTGATGTTCTCGATTACGCAGTCTTCCTTAACGTTGCAGAAGTGAGCGATCTTCTTCATGATCTCATCTTCGAGCGGCTCGTCACAGCGTAGGATCAACACGCCGGGATTAACGCCCATTCCCTGCAGTTCTTTTACTGAATGCTGTGTGGGCTTGGACTTGTGCTCGTCAGAGCCTCTTAAGAATGGAACGAGTGTTACGTGAATGAAGAGGCTGTTCTCTCTTCCGACTTCCAAAGATATCTGTCTTACTGCCTCTATGAAGGGCTGGGATTCGATATCACCGACCGTGCCTCCGATCTCTGTGATGACGACGTCAGCGTTTGTTTTCTTGCCTACTCTGTATACGAATTCCTTTATCTCGTTTGTGATGTGCGGAATAACTTGAACGGTCGAGCCTAAGTACTCGCCTCTTCTTTCCCTGTTGAGGACGTTCCAGTAAACGCGGCCGGATGTGAGGTTGGAATATTTATTCAAGTCTTCATCGATGAATCTCTCATAGTGGCCTAAGTCGAGATCCGTCTCAGCTCCGTCTTCCGTAACGTATACTTCGCCGTGCTGGTAAGGGCTCATCGTGCCCGGATCGACGTTGATATAAGGGTCGAGCTTTTGTGCTGCGACCTTAAGTCCCCTCGCCTTCAAAAGTCTTCCCAAGGATGCGGCAGTAATACCTTTTCCCAGACCTGAAACAACACCGCCGGTTACAAATATATATTTAGTCATCATCATCATCTCTTTTCATAAATTCTAAAAATAATTTCTCTAAACATAATTCTAAGTAATCCCCAGAGTTCGAAAACTCCGGGGGTTACTTAGTTGGGTGGAATATGAGGAACTGTTATTTAACGCTGAAGAGCAGGTCACCGTAGGAAGGAAGCGGCCAGCATTCCTTGGAGACATATGTCTCGGCTTCGTCTGCTGCCTTACGAATAGCGTTCATCGCAGGGATGACTGTATCCTTGATGAAGGCACTCTCTGCTATGATGTCAGCTTCACCGTTAGCACCTTCGATTGCCTTTTCAAGAGTATTAGCGCCGGCATAAACCTTATCAGCGAGGTCTGAGAGTTTAACGATGATGTCACCCTCATAGCTGCATGCTGCTGAAGGAGCTACTGCCTTCTTTGCGGAAACGCTTCCGGCAAGTTTATTCTCGTAGCACTCGATTGCAGGAAGGATCATGCGTCTGCTCATCTCGAGCATTGTGTTAGCTTCGATCAAGACTGACTTGCTGTAGTTTTCGAGCATGATGTCGACTCTGGACTTGAGCTCTGCCTCTGTGAAGACCTTGTGTGATGTGAGCATCTTTACGTTCTTCTCGTCGAGGAGATGAGGCATACAGTCAGGTGTTGTCTTATAGTTGGAAAGACCTCTTACCTCTGTTGCTTCCTTGACCCATGCATCGTCGTAACCGTTGCCGTTGAAGAGGATTCTCTTGTGATCCTTGAT